>CAZSZE010000048.1:8368-32156 GCA_964610645.1 uncultured Enterobacterales bacterium | reverse complement strand
GGAGGTGGGCGGACAATTCGGGCATCCGCACGGTGCGGATGGGACTTTGGTCCGGATCGGGAGGCGGGTGCGCCAGAAACGGGGGGGCATCCCCTTCCAACCTGGACCGCCCAGGGAGCGAAACGCCTCGCCCGCACCCAGCGGGGATTCCTCAGCCCGGCGTTGTCTTCAGTCGGTCGTCTGCAGTGCGCGTGAGGCTCGGAGGATGGCGGAAAAGACTCCATCTGCCCCCTCGGGATCGAGTCCGCACTCGACGGCCCAGCGCCGTCGCTCGTCGCGCATGTCTGTTTCGCGCTTGGGGTCTCGGATGCTTGCGCCCATCGCCTCCTTTGCCTCCCCGGCTCTCCGGGAGAGATGTGCCCGCTGGGCCAGCAGGCCGAGCAACTCTCGGTCTACCTGGTCGATGAGCTCGCGCGCTGCCTGGAGATCCGGAGACCGCTCACCGAGGTCGGGGACTTCCAGTCCCTCCGGTAGCGACCCGGGAGAGTCGTGATCCAGGGCTTCATCGAGGGCGGTCAGCGCCTCGACAAGGTCCTTGCGACACTGGGAAGCAAAGGGGTTCTCGCGGTGGAGCGTCCCCAGGAGATGACCCGCATCCACCCGCACGGCATGGATCAGCCTGGCGAGGCCCTGTGCGGAGGGAGGGACGATGTCCGATTCAAAGGTCACCCCCGAGTCCAGCAGTCCCTTGGCGATGAAGAAGCCAAGGGCGTGCGCCTCCGCCATGGCCCGGTCGTGGGCCTCGGCTTCTTGCTGAATCACCGTACAACCGAGGCGCGCGAAGAACGCCAGCACCGCTTGGAGGGCAGCCGGGTGCCGGGTGCTGGGAACCACCACCACCCGAAGGGGACGCTCCCCCCTCGCCAGGCTGTCCGGCCCGAAAAGCGGGTGGGTGGCAATCCAGGGAATCTCGTCTCCGAGCACCTCGGCCATCCATCTCTCGGGCAGCACCTTCACGGATCCAACGTCGAGCACCACCTGGTTGGGGGTCAGGAGGGGTCGGATGTTCTCCAGGGTGCTTCGCTGAGCTTCCACCGGGGTTGCCAGAAGCAGAAAGCGCGACCCTTCCACCACGTCCCGGACCCCACCGAGCGAGCGATTCGCGGGAACTTCCACGAGGGGATCCCAGGCGGCGACAGGGAAGGCTGCCTCCTCGAGCAGATCGCAGAGGGCGCTTCCAAAGCGACCGTAGCCCAGGACGCCGACCCGGCCGTGGTGTGAGGGCATCTACGTCTTTTTCCTCCTGAAGATCCCCATGAGGCCACCGCCGGAGCTGGTCTCCTTCTTGTCCCGGGAGAGGCGCTTCATCTCTCGCACGGCGAATTCGTTGCTGGGATTGATCTTGAGGGCCTTCACAAAGGCCATCTTGGCCATGTCCGGCAGGTTCTTGGCCTTGTAGACCAGGCCCAGCAGCACCCAGCCGTTGTCCAACTTGACCGAATTCTCCATGGCGGCCTTGAGCATGTCCTCGCCCTTCTGGGCTGCCTCCGGATCCCGCTCCTCGTTCAGCTTCCACGTGGTGTAGCCCAGGTAGGCGCGGAATTCGGGAGCATCGGGGACCTGCGCTACACAGTCCTGCAGGATTTCATGGGCCTGCACGATGCGGCCGGCCCGAAAGTGCGCCACCGCCTTGTCGAAACTCGCCTCGGCCTTGAGGATCTCCTTCACCCGCTCCATTGCGAGCTCGTTTTCATCCTGGATTCCGTGGATCACCTTGTCCACATACGCCTTTCGCGCGTCGGGTTCGCCGACGTCCTGCCAGGCGGTGCTGATGACGGCAAAGATGCGATCCGCTGCTTCCACCTGCTCGGGGGACTTGTCGGCCCAGGCATCCGGGTGGTAGGCGCGTGCCAGCTCGAAGTAGGTCGTGCGGTAGGTGGTGTCGTCCGCATCCCATTCCACGCCAAGCACCTGGAAGGCGTTTTCGGCTGCCTCCAAGCGGTGCAGGGTTTCCTGGAGTTGGCGCATTTCAGGATCTTCGGAGAGATCGGATGGGTCGGCTCCCGCCTGGGAAACCACCACGGGGCCTCCCACCTCGTCGGCGATGAGGTTGGCGATGTTCAGGACATCGTCGGCAGGGGGTGGCGCATCCGGCGTCTCCAGGGATGAGGGGGTGGCATCGATGGCTTCCGGGGCTGCGCCGGCATTCCGGGTGGTGATTTCCACGTTCCGGCCCTCCTGAAGGACCTGAATCGCCCCCACCAGCTGCCCAAAGTACAAGGCGCGAGCTGCCTCGTCGGGATCAAGCGGGGCAAAGTCGAGAATCTCGGACAGGGTTCGCTGTCCATCAATGGTGGAGAGGAAGCTGCGCAGGGGTTCTGGCACAGGGAGGCTGCCCACGGACACCAGGGCGCCCTGCGTGGTGGGAAAGGACTCCATGGCTTCTGCAAGGCGTGGGCGGATGTTTTCGGCGTTCAGCTTTCGTTCTACAGCCTTCCAGCAGGTGGTGGCGAGGTCGCTGGGAGACTCCTCACCGGGGGTGGCGTCGTCGAGGAACTGCCAGGACCCGATGGTGAGGTTTGTGCAATTGAGAATGCGGAGGGTGCGCTGCAGTTCCTTGAGTTGGGAATCCGGGGCATCCGGAAGGCTCTTGGACAGGGCGTCCATGGACTCGCTCTCGCCCCCGCCGCCGCTGGCCACCAGGGCGCCCGCCCGCAGGTGGAACGTTCGATCCGAGTGGCCGTCGGAGATGGTCAGCAGGCCGGTGCGTTCTTCCTTGTGGAGTCCGCAGATCACCTCAAGAAAGGGCGTGTTGGCGAGCGAGCCTTGGGAGGGAGTGGTCATGGCACCTGGGAGGCGATGCTCCATCCTACGGGGGGCGGGAGTGCCCATCAACCGCAGTAGGTGTCTCCCGGTTCGGCCTGCACGGTCACATGGGCGCTGGGAAGCTCCTGCTGCAGTCTCGCTTGCACGGCGCCGCAAACCTCCACGGCGTCTCGCGCGTTCGCCAGCACCACGTGGACTGTGAGGACATCCTGGCCGGGTCGGAGGGACCACACGTGCAGATCGTGCACGGATTGCACACCAGGGGTGGACCCAATCACCCCGTCCAGGGCAGCCACATCCACGCCCCTCGGGGCTGCCTGCATGAGCACACCGCTCACCTCGCGCAGCATCCGAATGCCCCCAAAGAGCAGGATGCAGGAGATAAAGAGGGATGCAGCCGCATCGGCCCAGAACCAGCCTTTCCAAAGAATCACCGCCCCCGCTGTCAGGGCACCCACACTGCCCAGGGCGTCCCCCAGCACGTGGAGCAGGGCTGCCCGCGTGTTGAGGTTGTGAGCATGTGAAAAGAGCATTCTTGCAATGCCCAGGTTGACCGCCAACCCGATGCCGGCGACCACCATCATCGGGGCGGCGATGACATGGGGATGGGCAAAGAGGCGCTGAACGCCTTCGACTCCCACCCAGACACCCAGAATCGCCAGGGCTGCGGCGTTCACCCCTGCCCCCATGACCTCAGCTCGTGCGTAGCCCATGGTCTGCCGAGCATCCGGCGGCCGCTCTGAAATGCGGGCTGCTGCCACTGCAATGGCCAGAGCGCCCGCATCGGACAGCATGTGGGCTGCATCCGCCAGCAAAGCGAGAGAGCCGGTCCAAAGTCCCCCCGCGACCTCCACTGCCATGTAGATCAGCGTGATCCAAAGGGCCTTGGTCAGCAGGGAAGACGGGGCGCCGTGGCCATGTCCCGGGCCGTGATCGTGATCGTGATGAGCACCCATACCGCCCTCATAACCCGCGGAAATGGCCGGGGTTGCCACCTGCGGGACGGGTGCCCTGGGGTCGAATTTTCCTGGTTGGCCGGACAAATTCTGGCGCATGCAGGGGATAGGATTGAATCACGAGACGGTTCCGCCAATTCGGCTTACACACATCTCGTCTGGCACGACATCCTTCCCCACCTCATTCCCTCCCTGGGAGCAATTATGGTCAACAAAGTCCTTCTCATCGGCAATCTCGGACAAGATCCAGAAATGCGGTCTACCGCCAGCGGTACTTCCGTGGCCAATCTTCGCCTCGCAACCACCGATCGACGCAAGGATCGGGACGGCAACTGGAACGACCACACCGAGTGGCACTCTGTGGTGGCCTTTGGCCGCACCGCGGAAAACGTGGCCCAATACTGCCGCAAGGGCAAGCAGCTCTTCGTGGAAGGCCGCCTTCAAACCCGCAAATGGCAGACCAAGGAAGGCGTGGATCGTTACAGCACCGAGATCGTTGCGGACAACATCCGTTTCCTCGGTGGACGCGGCGACTCCGCAGGCAGCACCGCCGGATATGGCGCCCCCAGCTACGGACAGCAGCAGGCCGCACCGGCTCCCGTTGCAGCCGCACCCGCACCCGCACCCGCGCCCGCTGCCCCCGCCAACAACGGTGGGAACATGCCCTACCAGGGCGACGAAGACATCCCGTTTTAGGTTCTGGGTCCGGGACGGGACTTCCGCCCGGAGCGCCTGTTGGGAGGGGAGATCTCACGACAAGTGACGGCCTCGTCATGTCAAGGGATGATGTGGGGGAAGAAAATAATGACGAAGTCGTCATATTTAGTGGCGGACGGGGTGCTGGCGGGGCACTATAGAAAGTGACAGCGATGTCATGTTTGAGCTGTTCTCAGCGGTGACGGCGACGTCAGTTTCTGAGGATTTGGCCGTGATTGGGGTTTCGCTTGGGTTTGCTTATTCCCACCTGGACCCTATGTGGTGTCGGGAGAATCTGCCCTGGCACTACGATCACCACATGGGACCGAACCAGGACATGAACTACGGGGTCACCACCGACTGGGTCGACCGCTTGATGGGCACCCGGGAGGTGTATCTGGGCACCCAACGAGAGGTGCGAGACACGGTCCGGCGCATGGCCGTGGCGCAAGCCCAGGCCGGTTGACCGGCAATCCATGGCGCCGCCGGGTTAACCCGGACACTTCACCAGCCGTTCTACCCTACGGTCCCCCGCCTGCGGCAGGGGCTTTCGCCGGCTTACGCTGCGCTCCAGCTGGCGGGCCCGAATTGCTTGCTGCGGCGGCCCCTTGCGAACCGCCCCGATCTCGGCGTGCTTCAGCACGCCGTCGCCCGTTTCGTTCCGCAAGAACCCGCCTCGCTAGCGCACTTCGGGCCCTCGCTACGAAGCCTGATGAAGTATCCGGGTTAGATGGCCCGGCCATGGCACAACCCGTCGTCCAGGCCCGCGGTCTCTCTCGTCGATTCGGTCGTCGATGGGCCCTTGCGGATGTGGACCTGGACCTGCCGGAAGGAGAGAGCTTCCTGGTGGTGGGGGCCAACGGGAGCGGAAAGACCACTTTGCTGCGCCTGGTCGGCACTGCCCTGACTGCGACGCAGGGCGAGTTGAAGCTCTTCGGGCTGGATCCTCACCGGGATTTGTTTCGCATTCGGGCGGAGCTGGGGGTTTTGTCCCATGCGTCTGGTCTCTACGACGACCTCTCGGCGTCGGAGAACCTGGCGATTCTGGCCAGCTTGATGGGGGTAGAAAACGAGAGCTCCCGCTGGCTGGCGCGGGTGGGGCTCGAGGAGCGCCCCGATCCTGTGCGCACCTACTCGGCGGGCATGCGAAAGCGCCTGTCGTTTGCCCGCCTCCTGGCCCAGAAACCAAAGCTCGTTCTGCTGGATGAGCCCTACGGACAGCTGGATCCGGAGGGTTTCGACCTGGTAGACGGAATCATTCGGCAGCTGTCCGAAGAGGGCGCCACAGTCCTGGTGGCCTCCCACCTGGTGGGTCGGGCTGCTCTGCATTGTCGGAGCGCCCTGTTGCTGCACGAGGGGCAGCCAAGGTGGATCGGTCCCGCATCTTCCGTGATCCAGGCGTGGGGCCTGCTGCATGGGCGGGTGTCATGAGCCAAATGGTGGCCATCCTCCGCAAGGACTTGTTGATTGAGTGGCGTGGGAAGTCTCGGCTGATCGGCTTGTGTTGCTACGCCCTGACGTTTCTGCTGCTGTTTTCTTTTGCGGTGGGTCCGGACTCGGTGGCGCTCAGGCGCCATGCAGCCGCCTATGTGTGGCTTTCGGTCCTCTGTGTTTCCACCCTCTTGTTGGTGCAGTCCTTCCGGATTGAAACGGAGGAGGGCGCTCTGGAGGGACTGCTGCTGGTGCCGGTCTCGCCCGCCGCCTTGTTCTATGGAAAGGCCTTGGCCAACACCCTTCTCATTGTCGCGATGGGGTTGTTCGCCCTGCCGGTTGCGGCGATTCTCTTTGACCTCTCGCCTGCCGGATCCTGGGGCGGTCTGTTTGCAGTCCTGGTGCTGGGTGCAGCGGGATTTGCAGCTCCTGGCACCCTCTATTCCGCGCTGACAGCCCGCATTGCAGCCCAACAGCTTATGTTGCCGGTCCTTTTGTTTCCCCTGGTGGTGCCGGCCGTTCTGGCTGCGGTCAAGGCCACCAGTCTCTTGCTGGAGGGGGATCCCATGGGACAACTCTCCGTTTGGTTGGCGGTTCAGGTCTGTTTCGACCTCATCTACTGGAGCCTTTGTGGGCTTCTCTTTGCCCGGGGGGTGGAGGCATGAGCCAGGAACGTGCGTCGTTGAAGGCGCCAGCTGCCTGGACTGGATTGGGGGTCTTGCTGCTGGCGGTGGCCCACTACCAGGGTCTGTTCGTTGCGCCGGCGGAAGCCACCATGGGGGATGTCTACCGCATTCTCTACGTGCACGTGCCCACCGCCTGGTTGGCCCTGGTGGTCTACTTGTGGGCCTTTTTGGCTGCAATTCCCTCTCTTTGGACCGGTCGACGCATCTGGGATGCCCGCCTGGAGGCCTGCGTGGAGGTGGGGCTCCTGCTCAACGGTCTGGTGCTGATCCAGGGCTCCATCTGGGCGAGGCCCACCTGGGGGGTTTGGTGGACCTGGGATCCCCGCCTCACCACGACCGCCGTGATGTTGGTCTCCTTTGTGGGGGTCATGGTGCTTCGATCCATGATCCAGCCCCCCTCTCGCCGGGCTGTGGTCACCGCCATCGCGACGATCATTGCTTTCGTCGATGTCCCGGTGGTCTACATGTCCGTGAAGTGGTGGAACAGCCTGCACCAGATGCAGTCCTCCCCGGAAACGGTGGACCAGACCATGCACCTTCCCCTTCGCATGGCGGCTTTTGGCATGCTCTTCCTTTCCGTGGGTTTCATCGGGTTCCGGCGCCGCATCGCCGAGGCGAGACTTGCCCTGGAAGATGATGCGCCGGACCTGCCCCTGGCACCTGCGCCTCTGGACCTGGATTCGGTGGGAGGTGAGGAATGATCGGCGTCATCGAGGGAGGAATGGCCTTCGTCTGGGCAGCCTACGGCATCACCTGGGGTGGCTTGCTGGCCTACGGCATTTCCCTGGTGATCCGGTACCGGAGTCTGCCATGACCCCGGAAGCCACCCGCCGCTGGGCGCTGGGCGCAGTCCTGGTGATCTGCCTGGGTGCGCTGGGCGGCCTGTACTTCTTCGCCCGGGGAAACCTGGTCTACTACTGGACCCCCACGGAAATGAAGGAGGCCCTGGACAAGTCCACGCGCGCCGACTTCCGTGCGGTCATCCGGTTGGGCGCAGTGGTCAAGGACGGCACCCTGGAGTGGGACAAGGAGAAGCAGCAGATCACGTTTCTTGCCACGGATGGCACCACGGATGTGGCGGTGCATGCGACCGGGGCCCCGCCAGCAATGTTCCGGGAGGGAATCGGCGTGGTGGTGGAAGGCCGCATGGGCTTGGGGGACGTCTTCGAGTCGGATCGGCTGATGGTGAAGCACTCCAATGAGTACAAGGTGCCCGACGAAGAATCCGGAGACCCCATGTCCGTGTACCGGACGGTGGAGGACATGTGATCTCGCTCCTGGGGCGCGGGTTCGTGCTCATGGGGCTCGCTGCTGCCACCAGCGGCGCGGTGGTCGGCATGTTGGCGGGTCGCAAGGGGAGCAAGAAAGCCGGAGACTGGACACGGATTCTGGCCTACGCGTTCGGCTTTTTCATGGTGGCGGCGACCCTTCTCATGGAAGTGGCCCTGATCAACCATGACTTTTCCGTGGGCTACGTCGCCCAGGTCGGCAGCCTGTCTACGCCGCTGCACATCACCATCGTGTCCCTTTGGAGTGCTCTGGAGGGGTCGATTCTGTTCTGGGGGTTGGTGCTCGGGCTTTACACCATTGGATTCGCACGGAGCACGCGGAACAGCCACCCCCAGCACGTGGCGTACTCCCTGGCGACGTTGATGGCTGTTGCTGTGTTTTTCACCTTTCTCGTGGCAAGTGTGGCGGATCCGTTTGCACCGGTGTCACCGGTTCCGACCGATGGTCCGGGGCCCAACCCACTGCTGCAGAATCACCTGCTCATGATCATCCACCCCCCGTCCTTGTACCTGGGGTTCGTGGGCATGAGCGTGCCGTTCTCCATGGCCTGTGCCGCGTTGCTCGCCGGCCGCCTGGATGCGGCGTGGATGAAGCTTCTCCGACAATGGACCCTGGTGGTCTGGGGCTTCTTGACCCTGGGGATCCTCCTGGGGGGGTGGTGGAGCTACGAGGTGCTGGGGTGGGGTGGCTACTGGGCCTGGGACCCGGTGGAGAATGCCAGCTTCATGCCCTGGCTGACCGCGACAGCCTTTCTGCATTCGGCCATGGTGACCGCACGAAAGGGGATTTTCTCCGGGTGGAGCCTGGTGCTGGTGATCTCCAGCTTCCTCCTGACGCTCCTGGGCACCTTCATGACCCGATCCGGGGTGTTCAACTCGGTACACAGCTTCACCCAGTCCCCCATCGGGCCCATCTTTCTTGCTTTCATCGCCTTGGTCCTGGTCGCCTCGTTGGTGTTGCTCTCCGCCCGCCTGGACACGCTGTCGGGGGAAGGCACCCCCATGGAGGCTGCGGTGAGTCGGGAGGGTGGCTTCCTGCTGAACAACCTGCTGTTTGTGGCCTTCACCTTCACGGTCTTGCTCGGGACGCTGTACCCACTGGTGGTCGAGGCGGTCAGCGAGCGGCGGATTTCAGTGGGACAGCCCTACTTCGACACAATGTCGGCCCCCATTGGTTTGGCCATATTGTTCCTGATGGGGGTGGGTCCGGGTCTTCCCTGGGGACGTGCTGAGGGCAGCATCCGCACTCTCTTCTGGAGGCAGGCTTCCTTTTCTGCCCTGGTGGGCGTCTTGTCCGTTGCCCTGGGAGTGCGCAGTCCCTGGGTGGCGGGCACGTTTGCATTTGCTACTTTTGCTGCCTGGGCCAGTTTGAGGGAGATCTGGTCGCCGGCCAGGGTGCGCATGGCGGCCCGGGGCGAGTCTCTGGGACTGGCGCTTTTTTCCGCCATCCGTCGATCCCGCCGCCGTTTCGGTGGGCACGTGGTGCACCTGGGGGTGGTGATTCTCGCTGTGGCGGTGGCATCCGCAGCCCATTGGCGGCAGGACGTGGACGTGACGCTGACCAAGGGGGAGGCCACGGAGGTGATGGGGTACAGCCTTACCTACCTGGGAGCGGAAACCCAGGATCAGCCGCACCGGATCTCACAGGTGGGGCGGTTCGCTGCTTCTCGGAGGGGAACCGAGTTGGGCATTCTTGAACCTCGTTTCAACCGGTACAAGGCGCGGGGAGACGAAATCCCTTCTCCTGCTGTACACAGTGGGCCGAGGGAGGACCTCTACCTGTCCCTGCTGAGGGTGGATGAGGACGACACCGCCTCCCTGCGGGTGGTGGTTCAACCCCTGGTTGCCTGGTTGTGGCTCGGGGGCCTGATGATGGTGCTTGGAAGCGCAATTGCCGCCTTTCCAGAGGGGCTCCTTCGTCGGTTTGGGGCAAGAACGTCGGAGAGGGCAGCGTGAACTGGCGGCTGTTGGGCTCCGGACTCGCAGGTGTTGGCGTGCTGGTGGGCGTGCTGGCTGCACCGATCTGGAAGGGGACAGATCCCCATGCCCTTCCCTCTGTGTTGGAGGGCCGAATGGCGCCTGGATTCGCGTTGACAACCCTGGATGGGGAGACCGTGGACCTGGCCAGCCTGGCAGGGAAGCCCCTGGTCCTGAATTTCTGGGCCACGTGGTGCCAGCCTTGTGCTCTGGAGCACCCGAACCTCCTGGCAGGGGCCCGTCGGAATCCAGGGGTTGTCTTTCTGGGGGTGCTCTACGGCGACACGCCCGAGAAGGCAAAGTGGTACCTCGAACGGGCGGGTAGCGCCTATCCCACCCTGGTCGATCCCGGTCAACGAACCGCCATGGACTATGGAGTCGGGGGCGTACCCGAGACCTTCTTCATTGATCGGGAGGGACGCATCGTAAACAAGCTCGCGCAGCCCCTGTCGGCGGCTGAGTTGCAACGCCAGGTGGAGGCGATTCAATGAGCATCCTTGCTTGGAGTTGGATGGTCCTTCTGGGCATCGCCGGGGCAGAGGAGGTGCCCGGGTTGGAGGCGGTCCCGGCGGGGCCAGCGCCATCTGCTGTGGTCCTGAAGGAGCGCGTGCATTCCCTCACCACCCGCCTGCGGTGCCCGGTCTGCCAGGGCCTCAACGTCGCGGAGTCCCGTAGCGAGGCGGCCGTGGCCATGCAGGCCCGCATCCGGGAGCTTGTGTCCCTCGGGTACTCCGAGGCGCAGGTGATCGCCTACTTCACGGATCGCTACGGAGACTGGGTGCTGCTCGCGCCTCCTCGCGAGGGGATGAACTGGCTTCTATGGCTGGGGCCCGTGGTCTTGTTGGGGGGCGGATTGTTGTCGGTGGGCCGGGTTCTTTCAAAGCGCCACCCCCCTGAGTCGGCCCCCCCAATGGTGGAGGAGCAGAGTCCCTACCTGGAGCAGCTTCTTGCGGAAGTAGAGGGAGAGGATTCATGAGCTTTGACTGGAACACCTGGGGGCCACCTTTGGTGGTGCTTCTGATCGGGCTTGTGGTCGGGCTCTTGGTTGCAAGTCGCATCCAGGGAGAGGGGGGAGGGGCCGGCCGGGCGGAGAGGGAATCTGCCTTGAAGGCCAGGAAAGACAGTGTTGTGCAGGCCCTTCGGGAGCTGGATTCCCATGCAGAGCGGCTCGGGGAGGCCGAATATCAGCGCCAACGAGCGCTCTTGCTGGAGCAGGGCGTCCAGGTTCTGGAGGCGCTTGAACAGGCCCCGGAGGCGCCCGGACCGACGCGCTCGCAGGAACGGGGTCGCTCCACCGCACCCTATTGGCTTGCCGGTGCGCTGGGTTTCGCAGCCCTCGCGTTTGTCCTGGTGCAGGGGGCAGAGACGCCTCGGCCGGACGACATGGCCGAGAGTGGGATGGAAACAAGGATCTCTGTGGACATCCAGGAGGCCCAGGCCGCCCTGCAGGCAAACCCCCACGACGTTCCGGCGCTCAACACCCTGACCCACTACGCCATCCTCCAGGGAAACCTGCAGGTGGCCATGCAGCACTTTCAATCCGTGCAGCGGGTGTCGCCCCGGGAAAGAGAGGTCGTGGCCCATGGCGCTGCCCTGGCGATTCTCGTGAACATGGCGGACCGCGCACTGCCGACCCTGGAACAGCTGCTCGCCGACGAACCGGAGTTTGCAGAGGGGCACTGGTGGATGGCCGTGGGGCTGGCCCGTTCAGGAGAATTGGATGCCGCCCGGGAGCACCTGGATCGGGCGCAGAAGTTGGATCCGGGGGGCGAAATGGGGGTCCTGGCAATGGACATGCTTCAGAGGCTGGACGCGCCTCCTCCGGAGGTTCGGGTTGCCGGGACCGTGCGCCTGGCCGAAGGGGCGATCGTTCCCGAAGGCGCCAGCCTGTACGTGGCAGCCATTCGATCCAAGGAGGGGGGCGGCCCTCCCGTTGCAGCGCAGCGTCTGGGGGTGGTGGAACTGCCATCAAGCTTCTCGATGGGGGATGCAAACCTCACCTTTGGAGGGGTCTGGCCGGACGAGGTCTGGCTCAGGGCCCGGCTGGACTTGGACGGGGATCCCATGACCCGGGACGGGGCGGATCTCGAGAGTCCGGTCCTCGGGCCTGTGGGGCCTGGAACCGAAGGGCTGGAACTGGTTCTCGGTGGGGTATGATGCCCACTCCGCAGGAGAATCATGCCTTTCCTTTTCGGCTTTTCCTTGTTGCTTGGCAGCCCTGTCATCGCCCAGGAGGTCAATCTCCGAAATGCGAATCTGTACTACAGCCATGACGACATGCGGGTGCAGAAGCCAGGGGTCGCCCTGGAGATCAGCAGGACCTACAACTCCCGATCCAATCTAGAGGGCGCGTTCGGGTACGGGTGGACGACCAACCTGGACATCGTTTGCCAGGAAGGCCCCGATGGTTCGGTGCTGGTCACGGATTCCGATGGGTTCATCCTGCGCTACACGCTGGAGGGAGAACCCAAGGAGCGGCTCACCGTGCGGTACGTGGAGCGCATCGTTGCTGAGCGCCGCCAGGAGGACCAACGCTCGGGGACCTTGCGGTCCGACACCACATACGACGATCTGGCTCGCCAGCTCCTGGAGGATCCGGTGCTTCGGGCCAACACGGGGTTTCTCCTTCCGGACGCCTGGGCCGATGCGACGCCGGGTTCCTACCTGTCCTTTGACCGCGGTACCGAGCGGTTGACCAAGCGCGAGGACGGAACCTACGTGCGCATTCGTTCGGACGGCGTGCGCTACGAGTTTGACTCGGATGGGCGTTTGCGCCGCTTTGTGGATGCGGGAAAGCGCGGCATGCGCTTGGACTATGACAAGACCGGTCGCCTGGTCAAGGTCAGCCACTCCCAGGGCGGAACCATCACCCTGACCTGGGGGGGGCAAGGGCGCGTTGTCGGCCTCTTGGACACCCAGGGCGGACGGGTTTCCTATGACTACAGCCCAGGGGGGGACCTGGTGAAGGTCATGGGTCCGGGGGAAAGACAATTCGCCTACACCTACGACAACCTGCACAACCTCACGGCTGCACGGGAGGCGGACGGCGAGGGATTCCAGGTCACCTACGACACGGATCGCGACTGGGTCACCGGCCTCAAGGATGGCAAGGACATCACCCGCTACGGGTTCACCCTGTTCGACGATGGGCACGAGGTGATCATCACAGGTCCGTCGGGCGCCACCAAGACCCATCGGTACTATGACGGGGAACATCGCCACGTGTTCACGGATGAAAGCGGAGGGCAGACCGAAACCCTCCTGTCCGAGTGCTGCGACAAGCCCTTGGAGGTTCGCGGCCCGAAGGGGAAGGTCACCCGCTACGAATACGACCGACAAGCCCGCCTGGTGGGGGTGGAGCACCCGGATGGAAAGAAGGTGCGCTACGCCTACCACCCCAAGTGGTCCAAGATCATGCAGGCGCTGTACTCCGACGGCCGGCGCTTTCTCTATTCCTACGACGACTTCGGCAACCTGGTGGAAGCCGCTGCCCGGGGGAGCCGGACCCTGACCCTGACCTATGGCCAGAACGGCAAGGTGGACGTGATTCGAGATGGAAAGGGCGATGCCTACTCGTTCCGATATGACGGTGCGGGACGGCCCCTGGAAATCCGCAAGGGATCCGAAGGGGCCCTGGGGATTCGCTATGGCGTCATGGGGGAGATCACGGGCACGGAGATCCGGGAGGGGGAAGTCACCCGGGCGGACTTCTACTCCAACCTGCGGGAAGTGCTGGATCTGCTTGAGCCGGCCACCGGCGAGGTGCAATGAGCCGCCTCCTCATGGTGGCGCTGGGTTGTTCGGTGCTTTTGGCTGCGGGCTGCGCTGTTCGTCTACAGGTCGAGAGTGCCCCCATGGGGGCTGCGTTGTCCGTGAACGGTGACTCGGTGGGGGTCACCCCCCTGGAAGTCCGCGTGCCCTTTCGACCGTTCTTTCTGTCCCCTCCGAACATGCGGGTCACCATGCCTGGGCACCGACCCCTGGAAGTCTCCCTCGGTCGGGAGGCGCGACTGGGCACGCGCAGCCGTCAGCTGTTGTTTCATCCGTTGGTGGCTGTGGGAATTCGAGATGCGCCGACCCTGGACCTGCTTCTCATCGAATCCCATGGCCCGGTTGGCTCGTGGGCAGTGGAGTAGGCCCGCGGGTGCGCCAGTTCTCGCAGAAGGGCGCATCGGTCTGGATGCTCACCACACTCTTCTCACAGGCCTTTCGGACCGCCTCCGGGCCTGTGCATTCGCCCACTCCCAGGCAGGCCACAGAGATCGCCAGGTAGCGCCCCAGCTCCACCGGGTTGTCGCTCGGTGCTGCACTGACACGCTGTAGCTCCTCTGGCTGGGGAAGGGTTCTCATCCACCGATCCAGGGCGTGGCCCACACAGTCATCGCTGTACTTTCCGCCGTGCTCCACGCAGAGCCGCGTCTGTTGGACCACGTCGTCGTCTGGCCGGGTGTCCAGAATGGCGAATCGGCAGTCCTCGTTTTCGCCACACCCGGTCAGCAGATCCACCGTGGTCCAGGGCGAGGGGTGCCAGCGTCCATGGCGATCGGTCATGCCCCCCCGGGCCCGGGATGTGGACCAGGCACTCCGGCAGTCGCTCTCCCAGATGCCGGCATCTCCACAGACCTCCTGGGCGCCTTCCGGTCCCTGGCCTGTGGCGGCCACCTTCATGAGGCAGTACCCGCGCACGTCGGGCAGATCCTTGTAGGCTGTGCAATCCACAGTTCGACGGGGCGGGCCGGAGAGCGCGGTGGGAGTCGGCTCCTCAGGGGGAGCGTGACCCTCCGGCATGACACAGGCGGTCAACGCTGCAAGTGTGCCGCTGAGAATCGCCGCTTGCATGCGGTGCGCTCCGAGTTCTTTGAGAGGAGGTTGCACAGGGCGTCGCCGCCCTGCTGGGAGAGGGATCGGCTGTTCTTTTGCACCCACCCCACGATGGCAGCCCCCCGGACAATGGGGTCTTCCAGGGTGGGGGCCAGGACCAACGCTTCCTCAACCCGGTCTGCGGGCAGCGCCATGAGCTCCTGGTAACGGCAGCGGTCTCGTTCAGGGGCTGTGGAAAGGGAGATGCAATCCTCTCCACTGGAGGTGCCCAGGCAGCCCAACCACAGGAAGAGAATCACTTGATCGCCTCTGCCAGCGCGGTGTAGGGCGTGCGGTCCAAGAGCTCTGGATGCCACTGCACCCCGACACAAAACCGATGGGAAGGCAGCTCGATCACCTCGCAAATTCCATCGGGGGCCCTTCCCGTCACCACCATCTCCCCCGGATCCTCTACGGCCTGGTGGTGGGTGGAGTTCACTTGAATCACCTCTCCCATGGACGCCAACCGGCTGGCGGCATCCAACTGTACCGGGTGCCAGGGCTCGGTGGGATCTGTGGGTTGTTCATGGTCGAGAGCGCCCGGGTGCTCCGTGAGAATGTCCTGGACGAGGGTGCCGCCACTTGCCACCGCCAACACCTGCAATCCCCCACACACTCCCAACACCGGGATCTCCAGGCGAATGCAGTCCCGGGCAAGCGCGATCTCCATATCGGTCCGGGCTGCATCGGTGGCGTCCAGCCGCGAGGTGGCCGCCCTTCCGTAGTGCTGCGGATGAATGTCGAAGTGCCCGCCGGTGATCACCACGGCATCGATGCAGGCGAGAAGTGCAGCCCGCTCTTCCTCCGAGCCACCCGGGGCGAGGACCAGGGGAGTGCCTCCCACGGAACGAATGGCTTCCACGTACGAAGCAGGCGTCCACACCTCCGGCCGGGGGGGGCGAATCCGATCGCTGTCCAGCGGCGCCTCGGGCATGCGGGTCGCCGCGGTCACAAGCACCAGCATGCGCCCACGGTATCATTGGTGGCCCTGGCCTGGAGGCATGCATGCCTGGAATTGGCGTCATCACCAATCCGCGATCCCGCAGAAACCGGCAGGATCCACGACTGGCAAAGCACCTGGCCTACGTGTTGGGGGAGGAGGGGCAGATCTACTCACCAAAGGACTTGGACGCACTGGAAAGCGTTGCCCGACACTTCCTGGAGCGGGAGGTTGAGGTGCTGGCCATCAACGGCGGAGACGGAACGGCGCACGTGGTGCTGTCGGCCTTTGTCCACGTGTATGGAGAGACCCCCCTGCCCAAGATCGCGCTATTGCGCGGCGGCACAATGAATACGGTGGCAGCAGGCCTGGGCATCAAGGGTCGGCCGGAGGGGCTTCTTGGAAAGCTGGTCGACCAGTACCACGCCGGGGAACCTCTCGCTGTGGTGGAGCGGAACCTGCTCATGGTGGAAGATCACGTGGGATTTCTCTTTGGAAATGGATTTGTGACCCGCATGTTGACCGTCTACTACGGCGGCTCCGAACCGACGCCCTGGAAGGCGTTTCGCTTGCTGGTTCGAGCGGTGTGCTCGACAATCATTGGAGGGGGCTTCATCAAGAGACTGATTGCGCCCATCTCCGTGGAGGTGGAGTTGGATGGTCGGTTGTTGCCCCATCGGAGTTGGTTGTGCCTGATGGCGGGTACGGTGGAGAACATTGGCATGCGGTTTCGACCGTTCACCCGGGTCACCAGGCACCCTGGATGCCTGGAGGTCATGGGAGTCGCTTGCACCGTGACGCGGCTGATGATGTTGCTGCCTGCGATGCGCCGAGCCCGGTTGATGGAGGATCCAGAGGTCTCAATGGAGCTGGGCAAGAGGCTGGTGATGCGGTCCGCCGACCCGATTCCCTACACCATCGACGGGGATACCTTCCCCGGGAACAACGAGCTTGTGATCCAGGTGGGGCAGCGGGTGCAGATGGTGGTCTGACTACTCGATGTAGACGGGGTTGGACGTCACGGCCAACGATGCCCCGGCATCGTCGTAGGCGGTGACCGTGCACTTCCACTGATCGAGTGAGTTGGTGGCAGCCATCGCCAGGAACGGCGAGGTGTTTCCCCCTTGATCCACATCTTCCAGGACCCAAAGGTACCCGTAGGAAATGGAGTCCCCTTCGTCTGGATCCGTGGCCGGATTGTCGAGTACGCAGATCAGGTTGTCGCTGGGCTCGGGGTTTAATGGGTGGATACTGGCCGTATGTCCCGAGGGGGGCCGGTTGGCCTTGAGGAGTGTCACCTCGGCGGTGCCGGGTGAAGACTGGGCTTCCGGTTGGTTGACCAGGAAAGCTGTCACCTCGCAGGTGACGGTGTCGTCTGCCTGGCCGCTGTGTCCGGGCAGGAGTGTGGTGGAGTCGGCGTCCTCCACCAGGTTGCCGGCGATCTTCCAGGCCACCGAATAGCCCACCGTGCCCCCGCCCGGGGCGGAGCTGGGCAGTGTCACCAGGCAGTTCATCTCCTCGTCCGGCAGCGGCTGGGAAGGGAGGATCAGGACCGACGGCTGGGTGGGAGGATCCCCGTTCTCGTCGCAGTCGCTGCCCGTGCAGGGGGGGGCAGTCTTCTTCAACTCTTCGCTGGGCTCCAGATCTGGGAGACAAGCCGAGGTGGCCCAGGCCAGCAGAGCAAACCCGATTGTCTTCTTCCAATTCACGATGGTTCCATCCATATACATCTACCGTTGCCCCACCAGCAGCAAACCGCCACCCTCTGGGCCAAACCAGGGAGCCACCCCGGTGTTGGACAAGCCGTCCAATCCGTAGCCGGTTCCCACCATGAGCAGACCCGCCAAGGCCACCGCCTCTCCCACAAGCAGCCGGCCCTGCCAGTTCTTGTACTGGTCTTCCAGCTCGTAGTAGCGGGTCCAGTCGTCGGTGGTGTGGGCCTGATTTGCCACCTGGCGGCCCTTGAAGAAGCTGGCCCCGGCAAGGGCAGCCCCGGATCCAAACACCACCGCCCCCCCCATCGTGGCGGCTTTGGAGAACTTGGCAGACGAGGACGCAGTGCCCGTTGGCAGGTCCGCAGACGTCACCAACTCCCCTGTGATTTCCAGGGACTCCCAGGCGCCCCCCCCCACGGCCATTTTCCACACGCCGTCCGGGGTGGAAAAGTAAAGGGGGGTGTCCGCTTCCAGGTGGGATGCCAAGACTGTTGATACATCGGACTGTGCGGAGGCATCCTCCACCCAGTCGGCCCGCTCGTTGCCCAGCGCATCCGGGATGATCAGCACATTGTCTGTCCCTGTCGAGATGCTCACCAGGAAGGTGTGCAGCCGGCCGGCCAGGATCTGCACCACGTGGTCGCCGGGGACCAGGTTGAGATCATTGGCAATTCTGCCGTCGATCCACAGAGCCCCTGCATCTGGAGCTGGAACGATCGACAGGTTGGCATGGGCTTCCGGGTCCCGCTGGGAGCGGGCCTCGTCCAGCAGCGGCTTTGCGTCCGGGGGAAAATAGTCGTCCCAAACGAGCTCGGGGTCAAAAACCAAGGCAGCGGCAAAAGCGCGCCGAGCGCGGTCCTCGTCTCCAGACCCATGGGCGGCGATGCCCTCCAGAAAATACAGGCGGGGTGCGACCTCTTCGTCCAAGCGGTCTCGCAGGCAGGCAAGGGAGGCCGTGGCATGCCCCAGGGAGGTCAGGGCGTTCTCAAACTCCATGTACCCCACCATTCCCTCAATCTGCTCCTTCAGGGTATTGAGTCCCTCCAGGGTTGTGGGGTTGCCGTCGCAGGCCTTGAGTGTGCCTCCGTTCATGGTGACGACAGCACCCTTCAGCAGCTCCGAGAACTGGCGTGCCTCCAGGTCCTTCGCGTCCGGGTCCGCCGCGACAACCCGGGCAAGCGCAGTGGCCGGCTCGCCGCTTCCATAGACCACCGTGGTTCCCGCCTGGGCGGTGCTGGATGGAAGGGTGAGGAGGAGAATGAAGAGCATGAGATGTCTAAGAGACTAACGCAGTTCGGGCGGCGTTCGTGTCACGCCCCCACCGTGATCAGGTACAAGGCACCGCCCACCAGAAGGCGATCTCCATGGGCCAGGGAAAGAGGTTGGCCGGTCTTGGGCACCGTGACAAAGCTGGTGCCTTCTTTGGCCATGTAGAACGGGAGCAATCCACCGAAATCTGTTCGACGACTCTCCATGTAGTCCTCCAGCACGACCACCCCTTCCGCCAGCTTTGCCCGGCAGCGCATGGGACCCAGGTGCAAAGCCCCCATTCTCCCTTCCGGAACACCCTGGGTAAGCATGGCGGCGCAAAGAGGGTCCTCCCGATCCGCAAGAAGCAGCCGACCTCGCGGGTTGGGCAGGCCCTGTACGGTCTCCAGGTGCATGCCCACGGTGAAATCCACCTCCCCGTCCGAGTCCCGCCGCAGCACCTCCAGGTGGATGTCTTCCAGGGAATCGGTCTCGGCAGCGTCTGCACCCCCCACGCTCAGGTTCGTCTCTTCGGCGTCCAGGAGCGTGATGGACCCACGCCGTCCCTTGACCACCAGGCGGGCATACTCTTTCGCGGACTGCTGTTGCCCCTTTTCCATGCGCAACTCGGGAAGAATGAGGTCGGCATTCATGTGGTTGCCCAACACCGACGTGCCAGCCACCATCCATCCCAGGTGGATCACATGCGCGGGTTGGGCAAGGTGGGTCTCCAACTCCTCCTCGTCCACCCAGACCACCACAGCGGCGGTGCCTGGATCGGTATGGGAAGGGGTCGACGTGGCGGGGGCAGGCTCCGGCTCCAAGGCCATGGGAGCGGGTTTGGGTGCTTCCTCCTCTTCCATTGGTTTCGTGTCGGCATGTCGGGGAGAAGGAGAAGGAGAGCGTGGAGGCTCGGCTTCAATGCCCTCTGCAGCAGCTGTAGGTGCCTCGGAAACCGAGGGGGCTGGGGATGCTTTCAGCCCCAGGTCCAGAGTCGGATCTGGGAGTGCGGGGAGAGGAAGGACGTCTTCCTGAGGGGCCGCTGCCTCCGAGAGAATCGATGCGCTTAGATCGGAGCTGGCCTCGGCCCGGACCGAAAAGAGGCAATTTCCGATCAGGATCTCATCCCCATGCTGAATTTCTTCTTCTCGGGGTCCCGGGTCCCTGGCCGTGGGGTGCAAGGCCACAATGTGATCATCGCGACGCACATAGCTGTAGCAATGGCGGGCCATGGATTTCAGCAGGGGCCTTCCCTGGAGGTTCACCTCCGCGTGCTCGGAGGCCACCATGATGGAGTCCGTGTGGAACCGGCTGCGCTCCACTTCACCCGAGCGGGCCTGCACGCGGGCTCCTGACTCTCCGCGCCAGGCGATGTTCTCGTTGTGTTGCTGATCGGGGAGTCGAATTCGGCAGGTCTTTGCTCGCCCGATGCGGTTGACGGAGCCGATCCCCAGGTGGGTGGTGGCGCCTGTGCGTCGGATTTCCGCCAGGTAGGGCCAGCCCGGTGCCTTGACGTGGGTGAGCGTCCGTAGCTCCACCTCGTGACCGGCAGCAGCAATCTTGGCAGTGCCGCTCATTTCGACCCGGGCACCCGGAGGGATCTCAGACCCGTTGACCGTGACACCCGGTTTCTCGACCTGCAGCTGGACCATCTCCCCTCGGACCTGAAAAATGGCCAGGGACTTTCCGGGGACCGTGCTCAAGTGGCCGGTGGTGGAAAGGTACACGTCATACCCCTCCATCACCTTGCCGAAGTGGATGCGCTGCAGGAGCGCTCCGGTCTCCACCAGTGTCAGGTAGGTCTCCTCCATCACGTCCGGCACGATGGTGAGCTGGCCGTAGATGGTGGGGGATGCCGCTGCACCGGAAGGGGTGACTGCCATGGGGAGAGGGACTGGACGAAGGGAGAGGTTCTCGTCTGTGGAGGCCGCCGCCTTGCCGGTACTGGTGGGCTCCGTTGCCTTGCTCCCGACCCCGGGCGGCAGCTCCACGGTCTTGTCCCGAACGGCGAGCACGATGCGGGCCACCACATCTCCCTGCTTGCGCCTCACGGTGATGACATCTGCAGCTTCGTCCCCCGTGCTGTGTTCGATGGTGAAGTCATTGGAGAGGTCGGGATTCACGACCTGGACATAGCCACCCCCTGGGTTTCGATAGAGTTGGTAGAGGGCTGCGCCTGGAATCTCGGGGGATTGGAAGTTGTCGAGCCAGTGATTGCCCACGGTGAACAGAAGCTGGTCCGTGTGCAGCTGCCCAACCTCTTGAAAGTCCCCTTCCCCAAGTGCCACGTAGATCGCGAGATCGACATCGCTGTCCGTGGCGGGTTTGTGGAAGTTGGGGACCGCCCCGGTGACCCATTCCCCCCCCACCAGGCCCAGGCGGTGGCCGTTCAGGAACTCCGGGTCTCCATCGGGGACCACGTAGATCCGGGGGAGTTGGGTGGGAAATGCGGGGCGCGTGCCGGTTCGTTCAAAGTACATTCGCACCTCCCGCACCAGGTGGGCTTCGGCATCCCCTCGCCAATGATCCCCGTAGGTCTCGGCGGCCTTTTCCAGGTCATCGCCGCTGACCACCACCAGGAGGTGGGAACAGGGCATGCGCTCGTCAGACCCGAGAGATGCCAGGTGACTGTGCAGGCCGCAGATGCCCCGGGGCAGGGCAGGGGACTCCCACAAGTGGCTTGCATCATCCACGAGGTCCGCCTCGGTGCGATGGCAGCGCAAGCGCTCGTTGTACCAGGTGTCTCGGGGATCCACTGCCAAGAGTGTGGACAGATCACCGGACAGGCCCCGGGTGGACCCGGTGGGAAGCATGCGTGCAAACCACTTTTTAAGAGGAGCCATGGAAGCCATTCCGGTGGTCGCCGATTGTAACAGGGGTATCATCGGTCTTGGAGACGGCAATCCATGCGCCTTCACCGGATGATCGGAACGCTCCTGTCTGTGGGGTGGCTGGGATGCAATGTGGCTCCCACGGCACCGGTGATCACGATCGATCCCGGTCTGCCCACCACGGGGGACGATCTGGAGCTTGTGTTTCAGGAGGAAGCCCTGGATCCCAACGGGGACGGGCTGGAATATCGAATCGCATGGTTCCAGGACGATGAAGCGAGGACCGACCTGTCGGACAACGACGTCAATGCGTCCGAGACCTCCCGGGGCGAGACCTGGGAGGTACAGGTGCGAGCGTTCGATGGCGTGCTGGAGGGTCCGCTCATGACCGCCTCCGTCGTCATCGTGAATTCGGAGCCAGTCGTCACCCAGATGGAGATTTCGCCAGCGGAGCCTCTTGCTGCGGATGAGCTGGTTGCCACCTACTCAGTGGAAGATGCGGATGGAGACACGGTGTCGAGCACGGTGTTGTGGAGCGTGGACGGGTTGGAAACCTGGCATGAATCCGTCACCCTGCCGTCCCATGCCACGCGTCGAGGGGAGGAGTGGAGCATTCAGGTCGTCGCGGACGATGGGCTGGTCGACAGTGAACCAGGAGTTGCGATGGTCACCATTGGCAACACCGCGCCCCCGGCGCCGTCCTCAGTGGAAATCTCCCCTCCTGCACCCACCGCAGCCGACACTTTGCTGTGCGTGGTGGATGGAGCCACCAAAGACTCGGACGAAGACCCGATTGCCTGGTCCGTCCAATGGCTCGTGGATGCGACGCTGCATGGCACGCCCCAAACCACCACATGGGAGGGCGACACCGTGGACCCGTCCGACACCGAGGTAGACCAGGTGTGGAGCTGTGCCGCCACCTCGTCGGATGGATCGCTTTCTTCGGCAGCCCGCGCCTCTCAACCGGTGACGATCGGAGAGGAAACTACTGAGGGGTCCAGGTGAGCTGAAGCCCGTTTCCGCTGGTGTTCATGTAGGGAGCGACCGCGACGCCGCGCTCCATGAACCAGCCACCGCCCGTTATTGCAGCACCAGAGAGGAAGACGATCGCTGAAATGGTGTACTTGCCCTGGGCTTCGTCGTAGTCCGTCTGTGCGCTCGAATAGGCCTCCCATGAGGTGGCGCTCTTGCCGTCCTTCATGTGGTCCACAGCCTGGATGTAGTTCAAGGCGCCGTACAATCCGGAGCCGACCGCGATGCCGGCCCCCCCCCAGAAAAGGGATTGGCCTGCAATGCGCTTGATTCCGGTCCGGGAGACCATGGCGCCGGAGGGAACCTCCAGGGCTGTCCATTCTCCAGAACCAAGTGTGGTGGTCCAGACAGTCGCGCCCAAGGGGATGAAGACCACCCCTCCTTCGCCCAGAGCTGCTGAGAGGATGATCTCCAGGTTTTGCCGGGAAGCATCTTCATCGGCCCAGGTAAGGTCGGTGTTTGTCACGGCGGTGGGTACCACCAGGGTATGGGTCACCTGGCTGCGGTCGATGGCGGCTCCTGCGCTCTCCTCGGCAGCTGCTTCCTCTCCGGTTGCTTCGGTTTCCCCGGTCCCTTCTTCGCTTTCTGCGGTCGCCTCTTCTTCGGCGGGTGCCTCTTCTTCGGCGGGTGCCTCCTCCTCGGCAGTGTCCTCGTGGGGGAGGACACTCAAGCGAACGGTGGTGGTCTCAGCGCTGACCACCTGGACCAGGTGATCTCCTTCCGGCAGGGAGACGATTCCCCCGGGTGCGGTGACGGCGCGGCCATCGATCCACAGCGCACCCTCAGCGGGGGCGGGAACCACGGCCAGCGTGAGGGCGGTCTCGTCTGCAAGTGCAGACCCCGCTGCATCAAACAGGTCCTTTGAGTCCGGTGGGAAATAGTCATCCCAGGTCAATCCTGGCTGAAAGTGGTGGGCCTGTTTGAACGCGATGGAGGCGCCATCGTTGTTGCCGGAGGCGTGAAGGAGAATTCCATTGAGGTAATGGAGCCGACTGCCTGTTTCGGGATGGACTGGCTCCTTGAGACAGGCCAGGGCATTCACCGCGGTCTTGAGGTGGGCCTTTGCCTGTTCGAACTCCATGTAGGCCACGCCGCTCTCCGCCCGCTCCACGGCGCCGCGCAAGGCGCTCATGGTGCTGGGAACGCCGCCGCAGGCCTTCGCTGTGCCAGGCCCAAACAGCACGGGAGCCTCTCCTACAGTGATGTCGGACAGGGTCACGGGCTTGATGGTTTCGGCATCCAGCTTTGTGGTAGCTACAACCCGCGTGACTGCCATGGAGGCGTCATCCCCCGGGTAGATGACGGTCGGGCCTTCTGCGAGAGCTGAACCCACGAGGATCAAGGAAATCAACGTTTGCACT
>CAZSZE010000048.1:0-8268 GCA_964610645.1 uncultured Enterobacterales bacterium | reverse complement strand
CGAGGATCAAGGAAATCAACGTTTGCACTGGGCCTCCAGATCAAAATTCCAACACCGGGTCTCGGTCTTGTTTGCTCGAACGGTCAGGGTTTCTTCATGGCGTCGGCCATCGCTTGTGGTGAGCACCACCGAATGGCGTCCGGCGGACAGTTCAATGGGTCGACCCGTGCGTCCGGCGGGCTTTCCGTCCACGGTCATGTTGGCCCAGGGGAGGCTGTTAATCCGCAGCTCTCCCTTGCCAGTGGCGCCTTGTGGGGCGGCTGGAGCGGGGGCTGGAGCGGGGGCTGCCGCGGACTTGTAGACGGGCTTCGCGGGTGCGCCGGCCGCCGGGGTTGGCGCAGGCGCTGGCGCAGCGGTTGTGGCCTTTTTCTTGGCGGCATCTGCTCGCCGCTTCTTGGCGGCATCGCTGTCGGCTTTTTGTTTCTTTGCGACATCCGCCTCTCGCTGCTTGGCCTTCTCCAGCTCGGCCCGGAGGGCTTCCATCTCCGACTGGCTGGCGGACTTGTCTTCCGCCAGGAGCTTCTTGATGTCGTCGGCAGTGAGGCCCTGCTGCGCCACGGAAGGCGCTTGGGTTCCCGCCCTCATCTGGTTCATGTAGAGCAGCCCACCGGCTGCCAGAAGCAGGACCGCGAGGACAACCACCACGGAGCCGCTGCTCCTCTCTTCCGGAATGGTGGGAGAAGGACTCAGGGTGCCAGTGACGTCGGTGGTCTGGGGCTGTGTTCCTACCGCCGGCATGATCGGGGGCGTGCCGTCTTCGTTTTCCGCCAGCCACATGGACCCATCGAAGGTGGCGCCCGATGCGCTGGCGGCTGCAGCCTGTTCTCCAAACTGCTCCCCGGCATCCGGGAAGGAGGCTGGGGACAAGGTGCCGCCTGAATAGCCGGGGTTTGTGTCGTCCTTGGGCAGAGCCAGGGGCGGGGTTCCCTCGGGATCCTCCGGGAGCTCATCCAGGATGGCCCGAATGGCCTCGGTCATTTCCTTTGCGGTCTGGTATCGATCGTCGGGCTTGTAGCTGCAGCCCTTCTTGATGATCTCGGCGAGGGCAGGAGGGATGTCCTTGAACATCTCCTCGTGGAGCTCGGTTGTGTACAGGTCGAAGGGCTCCTTACCGGTCATCAGTGCGTAGAGGCTGGCAGCCGAGGAATAGAGATCGGCACGGGCATCCGCGGACTTGGCGCTGATGCGCTGCTCGGGGGCCATGTAGGCCCAGGTGCCCATGACCGCGCCGGTCTTGGTCATGGACCGGTCTTCCTGCTGGACGGAGGCGATTCCGAAGTCGGTGATTTTCGGCTTGTTGTCCATGGACAGGAGCACGTTGTGGGGCTTGATGTCCCGGTGAACGACGCCGTTGTCGTGGGCCACGGCCAGGGCCTCCACCATGTCTGCCGTGATGGCGGCCGCCATCTTGGGGGGCAGCACGCCGAACTTCTCCACCCGGCCCATGAGGGAGCCGCCCTCGAGCATCTCCATCACGATGAAACAGCGGTTCCCATCGGACCCGATGTCGTGCACGGTGACGATGTTCGGGTGGTGCAGCCGGGCCATGGTGCTGGCCTCGATCTCAAAGCGTTTCCGGATGCTGGCCCGGGCAGCGAGATGCGGGGCCAGCAGCTTGATGGCGCGCTCCACCTGCAGACGGGAATCGTAGGCCCGGTAGACGGTGGCCATACCCCCCACGCCCAGCTCTCCGATCAGCCGGTACCGACCTTCGCAAAGGGGGGGGGCAACCTCTTGAACCACAGCAGCCTCCGGCGCTTCGATCTTCAGCGCAATGCTAGACCGTAGCCTATCAGGTGTGTGTGGCCGATTCCAATACTGTTAAGGGCCCATGCCCCAGGAATTCAGGGCAGGAGGCAGACCGTGGCGAGAATTCGACCTTTTCGAGGATTGAGGCCCCGATCGGACGCTGCTCTTTCCGTGATTGCTCCCCCTTATGACGTGATGTCTGAGGCCGAGGCCCGGGACATGGTGGGAACCAATCCCGACTGCTTTCTCCGGGTCACCCGGCCCGAGGTGGGGTTGCCCCTCGGAAGCGATGCCCACGGTGCGGAGGCCTATGCGGCTGCACGTTCCTCTCTCGACCGTCTTCAGGCCCGCGGGGTCATGGTTCAGGAGGCTGCTGAGGCCTTCTACCTGTACAGCCAGAAGATGGGAGATCACCGCCAGGCGGGACTGATGGCGATCTGTTCGGTGGCCGAGTACGACGCGGGGGACATCAAGCGGCACGAGTTCACCCGGCCGGACAAGGAGCAGGACCGGGTGGATCACATCCTGGGCACCGGGGCCCAGACGGGGCTTGTGTTCCTGGCGCATCGACGGGATGACCGGGTGGCGGCGCTTCAGGCCGAGGTGCTGGGCCGTGATCCCTTGTTTGTGGTGACCACGCCCGATGGTGTGGAACACACATTGCACTGCATTGATGAACGGGACGACGTTGCCGCGTGGCGCACCGCCTTTGCCGATCTTTCGACGTTGTACATCGCGGATGGACACCACCGATCTGCGGCGGCGTCTCGCGTGTCGAAGCAGCTGAACGGGGCCGGTGGCTCCGATGGATTCCTCGCGGGGGTTTTTCCAGAGGACCAACTGCATGTCATGGCCTACAACCGCCTTGTGGCGGACCTCGCGGGGCGGGATGTGGCGGCTTTCAAGGCAGCGGTCGGGGACTCCTTTGATCTCCTGGAGGACGTGGAACCCCAACCGGCGGGCCGGGGTGTGATTCACATGTTCCTGGAAGGGCGTTGGTGGGGGCTGGTGCCGAGGCCGGGTCTGTTTGATCCCGGCGATGCAGTGGCATCCCTGGATGTGTCTATTCTGCAGGATCACCTGCTGGCGCCCCTGCTGGGCATTCAAGATCCCCGGCGCGACACCCGGATTCGGTTTGTAGGGGGAATTCGGGGTCCGGGCGCCCTGTCCGAAGCGGTGGAGGCTGGGGAGGCCGCGGTGGGCTTCAGCCTCTATCCAACCGGATTGGACCAACTTTTCGCGGTGGCGGACAGTGGGCGGGTCATGCCTCCCAAGTCCACCTGGTTTGAACCCAAACTGGCGGGTGGGGTTGTGCTCCACAAGCTTGAGGCATGAACACAATGTTGCGACTCCTGGTTCTGGTGGCCCCCCTCCTTGTTTCCCAATCAGCCCTTGCGGCCGATGCGCCTTCTTGTGCCTCGCCCCGGGAAGCAGCCACCACCCTGTTTGCCTGGTTGCAACCCGGTACCTATGACCCGGCCAAGGCGGCGACCTGTCTGGACACGGCACCCGGCCAGGCCCAGGATGCCCCCCGGCTTGCCATCCAGTTGAAGTCGATTCTCGATGCCCGCGGGCTTTTCGTGAAAATGGAGTCCCTGCCCAACACAAGCGAGGTGGAGGGGGAAGACGGCCTCTTGAATCCAGCGATTCTGCTGCACGCGGACTTGCCCGAGGTCAGCTTGGAGAAGATCGGGGGGGACTGGAAGGTGGGCCAGGCGGGGCTGGCGATGGTGCCTGCGGTCTACAAGGAGACGTTTTCCGCGTTCAGCGTGGGGTTCCAGGAGCGGCTTCCCACGGTGTTCATGCGGCCTTTGTGGGGCGGCGGGCAGCTTTGGCAGATCCTGTACATGCTCTGCGTGCTTCTGGTGGGAGGGGGGATGGGTTCCCTGTTGAACTGGGTGCTCCGGGGGCGGGCCCACCAATGGGTAGGAGCCTTGGGCTACAGGATGGATTCCGACGTCTTCAACCGGCTGCGCAGGCCCACATCCATTCTGGGTGCGTCGCTCTTGTTGTGGGCGGGGGTGCCGGATCTGCAGTTGGGGGTGCGGGCTGCCCAGGCGCTGTTGTTCCTGGTCAAGACCGTTGTGAGCTTTGAGGTGGTGGTCATCGGCATTCGCCTGGTGGATGTGCTTGGGGATGTCGCAGCCCAGAGGGCGGACCGGACCGAGGGGCGCATGGACGACCAGTTGGTGCCCATCATCGAGCGGGCCGCCAAGCTGGTGGTGGCGCTTTTGGGCATTGTTTTCGTCTTCCAGAACATGGGGGTCGATGTGGGCTCTCTCGTGGCTGGACTTGGAATCGGTGGATTGGCCTTCGCCTTGGCCGCGAAGGACGCCCTGGCGAACGTGTTCGGGTCCTTGACGATCTTCACGGATCGTCCCTTCCAGGTGGGGGATGCGGTGGAGATGGGAGGCGTGTCCGGCGTGGTGGAGGAGGTGGGGCTTCGTTCCACGCGGGTGCGCACCTTCCACAACTCCCTGGTGACCATTCCCAACAGCTTCGTGGCCACCACCCGCATCGACAACCTGGGCAAGCGCCCCTACCGTCGGACGCGGGCCACCCTGGGGATTCTGTACGGCACGCCCCCGGAGCTGATCCAGGCCTTCGTGGAGGGCATCCGGGCGATCATGGCGGCCAACCCGGCCACAGTCAAAGACAGCTACGAGGTCAACTTCATGGAGTTTGGCCCCTCCTCCCTGGACATCCTGATGAACTTCCACCTGGAGGTGGACGGCTGGCATGGGGAGATGACCGAGCGGGCGCGGATCTACATGGAGATTCTCCGCCTGGCCGAGGAGCTTGGAGTGGGCTTTGCCTACCCGAGCCAGTCCCTCTACCTGGAGGCCACCCCCGACCGGCCGACCCCGGCCATTACCGCTGCAGAGACCGGGAGCCTCCGGGCCACCGTGGAGTCCTTTGGACCGGGGGGCAGCCGCGCCCGCCCGGGTGGGGCAACGATTTCCGATGGGTTTGAGGCGGGTTGATTCCGGGGGGAGATAGGCCATCCCCCCCTCGATCTGGCCGATGCCGCGACCTGGATCGGCCCATTCCGGGGGGAGATAGGCCATCCCCCCCTCGATCTGGCCGATCACCGCCGGGCGCGTCCGACCATGAAAGCAACTGGCGGGGCCATGTGGGTGGGGTGGAGAGCTACTTTGGGGTGGCCCGCAGCCCAGACGCGGAAGACCTCGTCGGCGAAGCCCTGCCCCACGGCCTTCACCCCTTGAAAGTCCAACTCCCCCTCCTCGAATCGGTCGAGGCCGTTCAAGATCCGACGGGCCTCGGATCGGGAGACGAAGTCAGAGTCGATCTCGTAGAGCTTGACGTGGATCCGGGTCCGGTTGAACCCGAAATCCGTTGTGTATTCCTCGAAGATCGCCTGCAACGGCCGGACATTGTCCAGGTCCAGGGAAAACGCCACCCGCGTGCCTTCTGCATCGCTTTCTGCAATGGCGAAGTCCGCGCGTTTGTTGTCGACCCGCCAGGTCCAGGCCCCGCTCTCCAACTCGAAGGCGGCTCCAGCCTTGGAGGTGAAGAAGATCCCCTCGCCCGTGTGGCGTTCTGGATCCGTCGTGACCTTTCCCTTCACCAGCTCCTGCAGCGCTTCCAGTGTCGATGGAAACTCCAGGATGTTCGCCACCGACTGAAGGGCGCCGACCCCCGGGTCCTGGATTTCAAACGAGAGGCGCCGGTCTGCGCGGTCTACCTGGATCGTTGCTACCTCCGCTCCACTGTGGTCAATGGCGTTGTTCAGCATTTCGGTGAACGCGTATAGAAAGGTGGATCGGGCTTCCTCCGCTACACCCTGCGCAGCTCCCCTGCCTTCACCATGGCTCGAAGGTGCCGGTGAACAGCCTGGCGGCTCAAGCCGGTTCGAGAAACCACCTCCCCCACGCGGATCTCACCCCTTTCCGCCAGTACCTCTCGAATGACGTCCTTGGTGGGCATGCCTAATAGTAAACCACCTCGTAGACCCGGGCGACTCTCCTCGGGAAAGGCCCGGATCCAGGCGGGGCTGTGGTGTAATGGCGGCGCGAGGTCGGCATGTGGTGGCTCATTCTTGGATGTGTTCCAGGGTTTCCGGCGGCGCCCGGCTTTCTGGACAACCCGGGGCATGACTTTGATGGGGACGGCTTCACCGAGGGCGAGGGGGACTGTGATGATGCGCGGGGGGAGAGCTGGCCCGGGGCGCCGGAGATCTGCGATGGGCTGGACAATGACTGCGATGGGGAGATCGACTGGCCGACGCCCGCGGACGCGCCCTCCTGGTACGCCGATGAGACCTGCGACGGCCTGGACAACGACTGCGACGACCTCGTGGACGACGACGACCCGGACATGACCGGACCGGCCACCTGGTACCGGGATGCAGACCACGATGGATACGGCGTTGCCGACAACACCCTCGATTCCTGCACCCAGCCCACCGGCTACGTGGCACTTGGCACCGACTGCGACGACGCCAACGACTGGATCCACCCGTCGCAGTTGGAGAGTTGCGATGGTGTGGATGAGAACTGTGACGGCACGATCGACGAGGGCGTAACCACCCGGTACTACCTGGACACCGACGGCGACGGCTACGGCCTGCTGACCACCTGGTTGGACGCCTGCGATCACCCCACCGGCTACGTCGAAAACGCCGACGACTGCAACGACGCGGACCCCCTGGCCTGGATGGGCGGCATCGAAACCTGCGACGGGTCGGACAACGACTGCGACGGGTCGACGGATCCCACTGATTCGGCGGGCTGCGTGCAGTACTACTACGACTACGATGGAGACGGGTACGGCATCTCAAACATGAACACGTGTGAGTGCTCAGGGAGCGGGTACTACACGGCGACGGAGAGCGGGGATTGCGATGATGCGGATGCCTTGGTGAACTCCGGGGCGGGGAATTGCGGGTTGATGGGGACGATTGATGTGTCGGCGGCGGATGGGGTCTTCACCGCAAGCGGTGCCGCGTCGGATTTCGGGGAGTGGGGCACGATCGCCGGCGGGGAAGACCTGAACCAGGACGGTTGGGCGGACCTTGTGTTCTCGTCGCCGGGGGCGAATAGCAACACGGGGGAGATTTACGTTTCCTATGGACCGCACACGGGAGGGGCGTTGGATCTAACGGTTCATGCGGATGTGACGCTGACCGGATCTGGGCCTGGAGCATATGCCGGGGGGGGTAAATGTATCAAGTGATTTGAGTGGGGATGGGGTGCCGGATCTGATTGCCAAGGATGGCGGGGCGGTTTATGTGACGTCTCCTGGGCTCGGCGGCGGCGCAAGCCTGACATTTCTTGCCCATACGTTGCTGACACCTCGGGCCTCTTCGCATCAAGGAGCCTCGGCTGATTGGGATGGCGACGGATTCCAGGACTTGGCGATGGGGGCAAGAGGGAGCGCTGAGCTGGATCTATTCTTGGGTCCACTCGTTCCCGGCGTTTACGACCATTCAGCGAGTGATTTCCTATTCAACGCGACGGGCATCGGCGCCCCAGGTGATTTGAATGGTGACGGCATGAATGACCTCGTCACTGTGTACGGGGATGTGGTGTCGATTTGGGACGGGATCGTTCAGGGAACGACGGTGCTGCGCGGGACGGTGACCGAATCCGGGTTCAGTTCCGAGTTGATGTATGACACTGGTTCATACGAAGCGTCCAACGGAGCAGAGGTGGAGGACCTTGACGGGGATGGCTTGAATGATCTGCTTTTGGCAGACCGTGGCAGTTCGGTCACCGCGTGGAAGGATGGTGCCGTTTTCGTCTTTCTCGGCCCCATTTCCGGCTCGGTCACCAGCGCGGATTTCGTGGTCTCCGGTTCAACTGACAACGAGACTTTTGGCCGCGGCTTATCCACCCCCGACCTAAACGCCGACGGCCAACCCGACCTAGTCTCCCGCTCCTCCCTTGGCGCCACCATCTTCTACGGCCCCCTCACCACCGACCTGGACACCTCCCAGGCCGACGCCACCACCAGCGGATTCGGCACTTCCAGCTCCTACGCCCACCACTCCCCCGGCGACCTCAACCTCGACGGCTACGACGACTGGCTCATCGCCGACTCCACCGGCATTTACCTCTTCCTCGGCGCCGAAAACTGACCCCCACCGCGGCCTTGAACCCCCGCGTCGCTGACTTCGCCGGCATCTACCTCTTCCTCGGCGCCGAAAACCAATCCCGGCCGTACCCGCCCCGGGGTGCGACAAGAACAGGGGGGGATACCGCATCTCCCCCCTTTTTTGGCGACCTCGGTGCCGGCGGATGCGCCAGCGCCGCGACCCACGGACGGTGCCGCGCCTGACGGCTGCATGGACAGGCCATGGACAACCCTGCCGGGTTGCCCACAGCCTGCCCATACATCCTTGGACAACCCTCTCGGGTTGCCCACAGCCGCTTGGACAACCCTGCCGGGTTGCCCACACCGCCCGTAGGTCCGATGATTGCGGGGTGAAGCGGAGGACGGCGGTCTGCCTGCCTGCCTGCCTGCCTGCCTGCCTGCCTGCCTGCCTGCCTGCCTGCC
>CAZSZE010000047.1:0-32505 GCA_964610645.1 uncultured Enterobacterales bacterium | reverse complement strand
TCGCCCTGCCTTCAGCGATGTTGAGCACCACCGAATCCGCCGCACGGCAGCCCTGCTCCTTGAGGGAGGCCCTGCCCCGCGGGGCTACTACGGTGGGAAACCACCGGGCGACTTCCAGGGCCAGTCGATAGACGTCGAGGTTCTCGTGATCGAATCGGTGCTCCATTTCTTCCCTCCGGAGGACCGCAGGGGGAGTTGGGGGCGGGCTCGAGGGGCGAGGACTGGAGGGTCGACGCTCGACGACTCGAGTCTCGAATCTCGAATCTCGACTTTTCGACTTTTCGACTTTTCGAGCTTGTCGAAACCCGAGCTTGTCGAAACCCGAGCTTGTCGAAACCCGAGCTTGTCGAGACCCGAGACTCCACTTGCCCCCGCTCCGCCCCACCCTCTCCTCCACTGACAGCGGACTCCAACGATGGTTCGCGGACCTCACTCCTTGATGATGTAGTTCAGCACGATGTAGGGCGGCATGTTGTTGTGGGCCTGGTCGCTGCCCTTGGAGTTGGTGTCCTTGGACATCGTATCGCCGGTTGACCGGTCACCTTTGGAAAGCTCAGACGTGTTGTTGTCGTCGTCCCTGCCAGCCAGCTGCCTGCTTGCGGTCCAGTTGTGGAAATGAGAGGGCATTTCGGATTCTGACAGGGTGTGGTTCTCCTCTCCCCCCGAGAGTCCCAGGGTGGCGAAGGTCCCGCTGCTGTCCAAGCCCACCGCAACCCGACTTCGCAGGTCCGGCAGGTGGAAGTCGGAGCTTGCATCTCCAAACGTCGTGCCGATGACCGCAAACAGGGCCGCGTAGGTGGTCTTGCTGACGGCCGAACCATCACACAAGAGCCAGCCGGAAGGGGCGGATGCACCCGCAAAGGGCGCAATCACTCCAGAGGGGATGGCGCCGGAGTGCGCACCTGTGGAGATGCTGGCCCCGCCAAGGGTGGTGCCAGCATCGAGATCCAGCGCACCGTTGACCACGTAGGTTTCCACCTCGGACTCGGTGAGCGTCGCGCCGACATCGTCCCCATCGGCCAATCCGGACGGCACATTGGTCAGATCGGAGAAGGAAAGTGCTGCGGTGTGGCTCCCCGTGGAGATTGCGGCGCCACCCAGCGTCGTTCCCGCATCCAGGTCCAGAGCGCCGTTGGTCACATAGGTCTCCACCTCCGACTCGGTCAAGGTGGTGCCCTCGTCATCTCCATCATCCAGACCGGAGGGTCGGCTCGTGATGTCGGACCAGTCCAGGGTGGTGGTGTGGCTGCCGGTGGTGAGCACCTGGCCGTTCACCACCGTTCCCGCTGCAAGGTTGATCGGACCGTTCGTCACGTAGGTCTCCACTTCAGATTCCGTCAACGTGTCGTCCGTGCCGCAGACCCACTGCCCCGCGGCAACGTCCCATTCCGGTATGGAGCCACTCAAACAGGAGAGCGCCCCCAGGGCATCGTCATCCACACCGTCAGAAAACCCGCTGGGAACATCTTGCAGGCTGGTCCAGGAGGTGCTCGCCTCAATGGGCGGCCCCACCCACTCCCCGGATGCATCAATGACCGGGGTCCCGCCGATGGACACCTGGTCCGCGTTCACGCTCCCCCCTTCCAGGTGGGTCGCTACTTCCGTGGTGATGGCGTGCGGCACGCTGAGCAGGGCATGGCGCGGCTCCAGGGGGTCTCCCCCATCCACCGCCAGGGACAAGTAGAGGCTGGATTCCTGGAACCATGCGCTGTCCAGGGCATTGGCTGTCACGTCCGCCCCCAGGACCACGCTGTAGTGGCCCCCGTTGAAGTCCGCCGAAATCGTTTCGGACCAGACCGTGTTTCCACCGGTCTCGGAGTCATACAGCGAGAACACCAGCTCGTGGGCCCCCTCCAAGGGGGCATCGTTCCCATCCGCGAGACGGCCCTGGTGGGCCAACTGCAGCGGTGCTGCAAAGACAGGGGCGGACAGAAAGAGAATCGGGATGAGTCGGAGCATGGCCTTGGTTCCTAGGGTGCGATCAAGGTGATGGGTCCTGGCTGCCAGACCAGGTCGTCGTTTCGAACAGAGATTCCAGCAACATCCAGAGGTGCAGTGCAGGTCACGCCCTGCACATCCGCGCCTGTCACCCAGCCGCCGCCAGCGCAAAGGGCAAACCCCTCCCGAGCGATCTCGCCGGAACCGCTGGTGTCACCGCCGGTTTCGTCCGTGGAGTCCGTTCCGGTCTCGGTGCTGTCCTCGCTGTCGACAGCGCCGGTCTCCGGGTCCGAATCCTTGTCCCGGCAACCGGGTCCAAGAAGGACAAGCACAGCCAGAGCCGGGAATTTGTACTGCAACTGTGCCTCCGAACCGGACTCTACCACTCCCCTCCCGGTTGCCGGCAACCCATCCGGAGTCAATCTCGTGCAGCCCCCTCATCAATCCAGTCCCGCACCCGGTGGGTGATCTCGGGGTCGAGAACACTGCCCGGCGGCATGGTGTCGCCGGAGATTCCATCGGCCCCCTCCATCTTCGCTACGAGGTAGCTGTCGTCTGCACTCCCGGGCAGAACTCGAATCCAGCCTTCCGCGACCCCGCTCTCCACGTCGACCAGGCTGTCGAAGGCAAGATCCTCGGTGGAGAGGTCCAGGTCTCCTGCGCCGCCCCCATGGCAGCTGCTGAAAGCACAACTGGGCATGAGCACCTCGTCGTAGACCGTGGAGAAGGTCTCCGGCTCCCCGACGTCATTGGAGTCCAGGCAGCCAAGGGCAAGAAGAAGGGCCAGCATCCAAGTGGTATAATTCTCCATGCGGACCCTTTGGACCGTCGGCTTGCTGTTGGCCTGTCCCGCTGCGGAAAAGCAAGAGGAAGAGAGAGACACCCAGGGTGTCGACGGGCTCGACCTGCGGGCGAAGTGCCCGGATTCGCCTGCCGGCGGATTTCAGATTCTGACCCCCGACCTGGAGGGCGATCTCCTGCGCACCCACTGCACCTGGTTCAACCCCCAGGAGGAACCCCTTGGATTCCCGGATGAGATGTGCACCACCTCCGGTGCCTTGTTGGGCATGGAATCTGCGCAGTTCTGCACGGGCACGCCGGTGGAGAGCAAGTGATTCTTCTTTCGATCCTGTGGGCCTGCAAGGCACCGGTCACCGAGACCGCCCTGGACTCGGATTCCGCCGTCCGGCCGCTGCTGCAGATGGGCCGGATCTCAGGCAATGTCACCGTGAGCCCGTCCCTGGAGGAGAGCGTCGCAGAGGACCGTGAGCTGGCAGCCGCCCTGTTTGTCTTTGCCAGCATGCAGGCCAACGTGGACGAGGTCCTCCCCTACCGGGTCCTGGCCCTCTTCGATTTGGACGCCAGCGTCTGGTCCAGGTCCACACAGGGGACATCGAACCAAACTACTTGGGTACTTGGATCCCAGTTCATTTGAGTGGTTGCTTCATCGGACATTGCGATTCCTCCGGTTGGAGTGCCACGAACCCCAGCCGATCCGATGCTGGCCTACGGGACGGTGGGCTCCAAGCTCTCCACCGTTGCAAACGCCCCAGTGAAACGGTCCAGTACGACCAGGTAGTCGTCGGTCACCAAGGGGAAGTTCAAGGTCAGCAGGTGCTCCTCCGACGGGGTGATCCGGCTGGCGGTCCCAAAGACGTGGTGTTTTGTGGCGGTGATGACACTCGCCCACTCCATGTCGTCGGGCAGGCTGGCCTCCCACAGGATTCCGCTGGCATCAAAGGCCGCCAGGCGTTCCCTCCACGCGAATCTGCACCAGGGCGCCGGGATTCTCGTCCAGCCCCCCCGCCGATCACGTAGATGTCCCCGCGCTCGGAGATGCCCACCGTGTTGTCGCTGAAGGCGCCCCCTCCGAGCAAGGAAGAGAAGCCATCGGCCGTGGACTCACTGTCCTGGAGCCCCCAAAGAGTCTCGATGGACTCCACCACGCCCGCAGGGAGCAGAGAGGCCAGGTCCGATGCAGGGGGCGTGCAGGCGGTGGCCGCCAGGATCACGAGGGGCCAGGATGGAAGTGTCATGGTCATTTCTCCAGGTTCCGGTGCCAGCCGAAATTCAAGACAGGAAGTGGGGACGGGACAGAACAGCGGCAATCTGCTTGCCGGTGCGCTTCCAGTCGGAGTCGCTCTGGCCGGTCGCCCGGCGAAGGAAGGGTCCAAAGAGCATCAGGCCCAGGCCGACAGACATGACCAGGGTCACGCGGGCCTCGGGAGTCAACGAGTCCTGGGGGCCACGGCCTGCCGCCCTCACCATTCGCCGCGCCAGGGGAAAGCGATCCTGCTGATCGTCTTCCTCGGTGCCGCTCAAGATCGACCACGCCAGGATTCGCAGCCAGGTGCCCTCTCGGGAGGTGGCTGACCGAACCGCTTCCATCAGCTGGGGCAGATCCTCGTCGTGGCACTCGGTGCCCACACTCTCCGCGATGTTGTCGGCCAAGCGGTTCTGCACCGCCTTCACCAGGCCATCCTTGGAGCCGAAGTGGCGGTGCACAAGACCGTGGTTCACCTGGGCCAACTGCGCGATCTCCCGGACCCCCACCCCCATGGGCCCCCGCTGGGCGAACAGCTGCGTGGCTGCCCGGATCAAGGCATCGCGTACATCGGCTCGGCCGCGGGGAAGGGTCTGTTGCTGCACTGTTCCGTCCTGTGTAGTCGCTTGACTACAGGCAATGTAGTCGCCTGACTACAGTGTGTCAACAACCAAACGACCAAGATGTCATGTGCGGCCTCAAGGAACTGGGCCACGAACTGGAAATCTGGTGAGACGACTACGCGGTGGGGGGCCGGTAGCGCATCCGTTAGACAGGGGGCCCCAGGAGTGGATCCATGCCTTCATCCCCGACGATTTTCTACACCCACACCGATGAAGCGCCGGCCCTCGCGACCCGGTCCTTTCTGCCCATCGTCCAGGCTTTCGTGGGCACAACGGGCATCGCTGTGGAAACCCGGGACATCTCCCTGGCAGCCCGGATCCTGGCGGTCTTTCCCGAGCACCTGGGCGCAAGCCAGCAGACCTCGGATGATCTCGGTGCCCTGGGGGCCCTGGCCAAGACGCCCGAGGCCAACATCATCAAGCTGCCCAATATCAGTGCCTCGGTGCCCCAGCTGAAGGCAGCGATTGCCGAGCTGCAGGCCAAGGGCTTTGCCATTCCCGACTGCCCGGAGGAGCCCGAGTCCGACACCGATCGGGAGACGCTGGCTCGCTACAACAAGGTGAAGGGCAGCGCGGTCAACCCGGTGCTGCGCGAGGGCAATTCGGATCGACGCGCTCCCACCGCGGTCAAGGAATACGCCCGGAGAAACCCCCACTCCATGGGCGCGTGGTCGGCGGGATCCCGAACCCACGTGGCCACCATGGGCAGCGGGGACTTTCGGTCCAACGAGAAGTCCGTAACCGTGTCGGATGCCACCACCGTTCGGATCGAGCACCTCACCGCAGATGGGACCACCACCGTCTTGAAGGAGGGGCTGGCCCTGTTGGCAGGGGAAATCATCGATGCCACCGTCCTGAACAAGCGGGCGCTCCTGGAGTTCCTGGATTCGCAGGTGGCCGATGCACGAAACACCGGTGTGCTCTTCAGCCTGCACCTGAAGGCCACCATGATGAAGGTCTCGGACCCCCTCATCTTCGGCCACGCGGTGCGGGTGTTCTTCGGGGACCTCTTTGCAAAGCACGGCGCCACTTTCGAGGCCCTCGGCGTCGATGTGACCAATGGGTTTGGGGACCTGCTCTCCCGCATCGCCACCCTTCCCGGTGAAGAGCGAGCCGCCGTCGAGGCTGACATCCAGGCCCTCCTGGACCAGGGGCCGGGCCTCGCCATGGTGAACAGCGACAAGGGAATCACCAACCTCCACGTGCCCAGCGACGTCATTGTCGATGCCTCCATGCCCGCCATGATCCGCACCTCCGGCTGCATGTGGAACGCTGCGGGGGACCTCCAGGACACCAAGGCGGTCATTCCAGACAGCAGCTACGCCGGCGTGTACCAGGCGGTGATCGAGGACTGCAAGGCCCACGGCGCCTACGACCCGACCACCATGGGCACCGTGCCCAACGTGGGACTCATGGCGCAGAAGGCCGAGGAATACGGGTCCCACGACAAGACCTTTGAAATCCCCCGCGGCGGCACGGTCCGGGTGGTGGATGCCCAAGGCAACACCCTGCTCTCCCATTCGGTGGAGGCCGGCGACATCTGGCGCATGTGCCAGGTCAAGGACGCACCCATCCGGGACTGGGTCGGCCTTGCCGTGCGCCGGGCCCGGGCCACAGGCACCCCCGCGGTCTTCTGGCTCGATGCCGACCGCGCCCATGACGCGGAGATCATCCAGAAGGTGCAGGCCACCTTGCCCGACCACGACACGGAGGGGCTGGAGTTCCAGATTCTCTCGCCGGTGGAAGCGACGCGCTTCACCGTGGCCCGCCTGCGCCAGGGGCAGGACACCATTTCCGTGACTGGAAACGTCCTGCGGGACTACCTGACCGACCTCTTTCCAATCCTGGAGGTGGGCACCAGCGCCAAGATGCTCTCGATTGTGCCGCTCATGAACGGGGGCGGCCTGTTCGAGACCGGGGCCGGCGGATCAGCGCCGAAGCACGTGCAGCAATTCGAGGCCGAGGGCCACCTGCGCTGGGACTCCCTGGGGGAATTCCTGGCCCTGGCCGTGTCCCTGGACCATCTCGGTGAGCGCACCGGAAATCCCCAGGCCCAAGTCATGGGAGAGGCCCTGGATGCAGCCACGACCCGGTACCTGCTCAACAACAAGTCCCCGTCCCGCAAGGTAAACGAGCTGGACAACCGGGGCAGCCACTACTACCTGGCCATGTACTGGGCCCAGGCCCTGGCCTCCCAGACCCAGGACCCCACCCTGGCAAGTCGCTTCCGCGACATCGCAACCGACCTGGAGGCAAACGAGGCCACCATCGTCGCTGAATTGGTGGCGGCCCAGGGCGCTCCCATGGACCTGGGTGGCTACTACCTGCCCGATGCAGATCTCGCCGCCCGGGCCATGCGACCGAGCGCAACCCTCAACCGAATTCTCGGGGAGTTCTAACTACTCGCTGGACAAGCCCAGCGCCTCGAAGTACCCATCGCAGGGGACCCAAGATGGTGGACAAGAGAGTCGGTTCTGCAGCAGATGCAGTCTCCGTCATTCGGGACGGCGACGTGGTTCTGATCAGCGGTTTTGGCTCCGCCGGAAGCCCGGTGGAGCTGGTCCATGCGTTGATCGACCAGGGCACGAAAAACCTCGTGGTGGTCAACAACAACACGGGCAACGGACAGGTCGGCCTGGCCGCGCTCATCGCCAATGGCCAGGTCCGAAAGATGATCTGCTCCTATCCCCGCTCGACCTTCTCCAAGGTGTTTCCAGATCTGTACCGAGCCGGCAAAATCGAGCTGGAGCTGGTGCCCCAGGGCACCCTCGCCGAACGACTGCGGGCCGGCGCCGCGGGCATCCCCGCCTTCTACACCCCCACCGCCGCCGGGACACCCCTGGCTGAGGGCAAGGAAGTGCGGGAATTCGACGGCCGCGAGTACGTGATGGAACGCGGACTCAAAGCCGACATCGCCCTCATCCGGTGTGACACCGCCGACCACCGGGGAAACCTGACCTACAACAAGACCGCCCGAAACTTCGGCCCGGTCATGTGCATGGCGGCCAAGACCACCATCGTCCAGGCCCGGCGCATGGTCGCCCCCGGTGAAATCAACCCGGAGCATGTCGTTACCCCGGGCATCTTCGTGGATCGCGTCGTGGAGATTTCCAACCCGGTGCAGGAATCCCAACTCATCGCCGACGAGAGGAGCTACCCGTGACCGGCTGGACCCGCGAACAGATGGCAGCCCGCCTCGCCCTGGACATCCCGGATGGATCCTGTGTCAACCTTGGCATTGGCATGCCCGAGCTGGTGGCTCGGTTCGTGCCCGACGGCCGGGAGTTCATCTACCACACGGAAAACGGGCTCCTGGGCATGGGACCTCCCCCCGCGGCCGGCCAGGAAGACCCCGAGCTCATCAACGCCGGCAAGAAGCCCGTGACCCTGGTTCCAGGGGCTGCCTTTTTCGACCACACGGACAGCTTCACCATGATCCGCGGCGGACACATTGATGTGTGCGTGCTCGGGGCCATGCAGGTCTCCGCCACAGGCGATCTCGCCAACTGGTCCACAGGGGCGCCCGACGCGATTCCCGCTGTGGGCGGCGCCATGGACCTCGTGGCCGGGGTGAAGACCATCTTTGTCATCACCCGGCACGTGACCAAGACCGGCGCCCCCAAGCTCGTCGAGACCTGCAGCTACCCACTGACCGGGCGCCGGGTCGTCACCCGGGTCTTTACGGACCTTGCGGTGATGGACGTGGGCCCAAACGGATTCCAACTCCTGGAGTTGGCCCCCGGCGTGACCCTGGACGAGGTGATTGAGAAGACCGGCGCTCCCCTGGGGCACCCATGAGCGATCGCAGCGCCGATCTCTTTCGCCAGGCCCTGGAGGTCCTGCCGGGCGGTGTCAGCCGCAACACCCTGCTGCGGAGCCCGCACCCCTACTACGTGGACCGGGCCAGCGGCTGCAAGACCTGGGATGTGGATGGGGTCGAGCGCATCGACTTCGCCAACAACATGGCCTCACTCATTCACGGACACGCCCATCCCCCCATCGTCGAGGCAGTCACCGCACAGCTTTCCCGGGGGACGGCGTTCACCATGGCCACAGAGGCGGAGATCGTCTTTGCCCAGCACCTGTGCAGCCGATCCCCTGGATTCGACAAGGTGCGGTTCGTCAACTCGGGCACCGAGGCGGTCATGGCGGGCCTCAAGGCAGCCCGGGCGTTCACGGATCGCCCCAAGATCGCCAAAATCGAGGGCACCTACCACGGGGCCTACGACTATGCCGAGGTCAGCCAGTCGCCGGCTCCTGATCGCTGGGGAGAGGCGGAGCGCCCGGCCTCGGTGCCCCTGGCGGTCGGGACACCCGCAGGCGTCGTGCAGGACGTCATCGTGCTGCCCTTGAACGATGCGGCAGCAGCCACCGCAATCCTGGATCAGCACAAGGGAGAGATCGCCTGCGTCCTGGTGGATCCCATGCCCCACCGGGCGGGCTTGGTTCCGGTGCAGGAGAAATTTGTCCGCGCCCTGCGCGACTGGACCCGGGAGGACGGCGCCCTGCTTGTCTTCGACGAGGTGATCACCTTCCGCACCGAGTGGGGCGGCATGCAGGCCCGCCTCGGAGTGCAGCCCGACCTGACCGCCCTGGGCAAGATGATTGGCGGCGGATTCCCGGTGGGGGCCATCGCCGGACGAGACGAGGTGATGGCGGTGTTTGCCCCCGGAGACGGCGGCCCGCGGCTTCCCCATTCCGGGACATTTTCAGCCAACCCGATCACCATGGTTGCCGGACACCTCGCCATGACCCTCTTCGATCCTGAGGCCGTGGAGCGCCTCAACAGGCTCGGAGAACTTGCCCGGCAAGGACTTCGAGAGGCGATCTCCATTGCCGACGCCCCCGCCAGCGTCACGGGCACCGGCTCCATGTTCCGCCTCCACATGAAGCCTGAAGCGCCGAGAGACTACCGAACGTCTTTCCCGACCCCCCAAGAGAAGGCCTCCCTGGCTGCGTTTCTAGAACACATGGGAAACGCGGGCTACCTCTTGATATACAGCGGCGCAGGTGTCCTCTCGACCCCTATGGGCGAGGCTGAAGTCAATGGAATGGCTGAAGCTGCGGTCAGCGCACTCCGGCACAGTATGGAATCCGTCCCACTCTAAAGGGCCAACACCATGAGCAACTCGACCCCCCACGTTCCAACCGACAGGGAGCAGGCCTTTCTTGGTTCTGTGGAGAGCCCCCGGTACGAGCGGCAGACCATCAATGGTCTGAGTCCGTTCCTCGATGCCCGGGTTTCCGAAGAGATCCAGGGGCTCTACACCCCCGAGGAGCTCGACGCCCTGCGACAGATCAAGGGCACCGAGCGCGATGTAGAGGCCCGCATGCCGGTGAAGTTGACCCGCCACTACTTCGAGTTGGCCCAGAAAAGCGCCCCGATCCGCCAGCTCGTCAAGGCCAGCCCGGACGAGACCCAAGACCTCGCCGGGGCGGAAGATCCGGGCTTCCAGATGGACTACAGCCCCGTGGAAGGCCTGCTCCACAAGTACGAGATGGGCTTGATGTACGTCATCTCCACCTGCTCAGCCCACTGCCGGTTCTGCTACCGGGAGGAGCTTATCAGCCGCAAGGACATCACCCGCCAGGACGGCACCGTCGCCAAGAAGGGAATGGCGCAGATCGGCGAGATCACGGACTACATCCGGTCCCACAACAAGGCCGTGGCAGAGAACGGTGGACGGCACCCCGAGTCAGGGCGGGAGAAGCTGCGCGAGGTGCTGCTTTCCGGTGGAGACCCCATGGTCCTGCCCAACAAGAAGATCGCCGCCTGGATGGCAGCACTCGCTGAATCTGATGTGGAGTCGATCCGCATTGGCTCCAAGGAAATGGCTTTCTTCCCAGACCGGTTCGATGAAACATTTATTGCCATGCTCGACAGGTTCCACGAGGTCTACCCCCAGGTCGGGCTGCGCATGATGCTGCACTTCAACCACCCGGACGAATTCCTCCAGAAGGATGACGATGGAAACTACATCGAGGATGGTTCAGGGTTCCTCCAGTGGGTTCCCAGCACCCGGCGGGCCATGGATGGCCTGGTCTCGCGGGGCTGGGTGAGCGTCGAGAACCAGGCGCCCATCATCAAGGGCATCAACGATGATCCGGATGCACTGCGCATCATGCAGCGGGCGATCAAGCGGGTGGGAGCCGAGAACCACTACTTCTTCTGCGGCCGGGACATCGTGGCCCACAAGGCGTTCAACGTGCCCATCGAGACCGCCTGGCACATCTTGAACGAGTCCCAGAAGGGACTCTCCGGCGTGGAAGCCCACGCCCGCCTGTCGATCACCCACTACCGGGGCAAGACCGAGGTCTCGGCGGTGACGAATGAGCCGCTGCCCGGTGTGCCGGGCACGGAAAACGGCGTGGTCATCTTCAAGATCCTCCGCAACGCCGCGGATGCAGCCTACCGAGGCAAGGTCTGCATCGTGGGCCGCAACCCCGAGGCGATCTGGTTCGATGACTACGCGGACCGGGTCATCTATGATGAGGCGGGCCTGTTCGAATACGGCCGGGTCACGAAGGCTTCCGCCACCGATTGAATCTGCCAGATGGACGGATTGGTGCATCATTCACTCCCGTTGGCCGGTCCTGGTCCCGATCAACACCCGCTACAAGGGGGTCGTGGATGCGGCAGGCCACCTTCTCCCCGGACATCGTGCTCACGGACGGCGTGGCCACAATCGTGGGCCTGGACGATGCCCCGATACCCGCGGGCCCTCCGACGCCGAGTCCACCTTGCTCGACCGCCTGGATCCAGGCGCTGCATGTCGAGGCTCACTGTCAGGAGCAGCACTGTCAGGAGCAGCACTGTCAGGAGCAGCACTGTCAGGAGCAGCACTGTCAGGAGCCGACTGCACACCCCCGTCTGCGACCTCCTTGGCATCCGGATCCCCATTGTGCAGACCGGCATGGGATGGGTGCTCCTCGCCACGCCAGGAAGATGCTGGATTGGGGGGCGGATCTGCTCATTGCCCAGGGAGGGGAAGGCGGAGGCCACACCGGAAGCACCGCCACCACCTGCCTGGTGCCTGCTGTGGTCGACGCGGTGGGAGACACCGTTCCCGTCTTTGCAGCCGGCGGCTTCTCCGACGGCCGAGGGACTGGTGGCGGCCCTGTCCTATGGCGCCTATGAGGCTGTAGGGCGTAGAAGCTGCGTTTGGTAGGTCTCGTCCATCGAGGCCCTGATCCAGGCCAAGGACCCCCGCAGCGAGCGGCCCTACGACCCGCGCCTGATGCTGTGGATCCTGCTTTACGGCTACTGTTTGGGCATCTACAGATCCCGTCGGCTGGAGCGGGCCACCTGGGAGGACGTGTCCTTTCGGGTCATCTGCGGCGATTGCCACCCGCACTTCACAACGATCAACGAGTTCCGCCGGGTGCACCAGGATGTGGGCGACCGCCTTTACGCCCAGGCCCGCATCGCGGAAATCACCGACAAGAAGAGCCGCAACGGGCAACTGGTCTTCGTGAAGATGATCACCGAGTTTCGAAACGAGGCCGGCGACCTTGTGGCCGAGGCCATTTTGACGGGCGTGGAGCGAACCTACCAGGAACAGGGCGAGCGCCGGGTGGACATCGCCCTGTCCGTGACCGACCAGGACCGCATGCTGTCCGTGCAGGGCTGGATGACTCTTGTGGTGCCCGAGGAGGCAGAAGACAATGGCTGAATCCGGACGCGTGGTCCTCGTGACCGGGGGAACCCGGGGCATCGAAACCAACATCGTCTTGGAAGGCGGTGGGGACTGGCCGGATTTCCCGCGTCCGCACGGCGCTCTGAATGAACCGAGTTAAGGGTACAGCATGTCCTGCACTGATCGCGTTGTCATCGTCACTGGAGCCGGCATTGGAATTGGCAGGGCCCATGCATTGGCCCTGGGCAAGGCCGGTGCCCGGGTGGTCGTCAATGACCTTGGCACCTCGGGTGATGGGGTTGGAAACTCCCCCACCCCCGCTGAATCCGTGGTGTCAGAAATTCAAGCGGCGGGCGGCGAGGCCATTCCCAGCTTTGCCGACATTTCCGACTGGGAGCAGGCCGGCACCCTGGTGCAGGAAACCCTGATGCGCCTCGGCCGCCTGGACGCGGTGGTCAACAATGCAGGCATCCTGCGGGACCGCATGTTTGTCTCCTCCACCGTGGACGAGTGGGATGCGGTGATGCGGGTGCACCTGCGGGGCCACTACTGCGTGTCCCGGCATGCAGCCGCCCACTGGCGAACCCAAGCGAAAGCAGGACGCATGCCCGATGCCCGCATCATCAACACCTCCTCCGGTGCCGGGCTGCAAGGCAGCGTCGGCCAGGCCGCCTATGCGGCTGCCAAGGGAGGCATCGCCTCACTGACCCTGGTGCAGGCCGCGGAGTTGGGCCGCTACGGCATCACCGCCAACGCCATTGCCCCCGCCGCCCGCACCCGCATGACCGCGGAGCTCTTTGCCGACACCATGAAGGCCCCTGAATCCGGATTTGACCCCTGGTCGCCTGAGAACATCAGCCCGCTGGTGGTCTGGCTTTGCTCCACGGAAAGCCGGGATGTGACCGGGCAGATGTTTGAAATCCAGGGAGGCACCCTCAAGCTGTCCGATGGCTGGCGCCCTGGACCCATCGTCGAGAAGAACGAGCGCTGGACCCCCGAGGAGATCGGCAAGGCCGTCGCCGAGTTGGTGGAACAGGCAGAGCCCCCGGCACCGGTGTACGGAGGCGGTTGATGAACACCCCCCTGGCCAGGGAGCTCGGCCTGGAGGTGCCGCTTTTTGCCTCTACCCGCAGCCCTGAGGTGGTGGTGGAGGTCAGCCGCGCGGGGGGCATGGGGGTCCTCGGGGCCATTCACCTCTCCGCCGAGGAGCTGGATGCGCAGCTGACCTGGATCGATGCCCACATCGGGGGCAAGCCCTACGGCGTCGACACGGTGATGCCCATGAACTACGCCGGCCGCGGTGGCGGCAGTGGGCATTGGAAGGCTCCTCGTTCTTGAGAGCGAATCCAATCACATGGGACGCTGCGCCAGGGAAGGGGTGGTACGGCGAGCAGGTACACTCCATAGGGTCTAGAATTGTCGCAAAACGGCCCATTTCGAGGGTCCGAGAGCCCTATTCGTCCAAATTCCCCCCAAAAACCGACAATTCGAAGGGGACTGGCGGCACAGTCTCCCTAGAATTGTCGCTTTTGTGCCTCCGGAAGCCACTTGAGACCACAATGTCTCCACCCTACCGGCCAGAACGGACCGTCTACGCCCGGAGGTTCTACCCGATCCTCCAGCCGATCCAGGCCCCCGCCAGCCCTCCCAGGTTGCTCACCACCACGTAGATCGCAGCCGCGGTCAGCTGGCCGGCCTCCACCAGCCGGATCGTCTCCAGCCCAAAGCTGGAAAACGTGGTGAATCCACCGAGGACCCCCACCAGGATCCCCAGGCGCACCACCTCGCTGGCACCCCCCAGGACGTGGGACAACCAGCCGATGAGCAGGCAGCCAAGGACGTTTGCAGCCAGGGTTCCCCAGGGCAGTCCCGAGGCAGGCGCCGGGTTCAGCCCCAAGGAGATCGCATGCCGGGCCGCGGACCCCAGGGCGCCTCCCGCCATGACCGAACACCAGACCATTCGCGCCTCCGGGGGGGAGCCTATCGCCCCCACCTGTCAGTGGCCCGCAGCATCCCCCCACGATGCCCTTGACCCGCCTTCCCGGTCAATCCCCTCCGACCCCAAGCACTTGCCCCACCCGCTCCACCAGCTGGGTTGCAGTGAAGGGTTTCTTGAGCAGAGGCTGGGAAGCCGGCTCCTCCTCCCCGAAGAGCTCCGGCGCGTACCCGGTGGCCCAGAGCACCGGCGCATCGACCCCGACAGCCCGCAAACCCGCGAGGGTCTCCTGGCCACCCGGTTCCCCCAACACGTCCAGCACCAGGAGATGGGGTCGCCCGTCCGGCAAGAGCTTGCTTGCAGCCGCCACGGCCTCGTTCCCGTTCTCAAAGGGGGTGGCCCGGTACCCTGCTGCGGTCAGAGCCACGAGGGAAAACTCCAGGATGGGGGCATTGTCGTCCACCATCCACACGCGGCGCCCCCCGCCTGCCAACTCCGCTTCATGGCGCGCAATGGCGGCCTCGGGCTTGTTGCTGAAAGGCAGGTAGAGCCTCACACACGCCCCCTGGCCTGCCTCCACCACAAGGGCCCCCCCATGGCTGTCCAAGACCCCCGCCACGGCTGCAAGTCCCAGCCCATGGCCCTGGGTCTTGGTGGTGAAAAAGGGCTCGAGCAACCGGTCCAGAGCCTCCCGTTCGAACCCCGGACCGCTGTCTCGAACCGAGAGTACGGCGCAAGGTATGCCTGGTTCCGGTGCCCGCACGGAGCGGTGGCTCGGACTGTCCGACATGGGTTCGGTGGCCAACCTCACCTGAAGGGTCCCTGCGCCCTCCACCGCATCGCGAGCGTTCGAAAGCAGGTTCATGACCGCACTGGCCAGGAGGGAGCGATCCGCCTCGATGTTTCCCATCTCCGGCTCCACCGTGAGGTCCATGGAAACGCCAGCGGGCAGCTCGGGCCGGAAGAGATCCAGGAGCGCCTCCACCTCCGTGCCGGGGTTCATGATCCGCATCGTGGGAGCGAGACCCCCGCCAAATGCAAGCAGCTGCCGCGCCAGGGCCGCCCCCTGCTGGCCCGCCTCCAGGATCACCTGGCCCCGCCTGTGCACCCACTCCTCCTCCAACCCCGGCGTCATGAGCAGGTCAGCGTTCCCGATGATCGCACACAGGAGGTTGTTGAAGTCATGGGCAATGGTGCCGGAGCGCCTGCCCAGTCGCTCCAGGCTCTCAGAGCGAATGGCCACTCGGCGCGACTCCAAGCGCTCGCCCACATCCTGGTGCACCCACAGCATCACCGGCACCCCCCCGTGGACACTGGGCCCGAACCTGCTCCAGACAGCGACCTCTCGCACGCTCCCGTCCTTGCAGGTCATCTTTCTCTGCGCACCCACCGCCTCCACTCCTTGCAGCTGCGCTGCAAGCCCCTTCAGCATCTCTTCCCGGTATTCCGGGTCCGGGTACACCAATTCGGTCCATCCAAGCTCCTGCACCTCGGCCAGGGTCCACCCCAGCATCTTCTCGATGCGCTCGCCGTAGAAGACAATGTCCCCATCCTGGGTTGCAGCCACCATGTTGACGGGACTCAAGGATCCAAACTCCTCCAGGATCTCGGCCCGCCAAAGGTGGGAGTCCCAGGAGATGGCCCGTCGCGTCGTGGCCTCCAGGTCTTCCGCAAGGGAGGCCACAAGTTCTCCCATCGCTTCCCCGTGCACGACCAGGCAGGCAGAAAACCGCTCCCCCACATCCAGGGGAAAAGCGGTCTCGCTGCCTTTGCGACTCCGCTTCCAGGTGTCCAAGGCCTCCCACACCAGGGACTCGTCCCGGTGAAGCGTAAGCGACGCACCGGCAAACGCGGGACCATGCCGGCCGATAAGGCGCATGTATCCGCCCCCGGTGTCCGTTCGATACAACCCAACGCTCTCCCCCGGCCCTGCCCACTCTCCCAGGCAGGCCACCAGGTCAGACACGCCCGCGCACCGGTTGAGTTCTGCTAGTTTCTCGGATGCCATCGCCAAGGGAAACCTGCGTGAACTCCGCTTCTAACACGCTCATCGCGTGCTCTGTCCTTCTCCCAAGGTCCAGCCCCTGGCCCCATCGGCCCTGAATCCCTGCAAGAATGTGCCATGGCAAAACACGCACTCGTCGGCCTCTGCGCGCTCCTCCTCGCCTGCCCTTCCAGTCCGGACAAGGATCGAGAGGACACCTCCATCGACGAAACGGACGAAACGGACGACACGGACGACACGGACACCGACTCGGGCGAGCCCCCGGAACCCTGCGTGGTGACCGACCCGAACGGGACCGATCTCTGCATCTTCGTGGACTCGAGCACTCAGCACCCGGTGCCGCCCCATTTCAACGGGTTCAACGTAAACCTCTACAACAACGGCCTCCAGTACTGGGACGAGCGCCTGGTGGAGCGGGCGCGGATGCTGACGCCGGGCACGCTCAAGTGGGGCATGGCCTATGCCCTGGACTGGAAGCTGGGGTGGATCCCCGATGACCACCTCGCCTGGTTCGCCAACAACACAAACAAGCACCAGTCGCTCTCCTCCTACCAGCAGACCATCAAGGGCAACGGCTACGCGAAGTTGGCGGAGTTCAACCGGTTTGCACAGGAGACCGGTGCCCGCCTCGTGATCGTGCTGAACACCCACACGGATGACGCCGCCAGCGCCGGGGAGCTGGCCACCATGATGATCGAGCGGGGCTACGACGTGGCGATCTGGGAGCTGGACTCCGAGCCCTTCTACTGGGCCGATGGCAACTCCGAGCCCCAGCGCTACGACGGAGGCTACGGCTACGCCCAGGACATGAAGGCGTACTTCGACGCCATCAAGGCGGCCTATGACAGTGCAGGGCTGCCGGTGCCCTTCCTGAACCTCAGCACCTCTGACGGCGGCGAAACCACCCGCCAGGCAAAGTTCGATGGCATGGACCTGGCCGACGGCTACGACCCGGCCACAGATGCACTGGGCATTGCCGGCTACGGAAGCCCCGATGATCCGGACCCCACCCACACCAAGTACTGGACCGGCTGGAGCCACCACTGGTACCCGGGGCACAACTCCTACATCGAGCCAGACGGCACGGAAATCAACTACGACGACGAGACCGAGGCCGCACGCCACTGGGAGATCCTGAAAGAGGATGTGACCCACCGCCTCGTGAATGATGCGGTGGGCCTGGTCGACGAGTACTTCCTGCCCGTCAATGGGCCTGCGGGGCTCCAGGACACCCCCGCCGCCGGATTCCTGGGCGCGATCACCGAGTACAACCTGCGCTTCAAGGTGGACTATACGGACTCGGCCTGGTCAGCGGTGCATGCAGCGGAGTCCGTGCTGCGCTTCTCCACCCACGAGCGCCTGTTTCAGGTGGGCTACCACGCCCTTTCCGCAGAGGCGATCGACTACCACTGCCTGAACCGCCAGGACGCAATTAGTGCAGGCAACCAGAACCGGGTGCTGGACACCCGCGACAACGACTACGACTTCTACTGGGACATGCCGGGCCTGGCCCTGCAGCTGGTGAACCGGGCGGTGAACACCGCCGACTCCCGCCTGGAGACGACCCTGGAGGGCGGGGTGCTGGCCCAAGCCACTGAGGCCGTGTACGCCCACAGCGAGGCCGCTGGAAAGTGGGGCTTTCTCCAGGAGGACCCCACGGAGGTTCCCGCCGTGTATGCCCAGACCTACCGGGATCGGGATGGGGTGGATCGCCTGGTCATCACCAACCGGTCCGCCGAGGCGCACTCGGTGGGACTCACTGTGGATGCGGTGCCCTTGCGGGGGTCCATCCCCACCTGGACGGTGAGCGCGGACGACGCATTGTTTGAGAATGACGGCGCAGACATTGACTGCGACACAGGAATCACGGACGCCGTGGTGGACAAGGAGATCGTGGAGACCGAACAGGAGATCCCCCTCACCTTGCCCCCACACTCAGTGGTGATGGTGGATCTCTTCCACGAGCTGATCGAGGGCACCCCTGACTCACCGAACATCACCCTCACCCCGGGGCCGCACTCCCTCCAGGTGGACTGGTCCGCCGTCGATGGAGCCACCAGCTACCAGGTGAGCTGGGGTGTCGCAGAAACTACGTTCCCCTTCACCCGAGAGGTGACCGATCCCGGATTCACCATCACCCCCTACCTGGATGGGATCGACCTCTACGTGGTGGTCCGTGCCTTGAACGCCGCGGGACCGGGTGCCATCAGCGAGGAGCGGACCGCCCAGACCTTGCCCAAGTACGTTGCTGAAGATGACTTCAGTGCAGTGGCGACCGACTACACCGCAGACGATGGCACCCCTACGGCGGACGATTGGGAAGCCGGCTGTGGAGGCACCACGACCTGGTCAAGCGACGGGGACACCCTCTCCGCAGCCTACCTGGTCACCGGCAAGCACTGCCTGCTACAAACCGGGTCCAGTGCCAACTACCAGCGGGTCAAGGCCCGCCTCAAGCTGTCCGAATGGCAGGCGGGGGAGACCACCCAGCGCATTGGCCTCATCGGCCGCTACCAGGATGACACCCGATACGTCCTGGGCCTCCTGGACCATGAGCGCGGCAATGCGCGTATCTTTGTCTTTGATCCCAGCCTTCCAAACGGGTGGGACCTGGTGTCGCGAAGCTACGATTTTGACCTCACGGCATTGGAAGGCGAGTGGTTCACCCTCGAGCTGGAGATGGACGACCAGACCCTTCGGCTCTGGATGGGCGAGGGCGCCGACAGGCGCCTGATCATCGCTGGCCTGGATGAATTCAATGGAGTGGCGCTGACGGGCGCAGGCAAGGCCGGGGTGTTTGCCCGCCGCCAGGCCATGGAATTCGATGACTTCCAGGTGCGGTGAGTCCGCCTACTCACACACGAGCTTCGCTCGACTGCACACCAGGGTATACGTCTCCCCCGGGTCCAGCGTGATTCTCGTTTCCTTGCCCCGCGTTCCATCCTCAAACACCACGCTGACCGTATAAGAACCTGCGGGGAGGACCCGTCCGGCCGGGTAGTCTTGGGACGGTGATTGCAAGACCACCTTGGCCTTGTCTCCGCCCACGTTTACCAGGGCCGGCACGGGGCCCGCGAGTGCCAGGGTCTCGTCCCGGATCTCGGCGGCCGTCGCCTTGATCTCTCCCCCGGTCGCCCGGGCGGCCTCTGCCACATCTCGTGCGCTCTGCTTGAAGGAGCGCCCCACGTCGGTAAAGGCTGCTCCGACCGAGCCTCGGCGGGTGGGGGCAGGAGCCGGGGCGATCGGACTGCCACCAGAGGAGGACGGAGCCACCGGTGGCGGCGCAGCCGCAGGGGGAGGAGGCAATGGCGCCTCGGGCTCCACCACCGCTTCAACGTCCTCTTCTGCCAAGTCGCTTGGGACAAGCACAGGTTCCCCAGGCTCAATTGGAGCAGCCACCTGCCCCTCTGGAGCCCCAGAGGTGCGCAGCCCCCGAGCAGGCGGCGGCTGCACAGGTCGGGTTGCAGTTGGCGACACAGTTCTTGTTGCTGCTCGCGGTGTAGCCGGCGTGGCCTCAAACACAGCCTCTGCCTCCGCCTGCTCTTCCTCCAGACCCCCGGCAGCAGCCTCCGTGGCCTCCTCCGCCAGAGCCGGCTCCGCCACCTGGGCTGGTACCGTCTCCGGTGCAACTGAATCCCCGGACGGCCTCCACACCAGGACTGCAACGATGCCCACGGCGGCGATGGCTGCTGGAATGCTCCAAGACGGCACGCCCCTCGACTCGGTTGGCGGGACCACCGGCGCAACAGTGGCCGCCACCGGAACGACGGCCGCGGCCACTGGCGGAATGGACTCCGGCGGGGTCAGCGTGTCCGGCGGGGCCTCAATGCTCAGAGATCTCTGTTTCTCTGGCGGAATTGGAATGGAGGTGGTGGAGCCGTCATCGGCTCCCTCAGCCACTGGCTGCACGATGGAGTCCCCGCTCCAGGTGTGGGACTTTTGCGGGGGATCCAGGGTCGGGCTGCTGGGCAGGGGGATCGATCCCCCTTCGGGCCGCTGCCCGACCAGGTGATCCTCGGTCCACAGGTTGGTGGATTCTATGGAGGGGTCCGACGGAGCAAACTCCTCCCCCCGCCAGGTGGCCAGGAGGTGGTCCACTGTGGAAACCCGCTGGTCCCTGTCCGGCACCAACGCCCCTACAATGGCCTGCTCCATGTGGGGCGGAAGGTCCGGGCAATGGGCGCGAGGCGGCACATAGTCCCCCTTGGCCACCGCGTTGAAGAGCGCGAGCAGGTCGTCCCCCGGAAAGGCCTGCACCCCGCAGACCATCTCGTAGAGTATGGCCCCCAGGGCAAACACATCCGTGCGCCGGTCGACACTCTTGGCATCCCGGATCTGCTCTGGCGACATGTACCGCGGGGTGCCCATGGCCACACCACTGCGGGTCTTGCCCAGATGAAGATCCTGGTCAAGGATCTTGGCCAGGCCAAAGTCCGCCACCTTCGGGGTGATGCGACCACCTGTGACCTCCAGCAGGATGTTGGCGGGCTTGAGGTCCCGGTGAATCAGGTCCTTGCGGTGCGCCGTGGCGACCCCCCGCAGGATGCCCTGGGCCAGAACATCCACCTGGGGCAAGGTCAACCGGCCCTTGGCGAGGAAATCATCCAGGCTGGGACCGGCGATGTACTCCATCACCAGCCCCGGGTTCTCCCCCATCATCACCACGTCGGTCACGCACACGATGTTCGGGTGCCGCAGCCCCGCCTGCACCCGACCTTCTTGGAGCAGCCGCGCGCGAATGGCCTCGGATCGAATGGTCAGCACCTTGAGGGCGTGCTCCGTGCCCAATTGGTTGTGCCGAGCCCGGTAGACCACCGCCATGCCGCCCTCCCCCAGGCGACCCTCCACGGTGTATTGCCCAACCACCTGTCCGGAATCAATCTGCACAGTACCCTCACCTTGCCACGCGCATCGTATCGAGGAGACGGCCCCGGGTTCAACCCAAACCAGCCCAAAGGACAGGGTTCATGTGTTCAAAAGTCGACTAGCGGTGGACCACCAGCCAGGAGTTCATCGTGATGGTTCCGGCATTGTCGTACGGGGCCCCGCCGTTGAGGGTCGCCTCGTAGGCCACGGACGCGGGCGCACCAGGGGAGACCTGGCCCGTCACATCCACCACAAAGGGATCGACCCTGCGTCCCGGGCACCAGCCGCCGCGACCAAACCACCACGTCCCTCCCTGGTTCGGCACGGTTCCGGTGCCCACCGTCTCGGCGCAGCCCGTGTCGTTGCCCGGTTCGTCCAGCTCCAGGGAGAAAGTCTCGGAACCCACGGTGAAGTGGTGCCCGTGGTCACAGAACTCGGCGCAATTGCCTGTGTCCATTCCATGGCCGGTGATGATCGCGACCAGCTCCACCTTCTCCGCATCCGCAGGAACCGCCACCTCCACCGGGTCCCGGTCGTTGTAGGTGGTGTTGAAGGACCCGCCGGAAAACAAGGGGAATGCTTCTCTCGGCGCCACGGCCTTTCCGGTATTGGAAAGGCGCAGGGACAGGGTGACCGCCGTGGGTTGGGTGTTCCAGGAGGGTGCCCAGGAATAGCGGATGGTGCGATCGCCACCGTCCTGCAGCCAGGCCAGGGCGTGGCTGGCATCCAGCACCCACCGGGACTCTCGGTGGTAGGTGGTGATGAAGCGGCCCATCTCCAGCCAGGATTCGGTGGCATCCTCCATGAGAAATAGGTTTGCGATGTAGTCCCAGGCCCCACAATTTCCCAGCTCGTAGCCGTCCGGGTCCTGGCACTCCATGACCACATCAATCTCCAGGGTGTCAAAGCCCGCCATGGTGGCTGCATTTGGGAGGGAGAGCGTGCCGTCCTCGTACTCGGCGATGACATCCCCCCCAAAGATCTCGATCACCGTGGCATCGACCGCATCCAGGCGTGCTTGTCGCTCCGCCTCGAAGTTGAAGTACTCCGCCTCGTACCCGGCCGAAAAGACCCGCCGCTCCCAGGGCCACTCCCCCGCCGCGCTGAGCTCATTGTTCTGGGCTTCTACCGCCGCCATGGAGCCCAGGGTCCGAATCTTCTGCTCCCGGTCAATGGCAAACCCAAGCACCCCGATGTCCGCAGCGAACATTTCTCCCACCAGGCCGCCCACCGTGTCCGAGGGACCGTCCACCACGTGCAGGCGGGCATCCCACCACGTCCGCTCGTCGTCGTCCCTGGAGGCCAAGGCCGAGGCGATTCGGTCCTGCATCTCCGTCCCAAACGTGTCGGCGTCGCTGTCGCTGGAGCCGCCCACCACAAAGAAATAATGGGCGTTCACCGGCGAGACGCCCATGAGCTTCTTGATGCCCTTGGTCCAGAATGTGGCGTTGTCCAGGGACGAGAGCGGAAGCCAGTGGGGCAGGAAGATGTAGCTCTCGCAGCCACTCCACTGCTCGGAGAGAGTCCAGGTGCTGCCGTCTCGCAGCGGCACAGAGAAGTCCCCCGCGGGCTGGTGGCGCCGCAAGGACGCCGGCGAGTCGGAGGAAAACTCCCTCTCCGGCAACCCCAGGTCTGCGCAGGTCGTGTTCTCCACCTCGCCCGGTCCGGTGTCCGGTTGGGAAGGAGGCCGCTCCACGGTCACGGGCGTGTCCCCCGGGGTCTGTCCAAGGAAGCAGCCGGTGGTGGCCAGGAGGAGTGTGAGAAATCCGCGCATGGTGCCCTCGCCTGGGAAACATATCCGGGTCGTCCCAAGGTCTGTCCCGCTGCATTAATGGGGCGCCCATGGACTCGCTCTGGTTCTTGCTGCCATCGTTGGCCCTGCTCGCTGCGCTCTACGCCTCCGTGGGCCACGGCGGAGCATCGGGCTACCTGGCGCTGTTGTCCCTGACCACCCTGGGCACCGGCGCCCCCTGGCTGAAGTCCCATGCCCTGTGCCTGAACGTGCTGGTGGCGGCGCTGGCGTTCTTCTTCTTCCTCCGGGAGGGCCACTTCCAGCACCGGCTCACCTGGCCCTTTGTGGTGACCTCCATTCCCATGGCCCTGTTGGGCGGAGCCCTGCAGCTCCCCGAGGTGCTCTACGACACGCTGCTTTCCGTGACCCTGCTCTGGGCTGCGTGGCGCCTGGCGAAGTCCGCACTAGCCAATGTCGAAACGTTGAAGGGCCCCCCGCCGGTCCCCGTCGCGCTGGCCGCTGGGGGCGCCATCGGACTGACCGCCGGCATGGTCGGTATCGGCGGCGGGGTTTTCCTCTCCCCACTCCTGGTCCTCCTCGGCTGGGCCGATGCCAAGACCACGGCCGCCACCAGCGCCGTCTTCATCCTCGTGAACTCCGTGGCTGGCCTGGCCGGCATGGCTGCTACCCACCAGTTTCAGGTGGATGGTTCCCTCCTGGGCCCGTTTGCCATTGCAGTAGCCCTGGGAGGACTCGCCGGCGCCCGACTTGGGGCACGCAAGGCCTCAGAAACCACCGTCCGCCGACTGCTCGCTGCGGTCCTGATCGTAGCCGCTGCGCGCCGGGTGATCGGGATGGTCGTCTAGCCCCGGTCCTTTTTCTTCTTCTCCCGCCGCACAACCGATCGCTTGCTGCCGTCCAGGATGATCTTGCGCATGCGGATGTACCCGGGGGTGACCTCGACCATCTCGTCCTCCCCGATGAACTCGATCGCCTTTTCCAGCGTGAGCTGGATGGGGGGCGCCAGGACGGTCTTTTCATCGGCCCCGGACGAGCGGAAGTTCGTCAACTGCTTGGCCCGGGTGGCATCCACGTTGATGTCGTTCTCCCGGTTGCACTCGCCCACGATCATGCCCTCGTACACGTCGACGCCGGACCCCACAAACATCTTGCCGCGGGGTTGCAGGTTGAACAGGGCATAGGCGGTTGTGCTTCCCGTTCGGTCCGCCACGATTGAGCCGTTTCGCCGAAAGAGGATCTCCCCGGCGACGGGGTGAAAGCCGTCGAACAGCGTGTTGAGAATCCCCAGTCCCCGCGTGTCGTTCAGGTACTCCCCGCGAAAGCCGATCAGTCCCCGGGAGGGAATCCGGTACAGCACCCGGGCCCGTCCACCGCTGGGGGGCCGCATCTCCTGCATCTGCCCCTTTCGGGCCGCTAGTTTCTCCGTGACCGGCCCCATGAACTCCTCAGGAAAGTCGAGCAGGACCTGCTCCCAGGGCTCGCACCGCTCCCCGTCCACCGTGCGGATCACCACCTGGGGCTTGCCCAGGGACATCTCAAATCCCTCTCGACGCATCTGCTCCACCAGGATCGCAAGCTGCAACTCCCCCCGGCCAAAAAGCATCATGCACTCCGCCGCGCCACCGTCCTCCAGGCGCATGGCCACGTTGGTCAGCAGCTCCTTCTCCAGGCGCTCCCGGATCTGCCGGGCCGTGACGTACTTTCCATCCAGCCCGGAGTAGGGACTGGTGTTGGCGTAGATGGCCATGCCGATGGTGGGCTCGTCCACCCGCACCCGGGGCAGGGGCTTGGGATCGTCGAAGTCCGTCAGCGAGTCCCCGATGTTCAACTCGTCAATTCCCGCAATGGCGGCCAGGTCCCCCGGGCCGACCTCCTCCACCTCCACCCGCTCCAGTCCCGAAAACGTGTAGAGCTGGTTTACCTTGACCTTCTTTACGCCCTCCTCCGACACCAGGGCCAGCTCATCTTTCCGGCGCAGGGTCCCATCGTAGAGCCGTCCGATGGTCAGGCGGCCCACATAGGCGTCATAGTCCAGCTGGGTCACCAAGAAGCGGGGCACGGCCTCGGGATCCCCCGGGGGTTCGGGCACATGCTCCAGGATCACGTTGAAGAGCGGGTCCAGATCCTTGCCGGGAACCTCCGGATCCAGGGAACAGGTCCCCTCCTTGGCGCAGGCATAGACGATGGGAAACTCCAGCTGCTCCTCGTCGGCATCCAGGTCGATGAACAGGTCGTACACCTCGTCCACCACCTCGGCGATGCGGGCATCGGGGCGGTCGATCTTGTTGATGCAGACCAGGATCTCCAGGCCCGCCTCCAGGGCCTTGCTCAGGACAAAGCGGGTCTGGGGCAGCGGGCCTTCCGAGGCATCGACCAAAAGCAAGGCAGCATCCACCATCTTGAGGACGCGCTCGACCTCCCCCCCGAAGTCCGCGTGCCCAGGGGTGTCCACGATGTTGATTTTGATGCCCTTGTAGGTGACCGCCGTATTCTTCGACAGGATGGTGATTCCCCGCTCCCGCTCCAGGTCCATGGAGTCCATGACCCGTTCCATCACCGCTTCATGGGCGCCGAAGGTCCCCGCCTGGGACAGCATGCCGTCCACCAGCGTGGTCTTTCCATGATCGACGTGGGCGATTATCGCCAGGTTGCGCAAAGCCGGCATGGCTCCCCCGAAGAGCACAGTGGGCGCTCTCGCGGCCCTTCTGCCCCGTCTCGGGGCCGCGGTCAAGCGCGCAAGGGCTGGTGAATCCATCCGATCCACGCGATAGGACAGGAACAATGGACACCCCGGTGATCATCGTCGGAGGGGGGCTGGCAGGCTGCAGCACCGCCTGGCACCTGTCTCAGCACTCCCCCGTGACCCTGCTGGAGATGGGGCCCGAGCCCGGGCGGGAGGCCAGCGCCCAGAACGCTGGCATGATTCGCCGCATGGGGGAGGACCCCTGTGAGCGGGCGCTGGCTCTGCGCACCCATGCATTCCTCGCCCAGCCCCACCCGGACTGGCCTGAGAACCCCTCTCGACAGACGGGTGCCCTCTTGGGGCTGGTGCGGGACCCCCATCACCTCTCCGATGCAGCCGCCCATCTTTCGGCAGCCGGCGTCCCCTTTGAAGTCTGCGACCGGCCCCCGGACGTGGCACCCGTTCTGGCCGGCTCCAGCTTTGCCCGGGGATGGTACCTGCCAGAGGAGAGGGTGGTGGATGCACCGGGCCTGGTCGCGGGGTTCCTGGCCGGGGCGCAGCGGCGGGGGACCACCGTGCAGACCGGCCAGCCCGTGCAGCGCCTGCTGGTGCACGGGGGCCGCATCCAAGGAGTCCAGACCCCCGACGGGCCCATCCACAGTGATCGCGTGGTGCTGGCAGCCGGTGCCTGGTCCGCCCCCATCGCCTTGACCGCGGGCCTGGAACGCTCCCTGGTGCCCCTGCGCCGCGCCGTCTTCGGAACGGACCCCCACCCTCTCGCCACAGACAACCATCCCTGGTGTTGGTTGGATGATGTGGGAGTCTGGGCGGTGGCGGAGGGGGATCACTGGATTTCTTCCCCCTGTGATGAGGTCCCAGAACCAGCCCCTGATGGGCCGGACTCCATCGGCAAAGCCCAACCGACAAAGCAGCGACTCCTGGTGGAGAAGATCACCGAACACCTTCCCAGCCTGGCCGACGCTTCCTTTTCCTTTGACTGGACCGGCCTGCGCACTTTCGCCCCGGATCGGCGCCCGCTCCTGGGAAAAGATCCGGATCTGCCCGGCCTCTGGTGGGCTGCCGGCCTGGGGGGCTTTGGCGTGACCTGTAGCTACGGCGTCGGCGAGGTGCTGACAGCCTGGATGCTGGGCCGGGAGACCCCTTGGCTGCGGCCCGCCGCCGTAAACCCCGCCCGGCCCCAGGCGGGCCGCTGGTTGATTCGCCCGGACGGGGACCTGCACAGGGGTCGCCTCACCCCGTCCACGCCGTGAAAACCGCTCGGCCCAATTGAAAAGAGGCGACCCGAAGGCCGCCCCTTTCATCCAGAAGAATCTCTGATCAGCCGTTGCGATCAGCAGAAACCTGCTTGCGGCCAGCCTTGCAGCCAACTGCAACGGTCTGCATGGCCTTGCGCAGGCGGGTGCCGGCAGCTTTGTTGCCCTTGTCGTGCTTTCCAGCATCGCCCAGTGCATCGTTCAGGGTGTCAATCATCGACTGGATGTTTTCGGTCATGGTCGCCATGTTCAGCTCCAAATTTGGGATGGGGGGTGGGGGGTTCGAAAACCGTGCCACATCTTCCCTACCTCGTTTTTCCCGGTTGAAAAGGGGGAAATCCCAAAAAAACACCCTTGAGCGCGCTGAATTCGGTCAATTTCCTCTCCTGCACACCCTCTCGTGGTACATGGATCCCCTGTCCTGGAGCGGAATTGATGTCCCGGTGGCTTGTTCTTGTTGGCCTTCTTTTCGGCACGGGTTGCCTGGGCAACCCCGAGATCCCCGAGGTCTTCATCACCCCCGTGGACCCCACCACCACCGACGACCTGGTGGCCAATGCAGTGGGGGGGGACATTGAGTCCTTTACCTACAAGTGGTTCCAGGGGGACAGCGCCCGGTCGGATCTGCAATCCGCCACAGTCTCCGCCTCGGAAACAAGCAAGGGGGAGGAGTGGCGGGTGGTGGCCTACCAGGCAGGGGGGTCGGGTTGGGAGTCGGGTACCCGGACGGTGACCGTTCTGAACACGGCGCCGGTCTTGAACGAGCTTGTGCTGGAGCCCGAGGTTGGCAACGCCACTACAGAAGACAACGTCCAGGCGACGTTGGACGTGTCAGACGCCGATGAGGATTCCCTGGAGATCACCTGGGCCTGGTCCAAGGACGGGGTTCTCCAGGAGAGCCTGGAGACAGACGCACTCGATTCCGCCCTGACCAGCCGGGGCGACACCTGGACCGTCACTGCCACCGTCTCGGACGGGGAGGCCGACCCGCTCGTCGAATCCTTGGAATTCCCCATTGGCAACGTGCTGCCCGTGGTTTCGGACGTTCGCATCCTGGTGGAGGAAACAGGCCTGGCCGAGGACTTCCGCACGGGAACGGATCTCACGGCGACCTGGTCTGTGGAAGATGCAGACGGCGATGCAGTCAGTGTGGACGTGGACTGGACGGTCAACGGCACCTCAGTCCAGGACGGAGACAACGCCACCCTGTCCTCGGACTTCTTCGTCCGGGGTGACGAGGTGGGCGTCACGGTGACTCCCCATGACGGGTGGGGCTACGGCAACTCGATGGTGGGCGATGCTGTCACCATTGTGAACACCCCCCCCAGTGTGGGATCCGTCTCGATCGATCCCACGGTGATCTACACCGACACCCCCGTCACTTGCTGGGCCCTGGACCTGGACGAGCCGGATGGGGACGCGGTGACGTACAACTGGTCGATCTCGGCCGGCGGGACTCCCATTCTGTCGGACTCCACAACCACCAACTCCCTGGAAATCGACCCGTCCCGGTTTGTGAAACACGACGAATTGGACTGCACAGTCATCGTCAATGACGGCATTGAGGATGGCGACGGCGTGGGCACGGGGGGCGGCGTCGTTGTGCTGAACTCCGTCCCTGCTGGGGGCAGTGCCGCGATTGCTGCCGAGGGTGGGGTGAGCCCGATCACCACCGGGGTGAATCTGCTCGCCACGGTGACACTCCCCACCGATGCGGATGGGGACGTGCTCCAGGTGGGCTACGAATGGCGCACCGCAGGCGTGGGCTCCATCCCCGGTGCTGGTGGCCAAGGAACCCTGGATGGGGGCCTTACGAGCCGGGGAGACGAGGTCTACCTCAGGCTCAACGTCACGGATCTGGACACCGTGGACGAGGGGGACATCGATGTCACCAGCAACTTCATCACCATCGAGAACTCCCCCCCGACCTGGGACGGGTTCCTGGTGAACGGGCAATCCAGCGCTGGCTGGGGCCCTGTCTACACCGACACGGACCTGGTCCTCACCGAAGCCAACTCTCAGGACGCAGACGGGGATGTGACCACCTATGAGTGGACGCTGTGGAACGACCAGAACGGGGATGGGAGCGCAGACTCCAGCGAATTGACCGAGGTGACCGGCGCAGCCAGCGGCCACACCTTTTCCTCGAGCCTCTTCTCCAAGGGTGACACCATTGCCCTGTACGGAGAGGTCAGCGATGGCACCGACACCGCCGGACTCCATTCTTCGGTCCAAGTGGTGGTCTCCAACACCCCCCCAGACCTCGGCGGCATCACGATTGACCCGAACCCGGCGTTCGCCACAGACACGGTGAGTTGGGTCCCCGGCAACGCCACCGAGGCCGACCAGGACCCGGACGGGGACACCCTCCAGTACACGGTGGAGTGGCAGGTAAATGGCACCACGGTGGGGAGATCTGAAACCCAAGACCTCTCCTCCTGGGGAAGGGACGACGTCGTTTCTGTGAGCGTGACCCCCAACGACGGCGAAGAAGACGGCACCCTCGAAAGCGCCATTCTCGTCATCAGCGATTCGCCGCCCGAGGTCACCAGCGTCACGATCTCCCCTTCTACCGCCTTCACCAACGACATCCTCACCGCCTCAGCAGTGACCAACGACCCGGACGGCGACGGCGTTGTCTTGTTCATGAACTGGACCGTCAACGGAGGCGATGTCCTCTACGGCGAAAACGCCCAACTCGACGGCAGCACGGAATTTGATCGGGACGAGGTCATTACCGTGACGGTCACCCCATTCAACACCGCCCTCACGCTCGCGGGCACGCCGGTGACCTCTTCGGCGCTCACGGTTTCCAACCCCCCCCCCACCGCTCCCCAGTTGACCATCGACCCGCTCGAACCCCTGGCCGGCATCGACGACCTGCTCTGCGAGGTGGACGTACCCTCCGTCGACGACGACGACAACGACGCGATCTCCTACACCATGACCTGGACCGTGGATGGTGCGCCCTTTACGACGCCGCTCACCCACACCTGGCCCGGCGACGCCATCGCTGCCGCGGACACCAGCGAGGGCGAGACCTGGGTGTGCACCGCCACCCCCAGCGACGGCACCGACACCGGACCCATCGCCACAACCAGCGTCACGATCCTCAAGAGCTTCAGCGGGTGGATACCCGCAGCTCAGGCCCTCTCCCAGGCAGACCACATCTTCAACGGAGACTACCCAAACGACAGCATGGGCTGGGACGTTGCCTTTGTGGGGGACGTGGATGGCGGAGGCACCGAGGACATCCTTATCGGCCAGCCGGATGGGAACTACCTCGGTTCGGGGGAGGTGGGCACCTCGCACCTGTTTCTCGGAGAGAACCTCTCCATGGCCAGCTACGACGCTGCGGATGCCGACTACATCTTCGGCAGCGCCAGTTGGTGCGAGTGGGGCTACGGCGCCCAGCCAGCGGGTGACATCGACGGGGACGGCTATGCGGACCTGATCATCGCGGGTCCGACCTGTGACGTGATCGGGGTCACCGACAACGGCCTCGTGGCGATCATCTCGGCGTCGGAATTCCTGGGCAGCACGTCTGCCCCGAACATCGACATTCTTCTGGAAAGCAACGCCTGGGTGTTCTATGGAGAGGAGTCCTATGCTTTCCTGGGCCGAGGTAGGAGCCAAAACTCCAACAACAGCAACAACAACACCAACCAGTCCCTCCATGGTGGCCTGGACGTCAGCGGCGATGGCACCCCGGACGTCATTTTCGGCACGAACATCAAGAATGTGCGGCAAGGGGTCACATACGTTGTGCTTGGGGAAAACCTGGGAGTCGCCGGCACCTGGGAGAGCGCCGGCAACAGCGACTACATCATCTCTGGCGTCGATGGGGACAGTGGCATCGAGGTGGAGCTGGTGCCCGATGTGGATGGGGACGGATTCGCAGAATTCATGATCGGTGCCCCCAAGTGCCAGGCCTCTCCCCGGGGAGGGTTCATTGGTAACTCCAACTCCGCCGGAGCCGCCTACCTGTTCTTTGGAGGGGACCTGGCCTCCCCGGGTGCGCGGCAATTGGGCGTTGCAACCGACTCGAACGTGTACTTCACCGGAAAGGGCAATTACGGCGGCGGCCTCTTCGGGCAATCGGTGGCCGGCGTCGAGGACATGGACGGCGACGGCTATGCAGAAGTCGCTGTGGGAGCGCCGTGGGCCGACCTGGCGGGTTCCCATTCCGGCGGCGTCTTTCTGTACAGCGCAAGCCAGGTACAGGCAGAAGACTATTTCGCGGGCAATGGCGGCCAAATCGACTCCGCCAATGCATCCTGGACGCTGGAGGGAAAGACCGGCGACCATGAGCTGGGGGCCGACATGTCCACGGCTGGGGATGTGGACAACGATGGATTGGGCGACCTCATCATCGGTGTCGAGTCTGACAGCACTGGGACCCATCCCTTGGGGGGCAGCTACCTGGCCATGGGCGCAGACCTGGTGGCCAATGGCTCCTCCGCCATGGACTTCACCACCTGGGCCACCTACCGATTCAAGGAGCCGACCCAGGACAACCACGCCTACCAGGTCGATGGCGGCGCGGACTTCAACCAGGATGGCCTGGACGACCTGCTGATCGGTGCGCGGTTCTACGACTCCAATGGCCAGACGGACGCGGGTGCAGCCTTCCTCTTCCTGGCGCCCTGAACCCATGCCCCGCCAAGCCCCCGCCCCCGAAGCCGCCACCTGGAAAACCCGCTGCTACACGGTCATCTTCGGGACCGATACGCCGGCAGGCAAGGCCTTCGACGTGGTCCTGCTCGTGGCGATCCTGCTCTCGGTCTTGGTGGTGGCCCTGGAGAGCGTTCCCGCACTCCACAACACGTACCTGGGCCTCTTTCTGGCAGTGGAATGGGGCTTTACCATCGCGTTCACAATTGAGTACGTGCTGCGCCTTGCCTGCGTGAAGCGTCCCTCCCGCTACGCCATGAGCTTCTACGGCCAGGTGGATCTGTTGGCGATCCTGCCCACCTATCTGTCGGTGCTCATCCCCGGGGTCCAGTCCATGCTGGTCATCCGGGCCCTGCGGCTCTTGCGGGTGTTCCGGATTTTCAAGCTGACCCACCTGCTGGGGGAGGCCAGCGCCTTGAAGAAGGCCCTGGTGCAGTCCCGGGGACGGATCATCGTGTTTCTCACGATGCTGTTGATCCTGGTGGCGATTGCCGGGTCCACCATGTACCTGATCGAGGGGGCGGACTCGGGCTTTACCTCCATCCCCCAGGGCATGTACTGGGCGGTGGTGACCATGACGACGGTCGGGTACGGGGACCTGGCCCCGGTCACGCCCCTGGGCAAGGCGGTGGCGGGCCTGGTGATGATTGCCGGCTACAGCATGATCGTGGTGCCGACCGGGATTGTCTCCGCCGAGATCGCCCGGATCGCTCCCACGGATGAACGGTCCTGCTCGGACTGCTTTCAGGTGGGACATGAGCACGATGCCCGGTACTGCAGGTTCTGCGGAGGTGAGCTTTGATTTCCCCTTGTCGACACGTTGCCCCCCCCTTTTCTGTGGGTCCTGCTTCTGGCCACCGGCTGCCTTGGCAACCCAGAGACCCCAAAGATCTTCATCACGCCGGTGGCCCCCACCACGACTGACGAACTTGTCGCGGAAATCCAGGGGGGGAACCTCTCGGATTTCGAGTTCCGCTGGTTCGTCGATGAAGAGGTCCGCCTGGACCAGGATTCCGCCACGGTCTCCATCGACTGGGCCTGGACCGTGAACGGGGTCTTTGCCGCCTCGGAC
>CAZSZE010000046.1:0-33977 GCA_964610645.1 uncultured Enterobacterales bacterium | reverse complement strand
CGAGGAAGACGACTCCCACCTGGGAGACTTCATCGAGGACAAGAACATCCTCAATCCCAGCGACACGGTCATCAACCAGAACCTGGCGGAACAGACCCGCAAGGTGCTGGCCACGTTGACCCCCCGGGAGGAGCGCGTGCTCCGGATGCGGTTCGGCATTGGCCGGAACCACGACCATACGCTGGAGCAGGTAGGCCAGGATTTCGAGGTCACCCGGGAGCGAATTCGGCAGATTGAAGCCAAGGCGCTTCGCAAGCTTCGACACCCCAGCCGCAGTCGTCGGTTGCGTGCCTTCATGGAAGGTTGATATCGGGTGCTGGGCCTATAGCTCAGCGGTGAGAGCACCCGGCTCATACCCGGAGGGTCCCAGGTTCGAATCCTGGTGGGCCCACTCTGGAACTTTCCCTGCATGCACGATGACACCGCCCTATTGATCGTCCTCTGGGCCGCCGAACAGGTGGTGGACGAGCTTGTTGCGGAGCGGGCTGCCCTCGATGTGGTCATCGAGAAGGCCTTGGTCGAGCTAACGCGGGCGGAAGAGATCGTGGCAGGCATTGTCGCCGAGCAGGTGGTGCTCAAGGAACAAGAGCATGGCTACAGCCGGCGCCTGCACACCTATGCAAAGAAGCGAGACGACACGAGGGATCTGATCGACACGGGCAGGGCGCCGGATTTCCTTGTGGCGGAGCAGCAATACGAGAAGTGTGCCGCCATTGCCGATGAGGCGGAGACCGCCTTGTTGGAGCTCATGGAAACCCAGGATGAGACCGCCCACCGAAAGGCAGGCGCCTCCGACGTGCGAGACCTCAAGGCCCACGGTCTGCAGGTCCGCCAAGACGCCAAGAGCCAGCGCCTGCCAGGGCTGGAAGGCGAACTTGCCGCTGGATTGGAAGGGCGGGACACCGCCTTGAAACCGGTTTCACCCCACCTGCTCGTCCGATACGGCAACCTGCGAAAGAAGGGCCTCTCTTGTGTGGTCCCGGTGCGCGATGGCAACTGTACCGGCTGTCGCATGGCCTTGAACCGCACCACCTTCGCCGAACACAAGCGAGGGATTGCCGTGCACCATTGCACCAATTGTGGTCGTTTCCTGGGCGAACTTCTCTGAATCCCGATAGATCGGGACTGGGTAGAAGAGGCCAGGGCATTCGCCGGCGCAGCTTTGGTTGCGCGGGAGGAAAGTCCGGGCACCACAGGGCAAGATGCCGGGTAACTCCCGGTCGCGGCAACGCGGAGGAAAGTGCAACAGAGAGCAAACCGCCAGGGAACCCCCCTTCGTTTCGTGTCCGGGCCAACCCCCGTTTTCGGGGGCCCGACCTGGACTTGGCTCGGCGAGGCATCCGCCTCGGGCAAGGTTGAAAGGGTGGAGTAAGAGCCCACCGGCGGCCTCGGCAACGGGGTCGGCCAGGCAAACCCCATCCGGTGCAAGGTCGAAAGTGGACAGGGCGGCCCGTCCTACGTCCCGGGTAGACCGCTTGAGATTCTCGGAGATGGGAATCCTAGATGAATGAATGCCACCCCCGAGCGGGCAACTGCCCGGGGACACAGAACCCGGCTTACGGGCCTCTTCCACCCCCCCATCTTAAGCACCCCCGGGAGGAAATAATGGCGAGCCGCAAAGACGATGCCCTCGAGTACCACACCAGGGGTCGCCCGGGAAAGCTGGAGGTGGTGCCCACAAAGCCCCTCCATACCCAGCGGGACCTGTCCATGGCCTACACCCCGGGTGTCGCCGAGCCCTGTCGGCGCATCGCGGAGAACGAGGAGGACGTCTACAAGTACACCGCCAAGGGAAACCTGGTGGCGGTGGTCTCCAACGGAACCGCGGTGTTGGGCCTGGGGGACATTGGACCCCACGCGTCCAAGCCGGTCATGGAAGGAAAGGCCAACCTGTTCAAGAAGTTCGCGGACATCGACGTGTTCGACATCGAGCTGGCCTGCACGGATCCGGACGAGGTGGTGGCTGCAGTCAAGGCCATCGCCCCCACATTTGGCGGGATCAACCTGGAGGACATCAAGTCTCCCGACTGCTTCTACATTGAGAGGCGCCTTCGGGAGGAGCTGGACATTCCCGTCTTCCACGACGACCAACACGGCACCTCCATCATCGCTGCAGCCGCACTGATCAACGCCCTGGAAGTGGCCGAAAAGGACATCGGCGACGTGAAATGCGTGTTCTCCGGGGCCGGCGCAGCAGCCATCGCCACAGCCCGCCTGTTCGAGGCGGTGGGCATGAAGCGAGAGAACATCTGGCTTTGCGACTCAAAGGGCCTGATCTACACCGGTCGCGAAGCGGCTGCTTCTGAGCAAGCTCGAACCTTTGCACAGGACTCGGACAAGCGGAACTTGCAAGAGGCCATGGAAGGTGCCGACGTGTTCATCGGACTCTCCATCGGCGGGGTCGTCAGCCAGGACATGGTGCGTGGAATGAACAAGCGCCCCATTCTCTTTGCCATGGCCAATCCGGATCCGGAGATTCTGCCGGAGGATGCCCGCGCTGCAGCCCCAGACGCCATTATCGCCACGGGCCGATCGGACTTCCCGAACCAGATCAACAACGTCCTGGGCTTCCCTTTTGTCTTTCGCGGCGCCCTGGACTGTCGCGCCAACACCATCAACGAAGCCATGAAGGCCGCCTCCGTCCGCGCCCTCGCTGCGCTAGCAAAAGAGGACGTGCCCGATGCGGTGCTGCGAGCGTATCGCCTGGACCACCTGGAGTTCGGAGCCGACTACCTGATTCCCAAGCCGTTCGATCCCCGTGTGTTGACATGGGTCGCTCCGGCTGTGGCTCAGGCCGCTGCAGAGTCTGGCGCAGCCAAGCAGCCCATCGAGGACCTGGAGTCCTACGCCAACGAACTTGAGCGCCTCATCGAGCGCTCCAGGGAGTTCCTGCGGCCCCTGATGAACCGCGCCCGACACTCGGGCAAGCGAATCGTGTTCCCAGATGGAACCAACCTGAAGGTGCTGCGGGCTGCCCAGATCCTGGTGGACGAGGGAATCTGTCAGCCGATCCTCATTGGTCCGGAGTGGAAGATCCTGTCCCGGGCCGAGCAGGCCAACGTGGACATGACCGGCATTGAGATCCTGGAGATCAACCAGGACGAGCGGTTTGATGCCCTCGCGGATGCCCTTTGGTCCAGCCGACAGCGCCGGGGCTACACGCGCCAGCGAGCGCGGCAGCTGCTGCGAAACCCCACCACCTTCGGCTGCATGCTCGTGCGGGAAGGGTACGCCGATGGGCTGGTCGGGGGGCTCATGTTCCCCTATGCGGACACGGTGCGCCCGGCGTTGCAGACCATTGGTGTGGCCGGGGACAAGCGCATCGTCTCCGGCGTCTATGTGATGCTCTTCAAGGACCGGCAGCTGTTCTTTGGGGATTGCACGGTCAACGTGAATCCGAATGCAGAAAAGCTGGCTCAGATCGCCCTGAACACCGCCCAGGTGGCAAGGTCATTCGGCCGGGAGCCCCGGGTGGCCATGCTGTCCTTTTCCGATTTCGGCGAATACCGCGGTAGTGACGATGTGGACAAGGTGCACAAGGCGGTGGAGATCCTGCGCAGGGATCACCCGGACCTCCTTGTGGACGGTGAACTCCAGGCTGACACCGCCGTGAACCCGGACCGTGCCCAGGAGATGTTTCCGTTCTCGCCGCTCCAGGGCCGCGCAAACGTGCTGATCTTCCCCACCCTTGCGGCCGGAAACATCGCCTACAAGCTCCTGGGGGAGCTGGGTGGCGCAACCACAGTCGGCCCGCTTCTGGTGGGATTGGACAAGCCAGTCAATGCCCTTTCGGTGGGCAGCGACGTGTCGGACATCGTGAACATCGCAGCCCTGACCGTGACCCAGGCCATGACCCTGAAGGGCTGACCCGGGGCATCCGCCCCCCGAAGAATGAGTCGCAGTTGGGGCCCCGGCACCCCAAAACGCTGATACAAACCCCCGAAAAGGGCTTGTCAAGCACATGTCAACGCTTGGCACAACTCTTGCGAAAGGGGCCGTTGCCCAGGGTTCGACTCACCGAATCCAGGGTCCAGGAGGATCCCATGCGTGCTCATCTCATCCTACTTCCATTCCTGCTCACCGCCTGTAGCGAGGCGGGGCTGAATCCAACGAGTGACGACCCGCTTCCCCGGCGGGACCGTCCCGAGTCCCAAAACGGTGACGAGGACACGGCTTTCGGAGACACCGGCGCATGGGACACGGCAAACCCTGACAAGGACCCAGAACCCGAACCCGAACCCGAGCCCGACCCCGAGGAGATCTGTGACGGGGAAGACAACGATGGCGACGGGCAGGTGGATGAGGGATTCGACGCCGATTCGGATGGCATTGCTGACTGCCTGGAACAATCCTACGACTTGAGCCTCCTCGCCACGGGCGACGATGTGCTGGAGATTTGGGTGGATGGAAACTCTCTCGGGAGCGAAGGGGCCTGGAACCAGTCCAAGGAGTTCAATGCAACGGTGGACTCTGGACGCCACTCGATCGCGGTCCAGGTGGAGGATCGGGGAGAGGTGATTGTCGGGTTCCTCGCAGAGTTGCGCATCGACGGAGGGCTCCACAGCCGCACGGGCTCCGGGAACTGGCTCGCCAAGGGACAGCAACCCCAGAGCGGCTGGCAAGACAGCGGTTTCAATGATGTGCACTGGCACGCCGCGCGGCAGTGCCAGGACAACTCCCCCTGGGGCGACGACCCCCAAGACCTCACCCAGGCCGGTGCCCAGTGGGTCTGGCCCTACGCCGACTGCCGCCAGATTGGCACTGGGTGGTTCCGCTTGAACCTCGATCTTCCCTGAGGTGAGTTAGCATGGGGCCTCGCTGGAGGCCCCATGCGACTCTTGGTCCCTGTCTCTTCCCTTCTGCTCTGCACCGCCTGTCCCGGAACCAAGGATCAGGACCATACAGGTCATGATCACACCGGCGGTCACACCGGCGGTCACACCGGCGGTCACACCGGCGGTCACACCGGAGACCATACTGGTGAGCACACCGGAGACGACACCGGGGAGCACACTGGTGAGACAGGAGACACCGGCCCCGTTTCTCCCTGCTTCGCACAGAGCGCCCTGACGGGCACGCACATCCTCGATCTCACCAATACGAACATCGTAGGCGCGGTCACCGATGACAGCGGAAACCTGTACCTGGCCGATCAACAGCAATCCCGCATCATCGAAGTCACGAGCTCTGGCTCAACAATCAACGAGCTGGTCACCGGTGTAAACGAGCTGGGTGAAGGGATCTCAGAGCTGGAGTTGATCGGCAATGATCTCTACTTCTCCGAGGCAAACACAGGCTCAATCTTCAAGATCAGCCTCAGCGGCATCTTTCCAGTGGCCTACTCCAGCCTCACACCCTTCATCCAGGACAACTTCAACGACCCGGGGGGACTGACCTCGGACTCGACCGGAAATCTCTTCATCTCTTCCGTAGAGAGCTCCACCGCACAGGGGTACATCTCGATGATCGACCCGGGGGGATCCCTCCTGGATTTGAGTTGGGCCACCCTCGACGGTAGTTGGCCCACCCTCACGGTGGACGAGGCTGACAACATCTACACAGTCGAAACCAACGGCATCACGCAGATCACCCCTGCGCAGGTGTCTTCCTCGGTTGTCTCTGGCCTCCACGGGCCCGTCGGGCTGACCTACAGGGATGGCTGCCTGTACTTCACCGACGATGACGGCGTGAAACAGTTCGACTTCAGCGCCAATCCACCTTTCCAGATCTTCAGCCACGCCTCCGCCAGCGTGGTCATCCCCGAGCCCACCCGCGTCCTGGTGGATGGGCTGCAGCAGATCTGGTACCTCTCGACCGACAGCATCTGGCTGCTGCAGTAGACCAGCCTAGAAGACGACTTCTACGCGCCCCAATGCCAGCTCAAGCCCATGGATCGCATGGGCTGAATCCCCCACGAGGTCCAGGTAGAGTTGCGGGTTCTGCGTCCGAATGGAGGACAGGTTGTCGAGGGCTCCTTTGGCCTTCAAGGCCACCACTGAGGCGATGAGGGCCTGTGTTGCCTGGGCCATGACCTCCTGTTGTGCCGGGTCTGGAGCAAAGAGTCCCATGGCCGCCATCTTGTGGACGCTCTCCAGCCAGTGGCCGGTGAACTTGAGCTGCTGAGCCATGAGCACCAGCTCGTGCTGCGGAGAGCGGGCAAGCAGGTCGGAGTAGATGCCCAACTCTACGGGCAGGCGAAAAATTGCCACCGGACCCTGCAGCGCCATCTTCTTTCGAGCGGCCTCATCCCCGAACCCCCTGGCCACCACAAAGGCTGATCCTTGGAGCAGGTGGGCGCCGCCGCAGGTGTACTTGAAGATTCCCTGGCCACGTTTTTGAAACGACCCTCCCGTCTGCATGGCCGTCAACAGCTCGCTGGACTCCTCGGTGAGCACATGCACCATCAGGTTCGCCAGGTCATCGAGGGACATGTCCCGGCCTTCCGCGGTCCAGGCCAACCCGTCCGGTGCATGGGCCGCAATGCCCTGCAGGCCCCAGGGCATGTCATTGGGCGAGTCATAGGAGCTCTCCCCGGTGCGGGAATCGAGCCAGGTCTTCACAACCGACTGCTGCCAGAGGTCTCCCACCCGGTGCTCGACCCCTTCCACCGTGATCGATCGATCCAGGCGCACACCGATTTCCATGAGCACCTTGAGCAACAGGTCCGTGTGGGGCTCCACCTTGACCGTGGCGCCGTCCCGGGAGGCTGTGCGGGGAAAGCGCACGAGGGACGCATCGTGCGCGGTGGACTCCAAGGCGTACTCTGAAAAGAGATGGTCTACCGCCGAGACCCCTCCTGGCAGCGCGAGATCAGGACCGAGGGCCAACAAGGCGTGGGCCAGGGCCCAGGGATCCGCAGCATTCACGCCGTGGACTTGCACCACACCTCGGAGCTCCTTCAGGACCCGCTCAATGTCCGGCGTGGAAACCAGGGGTACGGGGGTGCGGGCTGTCCGCTTGGGCAACACGGGGCGAGGGAGAGCATTGGTGCCAGGAGCCGGCGCCGAGGCAACCACTTGTTCCTGCGGCGCGGCAGGAGGCTCCGGCTCCGGCGCTCCGCAGGCAAGCAGGGCCAGAAGGAAGGCGATCAATTCTCGGCCGCAGCGGCAGCCTCATCCAGGCGGGCCTGGCGGACGTCCAATCGAACGATGCGATCCCGATCCACCACGTAGATGTACTCCTCCTGCACCGCGATGCGCGGGTGCACCAGGTCGATTTCCGAGAAGCGAATCTTGTACTCCAGCTTTCCAGGCTTCTTGAAACGCATGGCCCACCCCTGGTCAGTGATGGCCCAGATGCGTCCGTCCTCGTCCAGGGTGAGGTCCATGTCCTCGAACCCAATGCCCAAGTCCTCCTCCCCCATGATGGCCCCAAACCGGAAGCCATCTGCATCGTAGCGAATCACTTCCCGGCCGTAGACCAACATGAGGTATTTCCCCCGGGGTGACGCCTCCATTCCGTTGGGCGTGCCATCTTCCAGTTCGGCTCGCACCACTTCTTCCCCGTCCAGGGTGTATCCAACAAAGTCCCTTCCCAGGACCACGAACAGGATCTTCTTGCCGGGCAGCCAGGCCAGGTAGCCCTCGCCCCCAACCTCCGGGTCCACACTGGAATCGAACTCCACCACCCAGCCGATCACCCCGTTGCCCTCGCCATCAAAAATCTGCACCCGGCCCTTGGCGTCCAGTACCGCAAACCCATCGCTCTCCTTGCCCGGCAGTATTTCTACATCCAGGGGCGTCAGAAAGGAACCGGCGGCATCCCCGGGGACAGCCCCGGACACATAGAAGGTGCGTCCCTCGTCAAACCACTCGGAGGTAATACCTGCCTCGGGGCCCCACTGTCGCTCGGACTTCCCCTCCCGGTTGAACCGCTGAATCCGGTGGTTTCCGGTGTCTGCAAGCAACAGGTTGCCGTATTGGTCCACCTCGATCGCCACCGGCTCCCCGTGGGACTGGATCGCACCCAACTCCCATCCCGTCGTGCCCCAGTTGGGAATGTTGTTTCGGGCGCCGCCAATGAAGGTCTGGTACGCGTAGAAGTACTCGATGATCTCCTGCATTTCTTCGGCCCGGTCTCCCTTGAGCCGCAGGTGGGCCAACTCCAGGGCCGGAATGGCATTCGGGTCCTTGAGCTTGCGCAGGGCTTCCACGCCATCCGGATCCGGCCGAATAGCTGCCGCCAGGTACCCGGCATCCACGTATTGGTTGGCCTTGTTCCGCACGTAGCTTGCGCCGTCCCCCGCCTGGTCCATGAGAAAGGCCAGGGAGTCATCGTCCCCAAACTCCGCCTCCTGGATCTTGGAAAACGCCTCCCGCACCGACTTCTCGTGGCCTTCATGGGCACGACCGGCTGCATCGGAATCCAGCCACTTCACCAGGGGCAGAATCTGGTCCAGGGAGTCATGGAAGTTGATCCCCACCTCGGCAATGTGCAGGTCCGGAAAGACAAACCCCTCGTAGGTATCCACCACCTCGATCCGAAGGACGCGACCGCGGCCCTCCATTGGAATGTCCGCCCGGTGCATGCGGTCTTCCAGCTGGACCTCCAGGGTGGTGGGTCCCACCCTGGCCCCGGAAAGCGTGATCTTGATGTTCCTGGGACGGGCATTCTCCCGAAAGGACTTTGCCCCTTCCTCCAGGTTGCCGGGCCAGATGGAGATCTCGGTCACATCGATCACGCGCCCCAGGTTGATCTCCAGCCAGGCCCCTTCTCCCTGGCCCTCCTTGCTCTCGGCCCAGCTGGTCTTGAGCAGGCCATCCATGGCGTTTCGGGCCACCAGGCCCTGGCGATCGGCGTTCACCAGGGTGGAGGAGGCCGTGGCACTCCCCCGGACAGCGGCCAGGGCCGGTTGGGACATCAGGGAAGCGGCAAGGATGATGGAGGTCATTTGAACCCTCCTAACCTGCCTTGACGCCACTCGGGAGGTGTCGGGACCACGGGAAATTTGCGGGGGATGAACCCGAACCATGTCTGCGTTACTCCCCTTGCATGCACCAGCACCTCGTCCCACATGGCACCGGATGGTTGGAGGTCGTCGTCGGCTGTATGTTCAGCGGCAAGACCGAAGAGTTGATTCGGCGCGTTCGCCGAGCCCAATACGGCAACCTCTCGGTGGTGGTCTTCAAGCCCACCATCGACAAGCGCTACTCCGAAGACTGCGTCGATTCCCACTCCGGCATGCAGATCCGCTCCATTCTCGTGGACAATTCCTCCCAGATTCTTTCCCAGGCGGAAGACGCCCAGGTCATCGGCGTCGACGAAGCGCAGTTCTTCGATGGGGACCTGCCCCGGGTCTGCGACCAGCTGGCCAACAACGGTCGCCGCGTCATCTGTGCCGGGCTGGACCTGGACTACCGCGGTCGCCCCTTTGGCCCCATGCCCGACCTCCTTTGCATGGCGGAGTACATCCAGAAGATGCTCGCCATCTGCGTGGTCTGCGGAAACCCTGCGGATCGCTCCCAGCGCCTCGTGAACCGGGAGGCCACGGTACTCGTCGGGGAAAAAGACGCCTACGAGGCCCGCTGTCGACTGCACTGGGACCCGGAGAACTTCGACGTGGACCAGCCCGCCCTGCCCTTTGGCAGAAACGTGGCGGATGAGGCAACTCCCCCGGCGCTTCGCTAGCCGCCCAACTCCCACCCGTCCTGGTCCGCATCCCACCAGCGAAGCACCGGACACCCCATCTCCTCCCGGGCCACGGCCAGAGAGCGAAGTTTCAACTCCCCCGGCGTCAGCGGCGACCGTGCGTAGGGGTTGCTGTGCACGGCTCCCTTTAGAATCGGGGAGCCCGGGACCACGCCTCCCAGTTGTACAAGCGCCGAAACGCTGTCGTAGAGAGGCTCCTTGAACAGACTCGGTTCCTTCTCATCCGAAAGGGCCGCCTCCCAGGGCTCGCCCTCTGTGGCACTCTGAATCCAGGCCGGACGTCCATAGAGAAAGTCCCTCAGGTAGCTTGCGCCCATGCGCCAGGGACCATCGGCCACCGCGAAGACCACCACCGAGCCCAGCCTTCCTGCCTGGAGGCGGCGGTCCAGTGCCCGCACGACCCGGGCCTCAAGCACCTGGCGGGAACGTCCGCCCAGAAAGGGACCGAGGATGAGCGCCACCGGGTTGCCTGCCTCCGTGGCCACTTCTCCCGTCAAGCCGAATTCAAAGTGGATGCTGCCTTCCTCGTAGGAGGCGTATCGGCCGGGCCATCGGCCTGCTTCCACCTCTTTGAGCCACAGCTCCACGGAGCGACGCACCTGCTCCGGGTCGAATCCCTCAGGCAGGCCCCGGCGCACAAAGACCGAGTACCGGAGGGAGGAGCCCACCCGTTGCAGGGCCGATTCCAACCTCGCCAGGGAGGCCGGGTCCACCGGCTCCCGCTGCAGAAAAGCCAGCACCTCCACCTCGGCAGTGGAGCCGTCAGGACGGTGGGAGAACAAGCGCCCCCCTGCAGGCTCGACACCGGTGATCGTCCAGCCGGAGCGGGAGAGCAGATCCATGGCTGCCAGCTCCGCCAGCCCCTGGCAGACCCGCCGGCGTTCCTGAGAGAAGATGCGCTCCGATACCGGCGCCACCAGGTCAGCATCGTAGGCGGAAAGCAGGGTCTCGACCCGAGGCTGCAGTTCGTCTGCCAGTGGACTCCGGAGAATGTCCCCGTATTCTTCTGGCATCGGGGCTTCCGCGGTGAGCACCATTTGGATCCTGTGAAGAGGAGCCCCGCCAAGTACCCCGCCCCTAGGGGCGCCGCAAGGATGCCGATGCCCCCAGAACCAGGCCGAGAAGGATCCAGGGCGAACCACCGTTCCCGCCGTTTCTGTGGCTACAGCCGCAACCTGTTGGAATTTCTGCCATGCGCACGGCCCCGTGGCCGCTGGTGTTGTCGGGTCCTTCATCCTCGATGTCCAGTGCCCAGGCCTGCAAAGTCTCCTTGACCTCCGCTGGATCCATGCGCGGCTTGCGGGAAAGAAGCAGGGCGGCCGCCCCGGCGACGTGGGGCGCCGAATACGAGGTTCCCTCCCCCATGCGGGTGCCCAGGCTCGCGGTACTCACCCCCGTGGCTGCCACCAGGTCCGGCTTCTGCCGGCCATCCTCAGTGGGCCCGCGAGAAGAGTAGGACACCACCTCCACCGTCTCCACGAGGTAGCTGCCCACCGTGATTGCCCCCGCTGCATCCGCCGGCAGGGAGAGCGTCTGTTCCGGTGTCGAGAAGCCCTGGGCCATGCCGTAGGGGGAGTACAGCCAGGCGGTCAGTCCGGCCTCCACCGGGCCGTCCCCCTCCAGGACCTGCACAAAACCCACCTCCCCGTCCGCCAGCTCGCACCGCACCCACTCAAAGGGCGCATCGTCTCCATCCTGGGAATCCGTGCTCTCCCCACACAACACCCCGTCCCCATCCACAACCCGCAGGTCCAGGTCATTGGCTGCCCCGTCCATGGCCTCGGACCACCGCAGGGAGACCTCCACCTGGCCGGAAGGCGCCCGCACCTCGACAGTGGATTCCCCGTCCAAAAGCAGACCCCCCTCTCCGCCTGGATCCACCGCCCCGCTTCGGTACTTGTCCGCCTCGTTGCCGGCCGCCGCCACGTACACAACCCCCAGGTCCACCGCGTAGTCGACCATCTGGGAGAACGGAGAGCTGCCGTCCAGGGTCCAGACGTTGTCGAACCCGATGGAGGCATTGATGATGTCCACCTCCTCCTCGGCGAGCAGCTCCTCCATCAGGTTCATGTACTCCTGGTCCGTCTGGAAGGAGTGCAGCTGCAAGCTTGCATCCGGCGCCACGTCGTGGACGAGCTCGGCCACGGCCGTGCCATGCCCCACCGCCTCCTCCTCGTCTTGGAAGACGGCGACATCCACCGGAAGTTCCACCCCCTTGAGATCCCTCCAGCCGCCGAACCCCACATCCACCACAGCTACCACGACCCCCGCACCCGTCTCCCCAAGACCATGCCAGTCCACATCGGCGAACAGCGGCTTCAATCCCTCGGACTCCACCGCCTTGGACCGCGCCCAGTACGGCTCCCGCACGCGGTTCACTCCCGCCAATTCCGCCAATTCCAACAGGGACGCATGGGGTACCCAAGCCTGCACAACCCCCGGCCGAACCACCTGGAGCACGATGCGGGGATCCACCCCTGCCAGCGTCGCCGGGTCCAGCCCCACATGTTCAATGACCACGGGACCCCCTGTGGGACCCACCCGGTCCGGGCGCAGCGCCGCCCACCGCTCCTGGTCGCCCGCATCCAACAAAGCGACATCCCGCAAGGCACTGGACAGGGGTGCCAACTGCGGATTCGCCGGCGCAGGGGCTGCTAGCGCAGATCCCAACAGAAACAACCATCCCAAGCGGCACGCCTCCTTTCACCCTGTCCAAGTGTACACTCCCCCCGATGCTGCTCCCCCAGTCGTTCTACAACCGGGATGCGCTGCTCGTGGCCCGCGAGCTGTTGGGGGCCGAGCTGCGCAAAGACGACATCCGCCTGCGCATCACCGAGGTGGAGGCCTACCGGTGGCCCAACGACACGGCAAACCACTGCCGGGCGGGCAGGACGAAGCGCAACGCCGCCATGTGGGGGGCCCCGGGGCGGGCCTATGTATATCTTTGCTATGGGCTTCACAGGCTGTTGAACGTGGTGACGAATCCAGAAGGAGAAGGGGCCGCAGTGTTGATTCGGGCGTGTGAACCACTTGAGGGTCTCCCGACCGTCCAAGAGCGTCGGGGCGGCAAAGCCGGACCCGTCCTGCTCACCGGTCCCGGCAAGGTCGGTGCCGCCCTGGCGGTGGACACGGACTGGTGCCACCACGCCCTCTTTGAACCCGGAGGCTTGGAGCTCCACCGGGGCTCGCTCGCTGACAGCGTACTGGAAGGTCCCCGCATCGGTATCGATGCCGCGGATCCCGCCCACCGGGACGCGCCCTGGCGGCTGGCCGTCGCCGACACGCCGTGGGTGAGCTTTCGCAAACAGCTGGTGCCCGCTTGAAACCCGTCGGCCCGGCGCTGCTGGATTGGGAGGGGAAGTCCGGCCCCTCCCAGCCCGTGGCCCTGCCCGTCGAGACCCTGGTGCACCACGCGGTGGGGCCGGCCACCTCCTTTGAAGGGCAGCTCCTCCAGGGGGAGAACGCAGCGATTCTCGGACACCTGCTGGCGAACGGCCTGGCTGGACAAGTGGACCTGGTCTACCTGGATCCCCCCTACGGTTCCAACGCTCGCTACGAGCGGGAGATCCGACTGCGGGGGGAGCCCGAGATCCGCCTGGGGACAAAGGAGCAGTACACGGACCTGCTCTCCCGGGACGACTACCTCCAGTTCATGTACGAGCGGCTGCTGCTGCTCAAGGCCCTGTTGAGCGACACCGGAAACCTGCTGCTCCACGCGGACGAACACCGGGGACACCTGCTTCGCTGCCTGTTGGATGAGGTCTTTGGGCCCGATGCGTTCGTGAACGAGATCATCTGGCACTACCCGGACAACTTCCAGGGCAATGTGCGGGGCCTGCCCCACAACCACAACGCCATCTTCTGGTACGCCAAGGGGGGGAGGTACACCGCCAATGCGGTGCGGGTTCCCCTGCCCAAGCCTGTGAAGCGCGACCGCCGGGTCTGGTCCAAGGAAGAGGGGCGAATCGTGGCTGCACGAGATGAACACGGCAAGCTCATCTACGACACCTACACGGATCGCAAGGCGGACGATGTCTGGTCCATTGGGCAGTCGGCGGTCACCAAGCGCCGCAGCGGCGAATACCTGGGCTATCCGACCCAGAAGCCGATGGCGCTCCTGGAACGCCTGCTTTGCGCGGCCTCCAACCCGGGAGACCTGGTGCTGGACCCCTTTGCAGGATCCGGAACCACCGCAGCGGCTGCTCAGCGCCTGGGCCGCCGCTGGATCACCTGCGACGCCAACCCGGGGGCAATCCAGACCACAGCGGTGCGTCTTCGGGGGCTCCTGGAGGAGAAGAAGCCGCCGGAGGCGCCGGCACAGACCTCCTTTTGTGTAGAACAGGTGGGCCCTTCCCCCGACGCCGTTGAAGAAGCAGGGAGTGTGCAGGTTGAGTCCCGTTCCACGGACGACGGGGTGGAGCTCACCGTGGTGGGTTTTTCCGCCCCCGCCCTGGCCGAGCGCCTGGAGGAAGAGGTGGCTGACTGGCGACGCCTGGTGGAGTGCATCCAGGTGGATCCGGACTTCAACGGCACCGTATTCCGTCCCTCCGTGGTGGACCGCCCCCTGAAACACGCAGATCTCGTGGAAGGAACCTACCGCCTGGATGAATCAGGGGAGACCCTGGCCGTGCGGGTGTTGGACGTGCGCGGGGGCGAGGTCACCTGGACCGGCGCCGCCCCCACCGGGTGAGTCCGAAGAGGCCCAGGAGGCCGAGCACTCCGAGTCGCAGTCCCCAGACCCAGCCAGCGGGTCGGTAGCGAAACACCACCTCGCGCTCCCCGGCCAGTAGCTCTACCGCCCGGAAGGCTCCCCCTGCCCGAAGCACCGGCGCCACCCGGCTCCCAGCTTCTGCAATCCAACCCGGGGTCCAGGCATCGGCAAGCACCAGGATTCCCGGTGTTTCCTGGACCCTCTGTACGTGGACCTCGCCCCCCGGGAGGTCCGTGACCGTTGCAGCCTCCCAGGTGCCGGCGAGAGGCCACTCCCCAGAGAGTCCTTCCACGGGCGGAGCAGCGCGCGACTCTCGTTCCTCTTCCACCCCCACAAAGCCCGCCTCGACCGATGTCACCGCCCGAGCGCCGGTGGCGATCCAGGCCCGGGGCGCCTCCAGTTCCAGGACGTACACGTGCAGAGGCGCCGGGCCCACTTCCAAAGGCGCCTTGTCGGGCAAGGTCTTTGTGGACACCACCGCCCGAACCCCGGCAAACGCCAGCAGCCGCTGGTTGGCCTGGGTAAGGCGGGTGATGGGAAACCAAGGCCGCTGCAAATCCGGGTCAAGGCGGGACATGAGGGCCTCGGTCTCGCGGGAAACCGGCAAATCGTAGCCCCGCACATCCCGCAAGCCCACCAGGGATCCAGTGTTGGGCTGCAGCGCCCAGTCCAGTCCCACCACGCGGCCCTCTCCCACCACCTGGGCCAGCTGCTGCACCCACGGAGCCGGTGCCGGATCGTGCTGCTCTGCCGACAGTGACCCCTGGTCCAGGTGCCGCGCCCATACGCCGGTTCCAAGCACTGCCAACAGGGCCAGTACCCGCCCCCGGGGCGCGAACCCGTGAACGGTCACGCCTGCCGCCAGGGCCACGCCCAGTGCTCCAATTGCCCCCAGGCGGGCATGGTTCAGGGGCCCCGGCGCACCGGTCGTGGCCAGCACCAGGCAGATCCCCCACCCCAACAGAAGTGCCCGCACCATGGAATTGCGCCACCCCAACGCAGCCAGTCCCAAGGCCCCCAGCCCCGGGTGCAGCACGCCATCCGCCCAGACCCCGGGCCCCTTGTAGCCAAGGGCTGCTGGATGCCCATGCCACCCGGGCCACAGAAGGTCGGCCCACTGGCCGATCTGCAGGCGGTTGCCTCCATGAGCGTCCAGGGTGGCCGAGCCCAGCACCTGCTCCACCAGGGGCAGCCAGGCGGGAGCCGCCAGGAGCACGCCAACCCCAAATCCGCCCACCAGTGCAGCCCGGCGCACCCGCCACAAGGACCACGCCAAAGCCAGCAACAGGCCATGGGCAGCGGTCTCCAGGTGGCCCCCGGCCAAGAGTCCGGCGACAGCCACCGCGAGCAACCATCCGACTCCGCCCCGTCGCACCCGTTCGACCCCCACCAGCACCCAGGGCAGCCAGACAAAGGTGCTCGCATGGGGGTGCAACAGCCAGACGTGCAAGAACGGCCCGGTCACGGCTGCGGTTGCCCCCACCACAGCCGCCCAAGGACCCGTGCCCAGCAGAAACAGCAGCCACAAGGTGCCGAGCCCCATCCAGGTGAGCAGCCAATAGACCCCCAGGTCCTGGGCCGATGCGTTGGAAAGCGCCAGGTGGAACCAGGTCACCGGGGAAAACACCCGGGACTGCCCATCGGCCAACAGCGGTGCCCCTGCGTAGAGGTCCGGGTTCCAAAGCGGGACCTTCCCCGCCTTGAGATCCGACACCACCCGCTGGTTCAACGCCTTGAACTGCACCGCAGGGTCGGACAACGTTGGATGCCGCACGGCACCCCCTGCCTCGATCTGGAAGGCATGGTGCACCGACAGGTGGTCGTCCGCCGACACGACCCTGGATCCCGGAAGCGCTCCTGGAAAGAGCAGGCAAGGCAGCACCAACACCCAGAGGATGGGCCCCCACACGCGACGCTGTTTCCAGCCCGGCACGGCCCCACGATAGCGCAGCCGCGGTACCCTTCCGCCATGTGGAGCCCCCTTCTTCTCTTGGCCTGCACCCCGGCGGCACCTCCGTCTTCGCCACCCGCACCGTCGACCCCGCGGGGCGTGTTGGTGGTGACCGTGGACACCTGGCGGGCGGATCACCTCAACGAGAGGGTGAGCCCTCATTTCCAGGCCCTCGCCGATGGCGGCACTCGCTTCACCCAGGCCTGGTCCCCCATCGGCCTCACCAGCGCTGCCCATGCGAGCCTGTTCACCGGGCTGCTTCCACCGCGCCACGGGGTGCGGGGCAACAACCACCATGGCTACGCCCTGGCGGAGTCATTCACGACCCTCGCCGAGTCCTTTTCCGCCCAGGGATGGGACACGGCCGCGTTCACCACGGGCTGGCCCGCGGGTCCGGAGGGCGGCCTGGGACAGGGGTTCGACGTATTTTCCGGGCCCCCGTCAGGAGAGCGGGCCACGGGCGATGCCCTCGCTGAAGCCAAGACCTGGCTGGAGAACCGGGAAAGGCCCTGGCTGCTTTGGCTCCATGCCTATGAACCCCACGGGCCCTACAAACCGCCTGCCATGGAGGAAGACACTGTGGGCAACGAGCGAGCCGCCTACGCAGGGGAAGTACAGGCCGTGGATGGGCTGCTCGGCCCCTGGCTAAAGGAAGTGCGAGCAGCAGGGAACCCGGTGGTGCTGACCTCGGACCACGGAGAGGTTCTGGACGAGGAGCCCTGCCACTGGCAGCACGAGCGTTCCAGCAGCGAGCACGTGCTGCGGGTGCCCCTGGTCCTGGCCGGGCCCACGGTCCCCGCCCAGGTTCGAACCGACACCGCCGGCCTGCACGATCTCTTTCCCACCCTGCATGCCATGGCCGGCCTGGCCGATCCCGGAGGGCACCAGGGCAAGAACCTCCTCGCCGGGGAGACCGGGCGGGCGGTCTGGGTGGGAGAGTCCGGCTTCTGCGAGGCCGACTGCAGCCCCGGCTGTGACCCCGCAGGCTTCCTGGGCAAAGACCGGGTCGTCTACGCGAAGGAGACCCAGTTCGTGGACCGGCCCGGAGCCGGTCGCCTGGGCGATGAGACCCTGGCCTCCCACCTCAAGGGGTATGACAGGCCCAAGCCCCCAGCCGGCCCTTCCGATCCCGGCCCGGTGAAGAGCCTGGGGTATGTGGAATAGTTGTGTCGTACAAAAATGTATCGGATTTGTTGGGAGGATAAAACCCGAAATCTAACCGGTCAGTCTACAAACTCGCAGACCCCATCCACAGGCTCACATTCCCGGGAATCCGAAAAAAGTCCTCTTCGCAATCACATGGGTCGGGTTCACCATAATGGGTGGTTTCGCCTACTGCCTCGCACAGGGTTTCACAGCAGAAGTCATAGGACACACACTCCAGTCCAGTTTCCTGTTCTACAGTGGCCGTATCGGTGATGCCCGGGCAGGCAATCAAGAGGGTCAATAGAATCATTTGGGTATCCTCAAGGAAGCAATACAGATCAAAGGAACGGTAACATTGGCCCCAGTTGCCAGCGCGTTTGAGCGCGGGCGATGGGCCTCAGGCAGCATGGGCAGCCTGTTTCACGCCGCATTGGACACCGGGTTCCACCCTCACACACCGCTCCAAGCCGTAGCTCGAGCCTCCCTACGGTAGACTCCCCCTGGCTGCTGGTTCTACCAGGAGAAGATTCGAGCGGTACAGGCTCCTGGGTTGCCAATCAGGGGGTAACGACCACCACCTGGTAGAGGCGCTCCACCGTGCCTTCAATGTGCACGCTGAGACCACCGACCTGAATGTTTCCGCTTGTGAGTGTGACTGAGACCTGCTCGCTTGTAGTAGCGCTTCCCTCGGTGGCGTAGGTTGTGCCATCTGCTTCTTCGAACACCCCCCCGTCACCGAAGATCATCAGTGTCCGCTCCCGGTCCGCGTCGACGAGGGTTGCCAGGTGGGAGATCTCCTCTTGCACCAGGGTGTCGGGAATGGTCGAGAGCAAGGGAACGATGGAGTTCGATGCCGCAAAAACGGGAACCTGGTCCAGAGGTGCATCGAACCAGCCGGTTTCCACCGATTGGAGGGACCGCCAGTCAAACCAGCCCGGGCCTTGCGGGAGAACTACGTCTCTGCCAGCGACCCCGGCCTCCTGCACCGGCGCGATCAGGAGCGATGGACCAAGCATCCAGGCGTCCGAGCGTCCCCAGTCTTCACCTTCAAAGTGAAAGCCCGTGGGACGCAGGATCGGATGGCCACGCTCTGCGGCTTGTGCGGCCAATCCGTAGAGGTAGGGAAAGAGCGCTGTGTGGTCTGCAGCCAGGCGTACCCAGATTTGGAGCGTTTCCTCGTCAGAGTCGAACTGCCAGTTTTCCATGTCCTCAGCGCCATGGTGGGTTCTCATGATGGGTGAGAATGCACCCAGGGACGCCCATCTCAGCCATAGCTCCTTGTCCGTTGGGCCATTTCCATGGCCGGAATAACCAGCAATGTCGTGGGCGAAGATCGGAACCCCACTGGCAGCAAGCCCCAGCCCCATCGCAACCACCGTCGGAAAGCCATCATCCAGGTCGAAGCTGGTTCGCTGGTCTCCTGCCCACACAACCGGAGCCAGTCCTTCTGTGCCCAGCCACCCGGATCGGGAGAAGAACACCGTGTCGGTGCCGAACAGCAGCTCCTTGTGGGTCTGCTGCCACCACCCGGGGTAGGCGTTGTGGGTCAACATGGGGTCGGATCCGGAAGCCAGCACGGCATCTGGCGGCAGCCACTCGGCAAAGTCTGCCATCCATCCATCAAATCCGATCTCCAGGGCCATCTCCATCCACCCCTGGGCCCAGTCTCGACCGCGAGATGTGGAAAGGTCCACCTGGCCGGTCTCCTTTAGCACCGGGCTGGGCACCCGGTAGGGTTCCCCGTCCTTGTCTGTCACAAGAATGTCGGCTTCAACAGCGCTCTCCCAGACCGAGGCTTCCTCGTAGACAAACGGAGAGAAGTAGGCGAGCCACTGGAACCCATCGTCCTCCAGCACCTGGGCCAGCCCGGAAGCATCTGGGTAGAGGGACTCATCGATAGACCACTCCCCGGACAGGTGGTACCCAATGGCAGAGTCTTCACCGCCCTTGAAGTCTTCTGTCCAGATGACCGATGCGGGTGCGCCAGCCTCTCTCAGTGTGTTGGCCACCTCCTCAACTCGGGCAGCACCTCGAACGGCGTCGTTCCAGGGCGCAAAGACCCACGGAGGCGGCAGGTCGATCCGACCATAGCGAGCGGACTTGGCCTCGAGCAGGTCCAGAGGAGTTTCACCGGCCAGCAAGACGAATCTTGCCTCGCCGGGCTCCCAGAGCGTCATCGAGAAGGTTTCCTTGTCGGTTGCGCAGAGATCGACCTCCACCCTGGCGGTCGTTTCTGCAACAAGGCCCATGGGCCGGTGGGGCCGCAGCAAAAAGGGAACCGGGTAGGAAGAGTCATGGCGGGTGCCGCGGACGAACCAGTCGTCGATGGGATGGTCATCGAATGACTTACCTACGCCGGGTTCGCTGACCCAGAGCCCGAAGGCCTCGCCAACGTGGTCTACGTCCTGGGCATGGGCACCAAGTCCCAGGAAGTGATCATCCTCGTCACACGCGGCAGCGAATTGAAGCCGGTTCGCTCCCGGATTGGAGGGGGAGAAGTCCACCCGGAGAGCAGCCTCTCCGGAACTGGACAATGAGAGGGTACCCAACCTTCCCCCCTCCCCGTCTTCTGCTTTGAGGATCAGCGCACCAGGCAGTGAACGCACACGGGAAAAGCCAGAGATGGGAGAGAGTTCTTCAACAGGATCCTCGAAGAGAAAGGAGCCGCCTGCCATGGTGACAGTGGCTTGTCCCGTGCCCGTGGAGATCCGAATCCTCTCCGCCACCTCTCCCCAGGAGGCATGGGCGACAGTCATGCTTCCCGTAGCGTCGTTGACTGTCACAACAAACCCGCCCACTGCGTGTTCGGACACGTGATTGCAGGCGACCAGAAGCGGGAGGAGAAAAAGGGTCAAAAGTTTGGGTACACGTGTTGTTCGAAAAGGTCTTGTACTTCGGAGGAATGATGGGCCACTTCCCCCTCAACGTCGCTACGAACATCCAGCATATAGGAGGCGGACCGTGCGGATGCATTCTCCATCCACGCTGTATGCAGCGTGAACGGAAGGTTCAATTGGTCGTGGCCGAGACGGGCAAGCGGTCCCTGGGCAAGCAACTCCGCATCAAAGATCCACACCTCGTCCCCGGAAGAACCGGGTGTCTGGGTGTCATCCGAGATCACGGTGCAGACAAGGTAGCCGTCGCCTTCCGTGGTGCTTCCCTCTCGGGGTACAAACTGTGGAGAGAGGCCCACACGGCCATTGGGGAAGGTGAAGTAGTCCACAATCTGCAGATTCTGGGGGTCGAGTCGAATCAGGTTGGCGGGCTTGCCACCAGTGGGCAGGCTCTCCAGGGGGACGCGCCGGTAGGGGTAGTCCGCATACAAATCCTCGATGCGCTGCAGATGCAGGTCTTCTGAGAACCCAACAGAAGCCCACCAAAGGTGCTGGTGCCTTTCCGGGGAGTGGTTGCCAGGCCATGTGACAAGCGCGGGACCACCCCAGGTGAGGTCCTCGTCGAAGAGGAGGTCTGCCTCCAGGAGGCTTCCGGTCCTTGCATCCAGTACGTACCGCCCCAGGCCGCCCTGGTCGGTGGGCGCAGCGGGCAGTCCCATGAGCTGGGGGTCGATGGGGCCTCCGGTGTCCGCCCGCACATCGGAATCGGAAAGAAATTCAGATGCATCCGCCGCGCAGTTGTGGGCCACATGGAGAGTGATCTTGTCGTCAGCATCGTCAAAGTCTGCGAGAAAGTGGACAGATTCTCGGGGAATCGTGACGGTCTTTGCGACGACATCACCACCACCCGGAGCCGGGTCAGATCGCTTGATGATGTGGATGTCGGTGTCTGGTGATTGAGCCCGGGAAGCGCCAGGCATCAGGATGGACTCCATCTCCACCAGGAAGGCAGTGTCCATAATCACCACGTAATTTCTTGTGACCGCCATCTGGTGGACGCTCTGTTTGATCTCAAGGTCCTGCCCCCAGCGGTTCAACACGTTCCAGGTGGTCAAATCGCCCCTGCCATCCCAGCCAACCAATCGGGTGAAGACTCCCATGCCCAGGATGGAGAGACCGTAGCTGACAGAAAAGACCTCACCGCTCTCGTGATCGTAGCCAGGGTGGGCGGTGCTCATGACCAGGGGGAAGGGCCAGTGGGTAAACCAGCCTATCCAGCCAGGCAGCGCGGAGGACCAGTGCTCGTTCCGGCCGACCGGAGTCACGACTTCCAGGGACTCCGGGTTCAGCTCATGAGGACGACCGGCATCCGTTGTCAGGAGCAGCCGATCCCCCATGGTCTGGAAAGCGGTGTTGGCCATGTTTCGTACTCCCAGCGTCGTGGAGAGTCGCATGAGACCGCTGCTCGAAAAGCCAAACGAGGAGTGCTTGCTGGCCTCGTCGGCGAACCAGCATGGGGTCTTGGCCACCCGGGAACGAAGAGAGACCTTGTGCGGATGGAAGTCCAGGCGAATCACTCGGCCGTTGCCGTTGAAGACAGGAAGGCCCGCACCGGGAGGAATCGGATGAACTACCAGGGCATGGCCCTTCATGTCAGGGGGCAGGGCGCCGGAGAGCAGGTTCAGATCGATATCCAGCTCAGCGTCATCCGCGGTGGTCAGTGAAACCGGAGTTCTTCTCGGAAGGGCGGGGCCCGTGTCGGCAAGGACGACGTCCTCAGCGCTGGGTTCCAACTCGGAACCATCTTGGGTGTCAGTGACTCCAGCGGTGTCGTACAGGTCGTTGCCGAGCAAAGAGTCTCCCTTTGAGGAGGAGCGGCTGCAGGCACCAATGGCAAGTCCGGATAGGCACAGGCTGGTTGACTGCAGGAAGTTTCGGCGGTCGATCTTTGGCATTGTGGACTCGAGAGTTCAGAGGGTGGAGATGGCGCCATCCAAGGCGAGCTCATCGAAGATGTCACCGCCACTGTGCCACCAGTTTTCACCGGAGCTGTCCAGACCCAACATCCACGCAGCAAACGCTGTAGACATGCCCCGGATGGTGGCCTGGAGGGTGGCATCGTCAAACCGCAAGTTGGTACCGGTGCAGGCCGAAGTACACAGCCAGTCGGAAGGTGATTCGAAGTCGCAGTGATCCGACTCGGTAATTCCCAGGACTCGGCTCTGAGTGGCGTTGCGGAACAGGCTGGCACCGGATGCCGACGAGTTGCACGTGGAGGGCTCTCCCATCAACGCATAGGCGGGGATCGAGAGCTGTCCGACAAATCCAGCAGCGGGATCTCCCTGGGCATCTACCGGGTCAAGCCCAACGACGCCGACAGCCCGCACGTCCAGCGCTCCAGCGATGATGGACACCGCTCCCCCGTTGGAATGCCCCATGAACAGCCGCTCCTCAACTCCCAGGTCATCGGCCAGCGCCATAAGGTCACGGGCGTTCTGCTCGGGGTCGATGTCAATGATCGAGGAGTGGCAGAGTGTGGCGGTCACCACGTCGATGCCCCAGCTCGAGAGGTGCTCGGCCCAACCGGCCATGCGGTCCTGGTTGCGCATAAATCCGTGGGACAGGAGTACGGTGCCTGTTCTCTCGCTGCTCATAGGCTGGTACCAGGTCCAATCCAGCGTGCAGCTTCCGCTGGCTGCATAGGTACCGGTGGTCAACGCCACCAGCTCGGTTCCGGGCTCTCGGAAGTCTGTGCTGGGTGCTGAATCCTCCTGATTGTCCTCCGGGTTGTCCTCCGGGTTGTCCTCCAGGCTTTCGTTGACGGAGTCGGTGTCTTCCATCGTTTGCCCTGTCTCCGGCACGGAGCCAGAATCCGTCCCCCAGTTCAGCGACTTGTCGTAGGTGTTGGAGGAAGTGCTGCAGGCAGCTAGCAAAATCAGGTTGGCAATCACGGTCTCTCCAGAAATTATACCTACTCATTAGTAGGTATTCTCCCACCCGTCGAAGCGCAAGCAATCCAACTCGATTCCCCTCGCCTGGCGATGCTGGAGCGGCCACCCAAGCAAAGCGACAGCGGATTGGCCGGGGGGACCCGAAGCCAAGAGCAAAGAGACGGTCGCGACCAGGCGTCTGGCTTATTGGAAGAAGAGTCTTCGAAGCAGGCCCATTGTGTCCGGATCGGGGCCCCACATGGTGAGAGCAGAGGGGCCGGATGAGTCCCGGACAAGAGCAGTGGCAGTGAGCTGGAGTATGGCACTGCGCACGTCAACGTGAGACGGGACCGCCTTGCTGCCGTCTGTACGAATCCACGACTCCACCATGTCGAGGACGGGGACAAGCCCGTTCTCCAGAATGCTGGGCACCGGCTCGCGGCGGTCCATCAGCCCACGCAGCACCAGACCGGAAAATGCAGGGCGATGCTCAAGAAACTCGAGATAACCAGTCATGAGCCCTTCAAGTCGCTCTTCAAAGGTCCCAGGCTCGGCCATCAATTGGGTCATGCGCTCTGCAAGGGCAGTGAAGACCCTTAGAACAACGGCTCCGTAGAGGGTCTCCTTGGTGCCGAAGTGGTACAGCAGCGAAGGGCGGCGGATGCCTGCGGCGGCGGCAATATCGGCCAGGTTTGCATCGGCGTACTGGCTCTCCCCAAAGGCGACCTCAGCTGCACTCAGGATGCGCTCGGCAGTGGGTACTGCGTTGGGGTCTTTCTTGGGTCTGGCCACGTCTTCTCCGGACAGGTTGCGGGAGGGCACTGCTTTTACATGCAATATCCCTCTTGAGTCTCGGTGCCAGCATGCTCTTTCTTCTCACGGCAAGACAGGAAGCATTCTGCTGACCGCTGCACACCCCAACACCGGAACTCCTCACACAACCAGGTCAGGCCGCCCCAACACCTCCTCGAATAAATGGGTCAGAAGGTGAACCGCGTGACAATAAAACGCTGAATGCGGCGAGCAAGGCTTGCCTTTCTGTGGCTCATCGCATGTTGAATCGACTGCTCCAGGGTCCAGCGCAGATCTTTGTGGGTATCCTTCAGCACAGAGATCGGCGTCTCCAGGTCGTCACACTTTTGGGCTGCCTCCTCCCAACGTTCTCCGGCACAGGCGCAGAGCAACTCCAAGGCAAGCCCTGCCACCTCCAGCTCCCTGTGGCCATACTCCTGTGCAGTCTCCACAGCCCCCTCGCAGAAACGCTCCGCCTGGGAGTATTGCCCCCGGATCGCATGGATCAGCGAGAGATTCACACAGCTGAACATCCATTCGACCGTTCCAGCATACCTGGAGATCTCCACCGCGCGGTGGATGTAGATCTCGGCCTGGTCCAGGTTTTTCGCTTCCCGCTCCAGGCCAAACAGGCAATGAAGAACCTGGACCGCCTGTCCCAACTGTCCCCCCTGTTCGTAGGCGCGAAGGCACTCAAGGGCAAGCTCACGTGCCCGCTGCGGGTCTGGGCCCAGCGCCAGCGCATCCACCAGCCTTCTCTGGGCCAACAGGGTCCAGCGAAAGACCCCAAGCTCCTTGGCAAGGGAAAGCGACTGCTCTGCCAGGTCCACTGACCGAGACATGCTACCGGTCTTGTGGGCGACATACGATGCACACAGAAGGGCCAGGAGTCGAAGCTCCGCATCCCCCTCGGCATCGGCTTCTTCCCGAGCCTCCTCAGCCAAACGGACCGCTTGCTCTTTGTCTCCCCGATAGGCCTGGTGGTTTGCCATGCTGATCAAGGACCGAATGGCCTCCTCGGACAGTCCCAGGGAAAGCGCCAACTCCCGCGCCTTGCGCAGGATTTCGAGGCCAAGCATCGGATCGCGATGGGAAACCAGCCCCTGTCCCTGGATCCGAAGTGCGCAGGCCTTGAGGTCATCCCACCCGCCGGCCTGTGCCAGCTTCAGTGCCTCGCTCGCACAATGGGCCGACTCCCGCTCCTCCTTCCCCATTTTGTGGATCCGCGCCTTCATCAAGAGAAGCTCCACAGGGCGACGATCCTCAGGGGTCAACCCGAGGCGTTTGGATGAGCGCTGAGCCTGCCGATAGACGGCCCAGGCCTCCTGCATGTCCCCATGCAGGAGCCGAACAGGGAGCTGTGCCATCAGTTGTTCCAACGCGGTCTCGGGCTCTCCCGCCTCCAACAGGTGCCGACCTGCCTCCGACAGCTTGGACATTCCAGATTCGAGACACCTGCGGTGGTGTTTCGCCCACCGCTGCGCCTCCTGGGCGCGGTTGGCCAGGTGAATTCGAAGCGCGGGACTGACAAACGAAAAGGCTCCATCTTCATAGCGGACCAAGCCTGCTTCTCGACACGCCATTCCGAACTTCAACAGGGTGGGTCGTCCCGTGGCTGCAACCCACTGTTCCTCCTGCCAGCTCCTCCCCAGCGCTGCTGCAATCTCCAGGGGCAGAAAGTCCCCTTGTTCCACTCGCTCCAGGGGTCCCACCCAGGCCCCCTGCCTTGCTACCACCTCGCGGTTTTCCTCGGCGAGCAGATAACCATTCGGGCCGGGCACCAACGCTTCGGCCTCAATCCAGCTCGCCACCAATCGAAACGCATCGGCGGGTACGCCTCCAGTCAGAGCCACCACCTGTCCCGCCAGGCCAGCCTCCAGGTGGAGGATGTCTCGCACGAAGACCACCTGCTCCAAGGGAAGCAACGCTTCGACAGACAACACTTCTGCCATGTCCCCAAGGCTTTCCTTCCACTCCTCCCGGCCAGTCCGAGAGTCCTCCTCGGCCCGCACTCCCATCAAGACCATCACTCGACATTCCAGCCCCATCACAGCGGCGCTTCCAATCTCCCGGGCAAAATCTTCTATGGGCTTTACCCATTGGGCGTCATCTACCAGGACGAGTACGGTCCGGACCGCGCCTCGAATCTCCAGAAGACGCCGCAAAATCGGCCATGCATCTTGTGGAAGATCCGGCTGCCTGGTGCCCAGGAGCTGGGCCAGGCGTGCGCTCAGCCAGGCGTCCTGCACCCCACAGAATTTGAGCTCCTGCTCCATGCGGAGTTCACACTCTTTCAAACCCAGGCCACCCAGGCGAAACCAGCGCCGGAATCCGTCGAGTACCTCCTGGTGTCCTCCATCGTTTCCGCGAATACGAACCAGGTCCACGACCCCCACTTCGTGGGCGCGCATGCCAGCCCACTCCAGGAGACGAGTGGTTCCAAATCCACTTGGACCACGAAGAACCAGGGTTCGCGGCTGGTGGTCCTCTCGTACCGCAAGAAGCGTAGACCAGATTTGATCCCGAATCTCCTCGCGACCTACGAAGCGAGGGGTTCGATAGCGAAAGAGAGAAAGCCCCGCATCCACCAACCTCGTAGGGTTGACCTCGGTCTTTGGGGGGCGCCAGTTGCTTGTCACCCGGAGTGACTCGGAGCTGAGGCTGACGATCCTGCCCTCGGGCAGCGGATCGGTAGGGGAGAAACCGATTCCCGTGAAGAGCCGGGTAGGCTGCTCAGATTCCTTCAGGGTAGGCCGCTCGTCTTCGTCCAATTGGGGGCCTTCCTGGGGCGGAAGCGTTGCTTCACCCAACTCTCGCAGCGCTTCCGCCGCTTCCGCAGCCCGTAGAAATCGCTGCCTTGGTTCCTTGTTCAGGAGCCGAAGAAGCCAATCTTCCAGCCCCTCGGGAAACGCCACCGCAGAACGGAGAGCCGGGGGCGCTCTATAGAGGTGGGCAATCATGGCGTCCTGTTGGCTGTCCACCGGGAAAGGGGGGCGACCTGTAAGAAGCGCCCAAAGCGTGCAACCCAGAGAATAGAGATCCGTCTGCGGCCCAACCTCCGCCCAGGCCCCGCGAATCTGCTCCGGCGCCATGTAGAGTGGCGTTCCTCCAAAGTCACCGCGCTTCAGAGCGCCTCGAACCAGCCGGGAGACACCGAAATCGGTCAACTTCACCCAGGGCGTCGAAGAAGCTCCCAATTTGTGGTCCTGGTCCATGAGAAGGTTGGACGGCTTGATGTCCAGGTGAATCACGTCCCTGGCGTGCGCATGGGCCAACGCATCCAGCACCTGGAAGCAAAGCTCGGACAGGTGCGACCAGGGCAGCTTGCAGATCCAGCCTAGCAAACTGCCTCCTCTGGCCAACTCCATCACAAGGTACCGACTGTCTACTGGGATCTTGCCGCCAATGGCCTCGCACTCTTTGGTTGTGACCACACCAAAGTCGAGAAGCTGAATGATGTTCGGATGGTCCATTCCCGCCGCAAGCCTGGCTTCCTGCCAGAGGTCGAACCTCCCGAAGCGGTTGGTTTCGACAGCCGACAACGCCTTGACGGCGACCTTCACCCCTGAGCGCTTGTGCGCTGCGCTCCACACCACAGCGTTTCCGCCCCTCCCAATGGTCGAAAGCAGTTGAAATCTGTCTAAGCCCTGCATTCTGACCTTCCATCTCCATGGTACCCATCGCGGACAATACTACCCAGCAGAATGGCTGTGCCCCGTCGTCAATCGCCGCCAAACCCTCCCCTGTTGAAAACACGGCACCAACGAGTCAGGTCCTGCGGCCGAAGCGCGAAAAACTTGCCCAAGCGCTGGCCCAGCCTGAGGGTTGGCAGACATCAAACGCTGCGTGAGAGAAGACACCGAATACGACAAGGTCTTTGAAGCCTTGAAGAAGACCCAATTATTTCGCATGCTGTACCTTCTGGTTTGGGCACCGGCCTGACGTCAGGAGTCGCTGTTCTCCGTGATCTCGTGGTACCAGATTGGCAGTGGAGTTGTGCCGTTCGAGGTGCCAACCGCTCTCTCGAATGCCGCGGCGGAGTAGACGACACCCTGCCCGTTGGTGGAAGTTCGTCCCGGGTATCCCCCCTTGAAGGTCTCACTCCATTGACCAGCGGGATCGTTGACCCGGTATCCGCCCGGTGTGCGTCCTGTGGTGAGCAACACGTGGCCGTAGCCGGTGAAGTACCCATGGATGATGACGGGTTTGTCCTGGTCCAACAGTCTATCCACGTCGGACATGGTGCCGTCACGGTGTGCTTTGAGCCGCTGCTTTATGCCCGCCTCTTCTGCGTAGGTGTTGAAGACTTGTGCGAGCCCTTCTGGTGATTGGGCCAGTGTCGTTCCATAGCGAGAGGAGATCGCGTCTGGCGTGACGTCTACCCCGTAATGACGCAGCAGCATGGAAAGGGACGTGTTCTGACAGCTACCACTCGGATTGATGCCGTTGTTGTATTGGTAGGAGTAAGGTGTCGATTGAGTGGGCGAGCGAGCTGGAGGGGTTGGGGCACTGTGCGTGGGCTGTGTCGCTTTGACCACGGAGGCAAGATCCTGGACTGTAGGAACTTGTGCCGGAGGACACGGTACAGCCAGGGCAAACGGAGCCAGAACGAAAACTGTAGTCAACATGTGGAGACCTTGGTGCCCCAGGTGTGTACTGCAAGGCTCAGGCCAGCTTCTTGCTACCCCGCTGGGGGTAAAACGCTGGGGTAGAGGGACATCCATACCGGGGTCCCGGTTCCCTACTGGGTAGTAGATTACCCACTATCGGTGGATTTTAATCTTTCCGGTTGTGAATCTACTGAATAGTAGGTTATACGATCTGTCTCCGGCACCATCGAAGGAGGATGGTGCTGATGTTTGTCTTGCTCTCTCTCGGGTGTAGCGCGCTTCTTGAGCCCCCCAATGGTGCGACAGGGCTCGCCCAGGGCGCAGCCGCTTCAGGGGAGACACAACAGATTTCAGGGTCTTCCGGCTCGGGTGCTTTTGTCATCGACAATACAAATATTTCAGCCGGTGGCAACTACGGCCTGTTGGCTTCACGCAACTGGCGCCTCAGCAGTGCAGCGGGCGATGGGTATGGCGGGGATTACCTGGCTGCAGAGACCGAATCGGTCAGCGACCCGGCCGTGTTCTGGTTCGAGTCGACCGCTCCGGAGTGCTACCGCGTTGAGGCGTGGTGGTCTGCCGGATCGAACCGTACGACGGCCGCAAGCTATCTTGCCTGGGGCCCATCGGGTGCCGAGTTGGGTCGGGTCGTGGTTGACCAGCGCCAGAACGGTGGAGAGTGGAATGCGCTAGGAAGCTGGCGTTTCCCAGCGGGACACAACGAAGTTGTCTTGTCCAGGTGGGCTGCCAGTGGATTCCGGGCAATTGCAGATGCGCTGCGTTTCACTCCTTGCGAGGCAGATGTTGGAGAAGTTGGGCTGAACTCTCCTCCGGACGGGGCCCTGGTTGAGAACCCCGTTCGCTTCGAGGTTTCCTCCTCCGGAGTAGACCGCCTGGTGTTGGATGCAGATGGGTGGGAGCTCGCAGAGTGGAGTCCTGCCGCCGCAGAAAACAACACAAGCTACACCTTTCGCGGGACTGGAACCCCACGGGTGATCACGGCCAGGGGATTTGATGCCAGCGGAACCCTTGTCGCATTGGACCAGATCACCATTGAGGTGGAAGACCCGCAGCATGGTGTGGACCTGGATGTGCCGTACTTCTACCAGTACAACAACAGCTATGAGCCAGGGTCGACCTGTGGCGTGACTTCTGTGGCCATGGCCATCAACTGGTGGAATCCCAACCAGGCGACTCCGGATGATCTCTACCTCACCTACGGAAAGGCCCAGGCGCAGTCCCCCTCGGGCATCGCTGCCCTTCAACGCTGGGAAGGACTCTATGCCCGGCATACCACCGGCGGAACTCGTGGCCAGATCAAGTCACACCTCGACGCTGGCCGGCCGGTTGTCGTGCATGGGTACTGGACCGGCAGTGGCCACATCACTGTGATTGTGGGCTACGACGAGACCGATTGGCTCGTCAACGACCCCGCGGGTGACTGGTACACCTGCTATGGCTGTGGCTACGCGGACCATGTCCGATACCCGATGGGTGGGCGCTGGGATGACTTGATGAGCTGGGATGGCGACATCTGGTTCACCGCGAGCAGCGATACGGCATTCTGATTCGAGCAGACTTTGCGGGACCTTGTTGGGTGCCCCAGCCCATTCCCAGTTTGGATCTGCGTGTTCGAGCTAGTGGCTTGCGTTGATCTCTTCTTCCCTGGTCGGCCCGGGCTGTTGGTTGGGGTCGAAGTCACCCTGGCAGAGCTGTTTCACCAGGTCATACACGTCCGGGTGGTTCAACAGGTGCAGGTGGTTCATCTGGGGAAACACCTTCCCGAAACGAAATGGCATACGCCTGGTCTTCGACACGCCCCCAGCGCTCGGCAAGCGCACCAACAGGTCCCCGAGCATCCATGTACCCGGGTGCTCCACATCCGCGGTGACGTGCCCAGCGATGGAGTAGTAGGCGACGTGATCCACGAACTCCACTTCCCGGCGGTTGTTCTCCAACAGGGCATCCGGATCCTCGTCCACCCACTCCTCGTCCACGGTGTACCCGAAACGCATGTCCTTGATGCCGTCGCTGCGGGCGTTGAGAATCTCTGCGGGTACCTGTGTGCCAGGAACGTCGAAGAAGCCCAACACGGAGGTCAGCACATTCGCCGCCTGCTCCAGGGTCGCACCCAGGTGCGGCGAGCCGATGCAAACGATGCGATCAAGCAGGTCGATCCACGTGGCACCATGCTCGCGTCCGTAGTGGGCTGCGCTTCGTACCACCAGGCCACCCGCGCTGTGCCCGACCACGGTCAAGTCCTCAATCGGGTGTGGGTACTGCTGGACCAATTGCTCGATCAGTCTGGACAGCTCCCGGCCGTTCTCCGAGATGTGCCTGCCGCTGTTGAAGCGGACGAAGAAGGAGGTCGTGCCAAGGTCACGATCCAGCTGCGTAGCGAAGTTGACCTGCGGATCACCGTAGTACTGGGTGGCGAAGAGGTTCCAGGACCACTCAGTGGCGGCCAGGCCGTGTACGAAGATGCAGACACGATTGCCATCGCACGGATGCGCGGTGGCGATAGCCTCGGCCTCGGCTGGCAGCCGAGCGCCGCTCTCTCGGAACTCCATGTCGAAACCGAGTTGGTTGTGGCGATCGTGGAGGTAATCACCCAGTACTCCGTTGAGGGCTCCTTCAGCCTGGTCGGTGAAGAAGCTCAGCGGCCGATCGCCAATCGCGGTGGCTTCCACCAGCTGCTGACGCGCTGAGTGCGGAAGACCCCGGCCGGCAGCAGCCGACAGGGGTACACCGACCAGGCTGTCGATGCTGCGACTGACGAAACGAATCGTGTCGTAGACCACCCCAGCCGTGGCCTGCTGGGCCTCGATGATTGCACCGACAGGCCTGGCCACGCCGGGCAGGTGCTTGAGGGTGCGCATGGGTCGCCTGGCGACGGACTTGTGGGTACGCTCCACAAGATTGGTGATCTCCTCAATGGCGTCGAACACCAGCTGTTTGAGTCCCTTCAGCTTCCTGAACACGCCAGTCTTCCCCGCTTCACGGCGACCCGGTGCAGGACGCCACGCATCTTCGGCCTTTTTTTCCGAGGTCGGTTCCATGGAAGCCATTTCCCGCTCAAACTCCTGCATTCGAGTACCTCAGAGAGCGTAGAAGGAGCCTAATTCGCCCGGGGTCAAAGACCGCACAGTCTATCGAAATCAGCCAGGTCGACGAACATTACCTACTAATGAGTAGACAGGTTACCTACTAAAGAGTAGAATTAGGACTGGCACCCAAACCAAGCCTCGATTCACACGAGGAGTAGACATGATCTCTGGTGCCAAACCGCGCTGCCCCATTCGTTTGTACATCGCCGCCTTTGCAGTGCTCGCCGCGGGTTGTTCGGACTACCGCCTCAAGCCCACATCCAAAGAGGCCCTCCCCGGCGAGGAGGCGGGACAGCCCATCATGGAGATCCGCCCCATGTCCCTCGACTTCGGGTCCTTTGGTGCGGTCCCCGAGACACCCTCCAACCGCCTGGTCAACGTGACCAACCTCGGGGATGCGGACCTGGAGATTGATGGGATGGTCCTCCAAGGAGGCGAAGGAGTGGCCGCCTATTCGGTGACCCAGGTCTTGAGTCCCCTTCTTGGGCCTGGCGAAACGACAACCTTTTTGGTGACCATCGCCCCAGTACAGAGCGGGAGCTTTCCGGCCACAGTCGTTGTCACGGGAAACGATCCACTCCTTCCCGAGGACACCGTGGACCTCTACGCCTTCGTGGAGGAGGCCTGTGTTCCCGAAGAGGAGATCTGTGATGGAATCGACAACGACTGCGACGGTCAAATCGATGAGGATCTCAACCAGGCGTGTTTCGACTGCCTTGATGATCCGCGAGCGGTCATCTCTTGCGTGGATGGACTGTGGGAATCGTGCCCAGTCACTGCGGGGAACCACTCGGAGGTCGTGACACTCCCTCCACTCACACTCCAATGTGCCTGGGGGTGGGACGGCAATCTGTGGCCGTGGGATGGACGCGTCCGCGCCCGGAGTGAGCAAGAGGTGTCACTGTCCATCCCGTCAGATGTGACGATTTGCAGCCTGGAGCTCGAGTCGCAATCCGCAAGCCTTCGCTACGACGACCTGCTGCTCATGACCTTGAACGACATTGTGCTCATGTCGTCCTTTCATTTTGAGACCAACCTCTTGCCCTCGGCGGAGTTCTACCTGTACGACTGGCAAAGGATAGTGAACACGGGGCACAACAGCTACGTCCAGTCCACCTACTGTGCCTCCGGCGCCCAGAACTGTGCGCTGCCGGCGTCTGAGGCCACAGGAACGCTCAGCCTGAGCTTCGACCCAGCGGGGACGCAGCGCCTGCTGGATGTGGCTGGTGGGAGCTGGCCCCACACCTTTGGGTTGATCATCACCGGGGATGACAACTCGTCTGACTGTCAGCACTCTGGCTTGGAGGTGGATCTGTCCTACAGCTACGAGTCCTGGTAGTGCCTGGGAGGGCTCGACGCGTCCCATTGTGCGGGCGTTTCGAGGACAGGCAGCCTGACGCGATGACCGGGCCAGAAGGTCGGGATGTGGCGTGAGTCTGCCAGTCGGTGGACGACCCACCTGGGGATACCCTCTTCTCTGTCCACAGAGAGAAGGGCCCCCTACACGCCTGCTCTTGCAGGCAAAAGGAGCCAGCATGACCCGCCTCGCCCTCCAACCATGGCCTGTTCCCTGCTTCTCTGTCGTCCCATCCGTGGACGCTATCTTGCGAGTGGCAGGAGGAGTTGACGGAGAGGGGTCGGGGAATGCCATTTCTGGAGATGTCTCTCCGGGTCCAACCCTAAGAAGGGGGGCGCATGACTCCGAGACGCTCTCGTCGGGGCGGAGCATCTACTGGGCTGGGCTGGAACTCCGCAGTTGAGTAGGCGAGAGCCGATCCGGTCCTTGTCGTCATCCAATCAGTCTCTGACAAAGATAGTGACTCTGTTTATGCCATGTGTTTCGCTACCACTTTCCCAACATCCACCGCCACTGCACCCACTCCCAGCAGACCAGCCCGTTCCTCCACTATTTGCATTATGAGAAACCCAATTGGCCGTAAAACACCTGGCACAATTATTTCCAGAAAGCGAGGCGTTGTCGTCTATGGGCGCAGACGCTCTTCCCAAGCTCACGGTCGTAGTGTAATAACTGTATCGTGTGAAAAAGGCATTACTGCTATTGCCCGACCCATAATTGTGGCGCTGGCTGAAGAACATCCTCCAGTCAAACGGTGATGAGATCTGCGGCTCTATCTTTTGTGTGTCATTGCTGCACGTATGCCGGTGAACCAATATGCCGTCCGTAAGCTGGTCCACATCTTTATTCCCCGTCAACTGCTGGACCACAGACGAATCCAGAGCAGCCACCGTA
>CAZSZE010000045.1:0-34021 GCA_964610645.1 uncultured Enterobacterales bacterium | reverse complement strand
GGTAATCCGAGAGCTTGACGGATTGGTTGTTGAGGTCCCGCAGTTGAAAGTCCGGTGCCGGCTCCGCGTGAAGGGAAGCCCCAAGTCCAAGAAGAAGACCAAAGAGTAGAAGGGCTCGGGGCATGAGAACTCCAGGAAAGCGCAAGAATGGCGTATTCGATTGCCCCCCCCAGGGGCAACCGCCCAACGAGGGACGCACGACGGCGTGTTAGATTCGCCGCCCATGAGGAAGAGAATCCTCATCATCGACGACGAACCGAGCATTCGCAAGGTGCTCTCCGCACACCTGCAGGCGGACGGGTACGAGGTCGAAACAGCCGCCGATGGCGGACAAGGCATCTCCAAACTCCAGAAATCGCTCTTTCACGCGGTGGTGACCGACCTCAAGATGCCGGGCATCGGGGGCCTGGAGGTGCTCCACTGGGTGCGCAGCCAGGATCCCGGACTGCCCGTGGTGATCATCACCGCCCACGGCACCGTAGATTCGGCGGTCGAGGCCATCAAGCTGGGGGCCCATGACTACATCACCAAGCCCTTTGACCGGGACGAGATGAAGCTCATCCTGGAAAAGGCCGTGCGCACCGAACAAAAGCGCTCCCAGGACTTCTCGGGGCCGGACGGGCGCTTTGACATCATTGGCCGCACCCCCCGCATGGAGCAGGTCTTTGAGTTGATCGAAAAGGTGGCAGATTCCCCCACCACCATCCTGGTCACCGGCGAGTCGGGCACCGGCAAGGAGCTGGTGGCCCGGGCGCTGCACGAGAATTCCTCCCGGGCCAAGAAACCCTTCATCTCCGTCAACTGCGGCGCCATTCCCGAGACCCTCTTCGAGTCCGAGCTGTTCGGCCACGAAAAGGGGGCCTTCACCGGCGCCGTGGGCAGCCGCCCGGGGCGGTTTGAGTTGGCGGACGGCGGCACCCTGTTCCTGGACGAGGTGGGAGAGCTGCCCGTGGACATGCAGGTCAAGCTGCTGCGGGTGCTCCAGGAGCGGACTTTTGAGCGGGTGGGAGGCGTGCGGACCATCGAGGTGGATGTCCGGCTGGTGGCCTCGACCAACCGGGAGTTGGACCAGGAAGTGGAGGCCGGCACCTTTCGCCGCGACCTGTTCTACCGCTTGAACGTCATTCCCATCCAGGTGCCCCCCTTGCGGGACCGCCCGGAAGACATCCCCCTCCTGGTCAGCCACTTCCTGGAGCGCTTCAACGAGCGCCTGGGCCGAAAGATCGAATCGGTCACCCCTTCTGCCCTGGAGTGGCTTGCCCAGTGGAAATGGCCCGGAAACATCCGGGAGCTGGAAAACCTCATGGAGCGCCTGGTGTTGTTGTGCACCGGCGACCAGATCACCATCGAGGACCTGCCCGCTACGGGGCCAGGGGCCGGAACCATCCTCTCGGATCTGGACAGGGAGGAGCTGGGTCTCAAGGAGTATGTGCGAGCGCACACAGCAAAGCTCGAGCGCTCCCGCATCCAGGAGGTGCTGGAGACCGAGTCCAACAACGTGACCCGCGCCGCCAAGGCCCTCGGGATTTCACGAAAGAGCCTGCAAACAAAGATGAAAGACTACGGGCTGCGCGACTCATAGACGGGCTGGCTCTTGACCCGTCGGCAGCGCCTGCCTACTCTCTCTGCGATGTTCACACTCCTCCTGGCCCAAGCTGCCCTCGCCGCCGAGTTGACCACCTTGCCTCCGGCCATGACCGGAGATGCGTCGCTGTCCTATCGAACGGACCAGTCACGCGTGGTGCTGGAAGAAGGCGGTACGACCGTGGGGGGGGTGCTGGAGGCCGACCATGTGATCACGGTGGGGGGACTCTTCAGCGTGCTGGATGACCTGGCGGTGGCCGTCGCGATTCCAATTCATCCCCTCTCCCGGATTTCCTACACGAACAGCCACCTCATGGGCTGGAACCCGATCCGGGAGGAGGGCACCTACGTGGGCAGCGAGTCGGACAGCCCATCCAGGTTGGAGGGCAAGGGGTTGGACGGTATCTGGCTGGGTTTGCGGGGCACCCCCCTGTCGGAGGCCCGCGGACAGCAGGCGACCTGGCTTGTGGACCTTTCCTTTCGAACGCCCCACGCCTCCAAGAACTTCTGGGTGGGTGCCAACAAAGCCCGGGGTGCAGGGGTGGGCGCTGCTGCCCAGCGCCTGACCGCCACCTTCGCAACCACCCGGGGGGTGGCCCATCCCTACCTCCAGACCGTCCTGTTGCGACAAGGCCCCGTGGAGGTTGACCTGGACGGTGGAACCTTCACGGTACAGCCTGAGAAGGCCGCCACGATGGGGGCCGGTACTGAGTTCTTCCACTACAAGCATGCCGAAAGCGGCAACGAGATCCACAGCGACTTTCGCCTGGACTTCGGCTACCACACGGACGCCACCTACCCTTCCGGGACCTGGCTCCCGGATGTGCTTCCAGCCACCGCAGGGCAGACCACCCTGAAGGGGGAGCACACCAGCGTTTCCGGCACCGCCGGCGTGATCTGGCGCTTCCTGCCCGAGGCAAAGATGGCGCTCCACGGTGGCATGGGATGGCTCTCCCCCACCCGCCTGGAGGCCCCCTACCCCATCTACACCGACGCCAGCAGCTTTACCTGGAACGTCAACGTGGGCGTCACCTACGAGATTCGTCCGTAGGTTCCTCCGCGGATTCCAAGGCGAGAAGACGCTGGTAGGCCTCTCGCTTTGGCACCCCCCAGCGCTGGGCCAGGGCCGCAGCAATGGAGCGCAAGTCGGTCCCTGGTTCCACGGTCTCTCTCTTCGGCGGAAGCCCGGGACCGATCACCAGGGTCACCTCCCCTTTGATCTCATCCCTCTCCCGCAAGTCCTCCCAGAGGGCCTGCACCGGCAACATCAACACCTCTTCGTGGCGCTTGGTCAGCTCCCGACAGAGGCAGGCCTTCCGATCCGGCAGCTCCTCGGCCAGGATCTCAGCCAGGGCCACCACCCGCCGGGGTGACTCATAGAGGACCAGGGTGCCGGGCAAGGCGGCATGGAGCCGTACCCAGCGCCGCAGTGGACCGGGCTTGCGCGGGGGGAAGCCGAGAAAGTGGAAGGGAGTGGGCGGCAACCCCGACACGGACACCGCGCTGGACACCGCTGAAGGCCCCGGCACCGCGTGCACCGGCAATCCCCGCTCGTGGCAGGCCCGCGCAAGCTCCGCCCCGGGGTCCGACACAGCCGGCATGCCGGCATCGCTGACAAGCACGACCTTTTCCCCGGCCTCGACCCTCTCCACCAGGGGCTGCAGGTTCCGCTCCTGTTCATGGCCTCGATACCGCTCAATGCGCGGCGCCGGGATTCCCAGGGCCGAATACAGCTTGCGGGTCACCCGCGTATCTTCTGCTGCAACCAGGTCCGCCTCTTCCAGGACTTCCCGCATCCGCGCGCTGACATCCGACAGGTTGCCGATCGGGGTTCCAAGTACAAAGAGCGGCATCAATCAGACCGGGTCATCCAGCCATTCGATCTGCCAGCCCTCACCCGCCACCTGGACCATGGCCACCGCAAGACAGGCCTCCCGCACAGGCTCCCGGCGCTGATCCAGCCAAAGCTCGGCGGCCCGGGAAATTCGAGCCACCTTTCTCTCATCAATGGCCTCCAGGCCCACCGGGTCATCGGCCGCCCGCAGCTTGACCTCCACAAACCGGATGCGGCCGGCCTGCTCCACGATCAGGTCCACCTCTGCCCCCGCGCCGATCCAACGCCGCTCCAGCACGGACCAGCCTAAATCCTGCAGGTAGACGCCAACCGCTTCTTCTGCGGCGAGTCCGGCCTCGAAGGCGGCCCGCCGATCCACGGATCAGGCCTTGGACTTGTTGGACCTGACTTCCACCAGGCGGGCCTTCTTGCCTCGCAGCTTGCGGAGGTAGTACAGCTTTGCCCGGCGCACCTGGTGGCGGCTCTTGATTTCGATCTTCTCCACCACGGGGGCATGAATCGGGAAAATCCGCTCCACCCCAATCCCGTTGGAGATCTTGCGCACGGTAATGGTGGCCCGGGGTCCGCCATGCTTCATGGCGATGACTGTGCCCTCGAACACCTGGATTCGGGTCTTGGCCCCTTCCTTGATGCGCACGTGGACACGCACGGTGTCTCCGGCCCGGATGGCCGGGTTGTCGGAATCCGCGATCAGGGACTTCTCGATTTCAGCAATATTGGTCGTCATGGCGATTTGCCTCGAATCGGACTTGGGGACGAGAGCGCCCAGCCAGCCCGGTTGAACCGCCCGCAACTAACGGTTGGAAGGGTGCTCCGCAACCCCGAATCCGCAGGCTAATCCGAGGAATCCCCTCGTTTCTCTCCTGCAGGCTCCAGGAGATCCGGACGCATTTGCCGGGTTCGCTCCAGGGAAGCGCGGGTTCGCCATGCGGCAATGGCCCCGTGATCTCCTGATGCAAGCACCTCCGGCACGCTCTGGCCCTCGAATTCCGCCGGGCGCGTGTACTGGGGATACTCCAGGAGTCCTTGAGAAAAGGACTCATCCCGGGCGCTGTCCTCGTTCCCCAGAACCCCGGGCAGCAGCCGGGCCACGCTGTCGACGACCACCAGGGCCGGGAGCTCCCCGCCCGTGAGTACGTAGTCCCCAATGGAAATCTCCTGGTCGACAAAGTGCCGCACCCGGTCATCTACCCCCTCATAGTGGCCGCAGAGCAGCACCAGGTGCTCCTTCTGGGCAAGGGAAGCAGCCCCCTCCTGGGACAGGGGGGTTCCTCCCGGGCCCATGAGTACCACGTGGCTGTCTTCTCGCCGGACTGCGGACAGGGCCCGCACCATCACGTCCACCTTCATGACCATGCCGGCCCCACCGCCGTAGGGCGTGTCATCCACCTGGCGATGGCGGCCCTCTGCGTGATCCCGGATGTCGTGCACCCGAACCACCAGGTGGCCTGCCCGCTGTGCCCGCCCCAGAATGGAGTGCTCCAGGGGAGATCGGACCAGGTCCGGATGCAGGGTCAGGAGCTCGATTTCCATCCGTCCTCCGTCACAACCACTTCCCCGGCGTCCAGATCCACCTGCACGATCATCTCCGCCAGGGCCGGTACAAAGTACTCGCCTTCGTCCCCCTGCACGATCCACAGGTCCACCGGGCCCGCACCTTGCACCTCTGTGAGTACCCCCACGACGTCGCCCCCCTTCAACCGAACCGAGAGCCCCACCAGCTGGTGGTGGTAATAGACGTCGTCCTCGGTTTCCGGCAGGTCCGCCTTGGCCAGGATCATCTCGCTGCCCATGGCAGCCCGCGCCCCTTCTCGATCCGCCACGCCATCGATGGTGCCCAGGACGCGCCCCCCTGCCCCGCTGCGGGAGCGAATGTGTGCCTCACAGCGGCGCCCCTCGGTATCCACGAGGATGAGCGAGAGCCCCTCCTTCAACAGGTCTGACTCCCGGTTGTGCATGTGCAGACGCACTTCCCCGGAGGTTCCAAACACACCGACAATCCAGCCGAGGGAGACCTCGTCCGGGCGTGCGCTACTCTTCTTCCGAGGCCCCGCCATGGACGTCAACCATTTCAAGGGTCGTCTTGCGGCTTCCTGAAGCAGCATCCAACACCGCGCGAATGTGCTGCAGTGTCTCGCCATCCGTGCCGATGACCAGGTCCTTGTCTTCTGGATTCACATACAGCTCCAGCAAGGTGGCGGAGTCCTTGGAAAGTGACCGCACCCGCACGTCGTCCGGGTGGTCCACAAGTCCTTGCACGATGAAGTTGATCAGGGTTTCCATGACCTATTCCTTGCCTTCAGCTTCTGGATCCGCTGCTGCTTCCTCGGCAGGGGCAGCCTCGACAGCCTCCTCGGCAGGGGCGGCCTCAACAGCTTCCTCGGCAGGGGCGGCCTCAACAGCTTCCTCGGCAGGGGCAGCCTCAACAGCTTCCTCGGCGGGAGCGGCCTCGACAGCCTCCTCCACCGGTGCTTCCTCGGCGGGTGCTTCCTCGGCGGGAGCTTCCTCGGCAGGGGCAGCCTCAACAGCTTCCTCGGCGGGAGCTTCCTCAGCAGGGGCAGCCTCCACGGCTTCCTCAGCGGGAGCTTCCTCGACGGCAGCAGCCTCCTCCACCGGTGCTTCCTCGGCGGGAGCGGCCTTCCTGTCCGGAGTCGCCACGATCAACTCGGGGTTGCGGGCCTTTTCAATCAGGCTGGCCACGGTCTCGGACGGCTGCGCCCCCACACCCAACCAGTAGTCCACCCGCTCCAGGTTCAGCTTCAGGTCGTACGGGTTCTTCATGGGATCGTAGTGCCCCAGCTGCTCGATATAGCGGCCATCACGGGGGCTACGGGAATCCGCCGCAACGATGCGGTAGAACGGGCGCTTCTTGGCACCCAGACGGGTCATACGCAGGCGAACCATTTGAAATCCTTTGATTGGCGTGGCTCCGCGAGGGAGCCGGCCCCGCCGGATATCCGGCCTGCTTGCCCCCGTCAAGCCGCGGAAATACCTACCGAGGGAGGTTTCCGTGCTTCTTGGGCGGGTTCTTGTCGCTCTTGTTTTCCAGGGAGTCGAAGGCTTCCACCAGGCGGGCACGCGTTTCGGACGGAAGAAAGACCTCGTCCACGTATCCCAGGGCAGCCGCCTGGTAGGGATTTGCAAAGGCCTCCTTGTAGGATTCCGTGTGCTCGCGCCGGGTTTCCTCCGGGTCCTGGGCGCTCGCCAATTCCCGCCGGTAGAGGATGTTCACCGCCCCCTCCGAGCCCATGACCGCCACTTCTGCGGTGGGCCAGGCGAAATTGAGGTCCGCGCGAATGTGCTTGGAGTTCATCACGCAGTAGGCGCCGCCATAGGCCTTGCGGGTGATCAGGGTCACCTTGGGAACCGTGGCCTCGGCAAAGGCGTACAGCAGCTTGGCCCCATGCTTGATGATGCCGCCAAACTCCTGGGCCGTTCCCGGCAGGAACCCGGGCACATCCTCCAGGACCAACAGCGGAATGTTGAAAGCATCGCAGAACCGCACAAACCGGGCCCCCTTGAGGGAGGCATTGATGTCCAGCACCCCCGCAAGATGCGCGGGCTGGTTGGCCACCACCCCCACGGAGCGACCGTCCAGGCGACAGAATCCCACGACGAGGTTGGCTGCATAGAGCGCCTGCACCTCCAGGAAGTACCCCTCGTCCGCCACAGACTGGATCACCTCCTTGATGTCATAGGGCTTGTTGGGATTTACAGGCACCACCTCATCCAGCTCCGGACAAGCCCGATCCGCCGGGTCGCTGGTGGGCTTGCGAGGGGTCTCCTCCAGGTTGTTCTGGGGCATGAAGCCTAGGAGTTCTCTCAGCAAGGCGAGGCAGGCCGGCTCGTCGGGGGTGGCAAAGTGGGCCACACCGCTCTTCTGGTTGTGGGTCTGGGCGCCCCCCAACTCCTCCTTGGTCACCTCTTCATGGGTGACCGTCTTGATCACATCCGGCCCCGTCACGAACATGTAGGAGGTCCCCTCCACCATGGCGATGAAGTCCGTAATGGCCGGGGAATAGACCGCCCCCCCCGCGCAGGGGCCCATGATGGCGGAGAGCTGGGGCACGACACCGCTGGCCAGCGTGTTGCGCAGGAAGATGTCCGCATAGCCCCCAAGCGATGCCACCCCCTCTTGGATCCGGGCGCCCCCCGAGTCGTTCAGTCCCAGGATCGGAGCGCCGTTGCGCATGGCCAGGTCCATGATCTTGCAGATCTTGGAAGCATAGGCACTGGACAGGGACCCGCCAAAGACTGTGAAATCCTGGGCGAACACATAGACCAGCCGGCCCTCGATCCGCCCATACCCGGTCACCACGCCATCCCCGGGAATCTTCTTCTCCTCCATGCCGAAATCGGTGCAGGTGTGGGTCACCAGGCGATCCATCTCCCGAAATGACCCGGGATCCAGCAGCAGGTCCAGACGCTCCCGTGCCGTGAGCATGCCCTTTTCGTGCCGGGCCTTGACCCGCTCGGGGCCGCCCCCGGCAAAGGCCGCCTCGTTCTTCTCCTGCAACTGCTTGTTCAGGTCTTCCCGCTGCACTTCTTGTCTCCCGGCTCCCCCCGTATCACGGGCCTGAAACCGCGGCGCCGGAGTTGTTCACCGCTACATGCGAGGCTACGGTGCATCCTCCACAACTGCGCTCGAGGCTATTCATGCGAATCCCCAGCACCGCCCTTCTTCTTCCCCTGGCCTTGTCGTCCGCTTGCGACGGAAAGGAGGGCACCGTCGACACGGGCGAGATCGAGGATACCGAGCCCGAGTACAACTTTGAGGAGGGCTGTATTCTCGTGGACGGAGAAGGCGGCTACCGGTGGGTGACCGATGCCCTGGTCGTGGCCGATCCCGGCAGCACGATCACCCTGTGTGCAGGGGAGCATGAGGAGTCCATCGAGGTGGACAAGGCCGTCATCATCGAGGGCCCCGAGGACGAGGATCTGGTGTGGATCGGCGAGACCAACATGGCGGTCATCACCATCCAGGGTGCAGACGGCGTTCAGGTACGCAACCTGACCCTGCATTCCTCCCGCAACGGCATCAACATCGACAACGCCACAAACACCGTGGTGGAGAACGTGTACTTCACGGAGATTCAGGGCACCGGGCTGCGGGCCGTGGATGCCGAGGCCACTTCAGTGACCGACTGCTTCTTCGGGGACCTCTCCGCGCCCCCTGTGGGGGACACGGGCGGGGACACCGGGTGGGACACCGACACCCCTGCCGCGGACACCGCCACAGACCCGGACGACACGGACACACGCCGCGAGACCGGCGAGACCGGCTGGGACACCGGCGGGCCTGACCGCCCCAGCGACGAGTGGATCGGCTACGGCGGCGCCGAGTTCTCCGGGGGCAGCGCCACCATCTCGACCACCACCTTCTCCCAGATCATCGGGTTTGGGGTGCACTTCACCGACGGTGCTGCGGGCACGCTCAACGGAAACACCATCTCGTGGATCACCTATGGGGAGGTCACCGAAGAAGGCGGCGTCAACGACGGATTTGGCATCTGGGCAGAAAAGGGAGCCGTGCTGACCACGAGCGGCAACACCCTGTTCAACGACTTCATCGCCATCGTGATTGACGAGGCGGATGGCACCCTGGTGGCCGATACCATCGTGGCCGGCGGCTACGGGGTCTACGCCTTGAGGGGGGCCTTCTCCTTCACGGACCTCATACTGGAACAGGTCTACAGCATCGGCATCCTGGCCGTGGCGACCGGGGACACCATCGTCATGGACGGCATCACCGCGACCGGCACCCCCGAGTTTGTCCATCCCGGGGACGCCGCGGATGGCAACTCCATGGGCATCCAGGTGCAGGCGGACGACGTGGAGATCTCCAACACCACCATCGACGGCTACAACGCCACGGGCCTCTTCCTGACCCCCTACAACAACGCCATCAACGGGACCCTCAACAACGTCACCGTGAACAGCGCGGGACGAATGGGAATCTACGGGGCCCAGGGAGCGTTTGCCCTGACCGACGTGTCCGTGACCCGTCTGCGGCTGGTGGATGACCCGGAGACCGTGAACGTGGGCGGCTCGATTTCCACGGGATTCGCCAGCAGCTTCTGGTACAGCACCGTCACCTGGGATGGCGGATTTGTACAGGACAACGAGTTCATCGGCCTGCTCAACGCCTTCAGCACCACCGAGTTGGGCACGAACACCGCAGGCGAGGGCGTCGAGTTCTCCGGCAACCTCTACCACAGCGTCTGGAACTACGAGGGGACCCTCACCGCCTATGGCGCCGAGTTCACCAACTCCGCCGGCTACTACAGCTTGAGCAACAGCCTGGGGTACACAGGCGCGGTCGTGGCCACCAATGGCACCACGGTCCTGGACACCTGCAGCTTCCACGACAACCTGGCCACCCGCTACTACGAGTACGTGTCCAACGGCGTGGTCTACGGCACGGAGAGCAAGTACGCCTCCCAGGATGTCGAGATGAACGGCGGCAGCATGGAGATCACGGGCTGCGACTTTGAAAACGGTTCCAACGGAATCGACGTATACGACGCCGAGGTGGAGATCAGTGGCTCCACCTGGAACAACTACAACGAGGCGGCGATCCAGGTCTGGTCCAACACCGACAACCCGTTGAAGATTGAGGACGTGCACATGGCGGACGTGGGGGGCAATGCCATCAACTGCTACTACGGCGCCATCGAGCTGGAGAATGTCACCATCTCCAACGTGAACGGCATCCTCAGCGACTCCACCACCTACGTGGATGGGGTGTTCGCCAGCCAGAGCGAGTACACCAACTACCAGCCGGCCGTGTACACCAATGACTGCTCCCTGTTCGTGAACGGCTTGACGGTGGACAACTCGGCGGACCAGGCGTTGCGGGCCTACAACGGCGATGTGGAGCTGTACGATGTGACCGTGACCGGAGGGGGGGCCAACGACAACTACATCGATGGTGCGGTCGAGGTGGAATTCACCGCCAGTGGGACGCCGTCGCTGTACGTGTCGGGGCTCACCGTACAGAATCACCTGAATGCACCCGGCCTGCGGGTCAACTCCAGCAGCAATTCCCAGGGCACAATCGAGGTGAGCGATGTGTCGGTGAACGGCAGCGAGACCTATGGAGTCGTGGTGGGTCCCCTTCCCAACACCGCTGCGGACCTGTCCGGCATCACGGTGACCAACAACGACGGCGACGGCCTCTACATCTCCAATGCCACCGTGAACCTCGGGGTCGAGGACACCGCCGACCCCGCCAACAACGTCGACGGCGTGTCCGCAACCTTCAACGGCGGCCACGGGCTGTACATGGCGAACTCAACCGTCACCGCCATCGGCAGCACCCTGGAGAACAACGTGGGCGCCGGGGCTGTGGTCAACTCCGGCACCGCCACGCTTCGGTATGGGAACGTGGAAGCCAATGGATTCGGCGGCACAGATTCCGATGCAGGGCTGCATGTGCTCCAAGGGGGCACCCTGACCGGCTTCACCCTGGACTCCACCGGCAACGCCGGAAGCGGCGTGCAACTGGAGGCCACCTGCGAGGCCACCCTGGATGCCTGCACCGCCGATGACAACCAGGCCCACGGCATCGAGCTGGATGCGTCTACGCTCACGTTCTCAAACGGATCCCTGGATGGCAACCTGCTAAGCGGCATCAGCATGGTGGGCAGCGTGATCGACCTCTCCAACTCGAGCCTCGACGACAACACCGAATACGGCATGGTCTGCGACACGGACAGCAGCTTCACCCAGTGCGACACCAACACGTTCGACAACAACACCCTCGGGGACACGAGCGGGTGTGATGCGGTGACCTGTACGCCGTAGGCTAAGGCGGAGTGGCAGGTGCCTTGACGGTCGGTCAGGGGGTGACTGGAAACAGCGACATGCAAACACTGCCGAAGCAACTTCCCTCATCGCACTCGGCGTCGGACTCGCAACCTGGTAGGCACACTCCCGCAAAGCACACCTCGTCTGGCAGGCAGTCCGACGGCCGATAGCAACTCCGGGGACCGAAAGCGCAGATACCCGTCTCACACCGTTCTTCCTCCCCGCAGTGCAAATCGAGTGTACAGTCCTGCTCACCTTCGAAGCAGCTACCGAACACACACCGGTGCTCGTCAGGACAGTGGGCGTTTTCACTGCACTCCGTCGGTGGCATGCACGATCCGAATCTGCAAACCAGCGGTTCCTCACACGGTGCGTCTTCCCCGCAGTCGCGTCGCCCGGCGGCGCACGACTCGAGAACACAGCGACTCCCCGGGCTGCAGTCTGCATCGTTCTTGCAGTCTCGCCGCCCGTGGAGACAAACCCGCAGAACACACCGGTTGAAGGCCCCACAGTCTGCGTCGGCGATGCACTGATCCTCAAATACGCCAAGTGGCCTGGCAGGCTCGGCCTGAAACTCGATGAGAGGGTCCGACGTGGTCGTGGTCACCGCCGGGGAATAGCTGGCCGACCCCGATAGCCCCTATCTACCGAGCACGATGTCGATCCCTCCGAGGATGGCACTGAGTTGGCGGTCTGACACCTGCCCGGTCTGTTCATCGAGGAGCCGACGGTCAATCGACACAATCGATGGAGTCAATGCAACCGAGTCGCGCGGTAGCCCGGTACTCCTTGCGGGAAGCAGGAAGTTGCCGGGCGCCTCGGCCCAGCGCAGATTGCTGGTGAGGGGGACACACACGGCTGTCGCGATCCTGCTGCGGTTCAATGCATCTCCCTGTACGACGACCACGGGTCGTCGGAAGCCGGGTCCCGAGCCGGCCGGATCAGGGAGATCGGCCCAGCGAACATCTCCCTGGGCGATCACCACTCCACCTCGGCCAAGGCCCGCGCGGCGGCTGCGGCTGCAAAGGGGCCGGGCTCTCCTCCCTGCTGGTGAATCAACGCGTCCCAGGCGGCGGTGATCGCTTCCGGATCGTGGCGTTGAACGTACTCCCGCAAGGCCGCCTGGTAAAGTTGGCTTCGGGACATTCCGCAAAGTGCGGCGAGGCGCTCGGCCTCTTCAAAGAGGCTGTCTGGAAGGGAAACGGCTGTTTTCATACCCAAAGTATAACCACAAGGCCCCGGATCGGCAAAGTCAAGAGTACCCCCCGGTAGGTGGGGATGGAGGGGGCCTAAGGCGTCCCCTCGTACACCAGCGCCCCGCTCCTGTGCAGGGCGACGCGGCTGCCGGGCTCCGAGGCCAGCTCCCAGGCGATCCACGTGGGCTGGCCGCCTTGCCGCACTTCCACGTGGAGCGACGGCGTAGCGCTCGCCTCCAACCGGTCTCCGGGCTCTCCCCGCACCACCACGTGGTCCGCAAAGCGGATCGCTCCGGTCTCCTGCAGCTCACCGACGCGCTCCTCCGGAGATCGAAACAAGCCCGCAAGGGATCGCCCGACCACAGGCGAGGCGCCCGGTGGGGCGAGAAACCGGTAGGGCACTGTGGGAAGAAACGCCTCCAGGCCCGCGCCCTTGGCCATCCAGGGACCCACCCGTCCCTCTCCCTCTCCCAGCACCCGAAAGATGAACTCGATGTTCCGTTCCACAATGGCGCCGTGGGGCACCCGGTCCTCCACAATGCGCATCAGCTCCAAGGGGGCCGCATCGTCCCCATCAAAGGACAGGTGCAGGGTGGGCTCCTCCACCGGGAGCTCCACCAGGATCCGCACGCTCCACTGGGAACCCACGAACATGGCCTCGGAATCAGCCGTGGCCCAGGCAGGAAGCCGTCGAGCCGGAACCCGGGAGCGGGTGGTCGGGTCGGCCCGAAGCACGTCCAGGTCTGGATCGCGCGCGGCGGTGAGCCGATCCACGCCGCCTTCCTCCAGCACCCGCGCAAGGTCCCGGGCTGCCCCCTCCAGGCGACCGAGCCGGGCCAGCCAACAGGCCCGGTTGTAGCGGGCCAACGCGTGATCGGGCCGCCTTGCCAACACCTGCCCCGCCGCATCGATCGCCCCTTCCAGGTCTCCGGCCTCCGCCAGGGCCCGTCCCTTCCAAAGCCAGAGCTCCGGACTGGCCGGGTCTTTCACGATGGCGCTGGAAAACGCTGCAACAGCCGCCCCGGGCTCCCCCGCCTCCAGCGCCTGCACCCCCTCCTCCCAGTGGTCCAGGGAGGCATCCAAGCGCGAAATGCGCTCCGCAGGCCCGCCGCAGCCCAACATCCACCACAGAATCCAGCCCATCACCCCCCCTCCAAGCCGATCACCGCCGCGAGACGGCCGGTCCCGGGTCCATCCCCCCGGTGGGAGAAAAAGCGCGGCTCACACGCCGTACAGGCATCCAGAACGTCGATGTCCGTCACCCCAGCCGCCTGCAATTGGGCCGCATTGGCTGCCCCCAGATCCACGTGGGTTGCAGAACCCCTCTGGGAAACAAACAGATCCGGCGCCACGTGTACACCGATGCCCTCCACCACTTCCGGTCCCACCGCATAACAACAAGCCCCGATTCTGGGCCCCACGGCAGCCACCACCTGGGAAGGCTCGGCCCCCGTCGCCAGGCACAGGGCGGAGACTCCCTCCTTCACGATGCCCTTGGCCGTTCCCCGCCAGCCAGCATGCACCGCGGCCACCCCCCCGGGAACCGCCAACAGGATTGGCACACAGTCCGCCACCCGCACAGCCACCCCTTGCCCCGGCGCTGTGCAGACCAGGGCATCTGCCTTCCCGATGGGCACCAGCGGTCCCAGTCCCGTGTCCCCTTCCAGCACGCAAGCGCCATGGACCTGCTGCGCCACCGTGATGTTCTCCCGGGGCAGCCCCAGCGCTGCCGCCACCCGGCGCCAGTTCTCCGACAGGTCTCCCTGCGCCTCGTCCCCCAGTCCCAGGTGCAAGGAGCGCAGCTCCCCCTTGGAAACGCCACCGTTCCGGGTGGTGAATCCATGGACCACGCCAGCCAACTCGGCAAGGCGCTGGGACGCAAGCAACATGGGCCCACTCTACCTGGGGCAAGCCCGCAGTTGACAGGGCGCGCTCAAGCACATGATCCTGTGGGGGTGGAGCGCTTGCTGACCAGGGGATTGACTGCGGTCCTGGTGTCCCTTCTCGGGTGGGGATGCTCGGCGGGTGACAACTTTCGCCTGCAGCTGGTTCCATTTGCGCCTTCGAACCAGGTGCCCTTTGAGGGGGCCAGCGCCTACGACCTGCACCTGATTCACGAAGATGGGACGTGGGAGAGCTACGAGGGGCTCCGTTCCACGGGGGACCAGGTGGAAATCGACAACACCTCTCCCCTCTCCAACACCCGGATTCTGGTGCAGGTAAAAGGGCCCGGCGGCACCCAGGCCACGGGGCGAACCGGGCCCATTTCCCTCAAGAAAGGAGCGGATGACGTGGGCATTCTCGTGGCCCGCACCGAGGAAATGGCGTTTCTTGTGCCGCCCGAGGAGCCGCTCTTCCTGCCGGGTCTCAATGCCCTGGGGGACGGCAGGTTCCTGGTGACGGGCGGCCTTAGGATTCTGGAGCTGGGGGGGAATGGAGAGGCCCAGAGCACCCTCCAGATCCTGGACTTGGGAAACCCAGATCCCGAGGAAGGTCCCGTGTTCGAGGTCCTGGGGGATCTACCGGAAGTTACGGTCGACGGCGAAACCTACCAGGGCCGACACGGCCACAGTGCCACCTTGATTACCGCCGAGGGCCCGTTGAAGGGCCAGGTCCTCCTGGCCGGGGGCACCCGGACCCTGCTGGAGAGCCGGGCGGTCACAGATGCAGCCCACCTGTTGAATCCTGAGACCGGCGAGATCAGCCTCCCCACAGGCACGGACTCCATGCGGAACCCCCGCTATGACCACATCGCGGTGGCCAACAGCCTGGGGGACGTGGTCATGCTGGGGGGATGGACCTTCTTAGCTGAGGACAACGTGTTCTCGTCCACGAGCAGCATTGAGATCTTCATGGCGGAAGAGCAGAAGTTCCGTCGCCCCATTCCGCAGACCACCAATCTTCCGACCGAAGGCCCCTACGGCGCTGCCACGTCCATTCCCACGGTGGGGGTGCTGCACTGTGGTGGCACGACGTTTCCAGGCGACTCGACGTGGGAGCAGGTCGCAGACTGCCTGTTGATCCACCTGGACCGTACGGTCTCCACCATCGAGTCCATGCGCGAACCCCTGGCCCACTTCAGCATGGTGGCCCTCTCCTCCACCCGGGTCCTGGTGACCGGAGGGATCAGCTCGGGGGATTCCCATTCCTCGACCCAGGGAGCCGAGGCGACGAGCCAGGCCTGGACCTATGACCTGGAATCCCTCGAGTGGAAAGACGCGGGCCACCTGAACGTCGCGCGCAACCGCCACTCCAGCACCCTGCTCCCAGACGGCCGCGTGTTGATTGCGGGAGGGCGAACCGCAGGTGCCCTGGTGCAGCCGCACTCCACAGATGACTTCGTCGACTGCGTGGAAATCTACGACCCCAACCTTCCCGAAGGGGAGAACCCCTTTGTCTTGATCGGCGGCTGCGACGGATACCCTGGATCCGCCGGACTCGCATTGCAGAGCCGGGTGGCACGGCCCTCCATCACCGTGGATCCCGACTTCGGCGTACTGATTGCGGGTGGAAGCAGCCCCAACGGCTCTTCCACTTCGGTCAACCTCTGGGTTCCCAAGCCCTGACGACCGCTTGCAGAAAGGCCTCGCTCCCTGACGCAAGGTCCTCCAGGAGCAGGTCCGGCTTCAAGGCCTTCAGCTCCGCCATCGTGCGCCAACCGGTGCCCACAAGAACCGCCAGGGCTCCTCCTGCCCGCGCACAGGCAAGGTCCGCCTCCGTGTCCCCTACCACCACCACCCGATCCGCTGGAAATCCTGCTTGTCGCGCCCGCTCCGCGAGAATCGGCACCAGGTCGTTTCGATGGGGGGAATCATCACCAAACGCCCCCAGGGCAAACCGGTCCCACAGCCCCGCGGCCTGCAGCTTTCGCTGGGCGCCTGCCTGCCAGTTGCCCGTGAGCAGCGCGTGGGTCCCCATTGCAGCGGATGCATCCAGAAGCGCACCCACCCCCGGGTGAACCACGAGATCCCCGGCACGCCTCGCCAATTCCTCCTCCAGCCGGGGAAGGTAGGCATCCTGCAGGGTCTGCACCGCTTCTTCGGTGCAAGGGAGTCCAGCCCCAAGAAATGCCTGCTGGCAGATACCGGGATCCGTCCTTCCTGCGAATTCAACGTTTGCAAAGGCGGTAGGCACGCCGTGCAGGGCGGCAAAGGCTTCATTCAGGGCAGCCCGACCCGCCCCCCCCGTGGACAACAGGGTGCCGTCGATGTCCCAGGCAAACAGGACCCGGCTCACCGGGCGTCCGGCCCATAGAGGGCTGCGAGGTGCTCCACCAGCACGGCGGGCACCAGGTGATCCACGGCGCGACCCGTCCCCAGCAGCTCCCGCACCTCTGAGGAGGAAATGTCGGGAAAGCACGGGGCGCCTTCTACCGCCGGGTAGCCCTGGCGCCCCACCACGATGGGCGTGAATTCTCGGGAGAGGTCCTCCCACCGGTGCCAGAGGTGCACCTGCTCCAAAGTGTCGGCCCCCACCACCAGGGAGAGGTCATGCTGCGGATTCGCCTGCCTCAAAGCACACAGGGTGTCCCAGGTGTAGTTGGGGGAGGGCAGGTCACGCTCGACGTCACAGACCCTCACCCGGTCACCCAAAAGGTCAGCCAAGGCCTCACAAAGAGCAAGCCGCGCCCCGAAGTCCGCGAGGTCTTTTGCAAAGGCATGGGAGGCGCACGGCATCAGCCAGACAGCGTCTGCACGTCCGCTCCAGACCACCCAGGACGCCACCATGGCGTGGCCCAGGTGGGGGGGGTTGAAGCTTCCGCCATAAACAGCGATTCGCACGGCGCAACCTCGGGTGGAACCTATTATCACGAGCGTGATACGCTCCGTCAGCCCACGGGAGTATGAGACTTGCCAGATTCCCGGCCCATTGGGGTGTTCGACTCGGGCATCGGGGGCCTGACCGTGTTGTCGGCCCTGACCCAGGCGCTCCCCCGTGAGAATCTCCTCTACCTGGGGGACACGGCGCGTGTGCCCTATGGAACGCGGTCCCCGCGCATGGTGCTGCGCTACTCGCAACAGGTGGCTGATCACCTGTGGCAGTCGGGCATCAAGGCGCTGGTCATCGCTTGCAACACGGCAAGCACCCATGCCCTGGAACCCCTCCAGGCCGCGGGCGCCGCTGCAGCGGTTCCGGTGTTTGGCGTGATTGCACCGGGGGTGTCTGAGGCAAGTGCCCGCACCCGGAACCAACACGTGGCCATCCTGGGCACGGAGGGGACAATCCGGGGGGGACGCTACCAGTCCGCCCTTGCCGCCCTGGGAATCAAGACCGAAGCGGTGCCCTGCCCCCTCTTTGTGGCCTTGGCAGAGGAAGGGTGGTCCGAGGATCCCGTCGCCGTGGAGGTGGCAAGACGATACCTCGCTCCTCTTGTCGGAGGCCCTGACACGGTGATTCTTGGCTGCACCCACTACCCAATTCTCAAGAAGGCCATTGCACAGGTGCTGCCCGAGGCGTTTCTCGTGGATTCCGCGCAGGCCACCGCGGGGGTCGTGTCTGCAGTGCTGGCCGAACAATCCCTGCTGTCAACGGACACCGAAGTCGGCTCCATTTGCTACCAGGTGACGGACAACGAGGAGCGGTTTCGCCGGGTGGGCACCCACTTTCTTGGCCAGGAGCCCACCCCGGTCGAGCGGATCGAGCTGGCTGCGCCCACGCATCGCTTCGGGGAGTCCGCGTGATCCGGCTCTACCACGTGTACAAGTCCTACGGCACCCACGATGCCATCTCGGATGTGAACCTCCACGTGCAAAAGGGGGAGTTCAGCTATGTGACCGGCCCGTCGGGTGCAGGAAAGACCACCCTTCTCAAGCTGCTGTACGGCGCGGAGCGTCCGAGCGCCGGGAAGCTCTTGGTGGGGGGTGTGGATGCTTCACGCCTTTCCCAGAGCCAGCTGCCCTTCCTGCGGCGCAACATCGGCGTGGTCTTCCAGGACTTCAAGCTCATTCCAAACCGCACGGTCTTCGACAACGTGATCCTGGCCCTGGAAGTGCTTGGAATGGACCGCAGTGACTCGGAGCGCCGCACACGAGCGGTGCTGAACACCGTGGGCTTGCGGGGCAAGGAGGACTCCTGGCCCCTGGACCTCTCCGGGGGCGAGCAGCAGCGCGTGGCCATGGCCCGGGCGATCGTCAACGACCCGGCCATTCTGCTGGCGGACGAGCCCACCGGGAACCTGGATGGTGCCATGGCCGTGGAGGTCATGGAGATCCTCCTGGCTGTAAACCTGCGTGGCACGACGGTGATGATCGCCACCCACGACACGGGGCTCATGAACCGGTTCCCGAACCGGACCCTGCGCTTCGAAGCAGGCCGACTGGTGAGCGAAGGATGAAACTCCTCCCCTACATTCTGCGGCGGACCCTGGCTTCTCTCTGGGAGAACCTCGCGCTGAACGGCGTGGTCGTGGGAGTCATTGGCGCCGCGCTCCTGGTGGCCGGCACCTACATGCAGGTCATGGTGAACCTGGACCGCATCGTGGAGAGATGGGATCGAGACGTGCACATCTCCACATACTTCTACACGGATGTGCCCGTGGACCGGCGCTTTGCCGTGAAGGACGACCTGGCCCGGCTGCCCGAGGTCAAGCAGATCCTGTACGTGTCGGAAGACGAGGCCCGCACCTACCTGGAACTACGGGTCCCGGATGTGAAGCCCATCCTGGAGGAGCTGGGGGCGGAGATTCTCCCGGCTTCTTTGGAGATCACCCTGCGGGACACCTATACGCGGCCCTCGGACATCACGCGTTTTGTGGAGAAGATCCAAAGCACCGATTTTGAGAACATCGACTATGGCCAGGAGTGGGTGCAGCGGTTCAACAACTTCCTGTCCCTGCTCCAGATGCTGGGGGTGGCGCTCGGCTCCCTGATTGCAGGCGCGGTGATCTTCCTGGTGGCCAACACCATGCACCTGGTCGTCTACGCACGAAAGGCGGAGTTGGAAACCATGAAGCTGGTGGGGGCCACCTGGAACTTCATTGCATCGCCCTTTGTGTTGGAAGGAGCGGCCCTGGGGGCCATGGGGGCTGGTTCGGCCATCCTGGGCATGTGGGGCATCCACACAGTGGTCTTTCGGCGGCTCCAGAACTACCTGCAGCTGGCCCTGGGGGCGGACCAGCTTGTCTTTCCCCCCGCGCCGCTGTTGTGGGGACTGGTGGGGGCGGGGGTCTTGTTGGGCGTGGCCGGGTGTTGGGCCTCCGTGCGACGTTTCTGGCGGGTGGCCCCATGAGAGCGTGGGCAGTGGTTCTTCTCTTCTGCGTCACCGCACCGATCCATGCCCAGGACGACGCCAGCCGGGACCTGGCCCGGGCCCAGACCGCTGAGCGCAAGGTGCTCTCGGAGCTCTCGGACCTGGAGCGGGAGCTGCTGGGAGTCGAGCCGGAGATCGCTGAGCTGCAGCTGAGAGCCGACCAGTTGGAGCAACAACGAATCCACCACTCCGATGAGCTGGCCGTGGCCCAGGGAACCCTGGACCAGGTGACGGACCAGGTTGCGCGACGGATTCGGGCACTCCACCGCGTCAACAAGCGCGGATTTGCCCGCATTGTCTTTTCCATCGAGAACCCGGCGGACCTTCGCAAGACAGCCCAGTACCTGACGGCGGTGCTGCGAGCGGACCAGTCCCACTCCAAGAAGTTCATTGAACAGGTGGGGATCAAGGCGGCCGCCCTGAAACGTGTGGAGTCGGATCGGGCCGCCCTGGCAGCGCTGCAAGCCGAACTCCGCCTCCAGGAAGCCAGCTTGAGAGACACCCAGGCCCGCCGCATGGCCCTGCTGGAGGACATCCGCACCCAGCGCGACCTGGCGGAGGCTGTCCTGCGGCAGCGAAGACAAGCACAAGAAGCGCTGACCCAGCGCTTTTCACCGGAAACCGCTGGAAGCTCCATCGGAAGCACCGGTGGAAGTGCGGCCGAGGCCCCTCGGGACTCTGGGACGACCTCCTCCCGGAGCGGGTTCAGAAGCCAGGCGGGCAAGCTTCCCTGGCCGACCTCGGGCACCCTGATGCGGCGGTTTGGCAAGTCGGTGGATCCCCGAACGGGGGCCGCGGAGAAGAATGCAGGCATCGACATCCGGGCAGCGTTTGGCACGCCGTTCCGGGCGGTGGCAGATGGGGTCGTGCAGCACAACGGGTATGTGCCGGCGTTTGGAATGGTGGTCATTCTGCAGCACGGCTCCTACTCGTCCGTCTACGCCCACGCGGGAAAGACACAGGTGGCCCGGGGGCAATCGGTTCGAAAAGGGGACGTCCTAGGATTTGTGGGTGAGACGGGGGTTACCGATGGAGAGGGCCCTCGACTGCACTTTGAGATCCGGTACCACCAGACGCCCCAGGACCCCATGAGCTGGCTCGCACCCGGGAGTCGCCGATGAACAACGACACGGAAGAAACAGGCCGGGGCACGCTGCGCACAGCGCTTGCATTCGGGGTGACCCTCGCCGTGCTGGTGGCAGGACTCACCGGCGGAACGACCCTCGCCCTGGAAGCCTATGCCGCTGGCGGACATGCCTATGCCGGCCTGGACACCTTTGCCCGAGCCCTGGGGGCCATTGAAAACCACTTCGTTGGAAACCCGCCGCCGGAGAAGTTGATTCGAGCCGCCATCGAGGGCATGGCCGATTCCCTGGACGCCCACTCGGAGTACTTCGACCCAGTGGAATACCAGAAGCTCCTGGACGACACGGAAGGGCGGTATTCCGGCGTGGGAATCGAGGTGAGGCCCCAAGAGGACGGTGGCTTGCTGGTGGTGGAGGTCCTGAACGGCGGACCCGCCAAGGCCGTTGGAATCCTGGCCGGGGACCGGATTGTCGGGGTGGACGGCACATCGGTGCTGGACATGCCCCAGGGGGAAATCGTGCTCAAGATTCGCGGGCCCCGGGGAGAGACGGTGCGGTTGGAGGTGCTCCGGGTGGGGGTGGAGGGCTCCCTGTCCTTTGATGTGGTGCGAGATGCAGTGCACGCCCCGTCGGTGTTCCATGAGTGGGCGGAGGAGGGCATTGCCTACATCCGGATCCAACAGTTCCGTCGCCGGGCGGCCACCGAGCTGAAGGAGGCCCTGGCTGCACTCCAGGAGGAGTCGGCTCCGAAGGCGATTCTCCTGGATCTGCGGTCCAATCCCGGCGGGCTCTTGTCCGAGGCGGTTGCAGCGGTGGATGTCTTTCTTGGGGAAGGCCAGATTGTGGAGATCAGGGGCCGTGGCCCGGAACCGGAGAGCCACCATGCCACGGGGGAGACCCCCTGCCCGGACACGCCCTTGGTTGTCCTGGTGAATGGGGCTTCTGCATCGGCAGCCGAGATTGTGGCCGGTTCCCTGCAGGATCATGAGCGAGCCGTGCTGGTGGGCCAGCGGACCTACGGAAAAGGAAGCGTGCAGTCCATTTTCGAGTTCGAGGACGACAGCGCCTTGAAAATCACCATTGCCTGGTACCACCTCCCCTCCGGGAAGAGCGTGGAGGAAGCTGGCGGCATCCAGCCCGATGAAGAACTGGCCTGGCAGGCCCAAGTGGAGGATTCCCTGGAGCAGATCACAGCGCGGTTGGAGAGTCTGCCCATGGACGCTTCCGATCAAAGAGTGATGTCCCACGTCATGGATCGTCTTCGCACAGCTGAGTCTGCGCACAACCGCCCCCCCTTCCGCGGCACCTTTGAGGACCGCCTCCCCCAGGATCTCCAGCTTCAGAAGGCCCTGGAGTTGGCGCGGGCTGCCGGACAGCCATGAAATCCCTCCTGCTTCGGGTCGGGCTGTTCCTGCTCGTCGTGCTGGGGATTTGGAAGGGCACCCTGTTGTTCGCCAACCGGTGGATGCTGGAGTCAGCTGTGGCTCCGCCGCCCCCAGGGGAAACCGCCCACAAGCAGATCGAGGAGCTGGTGGTCGAGCGGCTGGTGCCGGCTGCCCTCTCGGAGGCCACTCTGGAGGCGGAAGAGACCCGGACCGAGTCCGATGACCAGGGAGAATGGACCGCGCACATATTGACCTGGCGGTTGGCGGAAGGAGAGGACCCGCAGCGCACCGCCATGCGCATTCAGCAGCTTGCCGCAGAGATGGCCCCGGACAGCCACGTCTATGTGACCAGCCGGGATGAGCTGGACATCGATGTCCGAATCTACGTGGGGAAGCGACAGACCCACCACTTGAAACTGCTGCCGACCCTGTCCCCCAAGGTACCTCCCATCGCGGGTGGACCCGCCCTGGTGGCTCTGGTGGTCACCGGCCTGGGCGAGGACGGACCCGGTGGACAGGCGGTGTTGGACCGAGGCCTCCCCCTGACCCTGGGCATGCTGGCGTTTCGCCCCTTCACCTTGAGACAGAGCCTCCAGGCAGCGGTGAAGCACAAGGAGATCCTGCTTCAATTCTCAGAGCCGCCGAAAACCAACACGGAAGTCCTGGAGGCGTTTGAAGCCGTGCCACCCGCCACCGGCTTGTTGATCGACGCCGTCCCCCAGAGCCTTCCCGTGTCCCTGCTCCTGGAACAGGACCTCTACTTGTTGGATGCCACAGGCGAGGTGGAGGGCTCTGTGCTTCGCACGGCCAGCCATGCCGGGGTGCCTGTGCTCCGCACCATCGATCACCTTCAGGGAGAGATCGATGAAGACCTGCTCCGCCTGCGGCACCTGGCCCGGTCCCACCGAGGGGTGGTGCTGACCGTGGAAGTTGGAGACCCGGCCTGCGATGCGGTCCTGGACTGGTTGGAGAAAGTGGACTCCCGGGAAATCCGCCCCGCCTTCCTCACGGAGATTCTGGACCTGCCTTGACCTGAATCCAGTGGGGGGCGCCGCGGCGGACCTCGCGGAGATCTCCGTACAAGCGCCCCAGCTCCGCAAAGGCACGCGCCACCACCAGGGGATGGGCGCCGGACTGCTGGCCCGACTGACGGGGGTAGTGGCTGACCGGCACCTGCTTGACTTCAAATCCCGCTGCCCGGGCCCGAACCAGGATTTCGGTGTTCACAAAGGCACCCACCGAGTGAATGGGAATGCGGTCAAAGACCCGGCGATGGAAGACCTTGAAGGCACAGTCCACATCCCGCACCCCCACTTTGAAGAGCACATCCACCAGCTGGCCCCACGCCCAGGCGTTCACCCGCCGGGCCCAGGGGTCCGAGCGGTGCAGCCGGTAGCCTGCAATCACGTCAAACCGATCGCTGTACTCCAGGAGGCGGCTGATCTCCTCGATGTCGAATTGGAGATCGGCGTCCGTAAAGAAGATCAGGTCGCCCCGGGCCGCCAGAATCCCTGTCTTGAGGGCTGCACCGTATCCCCGGTTCGTCGGGTGCCGAAGGCTTCGAACCCGCCCGTCCCCGGCACAGAGGCGGGCCACCGGCTCCAGGGTTCCATCGCGAGAGCCGTCATCCACCACGATGACCTCGAATTCAAGGTCCAGGGCGCTCAGAACCGAAACCGCCCGCAAAACCGACAGCTCGATGTTTTCCACCTCGTTGAAGGCGGGCAGAACCACTGAAAGGGACTTCATGCCCCCACGATCTCCCCGACGAGGTCGTGGGCAGCCGCCTGGGTGATGTGGCAGGGAAGGACCTGCCCGGGTTTGACCCCTTCCGGCGCAGACGTGATCAACACCTGGCCATCCACCTCCGGGGCCTGGCTTTCCAGCCGTCCGGCAAGAAGCAGTTCGTGCTCGCTTGAGGTGCCGTCCAGCATGACCGGCACAATGGCGTTCACAAGGGAGGCGTGCTGCCTTTCGGAGATCTCCTCTTGCAGCTCCATCAAGCGACGCTGCCGATCCAGCTTGATCTCCTCGGGTACCTGTCCCGGGAGCTCGGCTGCAGGGGTCCCATCCTCCTGGCAGTAGGTGAAGACCCCAACCCGTGCAAAGCCGTTGGTTCCCACAAAGTCCATCAACTCGTCGAAATCGGCCTCGGTCTCCCCTGGAAAGCCCACGATGAACGTGGTTCGAAGAGCGATGCCAGGAACAGCCCCCCGTACACGCTCCAGAATCCGCTCCTGGCCCGCCCGGGTCACGCCACGGCGCATTGCCTTGAGCATGGGCCCGGAAGCGTGCTGGAGGGGCATATCGAGGTAGCGGCAGACGGTTTCCTCCTCGGCAATGGCCTGCAGAAGCGAATCGGGCAGTCCAATGGGGTAGGCGTAGTGGATTCTCAACCACCGGAGGCCCTCGATGCGGGCCAGGGAGCGAATCAACTCGGCTAACTGTGGTTTGCCATGCAGGTCCCGGCCATAGGCGGTGGAGTCCTGGGAGATCAGGTTCAACTCCGCGACGCCCTCGCCCACCAGGCGGGTTGCCTCCAGCACCAGGGACTCGATTGTGCGGGAGCGCAGCCGTCCCCGAAGCTTGGGAATGATGCAGAAGCTGCAGGTGTGATCGCAGCCCTCTGAGATCTTCAGGTAGGCGGAATGGGGAGCCCAGGAGTTGACCCGCGGCGCCGTGTGGTCGTGCTGGTAGTGGGGGGTGTCAATCCAGCTCTTGGGGCCCTGCCCTGCCCTCTGCTGCAACACCTGGTCGATGCGGTGGTACTCGCCGGTGCCCAGGAAGTGGTCCACCTCGGGGAGCTCCCCTTCCAGGGACGTTCCGTAGCGCTGGACCATGCACCCGGTCACCACGAGCTTCTTGCAGCGACCTCGCTCCTTGTACCCCGCCATCTCCAGCACGGTCTCAATGGACTCTTCCGTGGCCGGCTGGATGAAGGAGCAGGTATTCACGATGATGACATCCGCATCCACGGGCTCATCCACGAGGCCAAACTCCCCCTGTTGGAGCTTGCCCACCATGACCTCGGAGTCCACCCGGTTCTTCGGGCACCCAAGGGAGACCAGGTGAACCTTCTCCAAGGGTCTACAGCCCCTCGGGCTTGATGACCTCGACCCCGGCAGGGGGCTGGAAGTCGAACACCGAATCATCGATGGGTGCGTTCATCCGCACCTGGGAAAACGACAGATCCGTCTCGTTGTCGAAGGCATCCACCATGACGAGCCGATGGAGGTTGTACTTCTTCCGGGTGAACTCAATGCGCAGGCTCTTCATGTTCATGCCCTCTGTCTTGGGCTTGAGAAGCAGCACGATGTTGTTGCGCCGCCGGGCATCCGCATCATCGAGTTGGGTGACCGCAAAGTGCTCGTCGAGCTTGTCCAGGCCCGTGAGCAGGGACTCCATGCCGCCAGCCCCGGCCGATTCGACGTTCTCGTAGAGGATGGCTTGCTTGTCTTCCGGGGAGTAGACCCACATGCGGGTGCCATCCGTCACAAACAGCTTTGCATCCGGTCGATGAAAGTCCCACCGCATCTTCCGGGGCCGCTTGACCTGCATCTTGCCGCGCTGCTTGCCGGTCTCCCCCATGGCTGGGGAGCGGCTGACCTGGACAAAGTCCGCCCGGAAGCTCTGTACGTCCCCGTAGGTTGCCTCAATTTCCGCAACGATTTCCTTGGTGGTCGGCTCGGGTGGCGCTCCCTGGACGGGAAGCCCCAGCACAAACAGCACACCCAGAAGAAGGGAGAAAGTGGGTTTTCTCATGAGGCCTGGCTCCAATGGTGGGTTTAACACACCACCAAGGTACGAGGCGCACCCCCCCCCATTCAACCGGTCAGATCGTGGAGGGCGGTCCGATGAGGACTTCGCGGGCTTTGGCGCCGTCTGATGGCCCCACGACACCCTCTCGCTCCATGAGATCCATGATTCGGGCAGCGCGGTTGTACCCGATCTTCAGGTAGCGCTGAATCATCGAGGTCGAAGCCTTGCCATGCTCGGCCACGAGGTACACGGCCTTGTCATACACCTCGTCGTACTCACCGGGATCCGCGTCCCCCCCCGGGGAAGAGGATTGTTCCAGGTCAATCTGGGGGTCATGGCTTGGGGCCCCCTGTGCCTCCAGGAACTCTGCCACCCGCACCACCTCGTCGTCAGAGACAAAGGGGCCATGCAGGCGCTGCAGATCGCTGACCCCTGCGGGCAGGAAGAGCATATCCCCCATTCCCAGGAGGGACTCCGCTCCCTTCTGGTCCAGGATGGTGCGTCCATCAATCATGCTGCGCACCTGGAAGGCAATCCGCGAGGGCATGTTGGCCTTGATCAGCCCCGTGATGACATCCGTGGAGGGTCGCTGCGTCGCGACGATCAAGTGGATGCCGCAGGCCCGTGCCTTCTGGGCCAGCCGCACGATGGACTCCTCCACGTCCTTGGAGGCCACCATCATGAGATCCGCCAGCTCGTCGATCACAATGACGATGTAGGGAAGCCGGCGTGGCAGTGGGTAGGGCTCGGTCTCTGGCCAGTCCCGGGGGGCATATTGCTCGGCCTTTTCCGGCGTCCAGTCGGCCAGCTCCCGCTCCACCTTGGCGTTGTAGAGCGCGACGCTTCGCGTCTTCCAGGTGGCCAGGATCTTGTACCGCTCGTCCATTTCGCCGCAGGCCCACTTGAGGGCGGCCGATGCCAGGCGTGGGTCGGTCACGACCGGGTGCAGCAGGTGGGGGATTCCCTGGTAGGGCTCGAACTCCAGCATCTTGGGATCGATGAGGATCATCCGCAGATCCTCCGGCGTCTTGGCAAAGAGCAGCGTCATCAACATGGCGTTGATGCCCACTGACTTTCCGGACCCTGTGGTTCCACCCACCAGCAGGTGCGGCATGCGGGCCAGGTCCCCGATGCACGGGCGCCCCTCCACGGTCTTGCCCAGGGCCATGGGCAGCTGCCAATCCTGCCCCTGGAACTCGTCAGAAACCAACATGTCCCGGAACCACACGGTCTGGCGTTCCTTGTTGGGGATCTCAATGCCCACCACACCCCGACCGGGAATGGGGGCCACAATTCGGACCCGGAGGGCCTTCATGGCCATGGCGATGTCATTTGTCAGTCCCTGGATCTTGGAGATCTTCACGCCCGCAGCCGGCTCGAACTCGAAGATGGTGATCACAGGGCCCGGGCGAATGGCCGTCACCTCGCCCTTGATGCCAAAGTCCAGCAGCTTCTGGGTGAGGACAGCTGCCAGCGTCTGCAGCTCAGCCTCATCCGTACTTCCAATCTGCCTCTCGTTGCGATCCAACAGGGCAAGGTCCGGGAGATCATAGAGCGTGCGTTCGACGGGCGGCTGCACCACCTGGCCCCGAGAAGCATCCCCGCCGGACTCCAGGTTTCCTGGTTCGATCTTGGCACCGGAGCCCTCGCTGGGCGGGTCCGGCGCATCTTCTGGCGCAGCGGAAGAAATCGAATCCGAAATGCCACGGGTCTCTGCCTCCGCCAGGCTTGGGGGGAGCTCGGAGATCGACATCACGCTCTCCTCCGCAGATTCCGCGTCGGGCGCTGCCGCCACCACATCACTGTTCTCGTCAATCCAGGTGTCGGGAGAGTCATCCGCCGAGGTGGGCTCGTACTCCACTTCCACCATCTGCCGGGCTCCCACCACAGTGGGCACATGACCGTCGAGGGGGGCATCCTCCGCCTGGGGGTCCGCAGCCGGACCCGCCGCCGTGGGTTGAACGTCCACGTGCATCTCTGGCTCAAAGCGCTCGATGGGGACTCCCAGGCCGGGCTCCAGGGAGTGCAAATCCGACCCTCGACGGGTCGCCTCACTCTCCCGGACCACCGGCGCCCGCAGCTGCTCCAGCTGGGCGCGGCTCTTCTTTGCACCGAAGTGCAGCCCCTCGTAGCCCCACCGCAGAAGGGTCTTGACCACCACGCCCACCGCCCGGGCCACATCGACCACGATCCGTCGCAGGATCGGCCGGGCCTTCTCCGCCACATCCACGCCGCGCACAGCGACCCGCTCCCACTCAATGCCGAACACCACCGTGCACGTGGCCAGCAGCACGATTCCCACCACCACAAATGCACCCACCACCCCCGCATGGTCCAGCAACCAGGCCGCGGTTCCCTCGCCGATGACACCGCCAGCGGGGAAGTCACGCGAAGCATCCCCAAAGAAGAGCAAGCCGAAGAATGCGGCAGACCACCACGTGGACAGCGCCCCTGTCAGAAGGCGGGCCACGCTGCCTCCGGGTCGCCGGGCGAAACGCTGCCAGGTCCAGGCTGAAAAGGGCAGGACTGCCCAGGCTGCCCACCCAAGCAATTGGTAGAGCGTGTCGGACAACAGGGCGCCCCACCGACCACACCAGTTCTCGATTCTCCCGGAGCTCGTCCAGCGGGAAATGGCTGGGTCCGATGCGGAGTAGGAGAACAGGGCCAGCACGACGAATCCACACAGGGCCAAGGCCCCCAGGAATCCCAGCGCCCTGCGAACTTCCGGGGTCAGAGCGCTCAGCGCTCCACGGGCCTTCTTGGCTCCCTTCTTGGGTGTTGCACGACGGGCCTTTTTTCCGGTGGTTGGCTTTCGGGCTGTCTTCTTTCTGCTGGTCTTGCTGCTCGTTGCCACCCGCACACTCCAGAGACACCGGCCCCCAGGGTTGGAGACCTCCTGGATTGTACCAACAAGTTGTTGACACGTCACCCCCCTATCTAGTGGAAAGCATGAAGTAAATTGGGACCGAGGCACCCCAACGCTTGACAGGAGGGCCCTGGGAGTTCAGTCTCCGGGTCATGTCCAACTCCTTTCTTGTGGTGGGGGGTGCCGGCTACATCGGCTCCCACTGCGTGCGCGACCTCCTGGAAAACGGCCACAATGTGGTGGTTTTCGACGACCTGTCCACCGGACACGCCGAGGCAGTGCCCTGTGAGCTGCAACAAGGGGACATTCGCGACCTGGACGCGCTTCAGCGAGCATTCTCCGCCCATCAATTTGATGGCGTCATGCACTTTGCAGCCAAGTGCCTGGTGGCGGAATCGGTGCAGAACCCCTCGCTCTACTTCGATGTGAACGTGCGCGGCACCCTGACCCTGTTGGAGGCGATGCAAGCCGCCGGGGTACCGCACCTGGTCTTTTCATCGACCTGTGCCGTCTACGGGCAGCCGACGCGGCTCCCCCTGGATGAGTCCCATCCCCAGGCCCCCATGAGCCCTTACGGCATTTCCAAGTGCCAGGCAGAACAGGCGCTGCATACTGCGGAGAAGTCCCAGGGCCTTCGACCCGTTGCCTTGCGCTATTTCAACGCTGCAGGCGCACACCCTGACGGGACACTGGGGGAGTCACACGATCCCGAGACCCACCTGATCCCCCTGGCCCTTGAGGCCGTACTGGGTCGCCGGGGACCTCTCCAACTGCACGGTCGGGACTACGACACGAGAGACGGCACCTGTGTCCGGGACTACGTCCACATTCTGGACCTGGCTGCTGCCCACCGCCTCGCCATGGACCGGTTGATGGCCGGCGGGAGCGGGGGCGCGTGGAACCTGGGCTCGGGCACGGGCTCCACGGTCCTGGAGGTCCTGGACAGCATCGCGCGGGTCACTGGACGCCCGGTACCGGTGATCGAGGGTCCACGCAGGGAAGGAGACCCGCCGGGCCTCTACGCCACCGGTGAGAAGGCCCGCGTGGACCTGGGGTGGGAACCCGCCTTCACGGAGCTGGACGACATCGTGCGAACCGCCTGGCGATGGGCCCAGGACCCGCAGTTCCCTTATCCAGCGGCCCCGTAGCGCAGCGTCAGTAGCGCAGCCGTCAGTAGCGCCGCCGTCAGTAGCGCAGCGTCAGGTCGAGCACGCCACCGTAGTTGTCGTACTCGATCCAGGGCTCGTCCGCCCCGATTCCCAGGTCGGAGTTCGCGGATGAGCGCTGGGCCCAGAATCCACGGAGGCTCAAGTCCGCCCAGCCATTGGTCCGGTAGGTCAGGTAAGCGTCCGTACGCACCACGTGATCCCCGCGGGTGACCTCCCCCTTGTAGGTCTCCAACCGGTATCCGCCCTCCAGGCCGAAAAGTGCCCGAGAGGTGAGCATGCCGTCATAGCGAAGATAGCCATAATGGTACTGCACGAAGTTGGTGAACCAGGAGTCCTGGTGATCCTTCCAGTACCCAATGTCCAGGGTGTGTCCCCTGCGCGGGCTCCACTGAAGCCCCGATCGCACGATGAGCGCATCCGGAAACTTGTTCAGGTCCACCGAAAAGTCACCAGCGCTGGAATCAGCGGCGGCTGGACCGATCACCGAGGCCTCATCGTAAATGGCCCGGCCATATCCACCGCTCAAGCTGAGCACGAGGCGCTCCGTGAACCGACCATGCAACCCCAACATCGCCCGCCACCCCTTGGAGTTTGGCATTGCCAGCCATTGCCCCAGGGTGTCTTTTTCGGTGCCGCTCCCACCCTGTGCATTCACGTCATTTGTGGCCCAGTCGTACCAGTAGTAGCTGTAGTTGGCGAGCACCGCCGTGCGCGGGAAGAAGGTCCACTTCAATGAGGCTTCCGGACCATAGCCAAGTCGATTGTTCAGTCGGGAATCTCCCGTGGCGGTCGCCCCGACGGGCACCCGGTAGTCGTCGTAGCTGGCAAAGCCCCCCACATCGAGGGAAAGAGCGCTCCCTGGCTTGAGGGAGAGCGCACCCGACCCCCGGTTGCTGATGAAGGTGATCAGGGCATCGTCGCCCCCCGTCTTCTCCACCGCATCCACCTTGCGGGAGTGGAGGATGTTGGACTTGACGGAGATCTTGGACTTGGGCAACAGCTCCAGTTTCGCGTAGAGCTCTGTCTGGCCATAGCTGCTGAGACGCTGTTGATCGGTGTTCAGGAACTGTTCAACCTCGTAGGAACCTTCCAGGTCCAACCGGGCGTTGTAGCCATCGACATTCAATTGAATGGCCGGCCGCACAAGCATCGACAAAGCGGCGATCTCATCCGCTTCCCGTTGATATACGTTGGACGCCCATCGGGTGCTCGCAGACACCGACGGAATCATCTCCCCCTGGCCCAACTGCACGTGCTCCCCGGCCGCTGCCTGCGCTGCTCCCGAAGCTGCACCTGAAAGCGCTGTCACCAGCAGACCCTTTAGCAGGCATTTCTCGATTTTCGGCAACAGCGGCACCCCATCCTCGGGTCTTGCTACAAACAACGGCCACACGGCGGCAGCCAATACTGCCCCGTTTTCACACCCGGTGCAAGGTGTGGAGAGGCGGTTTTGTTAATCGAATGGAGAGGTGTTGGGCGGGTCCTTACCTACATTGTCTCCCAGGCCAGTCACCGGGTCTGTGACATCGACCGCATCTTCGGTCGCGCCAACGACCTCAACCTGCGTCTGGCCTGCGCCTTCGCCTCCATCGCCCATGCACGCTTCAGCCTCGGCAAGAAACTGCCTCTCCTTGGCTAGTGCCACCGCGATCTTGCGGAATTCATGGTCCCCCCTCTCACTCGCACCCGCATCAATTGCTTCCTTCATACGCGCTTGTGCAGACAAGCTCACCTCAAGGAGCGCGCGGGTCGACGACAGCTTCTTCGTGACGCACTGAATCTTGATGGGATCCTTTTCCTTTTCGGCCTGCTCCAGCGACTTGGACATCTTGCGTTCCCCGTCCTGCATCTCGGTGATGGCCTTTCGGGCGAAGCTGAGCTTTTCGGATGCGCTGGTGGATCCGCTTTGTTCCAGTTGGCCACGGGCCTCGTCGGCCGAGCCCTCTTCCTGTGCCATGGCGGAGCCGGGCAACAGAAACGCCACCCCAAGAATTGCCGCCGAAATCAACTGGACGCGCATGAAACCTCCCGTGCCCCCGGACAGCATAACTCTTTTGTCTTGGGTCTACTTCGTGAGAACGAAGGGATAGATGACGTCCATCTCGGTTTCCTTGTCAAAGGCCCAGGACTTCACCTTTCGCTTGATGCACTCCGCAAGCGCACTGTCACCGGTGGTGTTTCCAAACACGGTGGCTGACAAAACCCGGCCACGGCCAATGGAGAACTCGATCTCCACGCGCCCGCCCAGGTTGGGGTTTTCCTTCAAGCGCTTGTCGTAGCAGTACTTGATCTGGCCTTTGTACTTGCGAACCACCCGGCGCACAGCATCCTCGTCGCCATCGCCCATGAGGTCCGCTGTGCCCAGCTCGATGTTTCCTTCGACCTGCACGCCGACGTTTCCGCCCACGCTGGCGCTTCCACCCTCGCCCTTGCCAAGGTCGCCGATGGTGGCCGCATCCACGCTGCCCCCGCCGTCGCCACGCACATCAAGTGTGGCAGCGGATGCCACCTCGACGCCGGACACTCCGGCCAGAGCCTTGTCCAGGTCCTGGCCCACAAAGTCCGAATCCGCAAAGGGATCATCCACGGCAAAGCCGGAATTGTTGTCACCGGTCGTTCCAAGAAGCTTCAGGGACGCCATAAGGGGATTGTCTTCCAGCTGTGCACGGAGCTCTTCCTGCTGCTTGGCCTTTTCCAGTGCCTCTCGGGCAGCGCGTTCTTCCGGCGTCTCCTTGGGGGCCTCTTCCGTTTCGGCCGCCTCCTCTACCTCGGCCTCTTCTTCCTCTTCGGCTTCAAGCCCCTCGCCCTCCTCGACCTCGACCACCTCTTCTACGACCTCGACCTCAGGCTTCTCCTCTTCGGGAACAAGCAGCTTGGCGAACCGATCTGGAATGTCCTCCTGCGTGACTTCGGGGAATTCCACGTTGAAGGCATAGATGCCGAACAGTCCTGCCAGCGCAGTGGCCAGTCCCAGGAAGCCCAGAAAGACCGGGTCGTCATGTTCGATGAGCTGGGGCCGGAAGTCGTGCTTCACCACGCCCGTCAACGGTTCTGGCGGCGCCGGGACAAACTGGAAGAGAATGGAGATTCCATCTACGCTCAACTTTCCGCGGCTCGTCTCAGTGATGGGCAGAATCCAGTTGCTGCCGCGTTTCACCGCGTCCCCACGCTGGCGCAGGTCTGACAGGGCATTCACCGAGCCCTTCAGGCTGACCTTCCCCTCCATCTTCTCGGTAAATTGCAGGAAGTAGTTGTTTCCCTTGGAAACAAACACCGGGAACCTGTTGGGAAGCGAACACGGCGGGAACACAAAGGTGTTCTTGGTGGATTCGCCCACCGTCACGGTCTGCCGGGAGCGAATCAACTGCTCCTGAACAATCTTGCGATCCTGCACAATGCCGATGCGCAGTATCTTTCCTTGGGGATTGGTGGGCTGTGCCGCCATGGTGTTCAGATTCCGAGCCAGGAGGTTTGGGAGCTCAAGCGCTCACCCGTTGCACAATAGACCATGGGTGTCAAAGCGTGCAAGCAAAGGGAAAAAAGTGGAGGAATAAGCAGACATAGACCCGCGAAATTACCCTTCCTGTTGGTAGACCACAAATCGGAACTCACCGAATTGAGCCTGCCCAGCGGTGTACATCACCTGGCGCACCACCTCAAACGGGAGCCCCTTGTCGCACTGCAGGAGCAAGCGGCCCTTGAAGCCAAGCTCGTCTGAACCCGTCAGCTCCCCCATGGCTTGCGCTTGCTTGGCCTTTTCCAGGAGAACATCGTGCAGGACCGTGACCAGCTGTCCCTTCTTCTCTTCCTCGGGAAACTGCGTGAGGGTCTGGCCAGGATTGTCCTCGTCGGGCGTCCTTTCCATCGCCAGAACGAACTCGCCATCCACAGTCAACTGGGACTGGGACACCACCAGGCTCACGGCGGTTTCAGGCGACTTGGTGGCCGTGGAGACGGGAAGCGTCAGGTCGGCGGAAGCCGCGACCGTGATGCTCTCCGTCGAGTAGGACTTGAGCAGGAACACCAGGATGATGACCATGATGTCCATCATCGAGTTGATGCTCA
>CAZSZE010000044.1:0-35116 GCA_964610645.1 uncultured Enterobacterales bacterium | reverse complement strand
TCGCAGTCGTTGTCCAGCAGATCGCAGATCTCCACCGCGCCGGGGTAGCTCACCGCGGACAGGTCGTTGCAGTCACTGGCGTTGGCCACGTACCCGGGAGGTGCTGCGCAGGCATCGGTGGAGAACTGGTTGCCTCCGAACGTGTCCCCATCGGCATCGGCGTACCAGGTGGTGGCGTCGGTGGCGTTGTTGTCCACGGTGCCGTCGCAGTCATTGTCCACGCGATCACAGATCTCGTTGGCTTCCGGGTGGATCTCGGCATTGGAGTCGTCGCAATCTACGTCTGCGCTGAAGCCATCGCCGTCCGCATCGATCGGTCCGGTGTCGTCCGAGCCTGTATCGTCAGGGCTGGAGTCGGTGGGACCCGTGTCGGTGGGACCGGTGTCCACCGTGGGGTCCTTGTCCGTGCCCGGGTCCAACCCGTCGCAGCCAGTGGCCAGAAAGAGAGGGAAAACCGCCCAGATCAGTCGTTGCATCGGTGCCTTCATTGGATTGGTTGTAGCATGGGGCTCGCTCGATCCGCGGCTTGAAAGAACCGACGGGAGTAGAGTGCACTTTGAAAACCGAGGAAACCATGCCCACATTGATGTTGTCCTGGCTTGTTCTTGCCTGCACCGGAAAGTCCCCCGTCGAGACCGGAGGGGACACCCACCTTCCGGATGATGGAAAACAGCGCCTGACCATTTTGCATACCAACGACTGGCAGAGCCATGTGCTGGGGTTTGGGCCCAATGCCGAGTACACCCCGGACACCACGGGCGATGACGCCACGGTGGGCGGGCTGGCCCGCATGAAGGCCCTGATCGACGAGATTCGCGGGGCCACACCCCACCCGGTGCAGCTGTACGATGGCGGGGATTGGATGGCGGGCGCCTTGTTTCAGCTCCTGGCCACCAGCCATGCAGCCGAGCTGCAGATGATGGAGGCCCTGGGGTTTGATGCCATCACGCCGGGCAACCACGAGTATGACTGGGGACCCCAGGTGCTGGGGCAGATGATCACCCGCGCCGATGCCCTGGGCGTGAACGTGCCCATCGTGGCTTCCAACACCCACCCCAACACAGAAGACGACGGGGACGACCTGTTGGAGGCGCATTTTGACAGCGGCCGCATCGAGACCACCCGGGTGCAGGAGCTGGACAACGGGCTCCGCATCGGCTTGTTGGGCATTGTGGGGGATTCGGCCCAGGCCATCACACCGGCGGTGGTGCCCTCGAGTTTCAGCGATGCAGCAGCGGCTGCGCAGGAGGCGGTGGCCTCTCTGCAGGCGGAAGGCGTGGACATCGTGGTGGCGCTCTCCCACTCGGGGGTGAGCGCGGATGTGGAGATGACCGATTCGGTGCCCGGCATCGACGTGGTCGTGGGTGGACACAGCCACACCGCTCTGCAGGAGATCGTCCTCTCCGACAACAGCATCATCGTCCAAGCCGGGGCCCTGACCCAGTACCTGGGCCAGTTGGACCTGGCCTTTGACGGCGCGACCTGGGAGGTAGAGGGCTACCAGCTCCACGAGCTGGACGACTCCATCGCCGGGGATGCGGGGATCTCCACGGCAGTGACCGGCTTCCTGGATGCCCTGGAGACGGGCCCCCTGGCCGACCTGGGCCGGGGCTTTGCCGACCCGACCGTGTCCATTCCAGGGGATGTAAAGCGCGTTGCCTGCGGGGAGTCGGGACTGGGCAACCTCATCACCGATGCCTACCGGCAGCAGCTATCGACCCTGGACCCGTCGGATCCCATCGACTTTGCCTTTGAGAGCCAGGGGGTCTACCGGGACAACTTTCACGCGGGCGCCACGGGCCTGCAGACCTTTTCCGATGTGTTTCGGGTGTTGCCCCTGGGGATCGGGAACGATGCGGTCCCGGGATACTCCGTGGTGGACTTCTACCTGCAAGCGGACGAGGTGTTGGATGCCTGCGAGGTCACCGCGTCGGTGTCCCCCTCGTATGGCTGCAACTACTTCCTGGAGATCTCCGGGCTGCGCTGCAACCTGGACATGACCCGGTCCCAGTTCAACCGGGCGGTGGGAATTGATGCCTGGGAGAACGATGCCTGGGTGCCGATTGACACCTCGGAGGCCAACACCGCCCTCTACCACGTGGCGGTGGACAGCTACGTGGCGAGCCTGATGGACATCATCGGACCCTTGACCTATGGCGCCATCAACGTGGCTCCCCGGGATGAGACAGGCGCTTGGGTCACCGACCTGGACCAGGTGGTCTTCGACAAGGACCCGAACACAGACGGTGTGCAGGAGCTCAAGCTATGGCAGGCCCTCGAGGCGTACATGGCCACATTCCCCGATGGCGATGGGGACGGGGTGCCGGATCTCTCCAACGTGTACCTGGGCCCGGATGGGCGGATCGTCGGCTACGAGTAGGGCCCCGCAAGGGACCCTACCCGCGAAACCGAATCAGTCGGCGGTGAAGGTCATCACCGTGATCATGCCGGGGACGCTGCCGAAGAGCTGCGACTGGAAGGTCTCCGAGGCGTGGGCTGCTTCGTAGGTCCAGATGGGCGCGCCCGGCACGATGAACATGGCCCCGGCATCGCTTGAGGTGCCCGTGTTGACCGCACCCGCGGTGCTGAACATGCCGTCTTCGGGGTCTGCATCCCCATAGTAGGCGAGGGCGCAGGGCGCCCCGGCGTTGTCACAGGAGACCGTGGCCCCGTCGAGGGCGGTGCCTGAACTGTCCGTGACGAATCCCATCATGGCTCCATCGGTGGCCACGCCGTTTCCGGTGTGCCCCACGGCAGCCAGGCTCGTGTCTACGCCTGCGCCTGTCGCGGCGCCCACCACAATGGCGGTGCGGTCACCCAGCACATCACCGTCGCCGAGACCTGAGTACGATGCTGCTGCGATGCCGGTGGCGGTGGGGACAACGTCCTCCACGGAATCACAGTCGTTTACCAGCATGAACAGACCCACGGCGCTGCTGGACTCGACACCGGCGACGCTGAAGGCGCCACCCGCACCCACCGTGCTGCTGGCGAGAATGTCCAGGTCTCCGCCGCCCAGGGCAGCGGTGGGGTCGGCAATGTGCACGCAGAGTCCCTCTGCAGCGGGGGTGAGGGTGGCGCCGTAGGCAACGGCGATGCCCTCGACGGAGAAGCCATCGGCATCTGCATCGGAGTCGGCATCGGCATCGGCGTCGGCATCAGCGTCGGCGTCTGCATCGGCATCGGCATCGGCATCGGCTTCACCGGTGTCAACGCTGGTGTCTTCGCCGCGGCCAGAACAGGCGACAAGCAGGAGCAAGGGAAGGGTGGAAACAGGGAAAAGCCTCATGAAGAACCTCAAGGTATCAAAGGGGGAGAGCCCGATAACCCGGGAACATTGGTCGGACGAGCCGGAGGGAAGTGCCCAGAACAAGCACGTCGATCTTTCCTGGGATAGGAGCCCACAATCCTGGAGAGCCAATGCGCTTCTTTCCTGCTTCCTTGTTGCTCCTCTCCGCCCCCGCGTGGGCGGGGTCCATTTCTGCACCGGGGGTCATCGGTGGACCCGAATCTGGGGCAGCAACCCCCAATGTGGCGTCGATCCACTACAACCCGGCAGCGCTCGGGGCCCTGCCCGGGACCCACGTGCTGTTTGACACTCAGCTTTCCAAGATCCACGTGGAGGCGACAGCCACGCGCAACGAGGGCATCGACCCCAACACCCAGGAGCCCTACACCGTGGCCACGGCGGATGCCCTGGTGCCGGTCTTTGTCCTGGGGGCCACGACCTCCCTGCTGGATGATCGCCTGACCTTTGGAATCGGGGCATCCGATGCGTTTGTGGGCGGCGGTGACTACAGCGGCGGGGAGAAGAACCCGCCCCCGTACACCGGCCACCAGCGCTACGCAGGTGTGACCACAAAGATCATCACCCTGGCGGTCACCCCGGCTGTGGGAATCACCCTGGCCGATGGGATCCACGTGGGTGCAGGTGCCTCGTGGGTGTACGACAGCATTTCCGCGTTTCAGGCCTCTGATGCTCTGGGCAATGAAGGCCTCGGCTTTGGCGAAGACGCCGCCTATGGCAATGACTCCTACCTGGAAATTGATGCCACGGGCTCCCACTGGGGTTGGAACGCCGGCATCTTCATCGATCGGTTTGAGCTCGCCCAGGTGGGCCTGTCCTACAGCGCTCCGTCCCAGTTCTCCACCGCGGGCACCGGCACGGTGTATGCCGCAGAATTTGTGGGGGGCGTCGACGTGCCGGCCAAGACCACCGTGGAGATTCCTCTTCCGGGTGTCATTCGGGGGGGCATCGCTTCCCAGGTGAATGAGAAGCTGCGCTTGGAGGTCGGGTTCGAGTACCAGCAGTGGTCGGCGTGCTGCGGGGACCAGGACGGCGACATTGTCATCGGCCTGACCAATGAGGATGGAAACGCCATCGGACAGGATGACGGGGTGACCCTCTCCCTCTCCGACACGCAGTATTCCCCCCGTCGCCTGTGGAACGCCATGAACCTGCTCGCCGTGGTGGGCTACGAGGCTTCGGACAAGCTCTGGGTGGGGGGACGGGCCTCCTACAACCAGAACGCCGTGCCGGACTTTGCCGTCAGCGCCACCAACCTGGACTTCGAGTCCATTGGCGGTGGGCTTGCGGCTCGCTACCAGGTCGCTGGTCCCGTGAGCCTGGGGCTGGGATTCATGAAGTTCTTCCCCTTTGAGCGGGTCATCAAGAATGCCGCCTGGGATGTGCGCGATGATGATGACGCTGCGTACCGCGACGAGCGTTTCAGCCCGGTGAATCCCTACAAAGCCAGCACCAACGGCACCTACACCGCCACCAACAACACCCTGGGCATTCGGTTGCAGGTGGACCTGTAGGGGGCAAACCCGGGGCGGGCTCTGATCGCCACTGGCCGCCGCCTGTCACAGCATTCCATTCGCCTTCATCGCCACGTAGAACACCCAGGTAAGTCCCGCGGAAATGGCCGGTGTTCCGAGCCAGCCAAAGAGGATCTTGGCCAGGGTCTTCAACTGGATGGTGCGTACTCCCTTGACCAGTCCCACCCCGAGGACCGCACCGACAATGGCCTGGCTGGTGGAGACGGGCACACCGATGATGGCGTAGATGTGTACCGTGATCGCCTCGGCCAGGATGGCCACCAGGGCTGTGAAGGCATCCAGGCGAACGAGGTCCCGGCCCACGGTCATCATCACATTTCGGCTGTAGGTGATCACCCCCAGCGCGATGGCGCCGCTTCCGAGTGCGCAAGCCTGTGTGACGGTCAGCATTCCCTCTCCGACAAAGGGACCGGTCACATTCGCCACGTTGTTGGCCCCCAGCGCATAAGCCCCGTAGGACCCCCCGAGGAGCAGTCCCCATCGCAGGTAGCGGTCATAGTCAAACAGGTTCAAGTGGGCCCGGTTCACCAGCTTGCCCAGGACGAAGTAGAGCACCACGCTGATGGCGGCTGCACCCAGGGGAGTCCCCACCCAGCAGACCAGGATCTTGGCAAGGGACTCGGTGTGGAGCGTCGATTCCATGATCCCCACCAGGACCATGGCCCCCACCACGGCCTGGGAGGTGGAAACCGGGAGGGCCAGGTAGCTCATGGCCGTGACCGTGATGGCTGCGGAGATCCCCACGGCAAAGGCGAGGTTGGGAGAGGTCTGGTTTCCGAGGAGGCTGGAGTAGGTCTCCATGCCCGCACCACCCTCCAACATGGCACCCAGGATCACAAAGACGGTGCACAGGATCGCAGCGGTCCAGAATTTCACCATCCGGGAGGCCACAGCCGTGCCAAAGACGTTGGAGGCGTCGTTGGATCCCAGAGACCAACCCAGAAATACGCCCGATAAGACCTGCCACATAGGGACCGCTCCCGCTCAGATCTGGCGCTTGATGGCGAGAATGGCGACCCGGTCCGCCAGGCTCTCTGCCCGGTCCGAGATCTTTCCGATCAACAACACGGCTTCCTTGAGCGCCAGCTTTTCCCCCATGGCGATCTCTCTGCTGAAGATCCCCCGAATGAGATCCCGCTCGAGGCGGTCGGACTCACTCTCCTTGTGCTCCACGTCCTTGGTGACGTGCAGGGTGGCCTTGGGGTTGGACATCACCGTGTCGACGGTTCGGCGGGCGAGGTGGTAGGCCTCGATGTTGACGGACAGGAGGTCCTTGTAGGACGCGTGTAGATCGGTGGGCAGCTCCAGGCTCTGGCAGCTGAAGAGAAAGGCAACCGTTTCAGCGATGTTGGGGAGCTTGTCGAAGGTCTCGAGAAGACCAAGCAGGTCGCCGCGAGATTCCGGCAGCAGCGCCTTGCCGTAGAGCAGGTACTCGATTTCCCGTCGCAGGTCGTCGCAGCTCCCCTCGGCCTGGTTGACCTTCCGTACCGCGTCGTGGAAGTGGTCGTGGCAACCCTTCTCGAAGTAGATTTGAAAGGCACGCTCAAACTGCAGGTAGCAGCTGTCGCACCGGTCAAAGTAGTCCGACAACATGGTCTCTACCTGATTGGCTTTGCCCCAGAGCATTCGGCCCTCCGGCTGCAAGGATAAGTCATCGCCCGTGTTGCTGACCAGTGGACGCCCCCTGGAATCAGGGTATTCTTCCGCTATGCACTGGGCGGTCCCCATGTTTCTGCGAGCCACATTGTGGGTCCTCCTGGCTGCTCATTCGGGGTGCACCCCCGGGAAGAACAAGTCCGATGCCCGGGATGACACGGCAGGCAGCGACACGGGTTCAGCGCCCGATGACACCGGGGGTTCTGACGGGAAGGGCAATGTGGCCGAGTTGCGCTTCAGTGAGGCCCCCTATGGCTCCTGGCGGGTGGGGGCCTGGCTGGGCCACGTGGTGGGGGACGAGTTGGAACTCTCCAGCGAGGCGTTTTCCCAAGCCGTCACCGGGCAGGTGATGGAGGTGCAATTGCCGGAACCGGACAGCGCCTGGCAGGGAGATCTGTGGTCCGGCAGCACAGGTGCCGCATTTTCATGGTTTGCCTATGAAGACACCAATGAAGATGGGGACCGTGACGGCGCCGAGCCCATGTTTGCTGCTTCTACCCGCCTGTTGATCCTCAGCCAGCATGGTGCCTGGGGGGCAGGGGAGACCGACACCACTGCAAGATCGGGTCTGCCGGATTCTCGCCCCCTCGAGGACGGATTTGATCTCCAGGTGTTCCCAGATCGCTCCCCTTTGATTCTCTCGGGAACGGTGGCACTCTCCAATGCGGACCCCGCGAACGCCAGGTTTGGAACATACGGCTTTGCCGAGTACCTCATGGGCGGTTCTGTGGCTGGCCGACCTTTCGATGAGGTTCTGCCCGACCCCTACTCCTTCACATTCACAGACGATCTGGATGCACTCCGCGTCTCTCTCACCCCCATCTCCACCATGGAGATCGGGATCGAGTGCCCCATGGCCTACGAGGATTCTGATGGTACCGGTGACTTCACGGCCGGGGATGTCCAGGTGGGCAATATCTGTGTCGGAGACCAGCCGACGGTTCTGGTCTATGTTCCGCCGATTTTAAGTGTTGGGAGTGCCAACGAGATGATGTCCCTGGGATTCGGTCTTGGCTGGAACGGAGTGACCGCAGTCCCGGACTCCTGGGATCCGGATGCAACGCCTCCCCTTGAGTGGGAGTTGCTGCCCCATGCAGAATTCCTGACTTCGGTGGCTTCTGACACCGCGTGTGGGCCGATTCTCTTTGACTAGAACGCTGAACGAAGCTTGCTGATCCTCTTGCCAAGGGCGGAGTCGGGTTGAATCCCCATGGACTCACACTGCTCTTCCACCTGCTCCAGAAGCCCCTTTGCAGCGTCCCGGTCCCCGGATCGCAGGAGCAGGTGTGCCCGACGGCACCGCGCCTTGCTCAACTCAATGGCGTGCCCAGCGGCTTCCAGCAGTTCTTCCGCCCTTTTCGCCAGCTCGAGACCTCGAGCGAGGTTGTCCTCCTGTGACTCCAGGTCCGACAAGACCCCCCTGAAGGCGCCCTCGGCAGCTCCCCAGCCAACCTCTTGCGCCATGGAGATGGATTTCTCCAGGGCGGCCCTCGCCTCTGCCCGCCGGTCGCACCGCAGGTGACAGTCGCCGATGTTGCCCCAGGTCATGGCGATAAACCGCCGATTCTTCAACTTCTCGTGGAGTTTCAGCGCCTCGTGGAGGTGTTCCAGGGCCCGCTCCGGATCCCCGTGATCCATTTCCAATGCCCCCAGGTTGCCCAGGGTGATGCCCTGGCCTCGCACATCATCGGTCCTTTCCTGTAGGGCCAGCGCCTCCAGGTAGTGGGCAAGCGCCTCCTCGATGTGGCCGCGGGTCTGGTACAGAATCGCCTGGTTGGAGAGGATGCTCGCTGTGGAGCGGACATCACCGACCCGGCGGGCCAACGCCAGCGCTTTGTGGGTTGCTGCGCGGGCATCCTCCATGCGGCCCAGCTCCTGGTACAAGAGCGAGAGGCTGGAGAGTTCCCGTCCCTCCATGAAGATGTCCCCGGCTTCCCGGTAGCGCTCCAGGGACGCAAGGGTGTAGCGCTCGGCTTCTTCTTGGAGGCCCTGCTCCCGACGGAGCTTTCCCAGGTCCGAGAGAACAAGGCTCTCGGTATTCCAGTCCCCGGCCTCTCGGGAGATCAGCAGGGCATCGTGCAGTTGCAGCGCGGCTTCGTGGTATTCGCCGCACCGCAGGTGCCAGACCCCCAGTCCCTCGTGCAGCGGGGCGGTCACAGATTCCTGGGCACCCGCCTTTTCAAGTCCGGCTCGAAGCTGCAGCCGAGCCTCATCCAGTTTTCCGAACTGGAGAAACTGGAGGTAGAGGTGGAATCGAACCTCCACCTCCACTTCCAAGGAGTCCAGGTGCTCCAGGGCGGCCACCGCCAAGAGGCCTGTATCGATGCCCTCTTCGGTCTTGCCCAGCAGGTGAAGCAGGCGTCCCTGCGCGGAGAGAAGCTGCGTCCGCTGGATGTCCGTCAGCCCCCGCATGCCCCGGGCCTTCTCCACCACGTTCAGGGCCAGCTCCAGGGGACCGATGGCCTCGAGGGCTGCCACTGCTGCCAGTGCGGCCTGGGTGGCAATCCCGGTTCGGTCCTCTGCAACTCCGGTGGAGGCGGCTTCCAGGAGGTTCTCGATTTCCGTGACCAGTACCTGCCGGGCTGCGTTGCCTCCGGCGCGATTCAACGTGGCCAGGTAGGCGGGTGCGCCGAGGGACGAGATGTGCTCCGCGTGGCGAATGCGGGCGAAACGCGCCCGGTTGTTGCTTTTTCCTCCCAACGTCTCCAGGCGAGCCCCCACGTATTCCCGGATGCTCTCGTAGAGACCGAACCGGGGGCCGGATTCCGTGGGACGACTGAACACCAGGGACTTGTCGTACAGCGACTCGACGACATGGAGGACCCAGGGGGCGTCTGCGTGGGAAGTCAGGTCCAGGACCGACCCGGCGGATTCCAGCGTGAACCCGCCGCGAAAGACGGAAAGCTGCGCCAATGCGTCCTGTTCCCAGGGCTCCAGCAGGTTCCAGGACCAGTCGAGGGTGCCCTCCAGGGTGGCATCCTTCTCCCGGGCCCCGCGCTTGCCTCCCCGGAGCATTCGAAACCGCTTCTCCAATCCAGCCAGGAGCTCGTCGGGCATGACCAGCCCCACCCAGGCAGCAGCCAGCTCCAGGGCCAGGGGCATGGCATCCAACCGGGTCACGATCTCGTCCAGTACCGTGGGGGTCAGCAGGGCCAGGGTCGAGTCCCGGCGGGCGATGGGGATTCTCTCCTGGAACAGCTCCCGTCCTTCCTCCAGGGAAAGGGGACCCAACTCCACCACGTGCTCCTCTTCCAGGCCCACCTTCTGGCGGGACGTGGCGAGAAAACAGGTCTCCGGTGCGGTCTGTCTCCAGGTCTCCAGGGCAGGTGCCACCACTTGGACCAACTGCTCCAGGTTGTCCAACACCACCAGCCCAGGCCCTGCCTCTGCCAGGGCGTGGCCCACCTGGCGCACCTGCTCCTCCCGGGAGTCCGCCAGCAGGGGAATGCCCAGCGTCGAGGTCATGGCCAGCAGGAGGCCCGGCAGCGTGCGTACCTCCACGAGGTCGCAGAAGAGGACGGCCTCTCCTGCGGGCCAGGCTTCCATGGTCTCTCTTGCCAGGCGGGTCTTGCCCACCCCACCGGGTCCCTTCAGGGTGACCACGTGCTCCCGGGATCGGAAGGCCGATGCAATGCGCCGGGCCTCCTCGGTTCGCCCCACAAACACGTCCGCGTCCGAGCGCTCGCTGGGCCGCGGGGGACGGGGATGGGAGGGAGGCAACTCCGCAACGGGCGGGGGTGCAACAAATGCCGTCTGCAGCTCCGGATGGTGCCGAAGCACATCGCGAAGTGGGTCGCCTCCCCGGAATTGTCCGCGCAGGATCTGCAGTGCATCCAGGAATTCCAGGGAGGAGGACCACCGCTTGTCCCGATCCCCCTGGAGCGTCTTGCAGAGGATCTCACGGAGGGTGGGATCCAGCGCGGACAGGCGCTCCTGGTGCACAAACTCCTGAAGCCTCGTGTCCACCAGGCTCACCTGGGTCAACACGGTGCCAAGGTCCGTTCCGTTGAACAGGCGTTTTCCCGTGGCGGCCTCGTAGAGGACGACGCCCAGGGAGAACAGGTCTGATCGTCCATCCAGCGGTTCCTCGCGGACCTGCTCGGGTGACATGTACGCCGGGGTGCCCTGCAGGTCTCCGTCTGCGTCGGAGGGGGTCGGTGCACTGAGGCGAGCGAGTCCCAGGTCTGCAATGTGCACGATGCCTTCCCGGTCCACCAGGAGGTTTCCAGGCTTGAGGTCCCGGTGGATCATTCCTGCAGGTCGTCCCCGCACCGTGAGCTGGTGGATGTGGGCCAGGCCTGCGCAGGTCTGGAGGGCCAGGTCCAACACAGCGGAGGTGGAAAGGGGGGCCGCCAGGTGGAGGAGCCGGGCGACCGTGACGTTTTCGACCCAGTCCATGACGATGAACGGGTGACCCTCCTCGACCCCACAGTCATGGATGCCGACCAGGTTTGGATGCCAGAGCAGCCCGCCCAGCCTGGCTTCCTGAAAGAAGTCTTCCCGGGTCGGCCCGCCCTCCTGCAAGGAAAGCAGCTTGAGGGCCACCGGCTTTGAGAACCCGGCTGGACCTTGCAGGCGAGCGCCAAAGACCACGCCCATCCCCCCGCGGCCCAGGACAGACAACAGCTCGTACCGGCCCAGGCTGATGGGCAGGTCTTCTGCCTGCAGGCTTGCTGGGTCAAAGGTGAGGGTCATGCCGAGGGAAGTGTACCAATGCCTTCTGGTCTGCTGGGACAGTGCGCTAGCAATCCGTCACACAGGGAGGGGCGCTGGGGGAAGGGAATCCTCCTACCTTGAAACTCGCACCCACAGGACCCCCATGACCCGCAGGACCTTTTTGGCCAACCCCTCCTCTTTGCTGCTTCCCCTGGCAGCCAGCCTTCTCTTGGGATGCAGCGACTATGAATTTCGCACCAAGAACGACCCGGACCGACCGCAGGGGCGCGACACCTCTGTTTCGCTGGACACGGGATGGCAGCCAGAGGCGGATGCAGATGCAGATGCAGATGCAGATGCAGATGCAGATGCAGACGCCGACGCCGATGCCGATGCCGATGCCGATGCCGACACGGACTTGCCGGATCCAGAAGAGTGGCTCGACGATTGCTCACAAGGCGTAAGCGCCCCCATGCGGCCGGATGAAATCGCCGTGCTGGGGTGGGATCCGGTGCAGGCCAGCGGGACCATCACCGCTCCCGAGCCAGGCTGGTACCACGTGTATGACTACGCCATGGCTGAGTCCGGCGCCTCCCAGACCAACGAGATCTTCTACGCCCGGATTCCCAACGCGGACCACCCGGCGGGTCGCTCCCTGTACACAAACTGCGAGGATGAGTGGTTGATCGATGATCCGGACAACAATGGCACGCCCGCTGCTGGCTCGCGCCAGTACATGGGCACCTTCTGGCTCGTGTCAGGGGACAACGATCTGCAGATCCACCACTTCTGTCCCTTGGTCCGCACGGGGTCCTGCACCCAATTCCACAACACCCAGGACGCCAGCAGCACCTGCGACACCCACAACCCGAACTCGGTTCACGTGCAGGCCGAGGGTGTTTGCCTGGTGCGGCGATGATCCCGCTCCTCGTGCCAGCCCTGCTCCTTGCCGGATGTTCGACGGAGCCGGGCCCGATCCGAGAGAAGCCCTTGCGAGTGGGACCCCTTCAGGGCGGCCAGTCTGCGGACTCCGACCTGGACTCGGGTTTCTTCGACACTGCTGGAAGTCCGGTGGACAGCGGCTTCGGTGACACCGGCTCCGGCGGAGGGCAGGGAGATTCACCCGGAGATCCGGGTCCTCCAGGAAGCGGTATCGCTCAGACCTGCAACGAGTGGTCATTCTCCGGAGGCACCTCCGGTTGGTCCATGAACAGCCACATCGAGCTGGCAGCGGGACAGTCCTCGGGCAGCACCCGGTTCAACACCGCGGAAGACGCAAGCCTCATGTTCTCCGCCCCTCTCGATCCGTCCCGGTGCAGCCTGGTGGATGTGACCCTGAAGGTCACCGGCGGCCCCAGCGTGGGACAGCTCTTCTGGAAGCGAAACCAGGACGGCGAGTACGCGGAAAGTCGCTCCCGGAAGTTCCGTCTCTTCGAGGATGAGCAGTGGCACCGCTATGTCTTCAATCTTGCCGGTCACGGCGAATGGAACGGGACCATCCGGGACCTCCGGTTCGATCCGAGAGCCGGATTCGGCACGGTGGAGGTCCAGTCCATCAAGATTCATGCGCCGGAGGCGGTCTACCCGCCCGCCCTGTCCATGGGACAGGCGGTGTGGCTCCATACAGACGTGTCCAGTTGGACCGCCACATCCAACCTCTCGTCGGTTTCGGTGAGCAGCGATCAAATCTGCCTGCACCACGACAAGGCCAGCACCTGGGACATCCGGGTCATTGGTGGAGACGTGGAGGTTGCAGCCAATCCCTGGGTCTTCGTCTGGGTCCCTGACCTCGGCCACCTGGGCGGCACCTGGTATGCCGCTACGTGGGAGTGGATGCGGCCGGGACAGACCTGCAAGAACAGATTGTCTGTAGCGGGGGACCACATCAAGCAGAGCCCGTTTCATCCCACGTCGGGCTGGCGCCCCTCCACCGGAGAGGAGCTGTACTTCATGGTGAGCGGTCTCGCGCGGGGTTCCGAAAGAAACAACTCCGAGCGAAGCAACGTGATGCGGGTGGTCTGGCCCTAGGGCCGGACCAGGTGCTCACCAGCAATGTCCAGGGGTTGGTCGCTGGTGAGCACTATCCGCAGTCCGGGGAGGCCTCCCACCCACCGAGCCACCAGGGGGGCGGCCTGGGGCCCCACCTCCGAAAGGACGAGCCAGTGATCGCCGGCACAGTTGGACAGTCGATCCAGCACGGCTTCTTCACTCTCTCCATCTCCGTAGAGGCCCAGGATTCCCTGCCCTTTGTGAGCATGACGGACGGGTTGGCCGGCGGGAAGGGAAGAGAGGCAACCCAGGAGTACACCGGGGGAGACAGGAGTTCCTACCAGGCTCAAGATGCGTGCACCTCGTTCGAGGTGTAGCAGAAAATCAGGGTGGGGTGCATCGATCTCAGGGGTGTGGGGCGAGCCTGGAACCAGGAGGAGATATCCCTCGCCGCGGACCGAGTGGAGGACCCCGGTGGCCCCAGCATCCGCCAGAGTGCGTCGCAGCCGGGAGACGGTGGTGTCCAGGGCCCGGCTGACCACTCGCTCGCTGTAGCCCCATACGTCCCGGAAGAGATCCTCCCGGGACACAACAAGTCCGGCGCGGTCGCCCAGGTACCGCAAGAGCGCAGTCTCCTGGGTGGAGAGCGTCTGCTCCTCCGCCCCCTGCGGGATCAGCCGCCCGCGAACCAGGTCCGCGAGGACCTCGCCCAGGCGCATCTGACCCAGGGGTGGAAGGCTCATTTGGGTCCCTCGTCTGTCGCGTCCCGAATGGCTCTCCTTAGAATGCGTGCCGCTGCTTTGAGGGCTTCGCCCGACATGGGATCGGAAGCAGCCTGGAGGCGCTCCTGGGCTTGCACCAACCCCTCCCTGCGATGCAGGGGGTCGGCTCGATGAAGAAGCAGGACGCCTTCCAGCAGGTCCACCAGGCCGGCCTGGTGCGGGTGATTCCCACAGCCTTCTCGGGCTTCGTGAATCAGGGCTTCCGCGGACGCCTCCTCTCCCTGCTCCGCATGGACGGCTGCGAGGTGTGCCACAGCCCGAATTCGTGCGGAACCCTCTGTCCAGCAGGTGGCAGCGCGCTCGAGCTCCCGGCGTGCCGTGTCGAACTTGCCTCGTTGCTGGGCCAGGACACCGCGTTCCAGCCGTACCAGGCCCTCCAGCCGGGGTCGACCCAGGCTTTCAGCGATTTGCAGGGCCTTCCGCCACTCGGTGTCTGCCAGTTCAAACTGCTCCATTTCGGCGAGTAGGCCGCCCCGGTCTCTCAGCGAGATCACCTGGCTGTCCAGAGCACCGATTCTGAGAGCCAGGGTACGCACCTCGCCAAACTGGTCCAGGGCAGCAGCGCGCTTGCCCTCGCGCCAGGCCATTTTTCCCAACTCCCCGAGAATGGCTGCTTCCGCCATTGGATTTCCCACAGCACGAAACAGGGAGAGCGCTTGTTGAAACAACGCGTGGCCTGAGGGGCTGTCGCCCTTTTCACTGCGCAGAAGTGCCTGGGCAGAGCGAACCTCGGCCTCCAGCTCCGCATCTTCACAGGCACGGGCCTCGATCAGTCCAGCATCCAGGTGGGCCTCGGCTTCTTCCCACTTTCCCAGCTGCCTGCGGACCTGGGCCAGGGCGACCCGAAGGGCACAGCGCAGGGCCTTGTCTTCTGTCGCTGCCTGCAGCCCCTCCAGCAGAATCTGCTCGGCGCCTTCCAGGTGCTCCTCTCCGTCCTGGTGTCTTCCGCAGGAGAGCGCGGCCTCGGCCAGGAGATCCGGTGCGTTCAACTTCCTCGCGGCCGCCAGCCCCTGCTCCAGCATTTCCCCCCCTTCGTGGCGCTTCCCAGACTGGCTGATGGCCTCTCCCAGGGCGACCCTGCAGCGAGCCTCCAGGACCTGGTTCCCCGCATTGCCTGCCAGGAGGATGCCCTGCTCCAGAACGAAACGCTGCAGCGGAAAGGGGCCCCGGCGATGAAGCCCCTGGTGGACCAGGTAGCAGCATGTGGCAGCGGACCCGGGGTGGGAGTCCTCGAACCAACGAGACGCATCCAGGAGATCCTGCACCAGCTCTCGCAGCTGTGCTCGGGTGAGGGTGGCTGACGGGCCCACCAGTCCCTCGGACAGGCTGGAGGCTGTGCCCAGGGCCCAACGAGCGTGGCGCTCCCGGAGCAACTCATCGTCCGGGTGCGCTCCTTCCCGGCTGCGAACCCACTGTCGAACTCCCTCGTACATCCTGTAGTGGCCGGGCATCTCCGGGCGCTCTTTGAGGAGCGAGGACCGGGCAAGCTCGTCCAGCGCGTCCCGTACCCGGCCGGGGTCGGTTTCGGCTTCCACCAGGGCGGCAACGCACTCCAGGTTGAGCGTGCTTCGCACCAGGCCGGCTGCACGCAAGACCGCCCGTGCATCGGCAGACAGGGACTCCCAGGACCAGGAAATGGTGCGATCCAGGGAGCGGTGCCGCTCCGGGAGATCCTTGCGGTCCGACGCGGCCTCTCCAGCGCGCACCCGGGTGCGAATCCCTTCGATCCCCAGGGTGGGGAGTTGGCTGCCGGCCATCTCCAGGGCCAGTGGCAGTCCATCCAACCAGGCTGCCAGGGTGCGAAGGACCGCGGCCTCACCGGGCCCTGGCTTCCAACTCGCAGCCCGGGCACGGGCCCGGTCCAACATGAGCTCCACGCCCTCTTCTGTGGTGAGCGCCGGCAACTCCACCTCGACGACGTCTTCGAGGCCGAGGGGCGCTCGACTGGTCATGAGCCAACAAGCTTCTGGAGCCCGGTGCCGCCAGGAGGACAACAGGTCGACGACCTCCTCCGAGATTCGCTCGACGTTGTCCAGTACCACCACGATCGCCCCCAAGGAGCCGAGCCTTTCCCCCAGGGCGTTCTCATCCATGACTCCCAGGGCGCTTGCGACCTTGTGCTGGATTTCGACCCGGGTTCCGCAATCAGCGAGGTCCACAAACCAGCCCTTGTTCCGGCCGACATGCTCCCGCAGACACCGCTTGGCCAGCCGGCTCTTTCCCATGCCACCGGGGCCTCGCAGTAGCAGGACCGTTCCGGGAGAGGCCAGTGCATCCCCCAGATCACGAAGGGTCTGCCTACGCCCGAAGAATCGGTCGGGTGGTTCCACAAGCAAGGGGGTCTTCTTGGAGGAGGAGGCAGGCGCCTGTCCTTCAAACCGGTATCCCACGCCGTGGACGGTCAGGATGTGGTCCGGTCGGGAAGGGTCAGCTTCTACTTTCTGTCGAAGGAGGCGCACGGTGACGTCCAACACGCGTCCTTCTCGAGGCTTCTTCCAGACCGCCAGGTGAATCTCGTCCCGGGAGAGGTCTTCTCCCGGGCGAGAGGACAACCAGGCCAGCAATTGCGCCTCACGGGGGCGAAGCTGTGCGTGGTGGTTGTCCCCCGCTACCTCCCCCGTTTCCAAGTTCACGGCGCAGGCACATAAGTCGAGTTGGCTCACCCTGACATCCTGTCACGTCGCCCCTGATCTCGGATAGCCCGAGGTGGTGCCCGGTTACGGAAACCGCCGCCGCGCTGTGGCATGGAACGGTCGCCAGGAAGGCGTGGCCAGGGAGGGTTGAGACGCGTCCGGCAAGGGGAACCAGGTGCCGTCGACGGCCTGCTCGGACTTCAACACGTGGATCTCCTCCGCTGGCATGAAGCCCTGGCCAATGAGGCCCAGCCGCTTTGTGCCCTGCTCCACCACATCCAGGACCAGGACGGCGTGGCCGGGGAAGCCCGGGTCCACGTAGAAGTCACCGGCTGCAACCGGGACGGTTTGAGGAGGGGAGGGGGTGTCCCGGGCAAGGGATGTGGTGCCTGCGTAGGTGAAGACCAGGTCCAACCACACACGGTAGCTCTCGTGGTCGGAGGGCCGTTCTGCCCCGCTCTTTCGTTCCACCTGGTTGCCCCGGATGACAAAGCGTTCGCCCTGGGTCCAGTCCGCCCAGCGGGTCTCGTCACCGCTGGTGAATCGGTAGGCCGCCTCCTGGGATCGGCCGTTCGACCACAGGTACTCCGCGTGCAGGCGCAGGATGGAGTCAGCACACTGCATCAGGTCCCGGCTGCCTACATCCACGAGCAAGACCGCTGCGCTGGGGCGGGCCAGGCGCTCTCCCTGGTAGGACAAGACCTGCGTTCGATCCGTTCGGACTGGGAGATCTCGGAGCCAGGCGGAAAAGGACCCGGCGGGGACCTCCACTCGCTCAAATCCGGCGGGGGCGGGAAAGCGCTCTGAGAGGGGCACGGTGGAGGGAAGGGGTGCCTCCATTTCTGCAAGCCAGGCGTAGTCTGCGACTGCCGGTGCTTCCTGGGCCAGTGTGGCCGACGAGCACGCGCTCATTGACAGGACCCAGGCCAGTGTGGAGTACAACGTTGTCTGCATGCAGAAGTAGGACACCCGACGGGGAGTAACCACGCCGATCAGGGGCGCTGGGTCACGCAGAGGTTCGAGTAGATGGGGCCGACCTGGCCGTCGTACACGTTGTCCGTGCCGATGAAGATGTGCTGGAGCGGCTGAACTCGACCCTGGAACGGGAGGGTCTCCAGGTGGGTGCCATCCAGGTACAGGTCGATGTTGGAGGCGTCCCATTCCACTGCGAAGGTGTGGGTGTCGGCGGGATTCCAGCTGGCGTTTGGAATCAGCCGTGCCTCGTCCCGGGTGTCCCCCCCGTTGGGGGCAGCGAGAAGCTTGAACCCGGATCCGTAGTTCGTGCCGGTGCGGATGTTCCACCAGGCCTCGTTGGACTCGAACACGTCCTGGGAGCCGTTGTCCGAGGTGTACATGTTGATCACCTGGTGCTTTGGGCCCGCGTACTGGGAGGCCGGATCGAAGTTTGTCACGTCAATCTCAAGGGTGGCACTGCCTGAGAGTGGAGCCGCCATGGCCAGGACCAGCTGGTCGTCCTCGCCCGTGGTCTGCCAGCCCGCTGCGGAAAACGACCCGCCCCGAACGCTCTTGTCAGAGAATCCCGCCTCCTGTCCCGGATGCGTCAGGGGGTCACAGAAGGTCTGCTCCGTGATGCAGTGGACCGTCACCGCCTCGGAGGTAGTCTCGCCGAACCAACGCGTGGACTCGTGGACCATCTGCCAGTCCGTCAGGTAGGTAGCTTCCGCCTGGGGCGCGGTCAGCAGGAAGTCGAAAATGTGGCTCTCCCCGGGACGGATGGACAGGGCCTCTGAGAGCCACACCCGAGTATCTGCACCGTAGAGGGAGTCGCTGTCGCCGACGGCCCCGAGCTTGAACCCGGCCTCCCGGGTCCAGGTGGACTGGCCGGTGTTGCGCATCTTCACGGAGGCCACGTAGGTCTCGTTGCACCCGAGCTGGGTGGGCAGGTCCACCCACTCCACGACCGCGTTGTCCGCGTCTGTGGAGGGGTCCTCGTCCTGTCCCGTGTCGGCGCCGTGGTCTGTGTCGACATCGCCGCCCTCGTCCCGGTGGGGCCGTTCCCCGTCTGGGTCTTGTTCGGGAGAGCTGCCGGTATCGGCGTCGACTTCGATCTCGCCGTCATCCACGGTCCGGCAGCTGGTGGCAAAGGCTGCGAGGCCCATGCAGAAGAGAATTCGAGTGGGGTAGGGGTACATTCGTGTCTCCAGGGGGTGTGGTGGAGACGGTATCCGCGCGTTCATGCACCGTGAACGGTGACTGGGTGCTAGCGGCGCCGGTGTACTCCCGATGGCCAGGTCAGTTGAACGTAGTCCGAACGCTCGTGAAGCGGCCCAAGCGGCTCATGACGCGCCACGGTCGACATGAACATGTAGACCGGTTCGCCAGTGCGCGGCACCCAGGTTGCAAGCGGTTCCGCGCCAAAGGTGCTCGTTCGCGTCGTTGCCGCCGCACGAAACGAGGCAGAACAGGAAGAGAAGAACGCTTGGGCTTCGGAACAGGGGGTCATCCAACCGACAACGCAGGATCAAGAAAGGGGGACGACGAATCGCCCCCCTTTCAGGGAATCAGGAGCGCGAAGCGTCCTATGCGATGCGTACTCGCTCGGCTCGGGGACCCTTGGGTCCTTCGCCAATGTCAAAGCTGACCTTCTGGCCCTCTCGGAGGTCGTCCCATTGGACGTCCTCAAGGTTGGACATGTGGAAAAACATGTCTTTGCTGTCGCCGGTTTCGATGAACCCGAAACCGCGGTCGGTGAGACGCTTGATTGTACCTTCAGCCATTGTCTTTTCTCTTCTTTTTTGATTTACCTGTGCGGCATCTTCCACACACGATGTGGGGAGAACCGACAGGACCCCGCCGCAGTAACCCGAATGGAGGGTTCGGGCTTCAGGTTGGGTGAAGGAAATGTCGCGGGTCAGAGACCGATGCTGACCAGCAGGTCCAGGACGCGGTTCATGGAAGCGGTCAGGGAGGGGTGTGTTTCCTCAAACCTCTGGACCGAAGCACGCAAGCCGGACTCCACCTGGGCGTGGTGCTCGGGTTCGGCCTCGCTGGAGAGTTCCAGCAGCACCTCGATGTCCTCATGCAGGCGAACCAGGAGATGCCGGGTGCTTGCATCCACGTCGTCCGGGTCCCGAAACTCGGACCGCAGCTTCTCGAGCATGTCTTGGAGCGCCTGCTTGTCCATGTCCCATCTTACCCGGGGAGGGGGCGCTTTCGGCCGGTATGTGGCCCTGGATGGGCTACTCGGGCAACCGGCAGTAGTTGGGAAGCTCCGATGGCGGGCCCGTTTCGTAGGGCTCCTGTTCCAGTCCCTTGGGGTGGTCCGCCAAGAACTCCCAGGTGAACTTCGCGGCCCGCTGCGGGATGGTGTGTCCCCCGGTGTGCTCACATTCCGCCACGAAGTGGCCGTCACCGCGCAACGACTCGGAAAACTCGAGGTTGGCCGTGTGGAAGGAGTAGCCTCCGTAGGTGTCTGACGGCCCGCCCCAGGTCAGGAGAACGGGAATGGGCATCTCCGGGGACTCATAGTAGGAGGTGTTCACGCCTCCCGAGAGCGGTGCGGTGGCGGCAAGCACATTGGATCGCCAGGTCGTGAGGTACGAGGTCCACAGGCCACCAGCGCTCATGCCCGTGGAGTAGATGCGGGAGAGATCCACGTCGAACTGCGAATGCAGGCAGGACACCAGGTCGTCGAAGAAAACGAGATCCGGGTTGTTCCGTGGACGGTCCCAGCTGTGCCACTCGTAGTCATTGCCGTCCGACTCGGGGGCCACGATGATGACTCCCTCGTCGCGAGCAAGGTCGTCATACCCCACCCACCCGACGATTTCGCTTGCAGTCCCCCCGAGCCAGTGCCAGGCGAAAAGGACCGGAGCGCCGTTTGGCTCGTCCGGAAGGACCAGGAGCAGGTCCCGGTCGTTGCCCGCAGAATCAAATCCGCTGTTGACCCCATCCTCCAGCGTGGGGCAGTCCTCTCCCGAGTATTCGGGCGCCTCCCAGGGAGAGGGCTCGGGATCTGCACTGTCCAGATCCGCACTGTCCAGATCCGAGCCGTCCTTTGTGGAGTCGCCGATGCCCGCGCAGGCGAACAGGCTCGCGAGAGTGGCCAGTAGGAAGAGTCTCACGGGGGAACCATAGGCGGGGGTTGGGGCGGTCTGCTGCCGATTTCCAGAATACCGGCCGCTCTGACGCTTTGTTGACTGTCGCCTCCCTATAATCTCCTTCCCCCTCTTGGCCGGAGTGCGATTGGATGCCTGTCAACGTCTCTCGTCGCGGCTTCATTGCTGGACTCGGCGTCCTTGTAGTGGGGGTGGCCCTTCCGCCGAGATCGACGTTCGGCTGCACTGAGACGGAGGAGGCATCCCGCCACCTCAACGCCTTTCTTGCCATCACGAAAGATGGCGACGTGACGGTTTTTCTTCCCTCCAGCGAAATGGGCCAGGGGATCAACACGGCGTTGCCCCAGATGGTCGCCGACGAGCTGGACGCCGACTGGTCTCGGGTGTGCGCCGAGCATGGCCCGGAGGACCCTGCCTACCGGCGCCCCCTTGGGCCGGGAGACAAGGTGATGATTACCGGTGGCTCGAACACCGTGAAGTACTGGGGTGAGCCCATGCGCAGGGCAGGCGCAGCAGCCCGTTGGATGCTGGTGGCCGCTGCAGCAGCCCGGTGGCAGGTGGATCCCGCTGAATGCACCACCCGGGACAGCGTGGTCCGCCATCCGGACGGCCACGAAGCTGCGTACGGTGACCTGGTGGAAGAGGCGGCTCGCTTGAAGGCCCCCGGCAAGCTGGCGCTCAAGGGCCAGGACCAGTTTCGGCTCATTGGCAAGCCCATTCCCCGGACGGATCTGCTGTCCAAGGTCGATGGCGGTGCCGAGTTCGGGATCGATGTGCGCATTCCCGGCATGCTGCGGGCCTGCACGGTGGCCTGTCCGGTGTTCGGCGGAAGGGTCGGAAGCGTGGAAGACGCTGGCGCCCGGGCGATTGGGGGTGTGCGCGAGGTGCTGGTCTTTGATGACTTTGTCGCGGTGGTTGCTGACACCTGGTGGCCGGCCCGGCAGGGGGTGGCCGCGTTGAAGATCTCCTGGGAGGAGGGGGAAAACGCTGAACTGAACTCCGAAGGGATCTCCAAGACTCTTCGTGAGGGCCTGGACCTGGCGGTGAGGGCCAGGGCCGGGCGAAAGGAGGGCAAGGCCCGAAAGCTCCTGGAAAGCGCCGAGATTGATGTGCAGTACGAGGTGCCCTACCTGGACCACGCCACGATGGAGCCCATGAACTGCACGGTGCAGTTGGGTGCGGATCGATGCGACATTTGGACGGGCACCCAGGCCCAGTCCGATTCCAAGAGCACCGCGGCCGAGATCACCGGGTTGGACCCGGAGCAGGTGTTTGTCCACACCACATTGCTCGGTGGTGGATTCGGGCGACGCGCGAACTCCGATTTTGTGGGCCAGGCAGTGCGGATCGCCACGCGGATCGATGCCCCTGTCCAGCTGACCTGGACCCGGGAAGAGACCTTCCAGCATGGCTTTTATCGCCCGGCCTTCGCCGCGCGGATGCGGGCCACGGTGGCGGATGGACAGGTCGGGGCGGTGCACTTTCGGTTGTGCGGGCCGAACATCGTCTTCCGCATGATTCCGAAGTTCTTGCGTGGCGTACCGGTGGTCGCGAAGTTCCCCATGGAGGGAATGCTGGAGTCCAGCCCCTATGTCTTCGACAATGTGCTGGTGGACCACGTGCCGGTGGAGCTGCCGGTTCCCATTGGATTCTGGCGCTCCGTGGGACACTCCCACAACGCCTTCTTCCTGGAGAGCATGCTCGACGAGCTCGCGCACGCCCTGGGCCAGGATCCGGTGGCTCTGCGGCGGCGACTGATCTCGAAAGATCACCCTCGCTTTCGCACGGTGCTGGACACAGCAATAAAGCATGCGGGCACCCCGGGGGAGGGTCGCTACCAGGGGGTGGCGCTACACAAGTGTTTTGGCTCGATCTGTGCTGAGGTCGTCGAGATCTCCCTGGGCGAGAAGGGACTGAAGATCCACAAAGTGACCGCTGCCGTGGACTGTGGGCGCGTCGTCAATCCGGACATCGTCAAGGCGCAGATCATGGGCGGCGCCCTGCACGGTCTCTCCACGGCTCTGGGAGGAAAGCTCTCCCTCGAGAAGGGGCGGGTGGTACAGAGCAACTTCCACGACTACCCGCTGCTTCGAATGTCCCAGGCACCGGAGGTCGAGGTCCACATTGTTGCGACACCTGGGGCCCCGGTGGGTGGCATTGGCGAGATTGGCCTGCCCCCTGCTGCCCCCGCCCTGTGCAACGCAATCTTTGCAGCGACGGGCAAGCGAATCCGGACCTTGCCCATTGGCAACGCCCTGCAAGAGGAGGGGGAATGAAACTAATTGTCAACGGCACCGATCTCGAGGTCGAGGTGGATGGAAGCACGCCGCTCTTGTGGGTTCTCCGGGACCACCTGGACCTGACCGGGACGAAATTCGGGTGTGGCATGGCCCAGTGCGGTGCCTGTACGGTCCACGTGGACAACATGCCGATTCGATCCTGTGTCACGCCGGTCATGGTTGTCGAGGGCCGCAAGATCACGACCATCGAGGGCCTGGGGGAAGGGCTCCATCCGGTCCAGGAGGCGTGGATGGAGCACTCGGTGCCCCAGTGCGGCTACTGCCAGTCTGGACAGATCATGAGCACCGTCGCCTTGCTTCGAACGATCCCCGAACCCAGTGACGCGGAGATTGATGCAGCACTTTCAGGCAACCTCTGCCGGTGCTGTACCTATCCGAGGATTCGCATGGCGGTACATGCTGCTGCGAGGCGCATTCAAGAGGAGGGGAGCGAGGAGAAGTAGCCGGGCGTCTCACCCCTGCCGGAGCATGGGGTGCTGGGAGTGCAGCACCATGAAGTTGGTCTTCTCATCGGCAAGAAACTCTGTGTCGCTCAACTCTTCGGGGGCCTCGAAGAGCGCTGCGTTCAGCCGGTAGATGCCAAAGTCCAGCGACTTGAATGCTTCCAGCAGGGGCATGCGCTCGGGGGCCGTGTTGCATTCGAACAACACCATGGGCCGGCAGGTCTTCAGGGTTTCCCTGGCCCCAAGAACCACTTGCAGCTCGAACCCCTCCGTGTCGATCTTCACCAGCTCGGGCTGAAGCCCTCTCTCCTGCACGACCTGGTCCAGGGTCACAACCGGCACGTCCACCGCCTCCAAGTCCGGGTGGGAACCAGCCCCTTCTGCCCCCAAGGCGATGCTCCCCAGCCAGGTTTCGCGCTTTGGAAAGGACAGGATAGCGGTGGCTGCCTCGGCGCCCACGGCCGCCTCTACGATGTCCCCCTGCAGCCCGTTGAGCGCCAGGAGCGCTTGAAAGGAGGAAACACATACCGGGTTGGGCTCAAAGGTGACCGTGTCCACCCCCTGGCAGAGAAAGAAGATCGAGTGGGTGCCGTAGTTTCCGCCTACATCCAGAAAGGTCCGCGGCCGGAATCTCGACTCGATCACCTGAAGATAGAACTCCTTGACCTCCATGTCGTGTCCGAGGAAGTCGACGGCCAGGGACCAGTCCAGCCACAAGCTCTCGGCTCGCAGCGGAAACTCAACCCTTGTACCCAGGGCATTGACCGTCCAGGTGCAGGGTTCGAGTTCCACATGTCGCTCTCGAAAGAGGTGGGTGTAGAGCACCTGGAACATGGTCATGGCGAGGTGATTGAGCCGGTTGTAGAACGCATTGAGCTCCCGCCGCTTGTCAGCGTCCAGCAGCGCCTCGACCACGAGCGCCTCGTAGCCCGGTCGGGTGGAGGGATTCTCGTACGCATCCACGAGAAGGTCAGCGTCTGGAAAGGCCATGTTCTGTCCGGACCGCAAACGGGTTCGCGTGAGGTTCCCGAGTGCCTATGGCAAGTGTTCGCGTGGGGCAAGGCCGGCAGGGGTTATGCGGAACCACCCTCACGGAGAAACAATGCCCACCGAGATCCACTGGTACTACCACCGCAAGTCGTGAACGAGCTGCACCCGCGCCCAGGAGTCGATCCCTACCTGCTGGCCTACCTCCTCCTCTCGCCGCCGGTTCAAGAACAGCTCCGAAACCTTGGAACCGGTACATCGGCCTCACACAACAGAGTGAAGACGGGGGCCCTTAGAGACGTGCTGCTTCCGATGCCTTGCACTGGAACCGGGCGACATGAGCAACTTGTCGATGCGGTCGCACGCTACCGGGAAGCGACCCAGGCCGTCCACATGGCCACGAGCAGGCTGCGCGAGATCGCCGTCCTACGCGAGCAGCTGGCATAGCCCTGCCCCACTCGGAAGTTGTGAGCCGGGAGAACTTGAAGCCAGGTACCTCGCTGCGTGGGGGTTGAAGTCATTGGAGCGGGCAGGACGTAATAGAGGGGAGGGGTGGATGTGACACGCCAGGTAGAAGAGGCCACGGCCCTGCTCGAGGCCATCGTGGAGGATCGGGGCTTGCTCGCTGTGCTGGAGCCGGGTCTTCGGCAGAGCTTGCTCACGGCTGCGGGTCGCGTGAGCAGGCCGGACAAGTCGGACCGTCGTAAGCTCGCACGCACGCACCTGCGCCGTGAAAAGAACGAGCGCCGAGATGCGGACCGGGCGTTGCTGAGTCGTGCCGGAATCCGACAACTCCGAGAAAACCCCATCTTTCAAACCCCCCGACGGTCGGGTGAGTCGGAGGCCGACCGGACACCCCTCGGCCATGTGAGCGAGGAGCGCGTCTGCTACACCTGCCGTGCCCGCTACACCGAGATTCACTTCTTTTACGACCAGCTTTGTTCGTCCTGCGGTGATTTGAACTACGAGAAGCGCAACCAGACAGCGGACCTGGAAGGTCGCGTCGCGCTCCTCACCGGCAGTCGGGTGAAGATTGGCTACCAGGCTGCGATCCTGCTGCTTCGGGCCGGTGCCGAGGTCATCTGCATTACGCGGTTCCCCGTCGATGCGGCTGCTCGCTACGCCAGGGAAGAGGACTTCCCAGAGTGGGGCCACAGGCTGAAGATTCACGGGGTCGACCTGAGGCACACGCCGAGCGTCGAGGAGTTGTGTGCGCAGATCCTGGAGGAGAACCACCGCCTGGACTTCCTGATCAACAATGCGTGCCAGACCGTGAGAAGACCGCCGGGCTTCTACCAGCACATGATGGACAAGGAGCTGGCCATCGGCTTGGGTGATGAGAGCCGAGCGCTGGTGGCTTCCAGACGCACTGCTGCATCGATGCCGTCCGCTGCGCTGTCCCAGGTTGCGCTGACAGAGGAAGACCACCTGGATCCAACGGCCCTGTTCCCCAGGGACAGGCTTGATGCGGACCTGCAGCAGGTGGATCTGCGAAAGATGAACAGCTGGCGGCTGCAGATGCACCAGGTGTCCACCGTCGAGTTGCTGGAAGTCCACCTCGTCAACGCGGTGGCTCCGTTTGTATTGAACGCGCGGTTGAAGCCGCTGATGATGGCCGTTCCAACGGCCGACAAGCACATCGTCAATGTGAGCGCCATGGAAGGCCAGTTCTACCGGACCTACAAGAGCGACAAGCACCCACACACGAACATGGCGAAGGCCTCCCTGAACATGATGACCAGGACCTCGGCCGCCGACTACGTGGAGCACGGCATACACATGAACAGCGTGGACACCGGGTGGGTGACCGATGAAGATCCCATCGAGCATGCCGAAATGAAGCGCGAGATGCACAACTTTCATCCACCCCTGGACATCGTGGACGGCGCAGCTCGAATCCTCGACCCCATCTTCAGCGGCCTCAATGCGGGCACGCACATCTGGGGGCAATTCCTCAAGGATTACCGGATCACCGACTGGTAGACTCCTCCCGCGCAGCACCTGCGCTTCACCGGCACTCCCCCACGCTCTCTGATGCAACACCCACTGAACCAGCAAGGCAGGATCTTCTACGGACTTCCCTTCTGGAACTGGCTGCTCTACAGAATCGTGTGGTGTGCCTTTGCCCTGGGCCGATTGACCTTCTTCCGTGTGCGGTCAAGCGGAACGGAAAACCTGCCCAAAAAGGAACCCTACCTCCTGTTGTCCAACCACGCGCACACCTTTGATCCGCTCTGGTTGGCGGAGCGGCTGTACCGCCCGGTGTGTCCCATGGGAAGCGCCCAGATGCTGAAGGCTCCCTTTCTCGGGAGCTTTCTAAAGGCGCTGGGTTGCTTTCCAAAGGCCAAATATTCCAGGGACCCAAAAGCCATGGAGAAGTTGCAGGAGCTCTATGACCAGGGCTTCGTGGTGTTGATTTTCCCAGAGGGAACGCGCACGTCGAATGGCAGGACACAGAAAATCCTGCCGGGCATTGGCCGGCTGATCAAGAGAATGAACCCGACGGTTGTATACGCGGTTTCCAATTCTGCCTTCCTGTACCAGCCGAGATGGGCTCGATTCCCCCGGATGATCCCGGTCGAGGTTCAATTCGACGGGCCATACAATTATTCCGATGACATGACCGTCGAGGAGCTGACAGCAGAGGTTCAGAGTCGGCTCGATTGCACCGCACACATCAAGGACAGATCAAGTTGGGCATGGGGTTGGAAGATGGCCCATGGGCTGCCCCGCTTTCTCTGGGCCTGTCCGGTGTGCCTCGCAAACGAGGGGCTTCAGGTTGAGCCCGGAAATGGAAACCAGGTCACCTGTGAGCAGTGCGGTGCAAGCTTGGAGATCGACGTGGAGTGCAAGCTGACCGGAAGCATCGAGACCACTGTGTGGGCGGCTTCACAGGCAATTGCCGAGGGGCTGGGACAGCCTCCTGTCATGGACAGGGAAGACTACGAGGCTTGCGGATCTGCTCTCAGGGCCCCGGAGGTAGAGCTTCGATTCTGGCCAAAGGGAGGCAAACCGACTGTGCGTTGCAAAGGAGAGATCACCTTGGGGAAGGCGGGTCTATCGGTGACGGAAGACGGGGAGGTCACTTTTCAGGCCTCCCTGGAGGACCTGCATGCCTTCTCCATTGAGCTGGGTGACAAGTTCTTTTTCCGGGTCAAAGACGAGGTCTTCGAGTTCCGGTCAGAGAGTGAGAGCATCTACAAGTGGCAGTATTTCCTTCGCAAGTGGAAGCTTGAGGTCATGGGGGCTGAGTAATAGGAGGCGGCGGGGCTCTACCCCGGGCTTCCAGATGTCAGCATCCAGGCTCCGTTCCATCCAGGCTACGCCGTAGCGAGACACCAGCCATTAGTTCCCCGAAACAAGTGAACCACCGCCTTCTGGGTCATGGCCCCACTTCTCTACACCCGATGGCAATGGGTGCACTCACTTCCCTGCCCTCCGCTCCACTTCCCGCCAAAGACGCCCGAAGGTGAGAGCATGCAACAGCACGGCATCCCCCACGGCGTTGTCAGCCACGCTGATCATGTGAGGGAGAAGTCGGATCAGACTGTCTGCCACGCCCAGGGAGCGCACCAGGGCCTGGTGGGGCACACACCTCTGTCCCAGCGCACTTGTTGTTTCAGGGAGATGTTGACGCGCAGGATCAGGTCAGGGATAATTTCCTCATGAATGGCAGCCGTCCCCTTGTTTTGCAGATCAGCCTGGTGGTGGGTCTGGTGGCGTGGGTGGGTGCTTCGTTCAGTTCGATGGTCCACAAGATCGTCATCGAGCACGTGGTCTGTGCAGAGCACGGAGAGGTCGTAGAAACGGCACAAGTTGATGCGGATGCCACGGTCGCAGAGACACCAGGCCCGGCTCTCCATGCAGGATCACTGGACCCCGCACACGACCATGGCTGCATTTTCGAGCTCGTCGTATTCGAAGCCTCCGAGGTTTCTGTGTCCACATCCACGGTAGCGACCCTCGACCGTTCACACGTTTCAACTATCGGAATCGCGTCTCCGCCTCGGGGCGACCCTCTCCACTACGCTCCGAAAACCTCACCGCCCATCGCCTCCTGAGTTCAGCCCAACTGCGCCGCGGCCTGACTGGCCCCTGGCGTGGTTTGCCAACTGTCACTTCACTCAGTGAGGATTCACCTTGTTTTCAACAAACCTCTGGGTCGTGCTCTCTCCGATAGGGATTGCATTGGCCGAGGAGCCTCCGGACCCACCGGACACTCCACCCCCAAGCGAATCAGAAACCAGCCAACCAGACGCGGACATTCAAGCCGAGGTGGATGCATTCTTGGCTGAAGCACCGGCTGCGTCAGCCTCCGAGACAGCGACACCCGTTGTCAATGCATTCAACCCGAGCATCACCGCCTTTGGGGATGTTCTTTACTCGGCGGGACTGCACGACGGTGCGCTCAACCCGACCTCAACACCCTGGGTTCGAAGTCTCGAGCTCGATGTGCGAGCCGACGTCGACCCCTTTGCGAAGGCAGTGGCTGTCATCGCCATAGAACAACACGACCCACTGGTTCTCGGAGACGGACACGACCACCACGACCACGATGAAGAAACCCCTACAGACACCGAGGACGACCACGAGGGGTTCAGCACATCACCAGAAGAAGTCTACATCGACCTGGTGGCACTGCCCGCGCACCTCTCCGCTCGCGTCGGCCAGCAGCTCCTGCCCTTTGGTTTGACCAACCGCATGCACCCGCACGACTGGCCCTGGCCTGACATGCCATTGCCCTTCGCCACGCTGATAGGAGACCACGGCGTATCCGATGTAGGTGCTGTCATGAGCTACCGGGCGCACAACCCGTGGGACAAAGCCCTCACCCTGCAAGGTGGTCTCGTATCAGGTGCCTTGTTCGACCCGAACCAGGCCGATCCCGCACCGGGCTGGCTGGGACGCGCAGAATTCTTCGACGAGTTTGGGTCATTCGAATTGGGACTTGGCGCATCCGCAATGGGCCTTGGATCCCACCGGCTCGAGGGAGCCGACCTGTTGTTTCGCTGGCGCGGAGACTCCTGGCGCAGCGTCGTGTTGATCGGAGAGGTCCTACGCGAAGGCGCTCATGGTGGCTCCAACGCCGGACTTCCTGGCTGGGTCGGGACCCTCCAAGTCCAACCCACCCGCCCCCTCTACCTGGGGGTTCGAGTGGACGGCATGGCAGACGACATGCGCTACGGGGGCACTCTCTCCTACTACACATCCGAATTCCTGCGGGTCCGGGTGGCAACGTTTACGGACGGCGATCAAATTCGAATCGATGGACAACTCACCTTTGTCTGGGGGTCTCACCCCATCGAACCCTATTGGGTGAACCGATGAGAATACTCTCCATCCTCACAGCAGCCGTTCTCCTGGGCTGGTCACTGCCTGCCCACGCCTTGACTGTTGTGACCACCCTCCCCTGGCTGGGCGACATCACCTCACGACTGGCCCCTGGCGCCGAGGTGGTCGTACTGGCCAAGGGCACCGAGGACCCGCATTTCCTTTCACCCACGCCCGCGCTCATGGCCAAGGTGGGAAACGCAGACCTCTACGTCGAAAACGGACTGAGCCTGGAGTTGTGGTCGGAACGGCTGCTTGATGGCGCTGGAAACCCCTCCATTCGCCCTGGCCAGCCAGGGCATGTACTCGCCAGCACCGGCGTACCCAGACTGGGCGTTCCCACCGATCTGACACGAGCCAAGGGCGACCTCCACTCCGAAGGAAATCCACACATCTGGCTCGATCCCCTCAATGTGGCCATTGCAGCAGACAACATCGCCGCCGGATTGGCTCGCGTGGACCCGAATGGTGCTGAAGAATATCGCCGCGCAGCCATCTCCCTGCGCAACTCGATCTATGAGCGCCTGTTCGGTGCAGACCTGGTCAACTTCATGGGGGGCCCTACTCTGGAGAAGCTGGCCCGAGCGGGGCGGCTCCACGAGTTCCTCACCAGAAAGGGACTGGCGGATCGACTCGGCGGATGGCTGGGCAGGGCCCCACCAGGAAGGAAGGTCGTCTACTATCACCAGAGTTGGGCCTACCTCAACGACCGCTTTGCCATTGAACAGGTGGGCGTGATCGAAGACCGACCCGGCGTGGCTCCCTCAGCCGCCCACAAGGATCAACTGGCAGCCAACATGGCGACATCGGGATGTGATCGAGTCGCCGTGACCACCTACTACAACGACCGGATCCCCCGGGTTTTGGCCGAGCAAACTGGCGTCGAGTTGGTGCGACTTCCAGGGGATGTCGGAGGTACATCGAAAGCCACTGACTACTTTGCCTTGATCGACGAGCTCATAGAGGCGATCTACCCGTGACCGATCTCACCTGGATGATTGCACCGGTTGTCGCCTGCATTCTGGCAATGGGCGCCCTGGGATGGTTTGGGCTGCATGTGCTCCAACGAGGAGTGATCTTCGTGGACCTGGCCTTGGCGCAAGTGGCTGCACTGGGCGCAACCTATGCGGTCTACCTGGGCCACCAACCAGACGAGCATTTTGCGCTGATGCTCTCCCTGGTTTTCACTACGCTGGGAGCCGGTGTCTTTGCCTTGATCCGCGCCTTCGAGGACCGGGTGCCCCAGGAAGCCCTGATCGGAATCACCTACGCAGTGACCGCCGCCCTGGGGGTGCTGCTGATCGAGCTTGCGGAGGACCCTCACGGTGCCGAGAAAATCCAGCACCTTTTGGTGGGAAACATCGTGTGGGTGCAGTGGTCCGAGATCGCGGTGGCTGCAGTAGCAATCATCCTGGTCGGAGTGCTGCACGCAGTGGTCGGTCAACGCTTTCTGACCATCAGCTTTCACCCCGAGCAGGCCGCACAAGAGAACCTGAATATCGGCTGGTGGGACCTTTTGTTCTATCTCTCTTTCGGAGTGATTCTCACGGCCATCGTCAGTATCGTGGGGGTGCTGTTGGTCTTCAGCTACCTCGTCATTCCCGCCGTCATCGGGCGCCTGTTCTCTGACTCCATCCCTCGGCGACTGACCATCGGCTACGCGGTGGGCCTTCTCGTCAGCGTGGTCGGCGTGGCCGCCAGCTACGAACACTCCACCGGGCCCATCATCGTTGCCTTGCTAGGCCTGTGTCTGCTTCTGAGCCTGGCTGTCATCTCTATCCGACAAGCACCTCGACCCGAAGCGAGAGTCGCACAGTGGATCGGATGTGGCCTGGCCATCTACGGCATGCTTTGGGCGTTCGGGCAGGTAGGGGGTCACCCGGACGTTGACCACGACCACGTGGAGCATGCTGTGACTGATCACCCTCACGAAGCCCACCATGCAGACCACGCCGACCACAAGGATGCCCTCTCCGCTGACCCACTCACCCAACTGGAGCAAGGCATACGAATGGTTCGTGCTCTCGATAGCGAGGGACTTGTCTTGCTCGCCCAGCTGGCACGCGATGCGCCCCCTTTTATCCGCATCGAGGCAACCAGCCGTCTTGTCACCCTTGCAGAAGAGTCCGCACCGATCTACGACCCACTCGCTGGGCCCGACACCGAAGAAGTCTGGCTGAGTTGGGCCACAGCCCCGGGCGACCAATGGCAGATGAGAGCTGCGAATCTGTCGCTTCCTTGATGAGTGAGAAACGTCTCGTGGCGTGTATGGACTGTTCGGGTTCGACTTCCGCTGATCTCCCCCCCACAATCTGATCCACTCATTTGAGAGTCTCCCAACCCGCTGATATTCAGCGATAAGGAGACAAGATGAAACGGAAGAAGCACAGCCCAGAAGAGGTCGTGAGAAAGCTGCGCCAGGCGGAGCAGATGCAACAAAGCGGAGCCACCATGGGCGAGATTGTCCAGGCCCTTGGCGTGACCGAGCAGACTTTCTACCGGTGGCGCAAGAGATACGGCGGCGTGGATAAGACCGCGCTGCGGCGTCTGCAGGCGCTGGAACACGAGAACGTGAGGCTCAAGAAGATCGTCGCGTAGCCCACGGGCTATCCAGCCCGTGGGTGGGCATTCGCAACCAGGGGTTGCGAAGCACGGCAGGCGTTGGACTTGGCGATGGCCAAGGAACTCAACGAGGGAAAATGGTGAGCCCGTCGCGACGCAGAGATGCGGTGGAGCACCTTAGGCGCTTCTTCGCGGTCTCAGAGCGGCGGGCATGTAGATTCGTGGGTCAGCAGCGCTCCACCCAGCGCTATGTGGCCGTGGAGAAGCCGAAAGAACGGGCCATCGTGGTGCGCCTGCACGAGCTTGCCGCTGCGGTTCCCGCTATGGCTACCGCCGGATGACGGCCATGCTTGTCAAGGAGCGGGTCATCGGATCCACCCTGAGGGCGGCTGAACGGATCCACCCTTTGGGCTCTCATTGCCCGGGCTGATCTCGGCATCTCGGGACCCCCGGTCGTCAGAATCCTGGAATTGCCCTGAGGGCGGCCCGATTTCAAACCCACCAGAATGATGATATCTACCCAGAGACTCTCATGGGAATTGGACCAAAGAGTGGGGGCAGGTCACAGCAGTACCTGGGCCACGCCGACATGGCGATGACCATGCGCTACAGCCACCTTTCTCCCGCAGCCAGGCAGGACTACATCAAGGTCCTGGATGGTGCTCGGTGACAGAGGCGGCGGGAGTCGAATTGCAATCATGCAAAACACTCAAAACGCACCGGGCAGGCCGATTGTCACGGATTGCCGCCGCTTTTCACCACTCCTTGAGGTCGAGCCTGTTGAGCATTTGGCGTGGATTTGGAACAGGTTGGTGGCGGTGGTTGGCCCAGTTTTGGCCCGGGAAGGGCTTGGCTATACAGGCCCCCTGATCGCACACTCATTCACTTTGGGTTAAGGTTTGTGCATGAGCATCCGCCAGCCATCCTGGGACCTCCTGTATGAGCAGGCCGCCGCGCAAGGTGGGCACTTCACGACCCAGCAGGCCACCGGGGCTGGCTACTCGTCGCCGCTGCTGCACAAATACCTGAACAATGGCAAGGTGATACGCGTCCGCCGCGGTGTGTACCGACTGGTGCACTTTCCGGCCGGTGAGGACGAAGATCTGGTGGTCTATTGGCTGTGGAGTGACCGAGAGGGTGTTTTTAGTCACGAGACGGCGCTTGCCCGGCATGACCTGAGCGATCTGCTGCCTCACCGAGTGGAGATGACGGCACCTCTCTCATGGAAGAAGCGACGCCTTCGGGTGCCCGACGGGCTGGTGCTGCACTTTGCCGACATTCCACCAGCCGATCGTGCCTGGTATGGCCCTGTTCCGATCACTGGGGCTGCTCGGACGGTTCTCGATTGCGCGGCCGCCAACGTCTCGCCCGAGTTCATCGAACAAGCGGTCCGACAAGGCATTGAGAGTGGGCTGTTTCTACGGGACGAGGTCGTTGAGGCTCTGCGCGGCGTGGAGGCCGGGTGAAGCATATTCCACCCCAGCGGCCTTCAAGGAGGGGCTCGAGGCGCGACTTCGGGCTGAATCGCACGGAAGGGGGCTGAACCAGAATCGGCTGCGAATGCGCCTTGTGATGGACCGCTTCGCGGCCCGTGTCTCAAGCGAGTATGGCGACGATGTCATTCTTAAGGGCGGGGTTGTCCTTGAGCTTCGCCTGGCCGCGGCTCGAGCGACCAAAGACCTCGACCTGCGCTTGGTCGGAAACCCTGAACATTCGCTCGTGCGTCTCCAGCAGGCGGGACGAATGGTGCTCGGCGATCACCTCAGCTTCCTTGTGCAGCCTGATCCACGCCATCCGACCATTCACGCAGAGGGCATGCAATACGAGGGTTTGCGCTTTCGGGTTCAGGCTCGCCTGTCCGGGAAGGACTACGGTGGGCCCTTTGGTCTGGACGCCGCTTTCGATGAGCCGTGGGTGGGCGAGCCCGAATTACTCCGCGGGTCAGACTTTCTGGACTTCGTCGGCGTCGACCCCCCCCTGCTTCGGGTGTACCCCTTGGAGGCCCACATTGCCGAGAAGCTCCACGCCTATACGATGCCCAGGGCGCGCCCAAACTCACGGGTCAAGGACCTGCCTGATATTGCCCTGTTGGGGAGGGTGAGGCCGATAGATGCCAAGACCCTGCGGAAGGCCATCGTGAGCACCTTTGCCCACCGTTCCGTTCAACTCGTTCCCGAGGCGGTGCCAAGTCCAGCCGAATCCTGGCGGGAACCCTACAAGCGTATGGCACTAAGAGATCAGCTGCCGTGGCCAGATATCGAATCGCTCACCGAGACCGTTCGGGACTTTCTTGATCCGCTGCTAAGGGGAGGCGGTGGGGTTTGGAGTCCGGACCATTGGGGCTGGAAAGAGGAGCGCTGACTGGCGGAACGCCTTCTCGACTGCGTACGAAACCAAGACGAGGATTGGTGTTTGTGCATAGCCCCAAATCGCTCAATCAACCCCTGCGCCCCGGTCTGCCCGCCCATAGTTGACGTCAGCACATCGAGCCCCGAGCCCGGGGAGAAGCCGGTGAGGGAATGGATCCTACATGAGGACATGTGTTGTCCAATCCCGTGGTCTGTTTACGCGCAGCCTGTGGTCTGCCCCCACCCAGTCCTGTGGTTTGGTGGCGGGTGGTGGTCGCGAACACAATCAGCGCAAAACCGGATCTGGAGGACCCGGTTTTGAGGTAAGTTACTGATATGACAACAAGCGAGATGGTGGAGGCGGCGGCACCCTGACCCAGGGGTAGTGATTCCAGGTGTTTAGGGTGTTTTGCCCGTGATCATAGGGGCCTGTAGTTTCGGGTAGTGACGGCTAATGTCCGCTAATACCGCCTAATGTCGGCTTTGTTGTGTCCGTGGTGTGTCCAAG
>CAZSZE010000043.1:35604-36280 GCA_964610645.1 uncultured Enterobacterales bacterium | reverse complement strand
CACTTTGGGAATGAGATGGAAGAACGAGGCCACTCCCCAGATGTCCGCCTCGGGAACCCCCATCTCACGAGAGAGGCTGCGAACAGAGTCACCACTGACCTCGCCAAGCTCTTCCAGCCTCTCAAGGACCCCTTCGCTGTTGACACCAGATGGGCGCATGTTCGCTCCTCAAATCCCGGTTGCCTCGGGTCTATTGATAACCCATGTCAGTGCGCTCCATCATCTCAACTCACAGAGCCGTGCATGGGGAGTAGAGATTAATGCTGCGCCAATAATTCCAAGCCTGTTCGTCGCAACAGTGGGGGCCTACGAGGATATGGGGATGTGGGCCTGCCCTGGCAGTGCTGATTCCCCGGTGCTGGGACCCCTTGTCCCTGGAGCCGGATTGCAACACAACGGTTCAGATCTCAGGTCGATAGTCGAGCCCAGTTCGAACGGATTGACGCCTGCAATTGTCAACCATAGAGAGACCATTGCTTCCCCCTCCTCCATTCCGTGCCCGCGACATGAAAAGGTAGCTCAATGCAACAAATCGGGATTTATGGCGCCGGTGGATTCGCCCGAGAAGTCGCATGGCTTGTAGAGTCCATCTCCTCCGAAGTTAATCCTCTCTTTCCGGCCTTTTTCATCGATGACAACCCCGACACCCACGGCAGCGAAGTCAACGGGTGGAAGT
>CAZSZE010000043.1:0-35594 GCA_964610645.1 uncultured Enterobacterales bacterium | reverse complement strand
AGCAGGTCGAGTCGTCCTTCGCCGATGCCCTCATCGTTGGAGGAGTTGGTGCGGGTAAAGTTCGTCAGAAGCTGATGGAAAGGGTTTCTGCTGCGGGCTTTGAAAGCGCCACGCTGGTGCATCCAAACGTGCAACTCTCTCGCTTTGTAACGATGGGCGTTGGCACCGTGATCTGTGCGGGCAACATTCTGACCACAAACATCCGACTTGGCCGCCACGTACAAATCAACCTCGATTGCACCATTGGCCATGACGTCGAAATGGATGATTATGCGACCCTTGCTCCCGGTGTACACGTTTCTGGGTGGGTACGCATTGGCAAGCGAGCCTATGTAGGAACCGGCGCAAACATCATCAACGGAACAAGCGACGCGCCCCTTGTGATCGGTGACGCCACGGGGGTTGGCGCCGGCGCTTGGGTGACAGGGTCCTTGGATTCCAGGGTCTTGGCCGTTGGCGTACCGGCCAAGGTCATCAAGCAACTGGGGTAGTCTCGTTGGGCGCGTTTGGCGTCCACCAATTCCCCCGGTTGGTACCATGGCCATAACGGAGGAATAGGTGCCCGTTCCGGATCTCTACCCCATCGACTTCACCACGCTCGTGGACCGCATGGATCGGGAGTTGAAGGCTGCCGGCGGCCTCTACGATCTGCCGCGCCGGGAGTGGTGGACTCCGGACCCAGCACGGGATGTCTCCATGCAACACCTGGGGCGCACCCTGGGAACCCCTGCGGGTCCCGCCTCGGGACCCCACAGCCAGCTCGCCCAGAACCTGGTCTTGAGCTGGCTGGCCGGGGGGCGCTTCATGGAGTTGAAGACCGTCCAGGTCAACGACGAGCTGGAGATTCCGCGGCCGTGCATCTTTGTTCCCCACATTGGCTACAACGTGGAGTGGTCCCAGGAGCTGCGCGTTCCGCAATCCGCCCTGGACTACGTCAAGGGCTGGATGTTGGTCCACATGCTGGCCTCGGAGATGGGGCCCGGGCTTTGGAAGGGCGTCGAGTCCACCTGGGACATCAGCCTGGGGTACGACCTGGCGGGCATCCGCACCGAGAAGGTCCGGGCCTACCTGGATGCCATGCGAGAAGCCGGCCCACTGATTTACGGTCTCTTCGACATGCTTCCAGCACACCTGGCCCACTGGAAGGATGTGGAGGTGCCCACCTGCGTCAGTGACTCGATCACCCTGTCGACCTTTCATGGCTGTCCCGCCCACGAGATTGAGGCCATCGCCACGCAAACCCTTGAATGGGGTTTTCACACGGTGGTGAAGCTCAACCCAACGCTCCTGGGACATGACCGGTGCAGGCAGATGCTGGACACCATGGGCTACCAATTCATCGGGCTGAATCCCGGCGACTTTGAGCAGGATCTGCAGTGGTCCCAGCTCATGGAGATGATTCCCCGCCTGGAGGCTGTGGCAGAGAAGAAGGGACTGGAGTTGGGGGTGAAGTTCACCAACACCCTGGTTCACCAGGGCGATGAGCCCCCGTTTGAAGAAGGAGAGGTCTACCTGTCCGGGCCGCCCCTGCATGTGTTGGCCCACACGTTGGCATCGGAGTTTCGGGGGGCCACGCACGAACGCATTCCAATCACTTTTTCGGCTGGAGTGGATGCCACGAACTTTGTGCGCTGCGTCGCGGGCGGGCTCGGGCCGGTGACCAGTTGCTCGGATTTGCTCAAGGCCCGGGGATATGGCCGCATGACAAAGTACGTGCGGGGGCTGGAAAAGGAGATGGCCGAACACGGCGCCTCCAATCTCACGGAGCTCCGCGCAGCAGTTGGGGGGGCCACCGCCCACTTGTCGGCCACCACCGCTGGACTGCTGGAGGATCCAAGGTACCACCGGGCGGAGAATGAAAAGGCCCCCAAGAAGACCGGCACGGACCTGGAGCTGCTGGACTGTCTGACCTGCGACAAGTGCATTCCGGTCTGCCCCCAGCACGCGAACTTCGCGGTGGCAGTCGAGACCGGGGAGCACCGGCCGGGGCGGGTGACCTGGTCGGGCAGCGAGTTCTTCGTGCGAGAAGGCGAGTTGTTGATCGCTGCCAAGCGTCACCAGATCGGCACCCTTGCGGATGCATGCAACCACTGTGGCCAGTGTGACCCCTGGTGCCCGGAAGATGGCGGGCCCTACCTGGCGAAGCCCAACCTCTTCCTGAATCCCCAGGCATTTACCGACCACCCGGAACGCCACGGGTTTCTGCTGTCCCCGGATCGACGCCAGATCCTCTGGCGAAAGAGCCATGGGGTCGTCTTTGAATACGACACCCACGGCGAGCAGGCGGTGCTCCGAACTTCTGAGGGGGCCGTGTGGCTGGCTGAAGATGCGCCCACACGCACGGAGGGCAGCGGGGACGTGGATCTGACCGTTGCGGTCACCATGCGCCTGTTCCTGGAGGCCTGGCAGAGAGAAGAGATCGAAAGTTGGCTGCCGCCTGTGACCGCTGTCACAGGTTAGATCCGCGGGCAATGACGCCTGCCACCCTCCTGGATGACTTCTCCAACCAGCCTCTGCCCGCGACAGCCCGGGGCGGCGTGGCGGCGGTGCCCCACGTGGTGGCCTGGAACCTGACCCAGCGGTGCAACCTCGCGTGCAGCCACTGCTACATCTCCGCCGGTCCCTGGCAGCCCCGGGACGATGAGATCACCGGCGAGGAGTTCCAGCGCATGGCGGACGAGGTCCTGGCCCTCTCCCCAGGTGCCATGTTTGTCCTGACCGGAGGGGAGCCCCTGGTGCGCAACGATCTGGAGGACCTGGCCCGGTACGCCGTGTCCCAGGGGGCCACCGTGGTGGTGGGGACCAACGGGGTGGGCCTGACGACCAAGCGGATCGCCTCCCTGGCCGAAGCGGGTGTGACCGGGGTGGCCGTGAGCATCGACTCGCTGGATCCTGCGACCCACAACACCTTTCGCCATGGAAACGCCGCCCTGGAGGGAACCCTCGCAGCCATCGAGCGCCTTCGCGCGGCCAGGCTCGACTTCATCGTGCAGACCACGGTGACCCCCATGAACCGCCACGAGGTCAGGGATTTGGCGGCCTTTTCCGCGGAGAAGGGCGCCGTGTCCTTCAACCTCTACTTCCTGGTGGAGACGGGGCGCGGGGAGACCCTGGAGACCCTGTCTCCGGAGGAGAACGAAGAGGTGCTGCTGGAGCTCACGGATCTTCAGAAGGCCTACCGGGGCCGGATGCTCGTGCGATCCAAGTGCCAGCCCCAGCTGATGCGCCACATCCATGAGAAGGACCCGGAATCTCCGCTGCTTCACTACGGAACCCGCTGTCCTTGCGGCATCCAGTACTGCCGCATCACGCCCGATGGAAAGGTGACGCCCTGCCCGTACTTGCCAGAGGTCGCCGGAGACCTGCGCACCCAGTCGTTTCAGGAGATCTGGGAAGAGTCGCCCCTCCTTGTTTCGTTGCGCACCGGAGACCTGGAGGGCAACTGCGGCAATTGCGAGTACCGAGCCATCTGCGGCGGGTGCCGGGCCCGGGCCTTTGCCCGCACTGGAAGCGTGCTGGCCACGGACACCTCCTGCGCCCACGTGCCCACCGGTGCCCCAATGATCCAGGTCCAGGACCGCATTCAGTACGGATCCGCCCCCACCGCCGAGCTTGCCTGGACGGAGGATGCCACCGCCCGCATGCAGCGGATCCCCTCTTTCGTGCGGTCGGTGGTCATGGGCCGTGTCGAAGACTACGCCCGCAAACAAGGAGCAACGGAGGTCACCGTGGCCTTGCTGGACGAGGTACGCCGGGAGCTTCCCGTGGACTTCTCCAAGAAGCGGCCATTTTTTCTTCGGGGGGATGACTGAAGGGGAACGGCCAGCACAGCCCCTCGCCACCAGCACCGGCGCCCCCCACGCTGTCCCTCGCCACTTCTCGGGGGGGATACCGCATCCCCTCCTGGTTCTGCGCATCCCTCCCCCCATGCCGTCCCGACTCCCCGGGGGGATACCGTATCTCCCCCTGGTTCTGGCGCACCGGCGGCCGAAAGCGGTCCAAAGTGCCCCTTCGCAACCTGCGAACCCCCTGTTCAGACCGCCCAGCGGTCCAAAGTACCCCTTCGCAGGCAGCGAACACCCGGTTCAGACCGATCAGCGGTCCAAAGCGCCTGTTCGCAGTCTGCGAACACCGGGTTCAGACCGCCTGACTCAGGCGACCAGAGCGTTTCGAGTCTTTAGCGTCTCCCGCAGCCCGATCTGAAGGCCGATGGCCCGCAAGAGAAGAGGCTCGGGATCCCGGGAAAGGGACCGCCGCACGCAGCGGGGCTCGACCAGCAGGTGGTCCGCGATCCACCGGGTCGATCGCCCCTGGTTGTGGCCCCAATGGGCGGCGGCCTGCCGCGCCCGCACCACGTGCCGGGAGTTACCGCGCAGGTCATCGGCCGCGATCACAGCTGAGGCCCCTTCGAGCAGGTGTTCGGCCCCGGACCCCGGCTGCAGGGACTGCACGCCGAGACAGCCGACCAGGTCGTCGCATCGGGTACGTGGCAACTCGCGCAACACATTCGCGACGAGGAACTCGCCCATTGGCCGCAATCCCAAGAGATCCGGGAGGCTGCTGGCCTCTCGAAACGGATCGTGGGCGGTGTCATGTCTCTGGTGCTGGCGATGCACGTAGTGAAGGGCGTTCTCCAGGTGTCGCTGGGTCTCCACCCGCCCGAACCAGGCGCGCGAGAAGCCGCCTTCCAAGTCGAGTCGCTGAGTGAGGCCACCCAGCAGGTGGTTGACCATTCGACCCACTCGATCCCGGTCGCCCGCCAGCAGGAGATGAACGTGGTTGTCCGGCACCGAGAACCCGAGCAGCCGCACAGACCCGTCCCGCCGGGCGTGTTCCAGCACCACGCGTGCGACCCCACGGGAATTCGGAATGACCCGACTCCGCCGAAGTCGGGCAGTGACGTGCCAGGCGATAGGTGTGCAATGCATGGAGGCAACGTAGACACCTCCGGCTCGCCGTCAACCCACCAACGACCAGAATCTGTCCGGCATGCCCGATCAGTGTCCCGACTCCCCCGGGGGAATGCAGTATGCCCCCGCGGTTCTGGCGCACCGGCCACCGAAAACGGTCCAAAGTGCCTGTTCGCAAACTGCGAACCCCCTGTTCAGACCGCCCAGCGGTCCAAAGTACCCATTCGCAAGCAGCGAACACCCGGTTCGGACCGCCCAGCGGACCAAAGTACCCATTCGCAAGCAGCGAACACCCGGTTCGGACCGCCCAGCGGACCAAACCGGCTGCACAGTCAGCGCCTAGCCAAGCGCAGCCCCCAAGTTCAAGAGTTGGGACTTGATCCCTGCCTCTCCTGTCTCCCACCTCGTCACTGCCTTCTGACTCCATCAGGTGTGGCCGGGCAGATTGACTGAAGCTACCCCGCCGTTGAGGTCGGATGAAAGGCGACACTCCGAGAAAGGTGGGCCTCGGGAGACTAGAACAACCCCGCGTCCCTGCCCTCCGCCAACATCGCCTGGGCCACCCGCCGGTGCCCTTCCCGGGTCATGTGGACGCCGTCGCAAAATGCGCCCAGGGGCAATCCCGCCTCCTCCAGCCTTCCGTGGGGGTCCAGGACGGTGATGTCCAGATCTGCAGCCAGCGCTTGCACCCCTTCGAACAGCACGTGGTTCCAGCGGTGGGTCAGCGCTGTCAATGCTCGCCCCTTGTGCTGCTCCATCAGGGGCCAGGAGATCGGGGGCCGCACCACCACCAGGCGGCTGCCAACACCGCTCGCGCGAACTTTCGCCTTCTTGAGATTTTCGAGGGTATGCCCCACAGCAAAGGCGATGTCCTGTTCCATGCGCTTCTCCAGGGGCTGAGCCGGGTCCAACGCGCCCCACTCCGATGGCTCGACATGCCCCACCCAGGCATCCCCCCAGCGAGCAAGGCGCAGCCACAAGACCGACCGGGCAGCGAGGGTGACATGCAACCGGTGCAGCCAGACCACTCCATCGCCCTGCTGAAAGTGTCGGCCTAGGGCTGGCTTGGGCAACTGCCCCGGTGGCCGCCCCGCATGCATCAGCACGTTTCGTTCGTTGATCCAGTTGGCCCAGAACAAGATCTCGGGAACGGGGTTCTCCAGTTTTCGTCGTTCCTCCGGATTCAGGGACTCGTAGAATGCCGGTCTGCGGACGCTGGCCAGGAGAGGGAAATCAGAGGTGGCCTGGGCCAACTCCAACTCCAACCGGTCCAGGGCGCGATCCGTGTTCGATCCAGGCACCGCGTAGTTGATGATCGCCAGCCCCGGCACAAGGGCAGCCAACTCCGAAGGCCACGAGGAGGACGCCATGGAGCAATGTCTCCCGGCGGTGGTGGAACCCCCGAAAGCAAACGCTGTCGCCAGCACTCCCCCCGGCCGGGCCTCAAAGGGCACGAGAAGATCCTCGGGATCCACCCCGGCCGGAGCCGTTCCTCCCTCCACCGGCGGCACCATGACCCGCACAAGGCGCAGCGGCGTTCCAGGATAGGCCTCGACCTGTGGGTCCAGGCCGTAGAGGAGGGCAGCATCCAACCCTGAGGATGGCAAGAGCGAGACCCGGGCAAGCCCCTCCAGCCCCAGGAGGACCAGGACCTGGACGATTCCTACAAAGAGCCCCAGCCGGAGTGCTCGCGGCACGGATTGCATCCTCAAGGGTGGAAGGCGAGCATAGCAGGGCTGGGAAACGCTACAATCCCGGCGGAGCTATCGCGGCACGCGCGGCTCCAAGGGATGGCTCGATGGTTGGAGGCCTGCTCTGGGCTTGGGCGTTGGCTGCACAAGCAGGCGAATTCGTCACGGAGGTTGGGGACGAGCTCATGATTGAGCTCTCGGGCGGATGGAGCCGCTTCTTTCCCGATCGCACCAGTGATGCCTGGCACCTGCTCTTTGCTGCGGGGGGCAACTTCAATCTTCTGCCCATGACCGAAGCCTTTGAGGTCGTGGACGTGGGACGCCTTCCCCTCACCCCAAGCACCGAGCTGAAGGACCACGCCATCGTCCATTGCGCCAACGGCGGCTACCTGCACACGGCATCCGCCAACATCTCCTCCCCCAACGACTCCGCCTACGCCTACCGATACGACGAGGACTTCAACCTTACGGGTTGGACGACTCTGGAGGAGGAGAACACCGAGCGGTCGCACAACGACATGCCACTGTCCTGCTCACCCGGACTGGGGGTCACGGTGTTTGGCGGGCTGGGGGCGGACGCCATGGTGCACAACCGCTTCTTCAAGGTAGACGACGAGGCACAGGTGACCGGCACCCACGACAACCGGGGGGTGCCCTTCACCGCGGGCTGCACTTTCCGGCACATCCCGGAGAACCGCCACATGTGGATTCTCCAGATGAGCGCGCTGCCCCTGGACAATCCGGGGGAGTTGATCATCCACCGCATGGATAAGAACCTCCAGGAGGTGGAGTCCCTGACCGCCCAGCTCACCCCCGAGGGCATCACGGGGCACTGGCCCCAGGGGCTCCTGCGCATCGGAGACTACTGGATGGTGGCCTTCATCGGCTGGCCCGACGACGGGATGTGGGATGGTCACAACGGCGATCTATGGGTCAGCATTCTCAACCGGAACTGGGATGTCCTGGACTCCATGCAGATCTCAGACAACGAACCCAGCAACCCCGGCATGCGCCCCGGCTTGGTGCGCCGAGGGAAAACGGTGCTTGCCAGCTACGACAAGCAAGTGCAGCCCCACGTGATTCCCCTGACCCTGGATCTGGACGAGTTCGGGGTCGAGGAAGGAGAAACCGGCGGCTACTGGGACACGGGCGGAGGCGACGACACGGGGGACGAGGGCGGCAAAGACCGCGTTTGCGGCTGCACCACGGGAACCGGAGCTGCTGGTACCAGCGCCTGGTTGCTTCTGGCAGTTGCAATGCGCCGAAGGCGACGAGAGCGACCTACTCCGCAGGCGTGAGTTCGGGCCAGGGAGCCTCGTTGCACAAGCTGGCCCCAGGGAACTCCCGCGGCGTGGGATCGTCCAGGTCAAGCGCCTCGTCTTCCGTCTCCAACTCCTCGCCGGTCACACAGTAGACCAGGCCGCCATCGACCCACATCCAGTCCACGCGGGTCCAGGTGCCAAGGAGTAGGCCGTGCTGGTCGCCGGACATCTCCGTCAAAGTCCCGGTCAACCAGGTCTCGGCGTTGGAGAAGCGGCTGATGTCCCACTGCAGCCGGATTTCCTCCCCACGAAGGCTCCCGACCTGGAGCCAGACCTCGTCATTGATGGAGATCGTCTCGCCGCCGAACCCATCACCCACCATGGTCCACACGCCGGCGATTTCAATGTCTGAATCGGAGATATCAATGTCCGAGTCGCTGTCGGCATCGGCATCGGCATCGCTGTCCGTGTCAGCATCCCCCTCCCCTTCTCCCGGGTAGCAGAGCCCATCGTCGCCAAACTCCAGGTCGTCTGTGCAGACATACTCCCCGCAGCTCACAAGGAACAACAGAAGAAAAGAGGTTCTCATGACTGCCTCCTGCGCCGAATCACCAGGAGGGAAGCCGCCATCCAGCCCCACCAGGCCACGTTTGTTCCCGGGGCAGCCGCACAGCCACCGCATCTCTTCCACACCGGTTCCTTTCCCTGGACTTTCTCGCCGTCGGTGTCATCGCCGGTTTCGGTTCCGCCGCTGTCGCTGTCCGTGTCGTCTGGGGAGCTGCCCGTGTCGTCGAAAAGTCCCCCAGTGTCCCAGTAGCCGCCGGTGTCCCCCTCGGTCACGCCAAACGCATCCAGGTCCAGGGTGAGCAGCTGGAGCCCGGGATGCACGTTCCAGTCATAGGACAGGAGCACTTGGTCGCCATGGCGGGCGAGGTAGGGGGTCATCGCGCCCCCATCGCTGGGGCCGTGGTCAAAGTCCGTCGCCGGCTGGGCTTCCATGAGACTCCATTCCCGATCAAAGACCGCCACCCAGATGTCTCCCACCAGTCCGACAAACTCGTCGGGAGTCCCCTGGTTCACGAAGGCCACGACGTAGTAGTCGCCGATGCGCAGAAAGCCCTGGGGCCACCCACCCCGGTGAAACTCCGGGAGAATCCCCACGGTCCGCAGATGCCGCAGGTTCAGGTCTTCATCCAACTCGGAGATCACCATCTCATGGGTGCGGTCCATTTCCACCACCAGCAGGTGCTTGGTGTCCGGGTCCCAGTGGAAGGTGCATCCCGCCGTGCGGGGCATGTCCACCAGGTCCTTGGTTCGCACGGTGGCACCGTCCTGGCCCAGCCAGAAGTAGCGGGTGTAGACATTGATGTCGTCTTCTTCGCCTTGCTCAGGGGCAGCGTTTCCAAATGCAGTCAGGTGTCCCAGGGGCGAACAGGCCAGGGGCATGTCGTTGTGCGCTCGCTCCGACACCCGCTCCTCGATGGCGCCACTGTAGATGGGGTTGAGGTCCTTATCGTACCGGTAGGCGTAGGCGGAGTCGTTGGGGGCGTCCAGGTTGGCCGAGGCGGTGTGCAGGTAGTTGCCGCTGGGACAGCGCGTGAAAGCATGATCCCGAAGCTCCCCACTGGGGGCGATCTCCTGGTACTGGAAGTCGGCAATGGTGGTCACGTCAGACACATCCGACACATGCACCATCTTGTAGTTGCCCCCCTGGGCGAACAGCAGCTTCCAACCGGTGCAGTCCGTGTCCAGGTGCTGGGAGTCGCGCCAGCTGGTGCGCACGGGCAGAGCGGGACAGTCGCCGTTCACATCGTCATACCAGAGGGTTCGCGGCCAGCCGCCGCTGACCGGATTGCAGCCCGAGCTGGGCGTGCAGCCGAACTCATCAGCGGAAATCACCGGTTCAGCGACGTTCGTGATGAAGGTCTGTGCGGAAGCGGGAAGAGCGAGAAGAAGAACAGAAATCATGGCAGCCCCGAGGTCAGACCAGTGTATCCGGAATCCGACCCTCTTTGTCGACCCCGGGGCCTGAATCGACCGGGGCATCGGGCTCTCGGGGGTCCCGCTGCGTGGCTTCCAACAAGAGCACCCGGTGCTCCATTTCCCGCAGGGGCATCAGGTCTCCCCGACGGGAGGCCACGTCCATGCCCTGGCGGTAGACCTCCAGGGCCTCATCGGGTTTCTCAAGGGCTTCCAGGGATTTGCCCCAGCGCAGGTAGACCGCCGAGTTGTTGGCATCCACCGCGGCTGCCCGGGAGAGGTGCTGGCAGGCGGCAAGGTGATCCCCCAGGGTCGCCATAGCTCCTCCCATGCCAAACAAGGCGATTGAATCCTCCGGGTCAAATTCCAGCACCTGCGCAAACATGCCCTGCTTCCGGTTTGCTTCCTTGCGCTTTGACTCCGCCTGCTCCTGGACGATTTCCGCGGTGGATCGGTCCTTCCAGCGGGTCTGGCGAAACTGTTTGGTGGTGGCCTTTGCGCTCTCTTCCTCGGCCTGGGTCTTGTCCCCCAGCTTCATGTAGTAGAGGGAGAGGTTGGTGTGGACCATGGGTTCCTCCGGCGCCAACTCCTCCAGGCGCCGAAAGAAGTCGATGGCCTCGTGGTACCGGCCGGACCGACCGAGAATGACCCCGATGAGCTCGTAGGCATCAGAAAAACCCGGCTCCACCGCAAGACACTCCCCCAGGAGCTTCAGGGCTTGTGCTTCATCGCCCCCGGCAAACACGCGGATCGCGCGATCGTAGAGATACGCCACCCGGGCCTCGGAATCCGGTGCGGTGTACAAAGGCAGCAGCGCCACGGTAGCGGTCCGGTTCCCCGCCAACTCCAGGACAGCCCCCGGGGTGCGGTGCTTGCGGTCCAGAAACGCCAGCGCCACCGGTGCCTGCAACGTCTCGGAAAAGGTGCGGACCGCGTAGGTGCCCACCTTCTCGCCCCCCACCTGGACCGCCTCCCCAGGCGCTGGAATGCCCGACAGAACCGCTGCGGAATCCTCTCCCTTCTCCACCGACAACACCAGGGCCCGCAAGGCCCGAGGCACCGACCCATAGGTCCGCACCCGGGCAATCACCTCTTGCCCCAGGTAGCAGCCCTTGGTGTAGCTCACGGCCTGTTGCTCGATTCCGGTTTCCGGCAGCAGGCGCTTCTTCCCGGCACAGTCCGCACCCACCCGGAGAACACCCGCTTCAATTCGCAGGGCCTCCAGGGCCGCGCTGAGAGCCTCCCCCTCCAGCACAGCCAGCCCCTCCGCCCGGGCAGCAGCCTCCAGGGCCGCTCCCATCTGTGGGGTCCCTGAAACCAGATACCCCCGATCCCCGGTCAGGCTCCGGACCACCACGAGGGACTCCCCCACCTGGACACACCCATAGGAGGGCAGGTCATCCCAGGCGTCTTCCGATCCCAGCGCGGTGCGCAAGACCGCAGCCCCCTCCCCTCCCTGCACCGCCCACCAGGTGGCCTCCTCAGGAAGAATCTCCACCTCGTCGGCAAACAGGTACAGGTCCAGGTCGGCCACCAGGGCTTCCAGGCGTTCCGCCTCTCCCAGCACGAGAAACGCAGATCCGTCGTCCGCAAGACGGTGCAGGGAAAAGCACTCCACCAGGTGGCCGGTTCGCTGGACCCGGGCATTGAGGTTGCCCTCACCGGCCGCCAGCCCCTCCACGTCATTGGTCAGCTGGGAGTGCAGAAACGCAGCTGCATCCGCCCCTTGGAATCGCACGCTTCCCAACCGGGCAAGCCCCGACGTCCCGGGGCCGTGCAGGGGTCCCACGAGCCCTGTGTCGCGAAGGGACGCCACTGGTTTAGAGAAGCACAGGGCTACAGCCTCCTAAAGCGAGAAGCTCTCGCCGCAGCCGCAGGTGTTGGTGGCTGCGGGATTCTGGAAGACAAATCCCTTGCCCTCCAACCCACTCTGGTGATCCAGGGTGATGCCGGAGAGGTAGATCGTGGACTTCCGATCCAGGTAGACCCGAAAGCCCTCAAACTCCATCACTGTGTCCCCTTCCCGCTCCTCCGTGAAATCCAGCACGTAGCTCAACCCCGAGCAGCCTCCGCCCTTGATGCCCAGGCGCAGTCCCAGGGATGCGCTCTCCTCGGCTGCCAGGAGCGCCAGGACCTGGGTCTTCGCCGCCTCGGTGAGGTTCACCAGGTGGGGATTGACTTGGGGGGCTTTTTCCATGGACATTCGTACTTCCTTTGGGATTCCAGCAGGTTGATTCTACCTTTTCAGAACGGACGATCGCTACATCAGGTTGAGTTCAAGTTGGGCCGCCTCACTCATCATCTGGGGGCCCCAGGGCGGATCCCAGACCACTTTGACCCTTGCTTCCTCCACGCCATCCACGGAGGCAGACTTCTGCTTGACCTCTTCCGGAAGACTCTGGGCGGCGGGGCAATTGGGGGAGGTCAGGGTCATGCGCACGGCCACCACCGAGCCCGGATGCACATCCACGTCGTAGATCAGGCCCAATTCGTAGATGTTCACGGGGATCTCGGGATCGAACACCGTCTTGATGGCCTCGACCACCTCGGTCTCAATGCGGGCAGCCTCCTCGGGAGAGACCGGCTCGCCGTCGTAGATCTCCTCTTCTTCTTCTGGGGCAAATGCCGCATTGGCTGCGGGCTCCTCTTCCGTGATGTCGCGCAGAGCCGCTGAGATGTGTTCCGGCATCTCATAGTCCGGGGCCGGTCCGGGGGAGGCCACGGCAGGTGCTGGGGCACTCGGCGTACGCCTGTCCCCTGAGGAGTCTTCCAGTCGGTCCAATGCCCGAATGGCACCCCGCTTGATTCGATCTCGAAAACCCATGGCTCCCCCTACTCCGTGGTCACGGTGGATGAGTCGTCTGAAAGCGCTGCCCGCACCGTGTGCCAGCACAAGGTCGCGCACTTTACCCGCATTGGAAATTCGTGGACACCGCTGAACACCGCGAGTTTTCCAAGGCCGTTGCCGCCCCCCCCCTTGACCAGGGTGGTGAAGGCGGTGGCCAGCTCGTCGATTTCCTCGCGGGTCTTGCCCCGGACCGCCTCGGTCATCAAGGAGGCCGATGCCGTGGAAATCGCACAGCCTGAACCCTCGAACCCAACGGCGCTCACCACGCCATCGGTCACCAGGAGGCGCACGTCGACGGTGTCCCCGCACAACGGGTTGTCTCCATGGGCTTCGTGGTTGGCGCCTTCCAGGGGCCCGAAGTTCCGTGGAGACCGGTTGTGATCCAGGATGACTTCCTGGTACAGGTCGGAGAGCTCGCTCATCGTCCCAGGGTCTCGTTGACCACGGCGAGACCCTGTACCAGGGCGTCGAGGTCGGACTTGGTGTTGTAGAAGGACACCGAGGCGCGGGCGGTGGCGGGCACCTTGAAGTGCTCCATCACCGGCTGGGCGCAGTGGTGACCTGTGCGCACAGCGATGCCTTCCATGTCCAGGATGGTGCCGATGTCATGGGGGTGGATTCCCTCCAGGACAAATGACATCACGCTGGCCTTGTTCGGAGCTGTACCCACCATGCGCAGCCCCTCCACTGTCGCCAGGGCGGCGGTGCCGTATTCCAACAGCTCCCCCTCCCAGGCGCCGATGGCTTTCAGGCCCACGCTGTTCACGTACTCGATAGCCGCCCCGAGTCCGATGACCCCCGCGATGTTGGGGGTCCCCGCCTCGAACCGCGCGGGAATGTCCGCGTAGGTGGTGCCCGAAAAGGACACGGACCGAATCATGTCGCCGCCGCCTTGCCAAGGGGGCAGGCTCTCCAGGAGATCCGCGCGGCCCCAGAGCACCCCCACACCGGTGGGGCCAAAAAGCTTGTGGGCGCTGAAGACATAGAAGTCGCAGCCAAGTTCCTGCACATCCACAGGCAGGTGCGCCACCGCCTGGGCTCCATCGAGAATCGTCACCGCACCGACGGCACGGGCCTTTGCCACCATGTCCTGGACCGGGTTGATGGTTCCCAGGGCATTGGAGACATGCACCATGGAGAGAATGCGGGTGTTGGGGCCCAAGAGGGCATCAAATGCCTCCATGTCCAGGGCACCGGTGTCGGTCAGGGGCACATGGGTGAGCTTGGCCCCGGTCGCCTCACAGACAATCTGCCAGGGAACGATGTTCGAGTGGTGCTCCATGCCCGTGACCAGCACCTCGTCCCCAGGGCCCAGGCGCGAACGACCCAGGGTGTGGGCCAGCAGGTTCAGGCCTTCCGTGGTGCCCTTGGTGAACACCACTTCCCGGGGGTCGGGAGCATGTAGAAAAGCCGCTACCGTGTCGCGCACAGCATCGTAGGCCCTTGTGGACCGCTGGGACAGGGTGTGGACCCCCCGGTGGATGTTGGCCCGATCGTGGCTGTGAAAGGCGGAAATGGCGCTGATGACAGAGTGCGGGCTCTGGGTTGTGGCCGCGTTGTCCAGGTACACCAACGGCTTGCCGTGGACCTCCTGCTGAAGGCAGGGAAAGTCCCTGCGAATGCGCTCCACATCAAGGGATGAGTCTGCGAAGGCCGGCTTCATGCGCCCTCCTCGTACAGGGACCCGAGCTTGGTGTCCACCAGGGCCAGGGCACAGGCATGCACGGGGCTGTCAACCATGTCGTCGAGGATCTCCCGGGCGAAAGCCCCGGCGAGAATCCGAACCGCCGTGCCCACTGGAATCCCGCGGCTGCGCATGTAGAAGACGGCGTCTTCATCGAGTTGGCCCACGGTGGTGCCATGGGCGGCCTTCACGTCGTCCGCGAAAATCTCCAGCTGGGGCTTGGTGTCCACCCGGGCGGTATCCGAGAGCAGCAGGTTGTGGTTGCCCTGGTCCGAGTCGCTCTTCTGGGCATCCCTGTGGACCACGATCCGGCCGTTGAAGACCCCGCGGGACTTTCCGGACAGTACGCCCTTGTACAGCTCGCGGCTGGTGCAATGGGCCGCCCGGTGGTGGATGGTGGTGTGGTTGTCGACGTGTTGGCCTTTTCCGGTCAGGTAGAGGCCCCGCAAAATGCACGTGGCCCCCGGTGCATCCAGCCCGACCACCAGGTCGTTGCGTACCCAGCCGTCCCCCAGGGACAGGGTGTGGGCACGGTATTCGGAATCCCTCTCCTGGCGCACCTCGGTCCGTCCCACGTGGTGGGTTCCCGATCCGCCCAGTTGCCACCGGTGGTGCTCCAGGTTCGCCCCCGGTCCAAGGACCACCTCCGTGACACAGTTGGTGCAGGTGGTCCCGGCTCCAACGTCCACCTCGAGAAGGGCGCCGCGGGCGTTGGCCCCCAGCACCACCAGGTTTCGCGGGTTGGACAAAACAGCGCTGTCCCCGCCCCGGGCCAGGTGCAGGACCACCAGGGGTTCGGCAAGCTCCACGCCCTCTGCCAGCGACAGGTACAACCCGTCCTGCAGAAAGGCCTGGTTCAAAGCGGTGAAGGGCTCCGTGCTGACCTGCAAGCTGGCGCCCAGGTGCTCCCGGAACCCGGGCGCCTCCGTGGCGAGGGCCAAAGGCAATGCAGTCACACCGGCTGGCAGTCCCTCCACATCGGACAACCCGGGCACCAGGCGGCCGTTGTAGAGCACCAGTCGGCCAGCGCCGGAAGGCAGATCCAGTTCGTCGATTGCAGCGGCTGCCGGCTCCGCATCCACCGCACCGGTGTCGTGGACCAGGCCAGCTTCTCGCAAGGATCGGGTGCTGGTGTACTTCCAGTCCTCGACCCGGGTGGTGGGAAAGCCCAGGGTTTCAAAGTGCGCGCGAGCCTTGGCCCGCAGGGCACCGAGCCACCCGGACTCATCCCCCCCGTGGGAGGCCATTAGTGCCTGGATCGGCTCGCTCATGCTGCGCCAAACTCCGCGTAGCCTCGCTCTTCCAGCTCCAGGGCCAGGTTCTTGTCTCCGGACTTCACGATCTGCCCTTCCTTGAGGACATGCACGTGGTCCGGCACGATGTAGTCCAGCAAGCGCTGGTAGTGGGTCACCACCACCACCGCCCGGTTGCCGTCCCGCAGGGAGTTGATCCCCTTGGCAACCACCTGCAGCGCATCGATGTCGAGCCCAGAATCGGTCTCATCCAACAGGGCCAGCTTCGGATCGAGCATGACCAGCTGCAGCACCTCGTTGCGCTTCTTCTCGCCTCCGGAGAAACCCACGTTCACCATGCGCTGCTTGAAGGAGGCATCCATTTCCAGGATCTCCATCTTCTCGTTGATGAGGTGCAGGAAGTCGAAGGCATCCAACTCGGGCTCGCCCCGGTGCTTGCGCCGCGCGTTGAGGGCGGTCTTCAGGAAATAGGTGTTCCCGACCCCCGGAAGCTCCACCGGGTACTGGAAGGCCAGAAAGACGCCCTCGCAGGCTCGCTCCTCCACCTCCATGGCCAGCAGATCCTTGCCTTCAAAGGTGGCGGTGCCCTCGGTGACCTCGTAGCCTCCCCGCCCGGCCAATACGTGGGCCAGGGTGCTCTTGCCGGAGCCATTGGGTCCCATTATCGCGTGGACCTCGCCAGCGTTCACGTTGAGGTTGAGGCCCCGGAGAATCGGAGTCTCGTCCACGCACACGTGCAGGTTCTTGATTTCAAGCATCATCTCTCCAAAGGGTGCTAGCCGACAGCGCCTTCCAGGCTGACTTCCAGGAGCTTCTGGGCCTCCACGGCAAACTCCATGGGGAGCTGCCGGAAGACCTCCTTGCAGAAGCCGTTCACAATGAGGTTCACCGCGTCCTCCTCGGTCATGCCGCGCTGGCGACAGTAGAAGACCTGGTCCTCTGAGACCTTGGAGGTCGTGGCCTCGTGCTCCACGGTGGCGGTCGGGTTCTGGACTTCGATGTAGGGAAAGGTGTGAGCGCCGCAGGTGTCGCTCATCAAGAGCGAGTCGCACTGGGTGTGGTTCCGCGCGTTCTGGGCCTTGGGGGTCACCTTCACCAGGCCCCGGTAGGACTGGTTGGACACACCCGCGCTGATGCCCTTGGACACAATCGTGCTGGTGGTGTTCCTTCCTACGTGCACCATCTTGGTCCCGGTGTCGGCCTGCTGGTGGTTGTTGGTGACCGCCACCGAGTAGAACTCACCCACGGAGTCATCGCCCTTGAGCAGCACGCTGGGGTACTTCCACGTAATCGCGCTGCCGGTTTCCACCTGGGTCCAGGAAATCTTGGAGCGGTGCCCCCGGCACTCGCCGCGCTTGGTGACGAAGTTGTAGATGCCGCCAACCCCGTTCTTGTCCCCGGGGTACCAGTTCTGGACCGTGGAGTACTTGATGCTTGCATCGTCCAGAGCCACCAGTTCCACCACCGCTGCATGGAGCTGGTTTTCGTCGCGCATGGGGGCCGTGCAGCCCTCCAGGTAGCTCACGCTCGCGCCTTCCTCGGCCACGATCAGAGTGCGCTCGAACTGGCCCGTGTTGGCTGCGTTGATGCGGAAGTAGGTGGACAACTCCATGGGACACTTCACGCCCTTGGGAATGAAACAGAAGGAGCCATCGCTGAAGACAGCCGAGTTCAGGGCCGCGAAGAAGTTGTCGTAGATCGGCACCACGGTGCCCAGGTACTTCCGAATCAGGTCCGGGTGCTCTTTCACCGCCTCGGAGAAGGACCCAAAGAGCACCCCGGCCTCGGCCAGAGTCTCCTTGAAGGTCGTGGCCACGCTGACGCTGTCGAAGACCGCATCCACAGCCACACCGGCCAGGGCAGCCCGCTCGTGGAGGGGAATGCCCAGCTTCTCGTAGGTGGCCAAGAGCTCCGGATCGACATCGTCCAGGCTCTGGGGGCCATCCTCCGGCGACTTGGGGGCGGAGTAGTAGATGATCGATTGGTAGTCGATGGGCGGGTAGTTCACGAAGGCCCACTCCGGCTCCACCATCTTCTTCCAGGCCTCGAACGCCTTGAGCCGCCAGTCGAGCAGCCACTGGGGCTCCTCCTTCTTGGCGGAGATGAAGCGCACGATGTCCTCGTTCAATCCGGGAGGGGCCTGGTCCGCTTCGATGTCCGTGACGAAGCCGTACTCGTAGCCCTTCTTCAGGTGATCTTCGACGGCCGAATCGGACATCGTCAGTCCCGGGGAAGTGAAGGAGAAGGAGAACCACCCGTGGCAGGGTTGCCCAGGGGCAAGGGCCGGCTGATATCCGACAAGGTGATTGCAGCCAATGCAGTACGCACAGCGTGATTGATGTGGGGCCAATGCATGGAGAGCTGGCATTGGCCGGCTTCCTCGCACCGGGTCCCACCAGGCTCGCTGCACTCGGTGATTCCAATGGGGCCTTCCAGCGCTTCCGCAATCTCCGCCACCGTGATCGACTCCGGATTCACAGCGAGCTGATAGCCCCCAGCAGCCCCCCGACTGGAGGTCAGAAAGCCGGCGGCTGTGAGGTGCTTCAACAGCTTTGAGACGGTGGGAGCCGCCACGTGGGTCTCTCTTGCCACACTCCGCGCGGAGTGCATGCGAACCGAATCGTGCCGGGCGAAGTGCGTCAGGATCACGATTCCGTAGTCGGTCATTTTCCGAATGCGAATCATGGTGAAACCAAGGGTGGAATCAATATCAGACTCATTTAGTCCAATATGGGCCGAAACTATCCCCAGCAGGGGCCACTGTCCACCGTTTTCCAAGGGCGTGTGGCACCATGAACGACGCCATGGCCGAACCCATCCGCCCCCCCGAACCCACCCCGCCCATGCGGGTGCCGGATTGGCCCCTTCCCCCCTACCGTTTCGTCCCGGGCCTGAATCCGCACCCGTTTCTGCTCAAGCAGCACATGGACCACGAGGCAGCTGCAGCACGGCTGGGAGGAGGCTGCCGGTCTGCTGGCGTTTCTCAACGACTCGGCCACGACGTTTGCAATCCTCGACGACGATGTGCCCCGATGAGGCGGCCTGCGAGGCCACGGTGGCGGTCACCAGCGACTCCGACGCCGAGGACATCACCGAGTTGCTCGACCTCTCCACCACGATAGACGCGCCCTTCTCCGAGGTGATTCCGCTCCAGGCGTCCGGCTGCGACGACTGGACCGATCCCGAAGAGTTGCTCAACGAGGCCATCTGGAACGCCTCCTACAACTGGACCTGGACCTACTTCCCGGACAGTTTGAAGGAGTTCGGGGACTGGACCGGGCAGGTCTGGTCACTGCATTGGTTCGCTCGCTGCTAAAGTCGTCGAGTGCCAGTAGGCCCTACACGTCCAAGACAAGATCAATCGGACAGTGATCCGATCCCATGATGTGCGGAAGTATCGAGGCGGACTTCACCTTTGGCACAAGGTCGGCGGTGACCCAGAAGTAGTCGATGCGCCAGCCGATGTTCTTTTCGCGCACGCCAAAGCGCTGGGACCACCAGGTGTAGTGGCCGGTGTCTTCCTCGAAGAGCCGAAAGGTGTCCACCAGGCCGGCGTCCCGGTAGTGGTCGAGCCACTCGCGCTCGCAGTCCATGAATCCTGTGTTCCTCCGGTTCTGCTTGGGCCGGGCCAGGTCCCGCTCCTCGTGGGCGGTGTTCAAGTCCCCGGTGATCACCACGGATCGGCCCTCGGCCTGCCGGGCCTTCACCCACTCCAGGAGCGCAGCGTAGTAGTCGAGCTTGTAGGCCAGTCGCTCGGGTCCCTTTCCGCCGTTCGGGAAATAGCCGTTCACCAACAGGAAGGCCCCGTAGTCTGCCACCAGCGTGCGCCCCTCCACGGAGAAGCGTTCCAGACCAAACCCCCTCTCCACGCTGGCCGGAGAGGGCCTTGAGAGCAGCCCTACCCCCGAGTAGCCGGCACGGTCCGCCGGATGCCACCAAGCGGCGTGCCCAGCGAGGTCTGTCACCTCCGGCGGAACCTGTTCCAGCTTGAGGCGGGTTTCCTGGAGGCACAGGACATCAGGAGCGTCCTGGGAAACAAACTCCAGAAACCCCTTTTTCACGCAGGCCCGCAGGCCGTTGACGTTCCAGGAAACCAGTCGCATGGGGGGGAGCTAATCGATCCTTCGCCCTCCCGCCGATTCGGGGTCCCACTGCGGTAGACTCCAATAGATGAGATGGGCAACCGCGATTTCCGATGCACGCGATGTGGGGCGCGCCCTCGAGGAAACCTGCGAGGTCTTGACCGCCTCTCTCGGCGGACAGTCACCCCACCTGCTGCTGATCTTTGTCAGTCCCCACCATGGGGAGGACACCATGGAGATCTCGGAACATCTCCAGGACGCCTTCCCCGATGCGATCCTGGTGGGTTGCTCCGGGGGCGGCATCATCGGGGCCTATACCGAGTTGGAGGACTCCCCTGCCCTCTCGATCACGGCTGCGGTTCTGCCAGATGTAGGGATCGTTCCCTTTCACGTGGATGCAGCAGACCTGGACGATTTGTCCTCCAATCCTGATCGGTGGCACGACCTGCTGAATCTGGGTCCGGATCAACAACCCTGCTTCGTGCTGCTTCCGGACCCGTTCTCGTGCCCCACCGACCAGCTCACCACCAGCCTGGATGAGGCCTTTCCCGGCTGCGCCAAGGTGGGTGGCATGGCCAGCGGCGCGAAACAACCCGGGGACCATGTGCTCTTTGTCCACGATGTCTGCCTGTTCGAAGGGGCTGTGGGCCTCGCTCTATGGGGGGACATCTGCATGGACACCGTGGTGGCCCAGGGCTGTCGTCCTGTGGGAGAGCCCATGCGGGTGAGCCGCTGCGAGCAGAACGTGCTCCTGGAGTTGGACGGCAGCCCGGCCCTTGCGGCCCTGGACCGGGTCTTCGGAGGGCTCAACGAAATGGAGCAGGCGCTCTTTTCGCAGTCCCCACACATCGGGGTGGCCATGGACACCGACCAGTCCAACCCGGGCTGGGGGGACTTCCTGGTGCGAAACATCATTGGCATTGACCGGGAGCACAAGGTCGTGGCCGTGGGGGGAATGCTGGAAGAGGGACAGCAGGTACAGTTCCACATCCGGGATGCGGGGAGCTCCGCCGAGGACATCCGCCGCCTTCTTTCCCGGTACGCCGAGGGGCGCCGATCCACCCCACCCGCAGGCGCCCTGCTGTTCTCCTGCGTCGGTCGGGGACAGCGCTTCTACGGCATCGCAAACCATGACTCAGGCGTGTTCCGATCCGCCTTGGGTGAGCTTGCCCTGGGCGGCTTCTTCTGCAATGGCGAAATCGGCCCGGTCCACGGCAAGACCCACCTGCACGGCTACACCAGTTCGTTTGCTGTCTTTCGCCCGCGGGGGTGGGACTAGGGGCTGTAGCGCATTGCTCCCGTCGACTGGCTTGCCGCCGTTTCTACACCAACTCCCGGGACTTCACCCCGTTGGGCTCGGGGTGCGCGTTGTAGTCGGCAGGGTGGGTTTACTCAATGAGTAGCGCGGACTCGCGCTATCCTCTGCAAATGGCCCGATGGACTCGCTGGTTCCTGCCAGTCGCGCTGATGCTGCTGGGGGTCGTCTGGTGGGCTCTCCTGCCAACGGCGGAGGGTCAGAACGATCAAGAGAGCCCGAGACCCTCCCAGACCCGACGCTCCATGGCACGCTCCCGGGCGTCGGCGACCGTCGCCACCAATGCTCGTGCAGTCGCTGATCCCGAGGAATCTCCGACTGGCCCTCCAGTGGTTTGGGTGAAGCTGACCGAAATGAAACGGATGGATCGGAACACAATCACCCTGTCCACGTTCTCGCCTTCCCGGTTCTTCCCCTCCGCGGAGGAAGTACCGTTCCCCGACGGCGAGACGGCGCTTGCGGTTCAGACGATGATTTACAGCGAGTACAAGAGTAGGGGGGTCGGGGCCTCCGAGGATTCGCGTGTGGCACTGCTTCTTGCTGCGGAGGCCGAGGGTCTACTCGCGGAGGATCTGACTGGGGACATTCCACCCTGGACAGGTGTTCTCGCCCTCGAGGTCGAACGGACACGAAGCAACGCGGTCTACGTTGCCCATCTCGACACCCTCTCGGAGGAGATGCAAGAGCGATTCGGCAGCGGTCCGTTCGAAGGAACACCTTCCGTCATGTACCGAAACAGCGAGGCACGCGCGTTCTACGAAGCCCATGAGATGGACCGGAATGCCACGATCCAGCTCGATCTCGCGCTTAGGGTCATCGACGAGGCGGGCCCGGACCACCCCGCGAGTGACTCGCTCGCCTGTATGCGCTGGAAGCGGTCAGCGATTTGTCGGGCACCGCCTACAACGCTGAAGAAGCGGTGGACCTGACCTTCGAGATCTTGGAAGACACTCCCGACCTGCTGGTAGCTGAAGAAGCACTGTCCCGAATCACGAACTTCTCCAGCGCAGATCTCAGCGACGAGCAGTTCGATCTCCTCGAAAGGGCCACAAAGGAGTTCTCGCCCCATACGAAGCGTATTGCGATTCTTGGACTCAACTCCTCGTATAACCAGGGAGACTACGCACGCGCGGCAAGCTGGTGGGCGGTGTTGGACGATGAGGTTGCCACGTCCTGTTCATGCCGGCACCCGGACCCACCGCCACTCGACCACTTTGGCCGGCCCCCCGGATGGGATGAATGTTCCTACGAATGCACGATCCTGGAAAGGGCGCGGGTGCAGATCGGGGTCCTTGGCGAGTTTGCCCCGCGCGATTGGCAGGACGCGCTTCGCGTCGCAGTGTTGGGCTGCCATGCCGACGGCGGGAGCGAGCAAGCCGAAAGCCTCCGCGCCGATGGCGTTTGGAGCCGCGAATGGAGCTGGGCGAGCTGGGATCCTCCGGGGGCGTTCGCCGAGTGCGTCGAGCAACGCGCGACCCAAGGGCCACCCCCGCCTGACGGACAGCAGGTGCTGCTTCTGGCGGGCTCGGCACGAAAGTAGGGGTGTGAAGACCACGGATACCCCCCGGGGGTGGGACTAAGGTTCAGCCCTCGGGCTCCTCAGCCCTCCCCTTCCTCCAACCCGAGGACAAACGCCAGGTCCTTGGGCACGAAGAAGTAGATCACGCTCGTGCTGGGATTGTGGCCGTTCTCTCGCGGGCAGGGGTAGACCGTTCGCCCCGGCCGGCTGAAGGGCTCCAGGAGCACGTACCCCGCCCGCTCCGCACAATCGGTCCATGACAAGGGCATGGTTGGGCCGATCGGGTCCGGAGGGCCCTCCACACTGGGGCGCAGGCCCTGGCCGCTCTTCTCGTGCACGTAGCGAAAGGCCGGGTGGTAGGTGTTCCAGGCTGTGTTTCGTTGGTCGGGAATCGACAGGGCGGTCTCCTCGGTGAACACCAGCACCAACTGGGCGGCGCAGTACTTGCGCAGCACGTCGATCAGGCCTTCATCGCCCTCGTCACGAATCTCGTGGAAGCCATTGCCCACCACCATGACCGCGCCTTCTTCCTGCAAACCGGTGGCTGCCAGGGGACCCAACACCGCTTGGGGTTGCCCGATGTCGGCCCGCCGGATGAAGTGCATCTTGGCGGGCAGTCGACCGCGGGACTGCTCCTCCAGCGCTGCATCAATGGCTGCATTCTCCAGGTCAGCCCCCAGGTAGATCAGCGTGTCCCCGTTGCGCTCAAACCGCTGCCGGGTGGCCTCCCCTCTCCCGAGGGCATGTTCGATATACACCCGGTAGGTCCATCCCGTTTTCTGGCAGAAGGCATCCAATTGGTCGTTGGCATGGGCGAAAGACTGGCGGTTGGCCCGCTGGCTGGCTGCCACGTTGCTGCCCCGGGTGAGGTGCACCGAGCCCCGGCCCTGCTGCAGGATCTCCTGCAATGAATGCATGTAGGGGTGGTAGGCCTCGATAATGCCAAAGGGACCTGGACCCCGCACCAGTGTCCGGTGGCCCAGGGTGGTGAGCGTATCGGCAGGCCCGGAAACCAGCCCCGCCCCCTGAAACAGGGCGACGATTCCCGCGTGTTGGTCCCCCCCCTCACCCAGGGACCCGGCTGTCAGCGCTCGCTGGCCCACGATTTCCCCAAGCAGACCTGCCGAGGACAATCCCAGCACCAGGGGCAGCAGCCGGTGACCCAATTCGATCTCCTCCACCCGCGGGGTCCAGGTGTGCTGCGCTGGGTCCGTGCGGGCCGGCGGATTCCCCAGCGCCCAGCCCACAGCCTCTCTTTCCTCGCCGGAGAGTTCTGCCCCGAGGAAGAGTCGCCGCCAGACATCGGACATGCCCGCAGGCACAAAGGGGGGCAGGTTCGGCAAGGAAAACACCGCCCGCACCTTTGGCTCCTTCACCATGGTGAATGTGCCCGGCGCCCGATCCAACAGTCCCAGAATGGAGAGAAACGTGCAGTCCATTTCCAGCTCTTCCGAACACAACCCCTCCTGCCCGGGATGCAGCGCCTCACCCGCCAGCAAGCGATCCGCCAGACCCTCTGCCCGCAGGGTGTCCACAAGGTGCCGGGCAAGCCAGAGGGACGGGGGCGCCGTGATGGCGGAGGTCTTCAACACCTGCTCCACCACCTGCTGGCTGGCGTGAAAGTGCTCCCGCGCCACCTCATCGGCGATCTCGCTTGCTTCCACAAGATCCGCAAGGTGTTGCAGGCCTCGCCAGGCCGCCTCCCCAAAGCCCAGGATATGGGGAACACGATCCCGAAGATGCAGGTAAGCGGCTTCCTGAAGGTAGGGCCAACCCGCCGTGCTCACCTGGGTTTCGCTTGTGACCGCTGGCACCAGGCCGCGGGCCAGGGGGACCTCGTCCAGGCGAGGGTGATCAGTCAGCCATTGCGCGAACACGGTCATGGGGCCCCGTATCTAACCGCTCCACAGGGCTTTGCTACGGGCTGGGCATGTCCTGGGCAAGCACGAAAACCAAGACGATGAACGGCACCACAAGCAGGATGTACGGCAGGGCAATGAGGGCGATGCCTGTGGCCCGCAAGACCTTGCCCAGGCGCTGCAATCTCTCTTCCGCGATCCGGTGCAAGGTCGCCGGGACCTTGCCGATGTGCTCTCCCTGCTGGAGCAGCGCGACTTCCACGCCCTTCAGTGCGAGGCTCTCCGAGAGGGAGTCGGCAAGGGTCGCGCCAGCGGCCAGGTTTCGTCCCGCCAACTCACAGGCCCGGGCTGCTGCTGCGTTGGGCTCCCCCTCAGCACACTCCGCCAGCAACAACTCCAGGGAGCGCCCGGACTCCACCCCCAGGCCAAGCACCGTGAAAATCCGGATAATGGCTGGCCCCTGGAGGGACTCCCCCAACAAGGGCAGCCGCCAGGCGGCTCGGGTCAATGTCCCTGCCCGGCCGCTCTCCCACCGAAACACCACCGCCAGACCGATGGCCACCAAAGCGATTCCCTTGGCCAGGGGCTGAAAGAGGGTGGGCACCACCACCGCCACGCTCAAGGCAAAGGTGATCTGGAAAATAGAAAACATGAACGCCTTTCGATGGCTGGCGTAGCGGCGCATCATCTCCGAGAGACGGATGGCTGCCACATCCAATCGGCCGGACTGCTCCGCACTGGCCAGCACCATCCCCACCCCTGGCGCAAGCGCACGATCCAGGAGCTCCCGGGCAGGCGTCAATCCCTCTCCCCGCTCCAACACCACCCGCAACAAGCCCGCCAGCTCCCGCTCATGGGCGGTTTCAGCGCCTTGCTCAAACATGGAAAAGGCCTTGCCCAGGGTACCGCCCGCCGCAAGGACCGTTCCCACCCCATCCAACATGCTGGCGGACTCACGGGGAGAAAGCCGCCTCACGGGGTGTCGCCGGTTCGTGCCTCCAGGGGATCCAGGGTCCAGGGTCCCCGCCGGGTCGACACCTGCAGCCGCGCCGCCAGCAGATCCAGGTAGGCCCGCCGGGGAATGTTGCGCGCACCAAAACGCGCGACGTGCTCCGTGTGCACCTGGGAGTCCAACAGGTCACAGTCCCAGGCTTTGAGTTGCTGCACGAGGTGAACAAACGCCACCTTGGAGGCGTTGCTTTCCAGGGCAAACATGGACTCCCCGAAAAACACGCCACCCAGGCCCACCCCGTACAGCCCCCCCACCAGGGCCCCATCCAGCCAGCTCTCCACCGAGTGGGCAAACCCCATTTCGTGCAGGGTCACATAGGCGTTCCGCATCTCGTCGGTAATCCAGGTGCCATCCTGGTCGACCCGGGGCACCCGGGAGCAGGCATCGACCACCTGGGCAAACGCGGTGTCGGCCCGCACCTCGAAGGTTCCCTTGCGCACCTCCCGGCGCAGACTGCGTGGAATCTCGAACTCGTCGAGAAACAGCACAAACCGCGGGTCCGGGGAGTGCCACAGGATGGGCTGCCCCTCGCTGTACCAGGGGAAGATCCCCTGGCTGTAGGCCAGCAGCACCCGCGCCGGATGCAGGTCGCCCCCCACCGCCAGGAGACCATCCTCCCGGGCAAGTTCCGGATCCGGGAAGATGTGTTCCTCGGGCAAGGCAAACAGCGGCATGGGATCGATGGTAGCGCGGCGGGTTATTCGGGGGCACCATGGCCATCGAAACCCGCCTCAACGACCTGTTCATCGGCATTGCTGGATTGATCGGCGCCGGTAAGACCACCCTGGCCACGGCGCTCGGGGAGCACCTGGGGCTGCCGGTCTACTACGAACCGGTCCAGGACAACGAATACCTGGCCGACTTCTACGCCGACACGGCTCGCTACTCGTTTGCCACCCAGATCTACCTGCTGAACCGCCGCTTCCAGCAGCACCAGGAGATTATCTGGCGTGGCGGCGGCGGCGTGCAGGACCGCACCATCTATGAAGACGCGGTCTTCGCCAAGACCCTCGTGGACCAGGACCTGATGGAGGAGCGGGACTACCGCACCTACCTGGACCTGTTTCGCCACATGAGCAACTTCATGTGTCGCCCGAATGTCATCGTCTACCTGGACCTGTCCCCCGAAAGCTCCATGGAGCGAATCAAGATGCGAAGCCGGGAGGTGGAGTCGAGCATTCCCATGGACTACCTCGTGGCTCTGCACAGGGAATACACGGCATTCATCGAAGACATCTCCCGCTCCGTCCCGGTCATTCGCGTGGACTGGGAGCGGTTCCGGGATGCGGAGGAGATGGCGGAGGTCATCGAGCGGGAGTACCTCCACGGCCGCTTCCTGCGGGATGCGGAGTGGCGTCCGACCCAGGGGGGGTAGGCTCGAGGGATGAAGGATCCGCGCCGCTGGATGATCGGTCTGTGCGCTCTGTGCGTTGCAGGGGTGTGGTCGGCGCAGTGGTTCCTCTCGCCCACCTACGACGAGCCCCAGCACCTGCACATGGGCCTGCGCATCCTGCGGGATTGGGACTTTTCCCGCTTCGACAACTCCAAGATGCCCGTGAGTGTCTTCAATGCCATCGGCTGGCACCTCTCGGAGATGGGGGATGGGGCGGGCTCCTGGTTCCTGGCCCGCATGCCCCAAGTGGGCTGGCTCCTGGGGAGCGTCTGGATTGTGTTTGTCTGGGCAAGGCGATTCTACGGCCCCTGGGCAGCACTGGGTGCAGCCTCCTTTGTGGCCCTGGATCCAAACCTCCTGGCCCACGCCGGCCTGGTCACCACCGATGCGCCGTGCACCTTCTTCCTGCTGGCGGCCTGCTTCACCTGGGCCCGTGCCCTCGAAGACCCCACCCACCGGAACCACGCCCTGGCCGGTGCCGTCCTCGGACTCGCCCAGGCGGTCAAGTTCACGGCGGTCTTCCTGGTGCCGATTCACCTGCTCATCGCTGCGGGTTGGTGTGCCCTCTCCCGGAGCCTGGCCCCGGTGCGTCGCGCGCCTACAGCGCTCCTTTCCGCCCTGCTGGCGTTGAACCTGGCCTATGGATTCCAGGGATTCGGCACGGCGGGGGAGGACATTCAGTGGCGCTCCCACACGTTCTCCTCCCTTTCGGAGTCGAGCTTGCCCCTGCCCGTGCCCCGCCCGTGGATCGAGGGGCTGGACTGGGTGAAGTCCGATGATGATGCAGGCCACGGCAATATCTGGCTCGCTGGCGAGTTGACCCCCATGGGGCAAAAGACCTACTACGCCAAGGCGCTGGCCTGGAAGCTTCCCCTGCCGCTGCTGCTGTTGTCACTGTTGGCGCTCTTTCGACGCCCCGAGGGCCGCACGACCTTGGCCTGGGTGGTGCCCCCTGCGTTCTTGCTGGGTTGGTTCTCCCTGGCGTTCAACTTTCAACTGGGCCTGCGCTACCTGCTGCCCGCGGTGCCTTTTCTGGCGGTGCTGACCGCCCGGCTCCCCCCCCGGTGGCTGGGAGCCGGCGCCGCCTGGACGCTCCTGTCCGGGCTCTCCTGGTGGCCCTGGTACCTGTCCTACCAGAACGAGACCCTCCTGGACCGGACCGAAGCCTGGCGCCGCCTGGCGGACTCGAACCTGGACTGGGGACAGGGCCAGGAAGTTGCAGCGCGGTGGCTTGCGGAAAACCCCACGGGGCAGGTCGATCCCGAAGTCCCCGCGCCGGGCCCGGTCCTGCTCACCGCCAACGTCCTCACAGGCGTGCTGGGGGACCCCGCCCGCCAGGCCTGCATTCGGGACCACCTCCCCCCCACCGAACACCTCGCCTACGCCCAGTACCCCATGAACCACGGGGCAACCGATTTCGAGGCCTGCTTCCTCCGGGTCGAGGTCGCGGGAGGCGACGATGGACGGCTTCCCGCCGGGACTCACCTGGTGGTCCTGAAGTACCGGGGAGAGGCGACCCTCACCATTGGCGACTGGTCCGCATCCGACACTTCAAACGGTGAAGCCCTCCTTGGGGCTGTCGTCCACGCCGAACAGACCTTTGATGTGACGGTCGAACACAGCGGTCCTGAAGCCACGCTCTACCTCGATGGGCGGCCTGTACCGGAGGGTCCCTGACCAGAGATTCCCAGGGCCCGGCATCTCGCCGCGGTAGAATCAGGGCCGTGGACGACCCCCTCTCAGAGAGCCTTCGGCTCATCGACCGCCTGAACCGGGAGGGCGTCGAGTACATCGTCATCGGCGGGATGGCGATGAATGCCCACGGGTTGATTCGGGCAACCGAGGACCTGGACCTGTTGGTGCGCCCAGAAGATCAGAACATTGACCGGCTGCGGCGAGCGCTCAAGGCGGTTTGGACCGATCCGGACATCGACCAGATCACTTCCGACGACCTGTGCGGTCCCTACCCTGTCATTCGCTACGGACCTCCAGAAGGGACCCTGTACATCGACATCCTTGCCCGCATCGGAGACGTGGCGACCTATGACGATGTAGAGGTCTCGGTGGTGACTCTTGGCGGTGTCCAGGTACGAGTCGCCAGCCCCCAGGCGCTCTTCCACCTGAAGCGAAGCACGGTCCGGCCCATCGATGCAGCCGACGCCAACGCCCTTCAACACGCGTTCGACCTGGTGGAGGATTGAAAAATGGGCATTGAGCGATTCCGCGACATTGGTGAGATGCCACCGCCACCCCGGGCAACGATCGGGACCCTTGAGGCACGGATCCGAGCCCTTTGGTCGAGAGCAGCCGGGTTCGCAGGCCCTTCCCCCCCCCGAGGCGTGGCTCGTTTTCAAAGCCTGGAGGAGGCCAACGAGGCGCGCCGGGTTCATACCCGAAGTCGCATTCAAGGGAGGTAGTCAGCGCACGAACACCGCGCCGGTGTTGCTGCAGTTGGTGTTTCCGCCACTTCGGTAGCCCGCACGAGAACAGGTCGTGTCCCAACTCGTATAGCTCTCCCAAGAGTTCCAATCGTAGAAGCCCACCCCCCAGGCCAGCATGGCGCCCACGCAGTCCGACCCCACGGACCGGTAGCCGCTGTTCGAGTAGCAGCGGTTGTTGGAGAGCACAAAGAACATCCCGTCATTGGGACCCGCGGTCTCCGACTGCCTGAGGGAGAGATGGTCGACCTCGCTCACCCCAGAAAGCGAGCCCGATCGATCATCCGACCCGTAGGGTGGGTTGGTGTTGTAGTTCACGTCGTAGGACTGTCCATTGCAGCAGTTCTGGATCTTGTCGTCGAGGGTCTGGGAGCCACTCCCAACCCCGCTGTAGCGAACCCAGTCCGATGACACGTTGTATGCGCTGAACTTCACAAGCACATCGGAGAAGTCCAACTCATCGAAAGAGTCCATGAACCCGTTGGAATCGGTGAGCGCTGAATTCTTCGAGGCGTTGTAGCTGGAATCCAGGGTGCCCCGAATTGCCAGCGTCCAGCCGCCTCCGCTGGTGGTCATGTCGCAGTAGGTCTCAAACGCCGGGGCGTTGTTTGCAGTGATCCAGTAGTTTCCGTCCGTCGCGGTCGCGTCCGCCGCCTGGATGACTGCACAACTCTCGACGGCGCAGTCCGCTCCTGTTCCTACCTGTCCATCGTCAATGGCTCCATCGCAGTCGTTGTCCACGCCATCACACACCTCGCTCGCGCCGGTGTTGACCCCGATGTCCGTGTCGTCACAGTCCGTGGCGTCGGAGACAAAGCCCAAGGGGGCACTGCAGGCCTGGGTCGAGCTGGCGCTGTTGCCAAAGCCATCCGCGTCGGAGTCCTGGTACCAGGTGGTGGCATCCGCGGCGTCGGCCTCGTCGATGGTGCCATCGCAGTCGTTGTCCACCGAGTCACAGGTTTCGGTGGCGCCAGGGCGGACATCGGCGGTGGTGTCGTCGCAGTCGTCGTCGTTGGCCACCACCCCGCTCGCCTGGAAACAAGCGGTCACCGCGCTGTTGGCGTCCCCGTACCCGTCTCCATCTGAGTCTGTGTAGAAGGTGCTGGCGCCCAGGGCACCGGCCTCGTCCACATCCCCGTCGCAGTCATTGTCGACGGAGTCGCAGATTTCATAGGACCCGGGGTTGACCTGGGCGTCGGTGTCGTCGCAGTCATCCGCGTTGGCGGTGTAGCCGGGAGGAGCATTGCAGGCATCGGCTGTGGCCGCGGTGGCATCGCCGTATCCATCCCCGTCTGCATCCGGGTACCAGGTGTAGCCCACGCCCTCGTCCACGGTGCCGTCGCAGTCGTTGTCGATGAGATCGCAGGTTTCCGAAGCGCCTGGGTAGGCGTTGGCATCCACATCGTCGCAGTCGGTGGAGTTGGTGACGTACCCCACCAGCACATCGCAGCTGGCGACCACGTACTGGGTGCCGCCGTAGCCGTCTCCGTCCGAGTCGCCGTACCAGGTCGTGGCATCGGCAGCATCGTTGTCCACCAGGCCGTCGCAGTTTTCATCCACGCCATCACAGACCTCGACAGCATCCGGGTTCACATCCCCATCTGCATCGTCGCAGTCGTCGCAGGCTGCAAAGCCATCCCCGTCCACATCCTCGTACCCGACCGACCCGTCGCAGTTGTAGTCCACCGAATCGGCGCAGTCGCTCTCATCGGCGCCCGGATGGATGTCCGGGTCCGAGTCGTCGCAGTCGTCGGCTGTTTCCACAAAGCCGCTGCTCGGTTCGCAGGCCTGCTCGGTCACCGCGGCCTGGCCGTAGCCATCGCCGTCGATGTCCACGTACCAGGTGGCCTCGTCCACCGGATCCTCATCCACCACGTCATCGCAGTCGTTGTCGAGGCCGTCGCACAGCTCGTCAGCATCCGGGTGTACCAGCGCATCCAGGTCGTCGCAGTCGTCTGATCCCGAGACGAAACCATCGGGGGCGTCACAGGCAAGGGTGGTGAAAGATGTCCCACCAAAGCCATCTCCATCGGAATCGCCGTACCAGGTGGTGCCGTCCACCGGGTCCTCGTCCACCACCCCATCGCAGTCCTCGTCGGCGCCATCGCAGTGTTCGTCCGCCCCTGGGTAGACCGCAGCATCTGCATCGTTGCAGTCCACTTCTTGGGCAAATCCATCCCCGTCAGCATCCGTCACCACCACGACACCGTCCCCTGTGTCCACCTCCCCCGAGTCCGGGGCCTTGTCCGAGCTGGAGGGGCATCCCACCAACAAAAAAAACGCAACAGTGGTTCTCATGGCTTCTCCAAAGGGCCGGGCGGTCCGGGCACCAACCTACCAGAGAGTTGCTCCCTCTCAGTCGTCCCGCAAGAAGATCTGGTGGTTCTCCAGGATCTCGGTGGGGGATGCCTCCAGGCCGTGGCGCTCCAGCCACTCGAGGGTGCCGACAAAGCTCCCCTGCGCTGCCATGGCCTCCTTCAGGATCTCCCAGGTCGCCGCCTCCACCGCCCCCGGTGTGGCACAGGCCCTCAGCTGGTCATCAAAGAACGGGGGGTCCCCGGGATCATGCAGGTGGTGGCCGAAGTTTGTCGGCGCATAGAACGTGTCCAGGCGGTTGGTGCCCCCCACCACCACGTAGGGGCCCCGGCGGTGGGCCATGCGGGCTTCATCAATCGCAGGGGAGGCCGTGGCCCAGCTCGACGCCACATGCAGGTCCCGCAATCCCCAGGGACTCACGCAGTCAGGCCAGCTGCCGAAGGGCTTCATGTCCGGCCAGGAAAAGCTCGGCTCGCAGGTGCGCGGGGGGCTCAATCCAGTGGCGTAGGGGCGATTGGCCGTTCCGCCGGCGGTGGCCCAGACCAGCTCGTCCGCGGAGCAGAGACGCACCCCTGCCCCATGGAGCCATCCTTCCATGCGGGGCACCTCCATGGCTTCCAGGCCATCGGCGGGCCAGTGATCTCCCGGTCGGCCCGGGAGCGGAAAGATGCCCACACAGAACGGGTCCACGTCCAAGGCGACCGGTGGCACCTGGTCTTCCCCATGGGCCACCCGGTACTGGCCCAGCACCCCTTCTCCTCCCCACAGAAACCGCATGTCCTGGGGACAGAGGAGATCAACCGGTCCCGACCCCGCCCATGCCACGATTCCTACCAGCCACAAGCCCATCCCTGGATCATGCCATTCCACGCCGAATTCATTGAAATCCCACCTGGATCACGCGTTGACAGACCCCATGGGTCCGGGTACGGTTCCCGCACTCTTGCAGGCAGGCTCCATGCGGTTTTCCCTTGTCTCTCAACTGGTACTTGGTGCCTCGTGCGGCGCTCTCCTTGCGGGCTGTGGATGCCGCGATGACCCGGTTCGACCCATCGAGGACGTACGGACCGAGGATCCCAACGACGTCGGCCAGTGGCTGTCCATGGACACGATGCCCGATGGCAGCCCTGCGGTTTCGTTCTACGACAACACCAAGGGCGCCCTCGGCTTCTCCATTGGCACCGTCGAGGATGACGGCGCATTCTGGGATCGGGAGGAGGTCGATGGCTACCCCGGGCAGGACGGACTCGACCCAGGGGATCGCGGTCGCTACACCTCCCTCGTGGTGCAGGAAGACGGTATCGCCTGGATCACCTACTACGACTCCACCAACGGGGCCCTGCGGTATGCCCGTCGGGACGGGGACGGCGTGTGGGAGACCGGCATTGCTGGCACAGGCAGCGGCCCCAGCCCAGATGTGGGCAAATTCAGCTCGGTGGCGTTGAACAGCGCGGGCGATCCCGTTGTGGCGTTCTACGACGTGGGAGATGCTGAGCTGCGGTTCTCGGCCTGGAACGGCACGGGATTCTCCACCGAGGTGGTGGACGAGGGCACGGACTTTGCGCCCGCCGACACGGGCAGTACTGAGGAGGCGGCCGAGGCAGATGTAGGCCGCTACGCAAACCTCGTCTCGTACGGAGGCCGCGAGTACATCGCTTACTACGATGCTGCCCACGGGCAGCTGAAGCTTGCAAGTGGGTCCGCCGGCGCATGGACCGTGGAAACCGTCGACGACGGCACGGAGACCGGCAGCAAGGTCGGCGCGTGGCCCGACATCCACTTTGACGGGGGGCGGATGGTCATCGCCTACCAGGACGTGGGGAACGGGGACCTGCGCCTGGCCCAGGGCAACCCGGGGGGCACGTGGACCCTGGAGACCATCGACAGCGGCAGCCACATGGGGGCCGATGCAACGGTCTACCTGGATGGCGAGGCACCGGTCATCCACTATTTCGATGGGTACAACAACGACATTCGCAGAGCCGCCAAGGATGGCAGCTCCTGGTCCACTGAGACCGTGGACGGAGACTCGGCCGCCCTGGGCTTCCACATCGAGACCGCGACCAACGGCACGGACCGGTTTGTGGCCTGCTACGACTACACCAACCGAAAGATCTGGTTCCAGGTTCAATAGCTCCCTTGTTCTGGATCCTCGGACTTGCGACCGCCTGGGCAGGTGATCTCCAACTCCACATGCTGGACGTGGGCCAGGGCGACTCCCTTCTGATCGAGACTCCGGCCGGCAAGTATGTGCTGGTGGATGCGGGGCAGCGAAAGACGGAAGTAGCTGACACCCTGAAGCGGCTGGGGGTCGAATCCCTCGACCTGGCGGTGGCGACCCATGCCCACGCGGACCACATCGGCGGAATGAAGGCGGTGTTGGAGACGGTGCATGTGGACCAGTACGTGGACTCCGGCGTGCCCCACACCACCCGCACCTACCGGGACCTGATGGTGGTGGTGAAGAACATGAGCGTTCCCTACCAGGGTGCCCGGGCCGGCCAGGTGTTTGAATTCGATGACGGCATCACGATGAAGGTTCTGTGGCCGGGCGGGACCCACCTCACCGGCACCCGATCGGACCTCAACTCCAACTCGGTCGTGCTCCGGGTGGATCACGGAGAGGACTGCATGCTCCTCACTGGAGACGCGGAGCGGGTGACCGAGGAGATGCTCGTTCGCCACAACCTGCAGCCCTGCGACGTGCTGAAGGTGCCCCACCATGGGTCCCGCTATTCCAGCAGCTTGCCCTTTCTGGAAGCGCTGCAGCCTGAGATCGCCTTGGTGAGCGTGGGCCACGCAAACCGCCACAAACACCCCCGCCCCGAGGCCCTGTCCCGCCTCGAACGAGTGGGGGCCACCTTGTATCGGACCGACTACACGGGCCACGTCACCGTGGTGTCCAGTGGCCACGGATTCCAGGTCGTGGATGGTCTTCCCTCGGGCGCTCCCCGGACCGCCGCGATTCCGATGGTGGCCGCGGAAGCAGGCGACCCGTCGGCGATCTCCGGCGCGTCTCCTGTCGAAATTCCCGAGACAGTGGAGGTTCCAGGAGAAACCACCCGCCGCGGGTGGCTGGGGCGATTGATTGAAAGACTCACGACTCGCTGACGAGAACCACCGTCTCGTGTGGTACTTTCTGTCATTCCACTGGGATGGGCATGAATCTTCTTCGCACTTTCGCCAGCACCTTTCTGCTGTGGCTGCTGTTCCTCCCCATGGCGCTGGCTGGCGTCAATGTGAACACGGCCTCGACAGCGGAGCTGGAGACCCTTCCCGGCATCGGTCCGTCCAAGGCGGGGGCCATCATCCAGTACCGGACGGAGCACGGCCAGTTCACGTCCCTGACGGAGCTGGACAACGTCCCGGGCATCGGGCCCGCCACCCTGCAGAACATCTCCAGCCTGGTGGTGTTTGACGGCAACACCGAGCTGCCCGAAGGCGGCAAGGCGCTTGCAGCGAATGTCGTCGCAACATCCACGGCCGGACCCGGAGGCACGGTGAACATCAACACCGCCAGCCAGGCCGAGCTGGAGGGTCTGCCCGGCATCGGTCCCTCCAAGGCCGCCGCCATTCTCCAGTTCCGCTACGACAATGGTTCGTTCGGTGCGTGCTCGGAGCTGGTGCGGGTCACGGGAATTGGGGATGCCACCCTTAGAAACGTGAGCCCACGCTGTACGACTGGGGAGTAGGTCGGGGGCGCGGGCCCTGGGAGTTCGGCTCGCGGGAGGCGCTCCCCGAACTGGGCCGACTGAATCGGCCAGTTCCCGGGGGAGATAGCGTATCCCCCCCCGGTTTTGTCGCACCGGACCCGCCAACCTCGCCAACTTCCGGGGGGGATACCGCATCCCCCCCCGGTTCTGTCGCACCCGGGCCCGCCAACCTCGCCAACTCCCGGGGGGGATACCGCATCTCCCCCCGGTTCTGTCGCACCGGGCCCGCCGCCCTCGCCAACTCCCGGAGGGGATACCGCATCTCCCCCCGGTTCTGTCGCACCCGGGCCCGCCAACCTCGCCAACTCCCGGGGGGGAT
>CAZSZE010000042.1:0-36913 GCA_964610645.1 uncultured Enterobacterales bacterium | reverse complement strand
ACATACCCCAGCGCTCGCATGCGCTCTAGGGTGACGTCGTCCAGCTCGGCGGTGGTGCCGGAGACGCCGGCGGCTGTGGCGGCCTTGATCTGCTCGACCACGAGGGACTCCATTTCGTTCTGACGGGCCACCTCGATGCCGACCAGGTTCTTCTCTTCTCCCGGGTCCGCAGAGACGGCGTACATCTCCCGAGGCTCCAGGCCACGGGGGTTTCCCTCGTTGGCCGTGATGATCTTCCAGCCCGCCGCTCGGACCGTCGAGAGATCGTTGCTCTCCAGGTTCGTCTCGGCAAAGACCAGCCGGTCCATGCGGGGGTAGACGCCCGGCTCGCTCGTCTCCAGCAAGCGCTCCACCTGGGGAGCCTCGCCTTCGTCACCCTCGTCGCCCGGAGACATCTCCGCGTCCTCTCCAACCTCCTTTTCGGCCAGGGCCCGCAATGCCCGCTCATCCAGGAGATCCGTCCCCTGCCACAACTCGGGAAGCGGTGCTCCCGCCAGGGTCGCCAGGGTCGGGGCCACATCGACTTGCCGCACTTGCCAGGGCACCCGGCTCCCCGCCAGGCGACTCTCCGGCAGCTTGACGATGAGCGGCACGTGGATCTGCTCATCGTACAGGGTCACCCCATGCCAGAACCCGCCGTGCTCGTTGAACTCCTCGCCATGATCCGACGTCAACACGATGACCGTGTCGTCGTAGTCCCCGCTCTGTTCCATCCAGGCCAGGAACTCCGCCAGCTGCGCATCCATGTGCGTGACTTCCCCTGCGTACAGGTCCAGAAGTTCCTCGGTGCGAGCCGGATCAGGATGTCGGTGCTCGGACCGGCCATAGGCCTCCCCGGAGTAGGGATGCGCAAAGTAGGGATCGTGGGGCTCCATGAGATGGACAAACAGGAACCACCGGTTGTCGTTCTGCGTGCGAATGAAGTCACGGGCCCGGCCCAGCACAGCCTCGGCCGGCTGGTAGAAGTCCTTCACCGCCTTGGCCTCGCCCGAGGTCTTGTCCCGAACCCTCCGCAGCACGTTGTACATGGAGAGCTGGGACGCGGACTCGGTGGCGCCGAACATGTACTCGGGGGCCTGGTACTCGAACCAGTCAAACCCCTGCTGGAAGTTGAAGGATCGGGTCACGTTGATGTTGTTCGGCATGCCGCCGGTCACGTACCCCTGTCCCTGGAGGACCTCCGCGAGGGTGTCCACCTCGTCGGGAAGCACATCCACCTTGATCGCCGTGTCATGGGACGAAACCGCCATGGACGTGAAGAGGCTGGCCGTGGAGGGACGGGTCCAGGCGGAGGCCGTGAAGAACTGCTCGAACACCACGCTGTCCGCAGCCAGCTGGTCCATGCGAGGGGTAGAACTCTTCACCGAATCGTAGGTTCCCAGGGCGTCGGCCCTCAAAGTGTCCACCAGGATCACCAGCACGTTTGGCCGCTTGGCGAGCCCCGGAGGCTGCTCCCGATCCGGGTTCATGTTCCCCACCGGGTCCACATCCCCGGGAGCAAACGCAAAGATAGCGGAGAGCAGGGCCAGTCCCCCATACAGGGTGAAGGCTCCCCGTACGCGCAGCAGCACCTTGAACGGGGTGCGGGTCAGGAAAATGGGGCCCAGCCAAAGCCCCAGGAGCCCCGTCCCCGCGAAGCCCCCCAGGATCAGGAAGCGGGACGAGGGAGGAAGGGCCTCCTCCATGAAGACGAGCTTCCGCACCAGGTAGAGGGTGATCACCACGCCCAGGGAGCAGAAAACGCCCAGCCAGGGCAGCGTAAAGGACATGGAGTCGGAAAGACGCTTCAACACCAGGGACAACAGCGCCACCCCCAGGCCGCAACCCGCCCCCATTCCCACGCCGATGACCGCATACAACACCACGGCGTAGAACAGGGCGCCATATTCAGCGCCCCCCGTGGTGGAGAGCAACACCAGGGCCTCGCCCGCGCCCACCAATGCACCGGCCAGCATGCCGGCGGAGCATCCAAGAAGCACTTTTCGAGTCATCATCCACATCTCTCAATCATCCCCGCCGCTCATCCCCCGAAGAGGTCCCGCCCCTCATAACGCGACGGCACCTCAACACCGAGCAGTCCAAGCACCGTGGGGGCAATGTCCGCGATGGTCACTTCCTCGCGCAGTCCGTCGATGCTCGACAGGAGAAAGCCCTCCGTGTCAGCAGGGTCGGAAGCGGCGTGATCCCCGGACCACTTCTGGGTGTTGTCCGAGAACAGCTCGGCAGGCACACCCCCCAGCGCACTGCCCCCCCGGTCCAGCTGCACCCCATCCGCAAAGGCCAGCTGCAGATCCGGTGCCCGGTGGTCAAGGCGCTCCCCGGACCAGGCCTCCCGGGTGAACACATCCACCAAAACTGGCCGTCCAGTGGACGGATCAACAACCTTCTTGAGCCCCTCGACAATCTCCTTGCAGGTGGCAGCATAGTCGGCCTGCGCCACCACACCATTCTTCTCTCTTCCTGCCAGGTTGATGTAGATCTGCCCCGTCCCCATGGCGTAGGCCCGGGTCTTGCTCCAGTCCAGGTGTCCCCGAATGAGGCTGGTCTTCTTGCCGGGCTCGACCCCAGCGTTCAAGGCCAGGAACCCGTTCTGCAAGAGCCAGGTGTTTGCTGCAAAGCCCCGGCGGAAGGTGTGGAAGCCGTGGTCCGACAGGACGATCAGCCGATCGGTCTCCCCAAGGCTGCCCTCGATCTGCCCGAGGGCATCGTCCATCCAACGGTAGGTCTGGCGGATCAGATCCGCCTGGGACGTTCCGGTCTCGTGGCGGGAATGAGCCGGGTCCAGGAACCGCGTGAAGAGGTGCCCCGCCCGGTCCGTGGCCGTGAAGACGCTCACCAGCAGGTCGGCCTCGTCCTTCTTCAGCTCCCCCAGGGTCATGGCCAGGCGGGCATCGAAGACGCTCTTCATGTCCGCTGCAAACGCATCGTCGGAGATCTGCTCCGAGTTCAAGGCAGAGGTGTCATGCACCCAGCCGATGGTTTTGAAGCTCCCGTAGGACTGTGCCAGCTCCGCCGCAAAGTCCACCGGGTGGGAGATGGGCAGGTAGGGCGTATCCGGGTGGATCATCAACGGGGTCATGTAGACCCGCAGGCCGTCCTCCACCTGCAACGGCAGAAAGCGCACCAGGGCCTTGGCAATGTAGAAGTTTGAGACATCAAAGGAGAGGGTGGCCCAGGATGTGAACTCCCCCACCTTTCCCTCTACCGCAAGTCCGTCCGCCGAAATGGAGACCACGTCCGAGCCCGGGGTGGTCTCAAACTTCAGGGTCGCTGCCACCCGCCCCCGGCCTCCCACCTTCCTGGGACCCTCCACCACACCGGTCCAGGAACCGGCCTTTCCCTGGAGGGGCACGAGGTCCCCGCCGGACACGTTCTTCTTGTCCGCCTCGGCATCCACATCCGAACCAAACAGAAAGAACGTAGAGTTGGTCAGGCGCAGATCCGGCGTGCCCAAACCGGAGAGGATCTTTCCATGGGGTCCCAGGTCATCCGCTGGAAACGAGTAGGGAACGCTCAACACGGTGGTGCGGATGCCCGCATCGGCTGCGGTCTTCCAGAAACTCTCGCCGCTGCGGGGGCTGGTGCCACTGCCAGGGGTCTGGACCTTTCCCGCGCTATCGAAACGCGGGGCCTCGTACGCGTTCGTGCCGACCTCCGGGAAATAGGTGGTGGGATCCCGGCCGATGAAGTCGAAGATCCCGTGGGCCCCGGGATTCAGGGAGGTAGCAAATGTGGCCCATGCCACGGGGGACTGCGGCGGGGTTGTGGTTCCGAGGCGCCGCATCCGGCCGGCAGCCAGGTGGGCAGCCAGGTGGGGGAGCTCGTCCTTCCACCTCTCCACGTGGTCGGGATCCACGCCATCAAACCCAATGACCACCACCCGGTCCCGGTCCACTGCGGGGGGCGCCTCAGGTGCGGATGCCGCCGGGTCCTGCGAACCTGGCGACTCTCCACCACAAGCGGAAAGGACCATCCCAGCGATGACGGGGGTGAGCACGCGCATGGAAGCCTCCGGAGGGGCCGCTTCTATGGGGCTCTGCCGCGAGGGTCAAGGACGCTGCATTGCGTCCCGGGACGCCCCAACCAATCCCACCTGAATCCTGTGGGCCGTGGAGGAGTCCCCAGGCACAAAGTCGGCCCCCTCCATGGTTTCAAAGACATAGGAAACTTCCAGGTGCCCCCCTTCTCTCTCCAGACGCCAGACGCGCACTCCGAGCCGCCAGGAAGTCTCGGGGGTGGCCAGGGTGAACAGGGTCCCGTTCAGCTGTTCCACCACCCCGATCCGTTCCAGGTGCTCCACCCACCCCTGGGCCCCCACGGGACCCCAGCCCCACCGCAAGCCCACCCACAGGGTTCGTGCATCTCCTCCCACGGGATGGCCCAGGGAGCGCCCGGACTGGGTGAATCCCGCATGGTAGACCCGGTGCCCGGTGTACCAGCGAAAGATGTCGTCGAAAATCTCGGCCCGCTCGACTGTGAACACAAATCCCCTGGCCCCCACCTCTCCCCCGTAGAGGTTGGCCACCCCCGCCAAAGACGGCACGGAGACCCCTCCCACCTCCCGAACGATCATGTCCTCTCCCCCGTACTGGTACCAGCCTTCCACCCAGTCCACCGGGCCTTCAAACCACAGGGCGAGCGGGAGGGACACCCGCAGATCCAATGCTGCCAGCTCGTCCTGGTCTGCAAGCTCCTTGTCCGGATCGTTTTCCACGTGGGGATCCATCGGCCACAACAACTCGCCCACGGTGGGCGTGGGCCGGCCGACGCCTCCAAACAGGGTCATCCGGCTGGCGCCAAACTCCAGGGCTGGAACCGGCGAATAGCGCAGGTCCATGAGCATCAGGCCCGGCCGCTGCACGTCCTCTCGCGGTGCCTGCAACCAGCCGACACTCCCCTCCCCTCGAACTCTGCCCAGCTTGCCGATGCTTCCTTCCCAGCTGCCAATGCCTGCCGGGTGCGGCCGGGCATGATCGGTCAGCACCAGGGATCCGCGCCGGCCCGGACCCAGCATCCTCCGCTCGGCCCCAACTCCGAGGCGCAGCCCCTCCCGGTGAAGACCGCCAAAGTACTCCCCTGCCAACACCTCAGCCCCAAGCCAATCCGGTTCACCGGGGGCATCCACCCGCACCTCGGGAGACAGGCGGATCTCCAACCAGCCGGATCGGGCACCCATCTCCAGCCCTCCCCGCCAGGAAGCCAACCCGGGTTCCGTGTCCCCCCCGGTGCGTCGAGGATCCAGGTTGCCTCCCGAGGCCCGCGTCCAGGGCCGCACCTGCACCTCGAAATCGTTCCATTCGCCCGCTCCACCCGGTGTCTCAGGCCCAAGCGGCGATGCACCGGCCCACCAGCCCTCGCCGGCCGTTCGCAGGGCATCCTCCTCCAGGAGCCACTGGGGAGGCAGGGTTGGGTCTGCCCAGGCTGTGGCGGCAGCCAGGCCAAGGGCCCCGATCACAAGTCAGCCTTTCGCTGGGGCAGCAGGCAGCTTTTCCAGGGCCTGCTCGGCGTTCCAGGACACCAGGAGATCCGGGTGATCCCGCAGATCCGTCAACAAGGCCATGGCCCGGATGTCTCCCAGCTCTCCCAAGGCCCAGATGGCGTTCAGGGGGACGGTGGTCGCCTGGGACACGTGGGCCACCAGGGGCTCCACAGCCCGTTCATCCCGAATCTGCCCGAGGGAATCGATCGTGGCCCGCTGCACCCGGCCTTCCGAGCCAGTCAAGCAGACCACCAGGGCATCCACAGCGCCTGGATCCCCGAGAATTCCCAAGCTCTCCACAGCACGCACCCGCACCTCTTCCACCGGGTCCTCCAGCAACCCCACCAGGGCCTGCACCACGTCGGCAGACTCCGCGCGGCGAGCAAGGAGTGCCGTGTCCTCCCGAATCACCGGATTCTCGGATCCCAGCCCCACGAGAATCGCGCTGGACTGGGGCCCACACGCCATCGTCCATCCCAGCATCCAGGCAATCATGCGACCCCCTTCCCCATGTCACCCCCGGGCTCCAGTCGCAGCACCTTCTTGAACCGCCCCTGCGCTGCTGCAGAAGGACGCCCCCGGTTCAGCACGCTCCCCACGGACTTCACGCCCGCCGAGGCAAGACGCGCTGCAGCTTCCAGCAAGGCGCTCCGGGGCGTGGCATGGGCCTGCACCACCACCAACACCTGGTCCACCACCCGACACACCACCCGCGCATCGTCCACCAGGAGAATGGAGGGCGTGTCCACCACCACCGCATCCCACCCCTTGGCAGCTTCCAGGAGCAACTGCCGGAGCTTGAGGGACTCCACCAGGCGGCCGGGATCCGGCGGCGGATCGCCGGCAACCATCACCGAGAGCCCCTCCACACCGGATTCCTGCACCACATCGGCCAGGGCCGACCTCCCTTCCAACACCGCTGTGAGTCCCCCGTTTGAGGCCACCTGCCACAGGTGCTGCTGCCGGGGGGCGCGCAGATCACAGTCCACCACCAGCACCCGTCTCCCTTCCCGGGCCAGGGACAACGCGAGGTGGGCTGTGGTGGTGCTCTTGCCTTCCCCGGGCAGCGCCGAGGTTACCGCCAACAGGTGTGCCGGCTGGTCAGGGGAAACATCGGCCATGGAAGCCCGCAAGACCCGAAAAGCCTCTGGGACCGGGTGGGTCGGCGGGGTCTCCGCAAAGCCCACATCGATCTGCCGGGCAACGGGCACGACCCCCAACAGGGGCCAATCCACCAGGGACTGCAGCTCCTCTGCCTCCTGAACCGAGTCATCGATGTACTCAAAGACCACCACCAGCGACAGGCCCGCCAAGAGCCCCAGGAGCAGCCCGTAGACCAGGCACGGCAGCAGCTTGGGGAAGAGGTGGCGCTCCGGCAGCCGGGCCCGCTCCACAAAATGGAGGGGGGAAACGGTCATGGCTTCCGCAATGGCAATCTGGAAGGTCTGGTCCTGCAAGCTCCGGTAGACCTGCTCCGCTGCCGAGGCTTCCAATTGGAGTTGGGAGAGGAGGCGCATTTTCTCCGGGTACTGGGCAAAGCGCTCGGTGGTCCGATCGATGGCAGCGTTGATCTCCACTGCCTTCTCGACCAGGCCAGTCAACTCGGTCTTCAGGCGCACCAGGTCGGGTTGAAGAGCATGCTGTTGGGCAAGCGCCACCGAGATCTCGCCTTCCGCTGCGGCGATTTGGATGTTCACGCGCTTTACATCCGGATGAATCTCGGTCTTTTCCAGCAACAGGGACTCCCGCAGCTGCCGCAAGCCGGCGACGGACTCTCTGAGGCTGCGGATGTCCAGGTTTTCCGTCACGGTCTTCGGTGCCAGAAAGCCCACAGACTCCTGGGACTGGACCCGCTTCACCTCGGAAATCTGTGCCCGCAGCTCCTGGACGCGAACTGCGGTTTTTTCCGCGGACAGCATCAGGTCCGACACGCGGGACACGGCACTCTTCACCTCGGCCTGGAGGTCGACCACCTGCTCCCGCTGCTGCACATCCGCCATTTCCGACATGGCCCGCTCGAACTCCTTTGCCACCACCTCGAGGCGCCCCTCCACAAAGGCACGGGCCTCGCTGGACTCCCGGCGGGCTCGGGCCAGGGTCTCCTCGATGTACGACTGGGCCAGGGTGTCCGCGAGCATACGGGAGAGATCCGGGTCGCCACTCTTGGCGGTGACCAGGATGAGGTCGGTGCTCTGGTGCTGCTTCACGCTGACGTTGGGGGGCGCGGTGAAGGCTGAATCTATACCGGGCACCAACAGCTTGTCCGGGGGCAGCAACACCCCGCTGTCATTGCGCAGCTGCAGCTTCCAGATCACCTGCTCCAGGATGGGACGGGCCGTCAGCATGGCGATGTGGTTCTGGATTTCCTCGGACTCCCCGGTGAGTCCCCGGGCCAGCTCGTTTAGACCCAGGTCCGAGAGCACGGATGCATCCGCCTCCAGGGAGCGCACAATCAACTGGGACGTAGATTGGAATTGCTTGGGCAAGTTCAGGGCAAGGACCCCGGCAGCGACCCCAAAAAAGGCCACCGCCTGAATCAAGAGCCACTTGCGCCGCATCAACACGGCCACCAGCTTCACCAGTTCCATCCACCTCCTGGTGCCCGCACACCATGAGGATACCACCGGCTCCCCTCTTGTGTCAGGAAGCCCCCCTGCCCCGCAACACAGCGGGCAATGTCAGGGCCAGGATCTTCAGGTCCAACCAGATCGACCACTGCTGCACATAGAACAGGTCCAACTGCACCATTTCCTCCGTGCCCTGGTTCGCACGGCCACGCACCTGCCACAAGCCCGTGATGCCGGGCCGGACGTGGTGTCGCAGGTCAAACCAGTACGCCATTTCCGGATCGTCTTCCAGCCCCTCCAGGTCTTCCACAGGCAAGGGCCTGGGGCCCACGAGGTTCATGTCGCCACGGGCCACGTTCCAGAGTTGGGGCAGTTCATCCAGGGACCAGCGCCGAAGAATGCGCCCCACCGCGGTAGTCCGCGGGTCGTCCTTGATCTTGAACAGCACGCCGTCCGCCTCGTTTTGATCCGCCAGGCGGTCTCGCTCCTGATCCGCCCCCGTCCGCATCGAGCGAAACTTGTAGAAGGGAAAGGCTCGCCCACCCCGGCCGATTCGGCGCCCAGCGTAGATCACCGGCCAACCGCCATCCAGTGCCACGCCCAGAGCAATGGCCAGCAAAAGGGGTGAAAGCAGCGCCCCGCCCACCAAGACCACCACGAGATCCATCGCACGCTTGGTGGTCTCGGCCACCGAGGGGTAGGACATGGCCGTGAGGTCCACAAGCTGAAGATCCCCCATGCGTCCCAGGCCAATGCGCGGGGCGGCCACCCCCCAGGTCAAGGGCACCTGGAACACCGCAAGCCCCATCCGATCGCAGGTGGTGGCCACGGAAAGTGCCGCCTCCCGGCCCATGCCACGCGTTGCCAGGACCACGGTTTCCACCTGGTGGGCATTCACCACGGCGCGAAGGTCATTGAGGCCTCCCAGGATGCGACCCCGCTCCACTGCGGAATCCTCCCGGTCCCCGAGAAAACCCACCACATGGAACAACCCCCGCCCACCCCGGGACAGGTGCACATCCATGGTGGTTGCATCCTCGCCCGTGCCCACCACCAGCACGGCTGGGCGTTCACCGCCGGCAATCCACCGGTAGAACAGCCGCATCTGGATCCACCGGACAATCCCCAGACCCACGAACCCAAAGCCCAGAAAGGCCACCAGCAGGGACCGCGAAAAAAACGCGTGGGGCAGCAGGAACTCGGTGAGCACCGCCAGCCCCAGCACCCCGAAGGCAGCCCAGGAGAGCTCGCCGGCGGACTGGATGGCGGTGAAAGTGCGGGACGGGTCGTAGTAGCCCTGCTGTCGGAGCAGAAGCAGCCACCCGGCGATCAAGAGGACAGCGGGAGGCATCCAGCCGTTGAAGACCCACAACTCCGTCCAGTGGGGTTGAGCGCCATGGGGTGTCACCCGCCAGTTCAGCCAGGCGGCCACGCTCAACCGCAGAGCCCCCAACAAAACAGCGGTGTCGAGCACGACCAGCAACCCTGCCCGAAAATCGCGCCGCACGCCTATTCCAGCTGGGAAGAAGCGCCCTGGGCATTGCCTGAGGTGGCATTCCGATAGATGACCGACCCCCCGACAAAGGGCCCCAACAAGCCCTGGACACTCTTGAAGTAGCGCTCGACGTTGGTGATGGTCCGCGCTGGAACCATCACGATGTCACCGCGCTGCAGGTAGACCATCTGCGAAAAATCACCCTTTCGGTAGATGGCATCCACGTTCACGGAGAAGAGCTCCGGCTCCGCCATGCTTCCGCGGATCAAGAGGACGTTCTTGGTCTTTGCGGTTGGACTGATGCCACCGGTCCGGGTCAGGGCCTCGAGAATGGACAGGTCATTCTCCACCTGCAGCACAGCCGGATTGCGGACCTCTCCCAGCACAAAGACCTTCTGGTTGCTCACCTTGACCACGTTCACCGCCACCGACGGCTCGGTATAGAAACGGCGCAGTCCTTCCTCGAGGGTGGACACCAGCTCCGGGTAGGACAACCCACCCACATCAATTCGGCCCACCAGGGGGTAGGTGATGACCCCGTCCGGCGCGATGGTCACCTGCATGTCCATGTCGGGTTGCCGCCAGAGCTTGATGTCGATGACGTCTCCAGGGCCCAGGACGAAATCCTCTGCAGCGGGGGGCCGCAGGATGGGCACATCCGCGGATTCGGACACGTTCGGAGCCCGGACGGCGCACCCGATTCCGCAAACCAACAACCAGCCAAGCAGCTTTCCCATGCCCCCAGAATGACAAGCCGCGCCGGTGTCGTCCATGTTTCAGGTCAACCAGCGTTGTTGACAACCCCTTGTCGAGGAATTGCGCAGGTCCCTGTTCGACCGGGTAGGTTTGATTGGAGGGAATTCAACACTCGTGCGTCTTTTTTCCAGGATCATCGGTAGTTTCGCCTGTTTGGCAGCCTCTGGCTGCCTGGGACTGGACTACTACGCGCCGGTCGACGACACGGCCGGCGCTTTTGGTGTGCCGGAGGCGGATGCGGACGCCGACGCCGACTCGGATGCCGATGCCGACCTGGGCCCCATTGCAATCGACTCCCTCACGCCCGACTACGGCACCAATGCCGGTGGAACGCCGGTCCTCATCAAGGGCGGCCCGTTCGACACCTCGGTCCAGGTGACGTTTGGCGGCGTGCCCGGTGTCGTGGCCCCGAATGTCTCCACCAACGAGATTCGGGTCATGACCCCTGCCAGCGCGGAGGCCGGCGTCGTGGACATCGAGGTCACCACCAACAGCGGCAGTGGCAGCCAGGAGGCCGGCTACCGGTTCTTCTTGGATGGCACCGGTATGGCGGGCACCATGGGTTTTGTCTACTGGGCGCACTTCCTGGGAGACTACTGGTCCAACGCCGCAGATTCGGGCGGTGCCTGGTGGTCGATCCTGAGCGACCCCGAGCAGCGCACACTGCCCGAGATCTTTTACGGCCCAAACCTCGACGCCTGTGTCTCCAATCACTCGGACGAAGGCTTCTTCGTAGACGACCTGGAGGTACCCATCACCACGCTACGGGTGAACAACCGGGCCATCGTTCTCAACTGGGACTCAAGCCAATACGCCTGGACCAAAGTGTTGGGGGTGGGAGACTTCGTCCAGAGCGCGAACTACGACCTGGACATGATCGACGCTAGTGCCTACCCCGAGTTCTCTGTCGGCAACTTCGCCCGCACCCCCTCGACCTTTCTCCTGGCCAGCCCGAACCTCAACACCCTTGGGTACCTTCGGCAGCAAGATCTGACGTTCCAGTGGACCCAAGCCACTGCGGACGAGATGTTGATTGTCCTGACGCGCATGCAGGATGTGGGGGGAACCACGACGCCACAGGAGACCGTCACCTGTCGCATTACCAACAACGGAAATGGGGGCACCTTCACCGTTCCCACAAGCGTGTGGACGGGATGGGGTGGTGACTACCTGGAAATCGATATCGCCGCTTTGACCTATGCAGCGGGCTCCCTGCCGTTCAACAACGCGAACTCCGGTGTCGTCGGCGCCTACTGGCTGGTCGGCGCTGCATTCATGCAGTAGCGGTCGAACTCTTGGAGAGAACCTGGGTCCTGGGTCTCCCCCTGGATGTACTGAACTGCGAGGGACTGCTCCGGGGAGTGTCGAACCTCGTGGGCAAGTCGGAGGGCGGACAGGTGGCCTACCTGAACGTCCATGTGGCCAACCTTGCTGCCACAGATGAACACCTCGCGAGACACCTCGCGGACTGCAACATCGTCTATTGCGATGGGGACGGAATACGGCGCGCCGCCCGATGGCTGGGCTCGGATGTGCCAGAACGAACGACCGGCGCGGACTGGATCTGGGACCTGGCCGCGCTGGCGGAAGAGATGGGCTGGACCCTCTTCTGGTTGGGGGGCGAACCGGGAGTCGCTGAGGCGGCGGCACAGGCGCTTCGGACTCTGCACCCGGCCCTGCAGATCCAGACCGACCATGGATTTCATTCACCGGAGGAGATGCCGGCGGTGGTTGCCCGCATCCAGGCCGCAAAGCCCCACGTGGTGCTGGTGGGCCTGGGGACCCCCCTTCAGGAGCGGTGGATGCACGACCACCACGCCGCCCTCGCCCCAGCGGTGGTGTGGTGCCTGGGTGCCACCGCGGACTTTGTTTCCGGCAACGTGTCCCGGGGACCTGCATGGCTGTATGCCCGCCAGGAGTGGCTCGCCCGGCTGGTCACCGAGCCCGGGCGGCTCTGGAAGAGGTACCTCCTTGGAAACGCCCGCTTTGGGCTGCGACTCCTTCGCACAGGACGGTCGTCCCCAAACGAGGACCGCGTGAAGTAGACTCGGCGCACCATGCGCATGCTCCTGTTTCTGGCGTCCTTTCTCTTTGCTTGTCCCTCGTCCGTGCCCCTGGAGGTCTGTACCGACTCCTTGGACAACAACGAGAACGGTCTGATCGACTGCGATGACTCCGATTGCGCGGATCACCCGGCCTGCCAGGGCGGGGACACGGGAGAAGCCGATGCGGATGCCGATGCGGATGCCGATGCAGATGCCGACGCGGATGCCGACGCCGACGCCGATGCGGATGCAGATGCCGACGCGGATGCAGATGCCGACGCGGATGCAGATGCCGATGCCGACGCGGATGCCGATGCAGACGCCTGGAACTTCATCGTCTCAGGCACCGCGACCCTGGACTTCTTCAGCGGCTACCACCACGGAGTGGAATCCTGGTTGGCCTGGAACGATGCCGGCACCGCCAACTGCGAGTTCGAACGGGCCTGGGGAAGCGCCACGATTGCCGGCGACTGCCCCAATTGCTACATGGCCTTCCAACTTTCCATGTCGGCTCCCAACACCGTCGGCGCCTGTGACGACGCATCCATGGAACCGGAGCTGGCCAACCGCATCAGCGACCTGGGCCTGACAGACAGCCGGGGCTACATGGCCAACCAGTCCAACTCGGATGTAGGCACCCTGTGGTGCTATTTCCAGGGATCCAGCAACTTTCCGCCTGGCTGGGCGGAGTGCGGCCCCACCGATGACTCGGTGTTCGACCTGCCCTCTGGACAGACCGTGGCCAGCTGGGCCTACTCCACGACCGAGTTGGTGGTGCCTTAGGGCCGCGCCGCAGCAGGTGCCTCACATGCTCTAATGGCACCGGCTCAACCCGGAAGGCACCCCCATGCGACTGCTCTGCGTTCTTGCTCTCCTCTCCTGCCGTGGCACTCCAAAAGAAACCGGAGGCGAAACCGAAGACACCCGGGGGGTGGACACGCAGCAGGAAGACACCCAGGCCATGGTAGATGCCGACGGCGATGGGTTTGGCGCCCAGGAGGACTGTGACGACACCAACGCCGCCATCCACCCAGATGCAGACGAGACCTGCGATGGCGTGGACAACAACTGTGACGGCACCGTGGACGAGGGCAGCGCCACGGATGCCATGACCTGGTTCACGGACGCCGATGGCGACGGGTATGGCGACGATGCAGCAACCACCTCGGCCTGCACGCAGCCTGCGGGCGCCTCCGCGTTGGGCGGCGATTGCGACGATGCGGATGCCGCTTTTCATCCGGGGGCCCGGGAGGATGACTGCACGGACCCCACCGACTGGAATTGCGACGGGTCCGTGGGCTTTGCCGATGTGGACGGCGATGGCTTTGCCGCCTGTGCCGATTGCGATGACGGGGATGCAGCCGTGAACGAGGACGGGGAGGAGACCTGCAACAACGTGGACGATGACTGCGATGGAGACATCGACGAGGACGCCACGGATGCCCCCACCTGGTACGGCGACTCCGACGGCGACACCTACGGTGGGGACCAGTACACAGCCAGCGCCTGCACAGCTCCCGGCGGGTACGTGGCCAACGCCGACGACTGCGACGACCTGGATGCCACCAGCTACCCGGGGGCGGCCGAGGCGTGTGATGAACGGGACAACGACTGCGACGGAACCGTGGACGAAGGCGTGCAATCCACCTGGTACGCCGATGCCGATGGCGACGGGTACGGCGATGCCGCCACCACCGCAGAGGCCTGCACCGCCCCTGCCGGCTTCAGCGGAAACGGCGACGACTGCGATGACACGCAGGCCGCCACCAACCCCATGGCCTACGAGCTTTGTGACGGCACCGACAACGACTGCGACGGAAACACCGATGAAGACGATGCGGTCAACACCTCCACCTTCTACGCAGACGCAGATGGCGACGGCTATGGCGATGCGGCCAGCTCCACGGCTGCATGCACTGCCCCCACGGGTCATGTCTCCGATGGCACGGACTGCGACGACGACGCAGCCAGCGTGAACCCGGGCGCAGCGGAGGCCTGCGACGCCATCGACAACGACTGCGACGGCGACACGGATGAGGACGACGCCGTGGATGCCGCGACCTGGTACGGCGACATGGACGGGGACGGCTACGGCGGGATCTGGTTGACCTCCACCTCCTGCACCCAGCGTGGAGGGTTCGCATCCAATGCCGACGACTGCGACGACACCCAGGCCGCCGTGAATCCCGGCGCCACGGAGACCTGCAACAGCCTGGATGATGACTGTGACGGCACCGTGGACGAGGGTGTGGAGAGCACCTGGTATGCGGACAGCGACGGCGACACCTATGGAGACGCCTCCAGCAGCACCACGTCCTGCATCCAGCCTGGCGGCTTCGTGGCCGACAGCTCGGACTGCGATGACGCCCAGTCCGCGGTAAACCCTGGCGCCACCGAGGTCTGTGATGGCCTGGACAACGACTGCAGCGGCACCGTCGACGATGGCGGGAACACCCTTGGCAGCACAGCGAGCTGTGCAGCGGCCTCGTGCCAGGCGATCCTCACGGACCAACCGGGCGCGGTGGATGGCAGTTGGTGGGTGGATCCGGAGGGCACCGGCGCCTTCCAGGTGTACTGCGACATGACCGTGGATGATGGAGGCTGGACGCTCGTGGCCAGCGTGAGCAGCAGCAACCAGAACCACTGGGGCTCGACCACAGAAACCAATGTCTCGTCAGCGACCTACCCGATCCCCTACGAGTCCACCCAGACCGGCCGCAAGATGTCCGATGACGCGGTCAAGGCCCTGGCCTCGGAGAACGTGTTTCGCGTGGAGGTCGCCACCTCCCTGGCCCACGAGGGGGACACCGGTTTCAGCTACAGCAACTTCTTCCGGTACAGCACCCCGAGCGAGTTCTCCTTCAATGCAAGAGGCGGCTCGGGTGCACCCAAGATCTGGACCTCCCATTCCTACCCCTACACCTGGGAGGAAGACGGAGGTGGCGACGGATACTCGTTTGGTTGCGGCACAGACTACGCCGTGTTCGACAACCACGCGAGCAACTGCGGATCCAATCTTTGGTTCAGCTCAAACTACAGCGGCGAGCGAGTCCTCTTTGGCTACGGCCCCTCGAACGGCATCTACTCGAACCAGGCCGGGTATATGTGGGTGCGGTAGGGCCACAGTGCGCAGCGGTGCGATCGGCCAGATCGAGGGGGGGATGGCCTATCTCCCCCCCAAATGGGCCGATCGGAATGGCGAAATCGGCCAGATCGAGGGGGGGATGGGCTATCTCCCCCCCAAATGGGCCGATTGGGGCGGCGAAGGGCACGGCCAACCATGTAAATCCATGGTCCGATGATGGATTTACATGGTTGGCGTGAACAGTGCCGACCCGATTCCCTCGCCTCACAACCCCCGCACCGCCTCCCGGTAGCGTTTGATCTGCCGCGTGAGGTGACCCGGCTCTCCTTCCAGGGACAGGGTGTCGTCCGGGCAGACCCACCAGCAATACAGACAGCTGATGCAGTCTGGCAGCTCGGTTTTGACGCCGATTTCCTCCACCTTCAACCCGGTGGGGCAGACATCGGCGCAGGCGCTGCAGGTCCCGCAGTCCTCTTGGGCGCGGGATACGCCGGTCACCCCGTCGTCTCCCAGACTGTACACGTCCTGCACGACCCCGAAGCGGTAGGCGCTCTTCAGGAGCGGGCCCTCCAGCAGCAAAGGCTGCACCGCCTTCTTGAGCCGCCGGAGGGAGGGCGCCTCTGCCAGGCGGGCCAGGCGAGACCTCTTGGGGGGCAGCCGCACATCGTGGACCTTGGCCACCGCGTCCGCCACGGCCGACACCAGCTCGTGGGACACACTTCCCGCCTCCATGGCACAAGCCAGGGGGGGCACCCCCGCCGGGTCCAGGCCCAGCATGCGGCACACTGTGAGATCCGTGATCGCCACAGAGTCCGACACCAGCACCCTTCCCAGGCGAAATGGATCCCCATCCCCCGGGCCGTTGCCCTCCATGCCGATCACCCCGTCCACAAAGACAAGGTCCGGCACCACCGCCTCGTTCAAGGCGTGGATGTTGGCAGCCAGAGCGTAGTGCACCTGCCGCTTGTCCTGGCCGCGCACAATGCCCACCCAGTTCTTCATGGCGCAGGACAACACCATCTCCGCATGGGTCTTCACCGTGGGCACCGAGATCAAGCAGTCGGCCTCCAGGACGTCCTTTGAGACCTGGGGCAGAGCGCCGGCCTCCAGGGGCAGCGGCAGCCCCTCGGTCTCGTTGAGATTCAACAGCGCGATTCCGTAGCGCTCCGCCAATCGATCCACCCGCAGCCGAGCAAACCCGTCAATCCCCCGGCGGTCCACCCCCACATTGGCACCATCCGCCAGAACCACCTCCGTGTAGCCCCGGTTCTGGAGCCCCTCGATCAAGGCCGCCAGCACCCGCAAGTCCGTGCTGTTCCCCACCAGGGCCACGAGGTCGTTGTTCAGGTTTGGCTTCAGGAGGATGCGGGCATCCGGCTCCAAGGGAAGCCGGTGGGCAAAGGCATCGAGCCCTTCCTCCACCGCAGCGAAGATCTCGTCCCGGGTCCAGGCGGCGTGCACCTGGATGCGACCCTCCGAAAAAGTGTGTTCCCGCAAGAAAGCCATGCCCTATTCTGCCGCGGTCCGCGTCTTCTGTGCGACCTGAGCAAGAAGAGACTCGTACCGGGCCCACACGTCTTCCCACCGGTAGTGGGTCTCCACATACGCCCGCCCTTCGGCTCCGAGCCGGGCCCGCAGGTCCGGATCATCCATCAGCGTCATCATCGCCTTGCGCAGTCCATCCACATCCCCCATCTCCACAGGCATGCCGATTCCCCCGCAGGCCTCCCGCACCGCTGGCTGGTCAAACCAGATCACCGGCTTCCCACAGGCCATGGCCTCCACCGCCGTGTAGCCGAACCCCTCCTCCATCAAGCTGGGGAAAATCACCACGTCCGCCTGCTGGTAGTAGCTGGCAAGATCCGGGACCTCCCCCAGGATGCGGGCCGGCTGCTCGTAGGACTGAATCAAGAGCTGATCCCGGAAGATGGGGTCATCCACCGCCCCCACAATGGTCAGGTGGGCGCGGGTCTTGTAGTCCCTCCGCAGACGCGTCAGGGCATCGAGCGCCAGGTGCTGCCCCTTGCCCGGGAGAATGCGGGAGGGGCAGGCAAAGTGGATGGTGGACTCCTCCCCCGCCCCGGGAGACGCCACCGAATCCGCCGGGCGAAACACCGTGAGGTCCACCCCGTTGTGGATGACCTCGACCCAGTCCGGCCGGATGCCCCGGCGCTCCAGGGAGACCCGGGCCGCCTCGGAGACCGCCACCACCGCATCGGCGCGACCACAGCGCTGCTTGTAGAACAGCTCCCGGGCCCGGCTCTTCCAGGTTCTCTCGGCAGTTCCGAAATTCAGGTCATGGATAATGAGGGCCAAGGGCGACCGGGCTGCATGCACCTCCACCGAGTTCCCCAGCACCACATCCGGTCGAAACCTCTTTTCCTCCTTCAACGCCGCCGCAAGGATGCGGGCCCATGCCTCCACCGGTGAGCCACCCATGAGGTCCACAGCCACCGCTTCCGGCGGGACCAGGTCCCGGCCCCGGCGGTACCCCACCACAAGGCGCACCTCGTGGCGCCTCCGGGCCAGGGCATAGAGCTGCTCAAAAACGGTCTCAGTGCCGGAGCGCACATCCGGCGGGAATCGACGAGCGACCAGGAGCAGGCGCATCGAGAGCGATCCTCGGATCAGGCTGTATGAAAGCCAGCGTTTCGAATGACCTCTTCCACTCGTCCCGGTTCCGGCGTGCCAAACACGCGCGCCTGCCCGGGCTTCAGGATCACCTCCACGTGCTGCACGCCCTCCACGCCTTCCAACAGGCCGGTCAGGCGGCTGACACAGCCACCGCAGGTCATCCCCTCGACCCCCAGCTCAAGAACCGGCTCGGAGTCATCCCCCGAGCCTGACAGCCGACGCTTGATGTCATCCATTGCAAACCTCCCAAGGAGGCCCAGGAGTATCACGGCGGAAATCACCGCGATGGGGCTCGTGTGATCCCCGTGGGCTCCATGCTGCATCCCGGCACCCTGAAAGCTCTGCTCGTAGAACTGGGCTGCAGCCACACTGCACACCACAATGGTGCCCAGGTAAATCCCGAGAATCCTCGCGCCGAAGCCCCGCAGGATGGCCCCCATGGTGGCCAGGTTTGTTGCGGGACCGGCCATCAGAAAAATCAGGGCAGCCCCCACCGGCATCCCCCCCGCCACCAGGGCCGCTGCAATGGGCACAGACGCCGTGGCACACACATAGAGGGGCAAGGCCACCGCCAGCACCGCCAGGCTGGCCAGGATCCCCGCACCCCCCAGGGCGCTCCCCAGGAATCCGGGAGGGAGCCAGGTCTGGATGGCGGCGGATGCCACCACACCAAAGATCAACCAGCCATAAATGCTTCGAAGAACAAACATTGCGTGGCCCAAACCGTCCCGCCAACCATGGCGGCTCGTTGCCCGGGCCCCCTTGCCTTCCAGGGCCACCCGGGGCCCACCGAACCACTCGGTCAACACGCCCCCCAGCAGCCCGGCCGCACCCGCAACGGCCACCTTGTACAAAGCAAACGGCCAGCCCAGGAACGACGCGCAGACCAGGATGGAATCCACCCCGGTCTGGGGCGTACTGATAATGAAACCCACCGATGCCCCATCACTGGCCCCATCCTGCTTGAGTCCCAGTCCGGCGGGAATCACCCCACAACTGCACAGGGGCAGGGGCACACCCAGGGCCACGGCCTTGGCCACACCGCTGGTTCCCTTGAGCTGCCGCGCCACCAGCCCATCGGGCAACACCACGTGCAGAAGCCCGGCCACCCCCATTCCCAGGAGAAGCCACTGCGCAAGCTCCAACAGAACCAACCAGGTGTTTTCAATCATGGGCACCCCGCTCACCAATGTATCCGGGTGGGGGTACCTAGTACCCCTCGATCGACGTGTAGAGGAACTCGGTCTTTCCAACCGTGAACCGGTCCCCGTGGTGCATTTCCCCCCGGGAGATCGACTTTCCATTGTGCTTGACCGCCACCATCGACCTGTTCTTCGTCAGCACATGGAGCCCATTTTCCCATCGAATGCGAGCCACCTCCCCCGCCGTGAACATCCCGGTCACCTCCACCATTCCGGAACCGCCAAAGGTGAGCTCATGTTCCTCCGGACACCAGAAAAGCGTGGGGTCGCTCACCTGGGTAATGCGGGCCTGGCGCTTGATGAGACCCGCCCGGCCCTCCACATCCGTGAGAGGCTCGTCCCCAAAGAACACGGTCTGGCCACGGGAGGCGCTGGCATTCGGTCGGTAGGTGGGCAGGTAGTCCACAAACCGGCCCTCGTAGAACTTCTCGTCGTCTGCCAGCACCTTCATCTTGAAACCGCCGATCTCCACCAGGTCCCCGGTCCGCAGCGGTGTTTCCTTCTGGGGGGCCCCGTTGACCGTGAGTCCATTTCGGCTGTCCTTGTCCCGGAGCACCAGGGCGCGGCCGTCCCAGAAGAGCGACGCGTGGTGCCTGCTGACCGAGCTGGTGGGCAGGACCAGGCCACAGTCCATTCCCCGACCGATCGAGGTTTCCCCCTCGGGCAGCGCGAAGAGTTGAGGCTTGTCATAGCCTCCCGAAATCACCAACTTCGGCACGTCCACTCCTCCTTGGAACACCGGCCCATCCTAACCCAGCCGGGCCAGGAGTCAGTTTCCCCGTGCGGAACGTGCGGTAAACCAGGCGGTCAGCAGCAAGAACACCGTGGCAAATCCCACCAGCACAAGGCACAGCATGGGCATGGAGAAGCCCATGTCCTCCGCGCTGCTCGTCCGAAAACCCAGGTCCCACAGGGGGCCCTTGATGTGCGCCCGGTAGGTGCCCGCCCCTCGCTGCCCGGGAATGCTCAGCTCCTCCCCGGTCTTGATGCACAACTCAAAGGCGTAGCGGGTGATCATCGTGTAGGACAGGAGCTTGGCGGCGACCCCCATCTTCTTCACTGTCACGATGAGCCCCCCAAAGGCGATCTGCGGAATCAACAGCAACGGCAGGGAGGAGATGGCGGCCTCGCTGGTGGGAAACACCGCGCTCATGAGCAGCCCCAAGCTGACACCCACCAACCCGGTCAGGGTGCAGGCGCCGGCCAATGCCAGAAACGAGAACCCGTGGTCGGCCATGTCCAAGGCCACAAAGTTGAAGGCGGCCAACACGCTGCACTGCAGGGTGACAATCGCGCCCAGCACAAAGACCTTGGAGGCAAGGTAGGGCCCAAGCCCCAGGCCGATGCGCCGCTCCCGCCGCCAGATGGTGCGCTCCGCGATGAGATCCCGGACGGAATCCGAGGCCCCAAACCACAGAGAGGAGAGCGCGAGCATGAACATGCACGCCACGTCGGGTTCGGGAAAGGCCAACACCATGGCCAACCCCAGCACCGGGGCCTGCGCCAGCAACACCGCGGTACCCGCCGCATCGCGTAGCTTCACCGTTGCCGTTCGCCTGGAGAGGGTCAGGAATTGCTGCCAACTGCTGTGCTGTTTCTTCCCCTGGGCGCCCGTGGCGGCTTTGGTCTTCTCCACCAGTCCCAGCAGGTGCTCCCGCATGCCGACATAGGTGTTCCACCACTCGCTCTCCCGGTAGCGACTTGCCCAGGTGGCGGGTTCCTCCCGGGCCAACACGCCGAAAATCTCTCCCACAGATTCCGTCCCAAAGTGCGCACAAGCCCGTCCTGGCGGCCCAAACCAGGCGAGGCGCCCCCCGGGGGCCAGCACCAGCAGGTGATCGACCATGGCCATCAGCTCAGAGGAGACATCATGGGTCACCAGGAAGATGATCCGCCCCTCGTCGGCAAGCTGCCGCGTCAGGCCCACAATCTCGCCGGCGGTCTGGGGGTCCAACCCGCTCGTAGGTTCGTCCAGGAACATCACGCGGGTGGTGCGGGTCAGCAGCTCCTGGCCGAGATTGACCCGCTTGCGCTGGCCGCCAGAGACCCCCCGGCGGACCTCATCACCAATCCGGGAAGACTTTACGTGGTCGATTCCCAGGCTCACCAGTACCCGGTCGACCTCCCCCTCGATAATGTCGTCGCCAATGTCCTTTGGATAGCGCAGCCGGGCGGAATAACGGAGGGCCTCCCCCACCTCGAGCTCAGCGTGGACCACGTCGTCCTGGGGCACCATGCCCACGTAGGTGCTGTCCACAGCCAGGAGCCGGTGGAAGTCCTGGCCCTCGAAGAGAACATCTCCTGAATCAGCGGGGGCCACCCCCGTGATGGCGCTCAACAAGGTGGTCTTTCCGGCGCCAGAGGGACCCACCACGGCGATCACCTCGCCGGAAAACACCGTGAAGCTGACGTCGTCCAACAGCGTGATGTCGCCGATGTTCCGCTGCAGGCTCCGGACAGAAAGAGACGAGAACGCGTTCATGCCAAAGGCCACAAGAGAGCGCCCCTTGTGGTCCAGCGACAGGGCATAGGGGCCCACCCGCAAATCGTCCCCCGGTCGGAGGGTTTCCCGCTGAATCGGCGCCCCGTTGAGCAGGGTGGGACGCCCGCTTCCGAGGTCCCTCACCTCCCAACTCTGGCCCCGGCGCACCAGTTCTGCGTGGCGCAGCCCCACCTGCGGATCCGGCAGTCGCAGGGTCGCATCGGGACCGCGGCCCAGGACAAAGCGGTTCTGGTCCAGGGAGAAGAAGAAGTCCCCCGAGGCGTGGCGCACATCGTGCTTGCGAAAGAGAAAGGCCACCAGCTGGGGATCCACCTCCAGGGCAGCAGCGGCCTGCTGGAGCCGGGCCACCCGATCCTGGGCGATCACCCCATCCACCGCGCTGATGCTGAACATGGCATCGAGCAGGAGAAGGGCCTCGGAAGGCCCGGTGCTGTCATGGAAGGACTGCAGGCTGGGCTCCTGCGCCAGTGAGATCCTCAGTTCTTCCCCGGCTTTCTCTCCAAACAATGCGGTGAAAGCGCGAGACTCCTCATCCGTGACCCGCAGTCTCCTCTCCGGGGCCAGGGCCTCGGACAAGATGGCATCCACCTCGCCTGGTTCCAGCTCAAACCGCATCCCCAGGGCCTGGCCCAGGGGGTCCCGCACACGCTCCGGGTCATCGCTCTCCGAGAGCACCCCCACCAGCAGGTGCACAAAGGAGCGGGCGAGGTTTCCGCTGGCATCGACCCAGGCAGCACTCTCTTGGGGGGGAGCCGCGGGCCGCATGTCTACCGGTGCAGGATGACAAGCGCCACGTCAGCGCTTGGGGCCTTGGCAGCCCGCAACTGGGCGACCACAAAGACCCCTTGGGTTTGTTCGGGCTTGTACTCCAGCACCGGTTCCCGCCCATTGGGCTTGGCCCGGGCAATCTCCTTGCCGTCCCGCCCGTACAACACCAGGTCGATCAAGGTGGCCTTTGAGTCCCCGCAAATCTCAAACATGTACTCCCGACCGCCATAGAGCGTTGCAGCAAAGGAGTGGTACGCCCCCGCCTCGATCTCGCTTGTGGTCGAGGTCCGAAGTGCCCAGCCGGTTTCGTAGTGACTCCAGGTCTTGGTCTGGATGCACGCCTCGGATTCGCTGCCCGCCTGGGCCGGGGATCCCGCCGACAGCCCCGCCAGAAGCAGAAGCACCGATTGCCGCATTGACCTCTGGAAGGGCAATTCCTGCAACCTCACTACAGCAGCTTCAAGACGCCGCGGGTCAGGGCAATGACCTCGTCCACCTCTTCGGTCTTCAGGGGCTCGCTCGTCGCAGCAAGGTCATGCAGCTTCTGCAGGGTTTCAGAGAACACACCCGCAACCACGCTCTCGGCATCCACCTTGTCGGCGGTGTACTCCTGGAAGTACGCCACCACATCAGGCTGCTTTAGAATCTGGTCCACTGCCGTCACCTTTTCTGCTGCCTTGGCAGCCGACGAAATGAGGAAGGCACTCTCAAGCCAGGACCCCGCCTGGATAAGTGGCACGATGTGGCCCCGGCCTTCGAATCCCAATTCGGGAATCACCGCACCGCTCAACTCATCGAGCTCCTTGAGGAGATTCTCCCGGTCCACAGCACCCGCTGTGACCCGCTCCGAGAGGTCATTGACCGTCGCCTCGATGTCGCTCCCTCCTTTGAGGGCCTTCATGCCGCTGCCAATCTGGGTCAGCTGTTGAAGCAGTTGGGTGTCGGTGGAGGTCTTGACGGTCAGCAACATGTCCGCCAGAACCACCCCGGTGCTCACCGCCACGCGGCTCTCGTCTTTGCTCTCTCCCGGCACGGTCCGCTCGATCATGAAATCAACGAGACTGGATTGGATTCCAGCGGCCTCAAGTACCCGCTGGGTCTCCAGGGGAGAAGGCACAAGGGTGACACTCTTGGCTGTTTCTGCCAGGGCAGCCGCATCCATTTCAGCCGGCAGCGCCTCCGCCACGGGGGCCTCAGCTTCGGGGGCCGGGGGGGCATCGCCACCGCAGGCAGAAAGAAGGAGGACGGATCCAAGGAAGATCGCGTTGTTGGATTTCATGATGGAAAACTCTGGGAAGGGGCTTCAGGGCCACGGAAAGGTAAAATGAGACACCCGTCAAGGCAAGCCTGATAATGGTGAGCCTTGGCAATCTCCCCCCGAGGACCCTGCTTGGCCTCCCCTCTGATCAACGTCTCCTCCGCTTCCATTCACCCGCTTGTTGAGCGGGCGAAGCAGGGGCTCCGTTCCGCCGACGCTGCAATTCGGAGGAATGAATCCGAGGCCGAGATCTCGGTGGCGGGCGTGCTTGAGACCCTGCAACGGGACCTCGCCGCGTGGTCCTCCTCGGCCATGAGCGAACCCGCCCGCACCGCAGCAACGCACTTTCTGGCCCAGGAACTCGAGCCGTACCTTGCCAGGTCGCCGCTGGTGGCAGCCCTTCTTCGCCGACAGGAGAGCCTGGGCCGGGACTCCGGAGTGGCCAGGGCACTGGGGGGAGCAAACGATGCCGCGGCGCAGGGCCTGGGAGGCTTGTTGGAGTCCTGGGTGCGAAGGCTCCCCGGCGTAGCGGTGTTCCCGCATTCCAACGACGCCTTGCTGCAAGGGTGCCTCGCCGAGAATCTCTCGCAGGAATGCGAAATCACGGTGGTGGGCACGGGCATGGTGCACGTGACGAGAAACCTCCTGGAGAAACTGGCAGGATGTTCGGCGCTCTCCGGAGCCACGATCACCGTGATCGGCGAACAGGAGGGCGCCGCCACACAGCTGGCGGATCTCGGAAAGACCGGGAACACGGGGCAGAACTGGAAGTCCCTGGAATGGGGCTTCGCCCACACAGACAGCAGCCCGCCCCCAGAAGACCTCGGCCCCGCCGACGTCGTGTTGGTGCCGCACCTGTTGGAGTTTCTGCCGGCTCGCCATGCTGTCCATGGCCTCGGGCGCCTGCGAGAGGTTCTAAAGCCCCGCGGCCAACTCCTGGCAAGCACCCTGGCCCCAGGCAAGGATGCCGTGTTTCTGGACACGGTGTTGCGCTGGCCCACCATCCGGCGCCCACGCCCCCAGCTGCTGGAGATCTTCCTGGCGGCCGAGTTGGCCATCGTGGACGAGATGGACTGCCCCGACCCCGGAATCGTCGTCGCCGCCAAGGCCCTGGCGCATATGGGGGGGTGAGGGCGACCGCGTCTTAATCGACATACCCCAACGCCCGCAGCCGCTCTTCGTTGACACCCTCCCTTCCGTCCAACCACTGCTGGCGCTCCAGGAGGTCCCCGGATTCGACGACCTGGGATCCGGTTCCCCCCAACACCGCCCGACCTGGAAGCTCAGGATCCGGTGCAATGTCCATCAGGGACAACAAGGTGGGGGCCACATCCAGGAGGTTCACGGGGCCAAGAGGTCCTGTTGGAAGTCCCGGCCCCCGCGCCCAGAAGATGCCATCCGGGTGGTGCTCCCCTGTGAAGTCCGGCCTGACGCGCAAGTAGTCCGACAAGGGCTCCCCTCCCACCGTGTCCTGTTCCAGGCGGTCCCGGTCCACCTCGGGTTTCGCCAGCACCAGGCCAAGACCCGCCCGATCCTGCCCGAGGGACTCCACCCGGAAAACAGGATCGCCACTTCCATCCAGCAGCTCCGCAAAGAACGTCCGCACCGCGGCCTCCTGGCCATCCCCCGGCACGAGCACCATTCGCCCCCCAAGACGGGTAAGGTCGACGGGGCCCACCGCCTGGACCAGGCGCTCTTCCAGGCGAGCGGTGCGAGGTTGGATCCCGGAATGCCCCCCGGACCGCAAGGCCTGGAACCCGTGGTCGGACAGGGCCACCACCACCGTCCCCTCCCCCACAGCCGCCAACAACTCCCCCACCACCTTGTCTACATCCCGGTACGCGTCGGTCACCACATTTCGAAACCGCCCGACGTCGGCCTCTGATGGAGACTCCTCAAATGCCGTCGGCTCGTGGAACTGCCAGAACCGGTGAGAGAGCGCATCGATGGAGTAGATGCTGAAGGTCGCCAGGTCCACATCGTGCTTCCACAGCGCGTGCAGGAAGGCATCCCGGTCCATCCAGAGTCGAAGCCGCTCGGCCCTCACGCGTTTCTCCCGGGGATCGCGCGTGCCCAGGGTGGTAGCGGCCTCCACCAGCGTGCCCAGGCGGAAACCATGACAGACCGCATCCATCGCAATCCGAAAGAGGCTCCTTTCCGTCTCGACCTGCACCCGCTCCATTCGCTGGGACAACTCCAGCTCCTTTGCGAATGAAAGCTCCCCGGGCCAGGTCTGTGAGTCCACCGCCAACCAGGCCGGCACCTGGAATCCGTCTACCTGCCGGGGTGGGTAGGTCACCAACCACTTCCAGGTGCCCACCCGGTGGCCAGCCGCTTCGGCGAAATCCCAGAACCGCGGGACCCGCACATCCCGGGCGCTGACTCGAAATCCCTTGATTCCATGTGCCTCCAGCGGCCAACCCGTCGCGAGAGTGGTCCAGAGGATGGGCGAAAACATGGGCTCCGCGCTGGCGAGGGTGGCGTGGGCCCCCTCCCGAATCCATGCCAGGGACGGGAGCTCCCCCGCGCCCACCAGGGGACCGCTCACAGCATCCGTGGCGCCATCGAGCCCGAGCACCAACCACTTCACGCCGTCCAGGGAGGGACGCGACCGGGCAGCCAGGAACACCACGACGAGCAGCTGCCCCAGGAGCAAGAGGCGGGCCACGGGACTTCCGCGAGCAGGGCCCAACCACCCCGCCACAAGGGCCGGGGTGCACAACACGCCGCCAATCCACAGAATCGGCCAATCCAGAAACCATGGATTCACCACGCAGATCACAACGGACAGCACCGTTCCCGGCAGCGCCCCCCAGGCAGCCCGTGTCCACGAAAACCCCATCAGGAATCCCCCGCCAGGAGTCGGCCGGGTTCAAAGGAATCCCAGAAGACCCAGTCCGCCGGGTGGGCGGTCAACAGCCGGGTCAACTCCGAGGCCACCCTGTCGGCTCCGCTCTCCAGGGCCTTGTCCAGATCCGCACCCTGCTCGATCTCCCAGGCCGGGCCGACCTCGGCCACATGGCCACATTGCTCATCCGGGGCGTAGCGAGTCACCACCGTGTGCAAGGCAGCCCCGGACTTCAGGGCCATCCAGATGGCTCCCACCGGTACAGGCATCTCGCGTCCCAGCACAACCCGCGAGAGCCGGCGCCCGATCTCCTTTTCCTCCCCGGTTCCATCCATTGCGGTGAAAACAATGCCCCCCCGCTCCAAGGTGCGGAGCGCAGGCCGCAAGAATCCAGCACCCTCCAGAAGCTGCACCGCCATCTGCCTTTCCAGCTCCGCCCGCTTGGCGCCGGACCGCCGGCCCCTATCGGAAAGCCCCTCCAAGTCGGGCACGCCCACCACCTGCAGCACCTCGTGCCCCATCAGGCCAAGGACGCACAGGGGAAGCTGGGCCGGACCCATGTGCGGGTGCACCAGAACCGCGCCCTTTCCGATGGCAAGAGAGTCGTCCAGGTGGGACAGCCCTTCGATGCGAAGGTACCGCTCCCAATTCCCCAACTGCACGCGTCCCAGGGAAAAGCAGAGGTACTGCTCAGCAAAGTGGCTTTGGAAGACCCCTTCCACAAGTGCATCCAGATCCTGCCGATCCGGCAGGCCCCGGGCGAGGTTCTCCCGCACCTGGACCCGTAGGTTCCCGGCGAACCGCCAAGCCACCCTTCCCAGGGCCCGGTGCATCTCCAGCTCACGGCCCGCCGGCACCCACCGGCAGAGGTGCCGGTAGGGCCCCCAGACCAGCGCCCGGTACAGGTCCCGCCCCACGGACTCTGGGATTCTCATGGGTCCCCCTCGACATAGCCCAGTGCCTCCAGGCGGCTGCGAGTCTCCGCATCCAAGACCGGGGCCTCCCCTGCATCCCCTGCAACCAGCGCAAGGGCGCGGGGTACATCGGCCAGCACTGTTTCCGACCAAGATTGCATCGGCGACTCCAGGAATCCGCCTGATCCATTGGGTGCCAGGGTCCAGAACTCTTGCTCGGCCCCGGACTCCCGCGCCACCACAAGGGAGTCTTCTCGCCGAATGGCCGCTTGCCGCCAGTGGGGCCGGGCCTTGGGATTCTCGGCCCGTTCCTCCCGGTTGGCGGTGCGGTCCAGGCAGATCGACCGGGAGAAACCACGGCCCTCGCCCCCACTCCAAACCAACGCCAGGTCCATGCCGTCGCCCTCCGCAGCAGGCAGATCCAGCAGGGATCGCACCGTGGGGGAGAGATCGGTCAACTCCACAAGCTCCGAGACCACCACTCCCTCCGGAAGCACCCCTGGCCACCGAAACGCCAGGGGGACCCGAGCCACAGGGGAAAAGAGGTCCCCCCCGTGGTCGTACCAGACATCGTGCTCCCCCAGGGACTCACCGTGGTCCCCCGCCACCACCACCAGGGTGTTCTGCTCCTCGCCGCGGTCGGTGATCGCATCCAGGAGCCGGCTCAGGGCGTGGTCGGTTGCTGCAAGTTCCCCATCGTAGGCGTCCACCATCGGGTCTCCAGCGGGAGAATCGGCAAACCGCTGAAATGTCTCCGAGGGCTCATACGGCGCATGGGGATCAAAGAGGTGCACCCAGAGAAACCAGGGCCCCGCCCCCGCCCCCAGCCAGGACAAGGCCAGGTCGGTGGTGTCGGCGCCCGTGCGTTCCACCACGAGATCGGGCAGAAAACGCCTGCGAAGGGCAGCCCCAAACCGCACCGGAAGCAGGTCGCTTCCCCCGTGGGGCCAGGCAAAGTCATCGTCGTAGACCTGGAAACCCCGCCCCAGTCCTACCTGCTCATCCAGCACAAAGGCGCTGACAAAGGCCCCGGTGCGGTAGCCGGCCTCCTGGAGCGCCGTGGCAAGGAGCGGCGCATCGTCTGGCACCGGCACGCCGTTGAGCAGGGCACCGTGTCGCCAGGGTCCCAACCCGGAGAACAGGGTCATGTGCGACGGTCCGGTCACAGGAATCTGGGAAATTGCTGCATCAAAGCGGATGCCCTGGCCCGACAGGGCGTCCAGGCGGGGCATCGTGTCCCGGGGGTAGCCCACGGATCCCACGTGGTCTCCCCGGGCGGTGTCCAGGGTCACCAGGAGCAGATTCGGCCCCTCTCCAGCGCTGATCGGCCCGGAACCGGAGCTCCTCCAGCCCAGAAGCGGCAGCAGGATCACACACAACAGGGACCACCCCCAGCCGGTCCACATGCGCCAGCGAACCCCCCAGATCGCCAACAGCGCAGCCACCCCACCGCCCAACAAGACCCCCGGATGGTCCACCCACCACGCCGAGGGAAGAAACGCCGGAGGCCCCGTGAGTACCGCCAGGACTCCCTCCGCCAGGCCAATTCCCAGGGCGCCGCCGAAGAATCCCGCCAGCAAGCACCGGCCCATCCAGCCTCCCAGGAGGACGCCCAAAGTTCCCGCAAAGCCCGCCCCCAGACCGATTGCCCCTGCCACCAGAAGAACAGGCTGCTGGATCCAGTCCCGTTCGCCGGCAAGGACCACCCAACCCTGGAGCCCTCCGTGAACGCCGCCAGCGATGGCAGCACCCAAAAACAGGTGAATCGAGGGTCCCGAAAGGCGCTTCATGGAGCCATCCTCCCGGATGGCCGCCAATTCTGGCACGAAGTTTGCTTTTCATCGAGCCACTTTGAGGGCAATTGTGAAACCAGGCGCTGCCGGCTAAATGGGGGCCCCCTCCTCCCAGCCGCGACGCACCTCTCGAAAACACACCAGGAAACATCGATGAAACCATCCTTTTCCCGCTTGGCCGTCGGCCTCGTCTCAAGCCTGTTCCTCTCCCAGGCAGCGTGGGCCGTGGAAGCGGTGGTGACCCCCTTTCTTCCCCGGGGCGTGAACTCACTCGTGGCGCTGAACATCACTTCCCTCGTGGCCAGCGAAATGGACTTCATGTCTGAGTTCGACATGGTGGAGCAGCTGGAGGAGCGCCCGGCCAGCTTGACCGTGGCCTGTATCGGCAAGACCAGCTGCCTGGGCCCCATTGGCCAGAAAGCCGGGGCGGACCAGCTGGTGGCTGGGACAGTGGCGACGGCCGGCAGCGAGGCCTTTGAGCTCTACCTGGTGCTCTTCGACGTGAACAACGGCACCTTCATCCGGCGAAAGAAGTTTGGTATCTCGTCCGCACCCGACCAGATGGCGGACAACATGGGGGGCATTGTCCGGGAGCTGGTGACCGGAATCAGCCAGCAACAGGTGGCGCAGGACGCCTCCATGGCCTCCGCCGACGACTTCTCCATGGACGACGACGACTTCGGCGATTTTGAAGAGGACGATGACATCTCCCACCGGGTGGAGGTCCCGGGGAACAGCGGACGTGAGCTGGAGGACTTCGGTGATGTGGACCCCTTCGAGGCGGAGCTTGCAGCTCGCCAGAAGGCGGACGATGCTGCCCGCCGCCGCGCAGAAGAAGAAGCACGGCGCCGAGAAGAAGAGGCCCGCCGTCGAGAGGATGACGCCCGACGCCGCGTGGAAGAGGATGCACGCCTGGCCGAGGAGTCCCGGCGCAACCGCGAACGCGAAGAGGAGATGCGGCGACAGCGGGAGGCCCGCTACGACGAGGAATCCCGGCGATCGGACCTGGACGACATTCAATTCGGCTCGGTGGGAAGCGAGGAAATCGACATCGACGACCTGCAGTTTGGATCGGCTGTGACCGCCATCGTGGAAGAGGAATCCGGACTGGATGACCTGGATGACTTCGGCGACTACTCCAGCAACGACTACGAGCCCGTCGAGGAGTTCGATGATTTCGACTCGTCGCGTGGCGCCTACGACGAATACGACTCGGACCGGAGCGCCTCCTACGGGGGCGGTGACCGGTACGACAACAACTGGGACGACGACACCCGCACCAACAGCCGAGAACGTGAGTTGGACTCCCTGGACTCCACGCCCACCACCCGAAGCGAGCCCTCTCGCCGAAGCCAGGCGAGATCGGGGTCCACAGGTCGTTCCTCCTCCCGCTCCAGCCGCCCTGCCCCCACCAAGATCAGCTCCCAATACCGGAGCCGCGACTCCCGGATGGGCATCGCGTTTTCCGGCGGTGTTTCCAGTTTGCGCGGGCCCGTCCCGGAGGAACCCAACACGGAGCGAACCGCCCTCACATTTGTGACCTACGGAGGCGAGGTAGATGTCCCGCTTGGCAGTGGCCTCATGTTCCGCGCCGGCATCGAGGGACACTCCACTCAGCGAGAGGTGCCAGTTCCCATCCAGGAACTCGAGGACCTGGACAAGTACATCTGGAACACCATCACCCCCGTGCATGCAGGCCTTGGATACCAGTTCGGCAAGGCGCGGGTGAAGCCCCACCTGGGCGGGGAGGTCCTGCTGACCCCCTATGCCAAGGAGGGATTCAAGGCGGCTCTTGGAGGCCGCGCCCGGGCAGGGGTGGACCTGATGCTGACCCGCGGGTTCGGCATCAAGCTCGACGGTTCCTGGGGATTCCTCTACGGATCTGAATTCCAGATGATTCAAGAGGGTCTGGGCACCCTCAACACGGCCCCTCAACTCACCATCGGCACGATTATCCTGCTGTAGAGAGGGCAGCCCATGGGGCGGTCGTTTGCGGTGCTGAACCTGCTTCAGGCAGTGATTTACGCAGGAGCGGGCTCCTGGGTCGCGGACCGGTGGATGCCGGGCGGAATGGCCCTCTACGGTGCTGCTGCCCTGCAAGTGATCGCGGGCGTGGGGGTCGGAACCCAGCGCGGCACACGGTGGGTTCCCTGGCTTTCCCTGGCCTCCCTGGTGGCCGTGGCGGCGCTCCTGGGCTTGCACCTGCAGCTTGCGGTGCACGTGCTGAACACCTTTACGCCCATCGGTGCGCAACTCTCCTATGGCATCTTTGGCAGCCTCTCCGCTGCCCTCCCCTGGCTCGTTGCAATTCCCCTGGCACAGTTCCTGGTTGCAACCCCCTGGAAGTCCGCCGCTGGCGGGGGAGCGCTGGTCCTGCTGGCCGTGGGGCTCTTGCCCTTGTCTGCCCTCTCCACCGATCCAAGCCGGGTCTACGAGGCCGTGCCCGGGGACGTGGCAGCCCGCTGGCTGTACGACGGATGGGCAGGCGCAGACCCTGGACCTGTCCCCACAGGAGGCCCCGCCCTCCTGGTGGCCAGCGTGGTCGAAAGCGGCCAGGTCCTGGAGAGTCGGACTTCCGAGGCGGACTCCCTGGAAGAAGCACTGGGCGGGCTCTCTCTTGCCACCTTCTACAACCGGAACCGGACCCTGCTGTTGGAAGTCGCGCGCTCCGAGCGGGAACCGCGGGCCCACGCGCTTCTGCCAGGAGATCGCACCCTGATCCGCCCGGGAGATGAAGGCTTGCGGCTTGCCTCCGGGAAGGTGCGGGGTGCCCACGCTGTGGTCCGAAGCAAGGAACTGCGGACAAGACGCGTGGGGGAGGCCTCGTTTCTGCCTTCCACCCGGGTGCCCGCCCCCCCAGAGAGCGTGGTCCATTTCACCGGATGGTTGGCCACAGCCGACACGGTGGTGCCCCTTTCGCGCACCTGGGCAGCCCCTCCAGAAACCACGTCGTCCAACCTCCGCACCGTGGTGGTTCGCGCCGCCCAGCACCTGGCCCACAACATGGGTGAGGGTGGGCGGTTTGCCTACGTCGTGGAGAGCCCGAGCGGTCGCCATGGCAAGGGCTACAACTACCCGCGACATGCAGGGGGGGCCTGGTACCTGGCCCATGTGGGCCGCCTGACAAAGGACCCGGACATCCAGGCTGCCGCGCACAGCGCCTGCGAATTCCTGGCCACCCATTCCGAGACCCTGCCCGATGGCGGCGCCTACGTCTTGGACCCGAGACGCAGGGATTCCAAGGCCTGGGTCGGCACCACGGCCCTCGCGCTGCTTGCCCTCTTGGACGAAGGCAAACACCCGGACCTTGCCCGCGCCTATGCGCAGCACATCGCTTCCTCCGTGGATGCAGAAGGGGTCGTCCGGGGAGACTTTGACCTGACCCGCGGGGTGTGGCCGGAGCAGGACCAGGTCACCTATGCCCAGGGCCAGGGGCTATTGGCCCTGGCGGCTGCCGTGGAGGCGGGCATCGATGTGGGCGACGCGCTGGATCGGGCCGCCCACTACGTGGACACTGACTACTGGCCCCTGCCCGCAGCAAGACTGGCCATCCTCGATGAGCACTGGATGTGCCTCGCTGCCGAGCGGGTCGGTCGCGTGCGAGAGCGGGCCTCTGGGGAGCAGGTCTGCCGCGCCTGGGTCGACAGCCGCGCCCGCATTCTCCCGGACTCGCTCATGGCCACCCCCACGGGGGCCGCCGGGGCTGTGGCAGAGGCCATGGTGGCTGCCGCACAGCTGGACCTGGTCCGGGGAACCATCGGCGCCCCCTTTCACGAAGCCCTGGCCTATGCCGACCTGTTCCTTGCCCACGCCTACCAACCGGAAGATGCCCCCTTCCTGGAAGACCCCCATCGACTGGTGGGCGGCTTTCGGGATCGCACCTGGCAGCTGGACGTGCGGGTGGATGCCGTGCAGCACATCGGCTTTGCCCTGTTGGGGGTTCAGGGGCTCCTGGACAGTCCCCTGGCACCCAAGGGGTAGCGCTCGGCCCCTCGCTGGAGCCCGAAATTGGGGTGCGCAGACCCCAATTACGACATGAATGCCCCAACATCTCCGCGACAAGTTGTTCGCAGTTCGGTGAATTCCCCGCTAAACGGCAAGGAAACAATGGCCTGTCAGGCACGATCCTTGCTGACAATTCGTGACAGGCCCGGTATCTTATGAGTCTGGGTCCTCGTCCTTTCCTGGAGCATCATCATGTATCGGTCTTATTTTCTGGCGCCCCTCGCCCTTCTCGTTGCCTGCGGGCAAGGAGACCAGGGCCTCACCGATGATTCCGAGTTCGGCAGAATTGCTGGATTCGTCACCGACGTAGACGGCACCCCGCTTGTCAATGTGGAGGTGGAAGCCCAGGACCAGGTGGTTCTGACCAACGCGGATGGTTCTTTCATCCTCGAGGCCATTGAGCCGGGGTTGGGGATCGTCCTTGAGTTCACCAAGGACGGGTACGCCAAGAACTACACTTCGACGCAGATCCTCTCTTGGGAGACCGCGAACGCCAACGCCCGGATGCTGGCCATTGATGGAATGGGGCAGTTCATCGCCTCGGAAGGCGGCCTTGTCGAGGTCGGCGAGGTCTCCGTTGAGTTCCAGCCCAACGGCATCGTGGATTCCGACGGCAACGCCTTTTCCGGCACGGTCAACGTGGCGATCACCCACCTGGACCCCTACACCAGCGAAATTGAGGGAGCCCCGGGTGACCTGACGGCCCTTGGATACGAGGAAGGCGACACTTCCAAGTCCCGCACCCGCTCCGTGCAGCTCCTGTCCTATGGAATGGTCGACGTGACCCTCACAAGTGACGGTGGAGACGAACTGAACCTGGACGAGGCAGTTCCCGCCGAAATCACCATGGGCATCCGGAACCCGGACGAGGACGACGACAACCTCCTCTTGAACGCCGGCGAACAGATGGAGACCTGGTCTTTTGATCGCAACCGGGGCCGCTGGGTAGAAGAAGGACTCGGCGACGTGGTGGAACAGGATGGCAAGCTGGCCTTCCGCTTTGAAGCCACCCACTTCTCCTGGTGGAACTGTGACCAGGGTTTCCGGCCTTCCTGCGCCACCGGCCGCGTATTGGACTTCATGGGCTTCCCCGTCCGGGGTGCCGAAGTCTCCTGTAACGGCGGACGAAGCAACTCCACTTCCTATGCGGACACTGACGGCTACTACGTCTGTTCCGTCCTGGTCGGCGACACGGTGAACTTTACCGGCAGCACCTTTGTGGCGAGCCAGAACTGGACCGGAAGCGGGGGCAGCTACTCCCTGCGGGGCTACGGCAGCTCGGCTGCGGACTGCCAACCCATCCGCGACATCGTCATCGATGTGTGCCGGGTCACCGGTGCGGTCAATGTGGAAAACATCAAGTCGGTCATCGCTGAAGGTGCCCAGGTGGATGCAGACAACGCTTCCGCAGTGTTCTGGGAGCCCCTTGGTGAGCCGTCCTTGTGCGCAAACCCCTGGGATTCCGTTGGAATGGGCCAGTGCTATGCCTACGACAAGAACGACCCGAGCAGCTTCTTCCCCGCGAGCGCCGTTCCCGGCACCCCGGACGATGGACGCTCGGTTGGATCCCGCGTGACCATCAAGGCGCCGACTGGCGACGTGCGCATGAACAAGTCCGATGTCGATGGCAAGCCCTACTACAGCAGCGAGCGTCTGACCACGGACGGCACCAGCCTGGACACCACGCGGCCTGAGTTCCGCGGCGGCGACACCCTGGGCGTAGAGACTTCCGGAAGCACCAGTGACTACATGGGTCCCTGGAGCGCAAGCCGGTTTGCCTTTGTGCCTGGCGACATCGAGTGGCGAAGCCCGGACACCTACACCTTCACGGGTGGAAGTGGCCTGAACCTGGACTACCAGGGTGCCAATGGCGACTCCAATGGCGTGTTGGTCTTTGCAAACTCGGAGAACGGCAGCCAGGGCCTCATGTGTCGCCTCACCGACGACGGCCGAATCGACGTGCCAGCCTCGGCGCTGTCCCAACTCGATGCCGGCTACGGCGGCCTGGGCGTGTACCACATGGACGACAACTACGCAGTCGGCCCGGACGGTATGCCCATTCGCCTGCAGCTCTTCAGCGGCGCTACCACTTCAGTAAAGTTGGACCACTAGACCCTCCTCAAGACGGGTCAACTCGGGGCTCCCCCACCTGCCAGGGGGAGCCCCTTTTTATTTGGAGCAGCCATCCGGGGATGGCAGCTCGACTGTCTTCGAGGGGTTGTTGTGTGTGCGGAGGTGCGCGGGGCTGGGTGTCACTCCACCTGCTCGAGGGTGACCGCCCCTTCCACGTCGTCGCGGCTTTCGAAACAACCGAGGGGGTCGGTCGCCTCAGCGTACACGACCCACTGGACCGTAACGGGTTCGTCGCTCATCGAGACCAACTCAAACTCCACTGTCGCCTCGCAGGGCATGGCGTCGCCCGAGCACTCGGGCGCTAACGTGCACTCGTCCCACTGCGGCGCTCCGGTGTCGGGCACCTCCCACGGCTGGCTGCAGGTGCTCGATCCCGATCCGTCGACCCGGCCGATCAGGGTAACCGCTACGTCCTTCCCGCTGTCCGGCGCCTCAGCGGCGTGGATCTCTATGACATCAAGTGCGACTATCCACCATGTCGCACCGCGGTCGTTCCACATGCTCGCGCGAAACTGCAAGGTAGCCGATGCTCCGGGATCCAATTCGGTCCTGCCGGTGATCTCCGTCGACGTAATCCATGAGCCCGTTCTGGACGCCGTACCCAACAGCAACACTACTGCAATCAGCCACACGCCCCACGGGTGAGGCCGGCCAGCACGACCGGTCACGGCTCGGTCGCTTTTTCCACTTGAGGGCCGGACGCTGTCTTGCATGTCCATCTGGCTATGCTCCTGTCGCCGACCTCGACTCGGACATGCTCTCCATCATGCCCTGGAAGCGCCTGGCCTGGCACTCCAACATGTCTGGGTCATCCCTTTCGACCTCGGGCGTGCACGTGCAGTCGTTGAAGAACAAGTCCGGACAAACTCCTGGCAATCGTCGCACTCGCAGAAACAGCACCCGCCACCACCGCCATTATGCGGAAGTTGCTTCGTACCGTTTGCGGCGTCCTGAAGCACCGGAAGCCATGTGACACCAGCAAGTTCCACCAGTCCCATACAAGCGCCTCGAATCCCGAGCGGGTTCCGGTTGACAACTGCCCGAGCTTACGAGCCGGAGTGTCTACGTCAGCCGCCTCCCGCACCACCCGATGAATCGGACAGAAGTCATGGGGTGAGCTGTCACCCTCCGACCCTTGGCCGGAATTGGGCGCCGAAGCGGACAAAAGTCATGGGGTGAGCCGTCACCCTCCGACCCTTGGCCGGAATTGGGCGTGAAAGCGGACAAGAGTCATGGGGTGAGCCGTCACCCTCCGACCCTTGGCCATTCTTGCGACAGAGTGCGGGGAGATGGGGTATCTCCCCCCTGATTTGGTGACCCGGTCTCGCAAGGCACCCGTCGGAGCCATGCAACTTGAGCATTTGGTACTCCACACCCCTCAACTCCCAGGCGCGGAGCGCTCGAAAGAACAGTCAGGATCCGCCCCCC
>CAZSZE010000041.1:0-37102 GCA_964610645.1 uncultured Enterobacterales bacterium | reverse complement strand
ATTTCAGCGTGTTGTCAACTCGTCGGCACACCATCCCAGTGAAATGAAGGGAGCCCAACCCAAAATTAGTACCAGAAATGTGCAACATGGGTCAATGAAAGTTGCGCTGGAGGTATGCTCTTGACCATGGGTCTCCGTTGGACGCGCGCCATGGCTTTCGGGGGCACACTGGGTGTCGGGCTGGGGACTCTGCCGCGACTGCTCGGTGCTGCTCCCGGCGAGCTTGTGCAGTGGCTTGCTGCCATGGCCATCGGCTGGGCCATCGGCGCCCATTTCCACGGGGAAGGGGTTCGGGTTCGCGCCGGGGCGCTGGCATTGGGGGCTCTTTTTTCAACGGTGGCGCTGGGAGACAGGGTCCTCGCGGGGGTTCTTGCAAACGACTCGGAGCTGGCTGCTGGCGTTTTGGGTCTCCTCACGGGGGGCGCCTGGGGCGCCGGCCTTGGGGCCCTGTCGGCGGGTCCCGCCTCTCTTCTTTTCGCGGGCGTTGCGCTTTGGGCTGCTGGATTTCTTCCCGTTCTCGGGGTGCTCGGGGCGGCGGTGGTTCTGGGTCTCGCAGGCCCTTCTCGGCGGGCGGCTCCTTCCTGGGGGGCCGATGCCGTGGGAATCGGCGCATGTGCAGCCCTGGGCACCGCCACCTGGAATGCCGGCCGCGCCAACCTGGACCCCACCCCGGAAGGTCTTTCCCTCTTTCTGGCGGCCACATTGGCCTGGGCTGCGCTCTCCGTGGCGGTCACGTCCCGCACGATCTCGCGGGGTGGGGCTGCCAGCTGGTTGGGGGCTGCAGCACTGGCCAGCGTGCTTGGGCTCGCGCTCCTGCCTGTCCAGAGTTGGCGGGTTCTCCAGCCGGCTGCCGGCGTGGCGGACCCGCGCCATCTCCTCCAGGGAATGACTGTGCTTCTGGCCGGGCCCACCGGGTGGGCCACTGGAATCTGGATGCGCAAGGCCCAAGGCTGTGCCCCACTGGCTGCTGTCGCTGCAGCCGGCGGCGCCTGGCTTGGCGTGCGGACCGGCGCCGACACCGGCACCTGGTTGTTGGCCCTGGCGTTCCTGTCCGCGTTTCCCGGGGCCATTCGGCGCGGCACCGGCCGCCGTCGACTTGCCAGCGCTGCGGTGCTGGCGGCTGCAATCCTCGTGGGGTTGCAGTCCGGGTTCTTCCCGGCGACGGAGCTGGGAGAAGGGCGGGCCACCTGGCTGGGGGAGACCACGGCCCCTGCCCGCGGGCAGGTCCAGGTGGCCGACGAGGAGCTTGCGGTGTCCTGGGGCCCTGGGGGCGCAAGCCTTGTGCGGGTTTCAAAGTCCGGCGTCCGGTTGGATCTCGATGGAACCCGGGTTCAGCCCGGCAGTCGCGCGGTGGCAGCCGACTCCCTGGCGCCACACCTGGCGGGAGCCCTGGTGGCCCACCGGGGGGATGCGCTGGTTCATGGAGACAGCCTGGGCCACCTGGCCGCTGGCCTTGTCCTGCAGGGATTCTCCCGGGTGTCGGTTGTGACCCGGAACGTCGAGGGGATTCGTCAGCAGGCAGCCCTGGATCCAAACCTGTCCGAAACGCTGCTCCACCCTGCAGTGCACCTGGAGCGGGCAGCATTCGAGGTGCGGCTCCAATCTCGGAACGCATGGGACCTGGTGCTGGAGGTAGCCCGCACCCCCTGGCTCGATGCTGCGGGCGGCCTTCCCGATGCAGCCCAATTCCAGCGACGGGAGCGCGCCCTTGGCGAGGGCGGCCTCTACCTGCTGGTGGCAACCATCACCCGCCTGGAAGAGATGAGGTTTCGGGAGTTGATCCACGACTTCGGTGGCGCCTTTGGCAGCGCCTGGGTTCTCCTGCCCCCCAATGGAGCCGACCAGGTGCTGCTTGCAGGCTGGCGGACGCATCCCGCGGTTTCCTGGAATTCGTTTCTCGCCGCCTATGAGCGGGGAGCCCTCCCCCTGGCCAACCTGGACATCCGATCGCCCATGGACCTGGCCGATCGGGTGCTGGCCGGGAACGACCTGTTGATGGAGCTGGCCGCGGAAGAGGCAGGTCGCCGTCCCATGGGGCTTGGAAGCCGACTGCACAAGCGCCCCTCCCTGCTTCTTCCCCTGCTCCACGACCAGGTGCGAGGGCCCGCCGGAATGTTGGCGGACGACACCTCGGAAGCAGTCCTGGAGCTCCTCGCCGCCCGGGCTGAAACCCAGCAGACCTTTCTCAAGCTCCTGTCCCAGACCACCACCGGAGACATGAAGGAGGTCTTTGAAAACAGCAGGCGCTTGTTGGAACAGACCGGCGGGGCCCGGGCCCTGGAGCCGGTCATCGCTCCGTACCTGGATGCTGCACGAAAGGCGATTGCCCAGGGCGTGGCGGAAGGCCCGTCCAGCCCCGCCTGGACCCGGGCCCAGGGCAGCCTCGCAACGGCCCAACTGCTGCATCCCAAGTCCCCCGCCCTGCTCACGCTCCAGGGAGAGACGCTCCTCGCGCAGGGAAACCTGGCCCGGGCCGCCGAGTCCTTTACCGCAGCCGAGCGCGTGGAGTCGGGCCGCGTGGATGCCCTGCACGGTCTCGCGCGGGTGGCGATGCAACGAGGCAAGCCCCGGGAAGCGGAGCGGTACCTCGTGAGAGCCCGAGACCGAAACCCCGTGGAGTGGAGTGCGGCCTACAACCTGGGGGTCTTTCTTTCCCAGGAGGGCCGGTACGCAGAGGCAGAAGAGCACCTTCGAAAGAGCTCCCAGCTCGCCGGCAAGGACCAGGCCGCCCCCCATGCTGCCCTCTCACAGCTCTACCTGGGCATGGGCCAGCCCACCCGCGCGCTGGTGGAGGCTTCCCTGGCGGCAACACAGTCCCCCACCGCGCTGCACCACTCTCTCCGGGGAAAGGCCTTCTACGAGGTGGACCAGGTCGATGCGGCTGCCACGGCCTTCCAGGAGGCGATCCTGTTGGACCCGGGTCATTGGCAGGCCCGGGCCGGCATGGGACTCGTGTATGCCAGAAAGGGCGAGTTTGGCCGGTGTGTGCAGGCATTTCAAGGCGTGCTGGCAGCGGACCCCGGAAACCCCGCTGCCACGGAAAACCTCCGTCGCTGCGAGGAGGCGCGACAGGGAGACTGACCCGGTTTTTGGAATCTAATGGTCAGCTTCTTCAATCGAAAATCGAGCAGCGGCAAGAAGTCTGTGCTGATCGTCGACGACTCCCGCGCGGTCCGCATGGAGATCCGGCGAGTCATGGAAGGACTGGGCTTTGAGGTCCAGGAAGCCGACAACGGACGCATGGCTCTGACGCGTCTGCAGGATGGGGATGTGTCCCTGGCACTCATCGACTGGAACATGCCGGTGATGAACGGGCTGCAGTTGATCCAGCGCCTGGAAAAAGACGGGCGCCTGAAGTCCATGAAGGTGCTGATGGTCACCACCCGCGGAGAGCTGGACGACATGATCCAGGCCCTGGAGCAAGGCGCCAACGACTACCTGGTCAAGCCGTTTTCCCGTGCGGACCTGGTGGAAAAGCTGGCCGAGTTGGGCTTCCGCGTTTCCTAGCCCTAGAAAACCTCCCGCAACCCCATCGTCTTCGTCCCCATGAAGGGATCGCCCTGGGCGGTGATCTGGCCCACGGCGCTGGCGCCGGACTTGCTTGTGTCCGGGTTGGAGGTGCCGTAGAAGATCGTCCCCTGGTCTGAGACCGACACCGCCGAGGGGTAGCCATCCACCTCCAGGTAGGCCGGGTCGTTGGAGGCCACGCCGTCTCCATCCGTATCGATGCTGTCCGAGCAGTCATCGAAGGCCAGGCCGTAGATGCGGCCCTTGCCCTTCGTGCAGTAGGGATCATCCGTGTCCGGCACATAGGTCGAGAAGTAGACCGTGCCCGCGTACACAATGGGGTCGCCGGTGAGCCCCTCGCCGGCATCGAGCTTGTAGGCCCCGTACGCTGCGCAGTCCGTGATGGGGGACGCCTCGGCACAGGCCCGCGGGCTGTTGTCCTTCATGGCGAAGAACCACCCGTACTCCGAGGTGGTGCGGGAGTAGGGCGTGCCCGTGCCCCAGTAGACGCCCAGGCTTCCATCCGCATGCCAGGAGGTGGTGGCCGCGTAGTAGACCTCCGGACGGACGGAAATGTAGGTCTGGGGATCGTAGAACTTGCACCAGGTGGGGTCATCCGGGTCCGTCACGTCCAGGATGGCCTTGTACATCCAGGTGTGCCCGGGGTCCGCCACATCCGCGAGGCCCGAGGTGCCATTGCCGTCGGGGTCGCTCATATCCCCGGGCTCATAGGACACCGTGACCGGGAAATACAAGACGTCCACGTCTCCATCCGAGTCGGCATCCACCGCCGCGATGGCCCCGGAAATGTACGCGTACTCGTACGAACTGTCCCCATCCGTGTCCAGGCTTGAGCCATAGGTGCCGTGTCCCGGGTGAAGAGCGCCGGCGTTCGACCCAATCTCCGCAAACGTCTTGCCGGCCGTGCCCCAGTAGTCCTTGCTCACATGCCACATGTAGAGGTTTGGCTCGGAGGTCTTGTAGTAGTACGCCGAGCTGGAATTGGGCACCGCGCGGCCCGCACCCCACATGGCCACCCACCGGTCCCGGGTGTCCGTCAGGTCCTCGGCATCGTAGACATTGGCAATGACCGGGCGGGAGACCGTGTACCCCATGGCGGAGTAGTCGCTGGTGTTGGTCTGCTCCCAGAGGAATTCCGGCGCCTGGGTGTTGGTGATGTCCAGGGCCAGAGAGACAGGACCCCCTTTGCCCTGCTGCACGACCACAATCCGGTGCCACTCTGAGCCGTTGATCTTCTTGACCCCATCATCGTCCGCGTCGATCCACACGTCCTCCACCACGGGGGACCCGTCGAAGAGGAAGGTGCGCCCGTACCACATCAGGTCCAGGAGTCGACCGGACCACGTCTCTCCGGGATCCCGGTACAGCACATACGCTGGCATCCAGGCCCAAAGCTCCTCACCCGCCTCGTCACAATCCTCGTCGGATCCCAGACCGGAGTTGTAGGTGGTGCAGCTCGTGGTGGGATCGTCCTCCAAGCGAAACGCATGCAGCATGCCGTCGTTGGCGGCGATGAGCACGATGTCCGGCACACCCGCCGCCTCTTCCTTGGCCAGGAATGCGCGGTAGGACGGGTCCGTTGTGAAGACGTCATCCCGGGCGGTCACCACCACGGGCACGGAGTGGGGCGAGTCTCCCAGCTTCCAGTAGCCGCGCTCGCTGCCCAGGTAGCGGAAGGTAGCGCTGGGCAGACCACGGGCAAAGTTGACCAGGGCCTGCATGTCGTCCGTGTCCACCGCGTCGTCATCGTTCAGGTCATAGGCCAGGTTCGTGGCATCCACCTTCAGGAAGTTGTCCAGCACCGTCGAGTACCCCACCAGGGACGTCACGAACTCGTAGTCAAACCCCATGCGATGGTCGCTGCGGGCTTCCGAGTAGATGGCCGTGCTCGTCAGGGTCATCATCTCCGGCACAAACGTGTAGATGTCGCGCTGCCCCAGGCCATCCCGGTCATCCGGCTGGGACTCACTGGCTACAACCGGCCGGGAGACCAGCAGATCCCCTGCATCCCAGATGGCGCCGCCAAATTGATCATCGCCGTCGTACTGCACCTGGCCGTAGGTGGAGGTGTCAGTGGGGTCGGTGCCCACGGCGTAGGCACGAAGGTGCCCTTCAGCAAGGGTGCCGTCGTTGCTGGCGCTGTCCCGGCCGTTGCCCACCAACTCGTAGAAGGCGTACAGCAGGTAGGCACCATCGGAGCTGACCACCGGCGTGGACCGACTGAAGAAGCCCGTGCGGATCTGGGACATGACCATCATCAGGGACCCCAGGATCTCGCTGCCCTGGTTGGCCACGTTGTAGATCCCGTTGCTGCTGATACTCTCCACGGAGCTGCCCAAGAGGTCCTCCATTACAGAATTGCTCCGGGCCTTGATACCCACGGCGTGCACCGTGATGTTCTGCGTACCGTCCAAATCTGATCGGTGGTCCCGGTTGTACAGGGCGTGCACCGCGTTGTCGTACTTGCACTCCAGGTCCGTGCCCGTGGTGATTCCCTGGGCGTCGCACATCACATCCCGAGGTGTAATGGTCGACGTGTACTCCGAGGGGGACTGATCGTTGTTGGGAAACTCCGACGCGATGACGATGATGTGGCTCTCCTGGCACCAGTACTTGATGGGTGCATTGCTGAAGGAGGCCCCGGAACTCGCGGTGGATGTCAGGCTGAAGTAGTCGTCGGAAAGGCCGCCGAGAACCTCGGCGAAGTTCCTCGTGTCGGTCCCGCTGTTGTCCGCCGTGGAGCTGGCGAGCGCCGAAGAGATCTCACTGTGGGAAGAACCCAAAGGAGCGATCTCGTAGAAGGTGTTCGTATTGGCGGAGTCCGCTGTCCCCACCACCCCGTAGTAGGCCCAGTCATAGTGCTGGGTCAGTTTGTCGATGGCTTTCTTGGCTGCTGCGTAGCAGGTCTGGCCCGACGTCGAGCCCGTGGATGCGGTGTCTCCGGAATCCCCATAGGTCCCGCAGTCGTTGTTCATCATCGTGGATCGGTCCAGGACAAACAGCACGTTGGGGGGCACCGCCTCAAACGTGGAGAGAAACTCCTCCCCCGACGCGGACGACCCCGCCCACGCAGTACCGCCCCCGGCCAGGAGCGCAATCAAGGGAAGGGGGGAGGCGAGCGACATCATCGGATCTTGCAGGACCCATGCACGACCTTGCGCACGGTGGCGATGGTCTTGGACTGGGTCTCGTTGAGGCTTTCATAGCTGGAATTCTGCATCCGGGCGGAGGACTCCAGGTTCCAGAAGTCAGAGCGGAAATGTTGGCGGCCCGCTTCGGTGGAGTATCCGGGCGGCGGATTGGCGCACTTCTGGTAGATGGCCTCTACCCAGTAGACCCCCAGGTTCTGGGAGAAGCTGATGCCCCCGAACTTGGTGTCTCCATCGGCCTTCTGGACGAATTCCGGCCAGGTGTCGCCGGCGCTGTCCATGTTTTCGTTCTTGGGATTATTGGTCTCCAGCTTGTTGCGGGCATGCACCGTGCCGGCGTGGCTGGCGTTGAAGATGACCATGTGGTGCCGGTTGTAGATGGCGATGCGGTGATCCACGCCGGCCAGGGAGAGGGTGGTGGTGCCCAAAACCGTCAACAGCGCGATGAGAATCAGCGCGATCAGCATGACGTAGCCAGCGCGTTTTGCTCGCTGACGTCGGAATCGGAAAGGAATTGTCATGAGCGCCATCAGAGTAGCCGAAGATTTCGGATGGCAACCTGGGTATTCAGGATCTGCCGGTGGTATCCATCGGAGGAGCTTGCAGCGCTGCGGTTGGACAGACCGGGACGGGTCTCCTTGTGCACATCCCGCACATCCTCGCGAGGGGTCCGGGCCATGAGGCTCACGCGCACCATCCACACGGACTGCCCCTGGTACTTGCTGCTGCTGTTCAGGGCGAGGGCATCCAGCCAGTTGGACTCGGTGCTGCAGTCCGTGTTCTTGGCGCAGTACTCAAACTGCATGTCCTCGATGTCATCCACCAGGGGCACATCGTCCGCAGCGGCCCCCGAGGTCAGGTAGGTGTTGTTCAGGTCCATCATCAGCACCGGGTGCTTGGCAGAACCGGGCCCGATTCCATCGGTTCCATTGGAGTCGATGTAGTAGGTCACGATCGTTGCCCGAGAGCAGCTCATGATGGGGGGCAGGTTCTCCGTGGTGCCACAACTGGCGTCAAAGTCAGAGTAATTGCCGGAGTTGCCGGCCACGCCGATCTTGCCGGTGCCGGAACTCCCCGCCGTGGTGATTTTCCAGAGGTAGGACTTGATGCCCCCGGAAGGGGCATAGTCCCAGCACATGATCAACTCGTTGACGGCGTAGTTGTCGATCAACGCTGAGTAGTTCCGGGCGGACATGTCGAAAGTCAAGGAGGTGGTGGTACAGGGCTCCACGGTGGTGACCATGGTGTTCATCTCGACGGACGACTCGGCGTAGAGCAGGGTGATCGCATCCGAGGCGCCTGTGCCCCCGTCCGAGGAAATAACAGCCGGCAGGGAGTAGGCGCTGGAGGTGGAGGACGCACCGTAATCGTAGCCAAGCAGGCCCTTGGTCGCGCCGCCGGTGCCGTAGCCGGCCTGGCGAATGGTGCGGGTCAGGATGTCCGCCGCAAAACGCAGGTTCTGGTGCATGGACATCTGGGTGTCCTGGAACATCAACTGCCGGGACTGGATGGTGAACACCCCGTAGAGCCCCGACACCACGATGGTGGACAGGGTCACAGCCACCAGGAGCTCCAGCATCGTGAAACCGGCACGCACAGTGAAACCAGACCGAAGGGAGTGGTGGAGCCGCCCAGCCCGCATATTTTGCCAGGCTTCGTCGCGAGGGCCCGAAGTGCGCCAGCGAGGCGGGTTCTGGCGTGGCCCCGCGGGCGACGGCGTGTTGAAACACGCCGACCCGCAGGGGGGCGAAAGCCCCCGCCGCAGGCGGGGGACCGTACGGGTCGGAGGGGCGCGACAGGGGCCGCCGCAGCAAGCAATTCGGGCTCGCCCTCCTAGGGCCCGCAGTAGAACGGCTGGTGAAATATGCGGGCTAAGCATCTTCATCCCGGTATCGGTAGGTGGCCACGGTGGTGCCCCGGTAGCGGTTGAAGGTGTTGTCCTTGTAGGTGCACCGGACCCTCACCCGGACCCAGGTGTCCTTGCTGGCATCCATGGTGTCCACTTCCCAGGTCAGGAAGTAGTTGGGCGCTGCCTGTCCCGAGGGGGAAGTGGTCTTCCCATTGGAGTTGCGCGCCGAGGGAAGCAGTCCCAGGCTCGGGTGGTACAGGGGGCCCCAGGTATCCGTGGAACCGTCCCCGTCCTTGAGGTCGTCCGGACGCCCGGAGGTCTTGGTCCACGAGAGGGAGAGGAGTTCCTCCAACTGGCCCTGCGCCAGGTAGACACAGTCCGTCAGCTTGCGGGCGTGCATGTTGCTGCGCACCGCCTGGGTGTGAAACCCGAACATCACCACCAGGGAGAAGCCCAGCAGCGAGGTGGCGATCAGCACCTCGATCAGGGTGAAGCCACGGCGACGCCTCATGAACCCCTCTCTGTCGTCTGGGCCACCCCAGCACCGGACCCCATTTCATCGATTCCCAGGGACGACTCCAGCCGCACCATGCCGGAGCGTGCGATGCGCAGTGCCACGGAGTCATCGATGCCCGCTGCGTTTTTGTTCACCAGGGTCAGCGTGATGTACCCATCAGCATCAAAATCACTGGCGGGATTGATCACGTATCCGCGCGGGGAAAACACGATTGCATCCAGGTTGCTGGTTCCGGGCCCGGAGAGCGCGTCCCAGGGCTTGAGACTGACGCCCAGGGCGTTGTCCTGGCCGCCCCGGCCGATGCTCACGGTTCCCCGGTCGGTCGAATCATCGGTGCCATCGAACTCCATGTCCGCCGGCAGCGTGTCCCAGACATTGGAACGGAGGCCCTTGTTTCCGACCTGCAGCCACCACTCCCCCGCGGAATCCGGACCGGGCACAGACCAGTCCGGGTCCGAGGTGACCAGGAGCACCCGGGCCTCCTTGCTCTGCTCGATGGCGGTGTAGCGCAAGGCGTGAATGTCGTTTCGCAGGTGCTTGGCGGTCTGCACCATGCGGTACCGGGGCAGCAATTCCTTGAGGGACCCATGGGTGATGCCCGCCAACACAGCCAGCAACACCAACACCATGGTGATTTCAATGATTGTCACACCCGCCCGACGGTTCACTCGACGCACTGTCCGCACACTCCTTACACAGATCCTAATTCCGTGAAGCAAGAATCACACCAGGGTTACACCCACGTTAAACAGGGGGTTTTCAGGGTTCCCCCCTGTCCGGGTTGGGAAAAAAAGCCCCATGATTGGGCAAAAGTTTCCTAGTTGTCACCGGAGGGGCCCCCTCCTGATCCTGGGCAGGTTTCCGCCAGAATGTTTCGTCTCCGGTGAAGCTTGTGGCGCACCTGCAGCAATTCTTCCGATGCAATTCCCACGGCCTCCGCACGATCCAGGTCCCTTCCCGCGCGATCCAGCCAGGCCAGAATGGGGGGCAGGGTGCCGGCGCAATCCTCGGGATCCAACCGGCCCGAGGTCATGGCGAGGAGGGTTCGGGCACGCAGATGAAGGAGCAGGGCCTTGAAGCGAAGCTCCCGAATCTGCTGTCCCAGCGCTTCATCCACACTCTTCAGGGCCTCCTCGTAGCGGGCCAGGCGGTACAGGGCTTCAGAGAGGTTCAAGCGGTATTCCCCCCGGTTGGGCGTGGCAGCCACCAGCACCTCCAGCAAGGCGAGGGCCTTTTCATAGCGCCGGCCCGCCATGTGGGTCAGGGAGAGGGAGTTGAGGACGGAAGGCTCCTCCGGAGACAGGGCAAGCGCTGCTTCGAAGTGCTGCTCCGCCAGGAGGAGGTTTCCCTCGGCAAGGGCGATGGATCCGAGGCCCTTTTCCCCGCGGTAGTCCTCCGGCGCCACCCGGCGACACCGGACAAACCAGTTGCGGGCCCGATCCGTCTCCCCTTCCAGGTGGTAGGCCCAACCCAGGCCATACAGGGCTTCAATGCGATCCGGGTCCTTGTCCAGGACGCGGCGGTAGCGCAGCTCGGCTTCCTCCAGGTTGGAGGCCTCCAGGGCCTTGTCCGCCCGGGCGATCTGGCTCTCGACCCCACACCCCAACACCAGCGCCGCCGCCAGCAGAACCCCGATCGACCCCGCCCTCATGAACTCTCGTCCAACCCGTAGTCCCGGATCTTGTAGAGCAGCGCCTTGTAGGAAATGTCCAGCAGGCGCGATGCCTTGGTTCGGTTGCCCCCGGTCCTGCTCAAGGCCCGGCGAATCAACTCGGACTCCAGCTGGGCCGACCTGCGCTTGATGGACAGGTCCACGGCCTCCTCCAGACTGGGTGCAGCTTCCAGCACATCCGCCGGAAGCAGATCCGGGGTGATCTCCTCTCCATCGCACAACAGCACAGCCCGCTCCACCGCATTCTCCAGTTGGCGCACGTTGCCCGGCCAATGGGCAGTGCACAGCGCCGACAGGGTGTCCGCCCGCACCCGCGGAACCGGCCGGTTCAGCCGTGCGCCGTGCTCCCGGGTGAAGTGATCCACCAACAGGGGGATGTCCTCCCGCCTCTCTCGCAAGGGTGGCACCTCCAGGTGGACGACGTTGATCCGGTAGAAGAGATCCTCCCGAAAGGTCCGGTTTGCCACGGCCTCCCGCAGGTTTCGAGAGGTGGCGCCGATCACCCGCACCGTCACCTGGCGGTTTGCGTTGCCACCCAGACGTCGAACCTCCTGGGTCTCCAGCACCCGCAGGAGCTTGACCTGCAGGGACAAGGGCAGCTCTCCCAGCTCGTCCAGCAGCAAGGTGCCCTCGTCCGCTTGCTCAAAGAGCCCCCCCCGGGACTTGTGGGCGCCGGTAAAGGCGCCGCGCTCGTGGCCGAACAGCTCCGACTCCAGCAGGTTTTCGGGAATCGCTCCACAGTTCACCGCCACGAAAGGCCCATCCGAACAGCTGCTCAAGGAGTGGAGGCCCCGGGCGAGTAGCTCCTTTCCGGTTCCACTCTCCCCGGTCAACAGCACCGTGGTCGGGTACACCGCCACCTTGCGCACCGTGTCCAGCAGTTCGCGCACGGCCGGACTCGACCCCAGGAAGCCAGCAACCCCTTCCCGCGCCCGGGCCTCTTCCTTGAGGCGGCGGTTTTCATCAAAGAGCCGCGACCGATCCGCCTCCAGGCGCTCCCGCTCCTGGACCTTGTGCAGAGCCAGGAGAATCTCGTCCGCCTTGAAGGGCTTGGACACATAGTCACAGGCACCCCGGCGCACCGCGTCGTAGGCCAGCTCCATGGAGCCATAGGCGCTCATGACAATGGTGTGCACCCGGCGCTCCTTCTCGGCCAGGGCGTCCAGGAAGCCCAGCCCGTCCAGGCGGGGCATTCGCACATCACACAGGACAATGGCCAGGTCCTCGCGCTCCTTCAGGCGGGTGAGCCCTTCCTCTCCATCCCCGGCCTCCAACACCTCGTGCCCCGCCCGCTCCAGGATGAGGCGCAGCATGTGCCGCAGGCTCTCCTCGTCGTCGATGACGAGAATTGGGGGGGCAGAGGTGGCGTCGGCAATCACCCCCCCATGATAGTGCGGGGCGTCCCCGGCCGACGGCGGATAGCCTTGAAGGCGTGCCTCACCTTGTGCAACTGGTCCACGGCTATCCCCCCCGAGAGGAGGCCGGCACCGAGATCTACGCGGCCCGGACCAGCGCCGCCATGAAGGCGCGGGGATGGGAGGTGGAAGTGATTGCCGCCACCCGTGCCCCCGGACGACGCCACGGCGCTGTGTTTACCGAAGAGGTGGACGGGGTCCCGGTGCACCGGGTCGTGAACAACCTTCCCTGGCGTCCCCTGGGCCACGCGGAGCGGGACCGCCTGGTGGAGAACCGGATTGAGGAGATTCTCCTGGATGCCCTGCCGGATGTGCTTCATGTGCAGCACCTGCTGTATCTCTCGGCGCACCTGGATCCTCCCTGCGCCACCGTGGCCACCCTGCACGATGCTTGGGGCTGGTGCGCCCGGGGCGGCACCCTCCTCAAAGATGGAGTCGCCCCTTGCCCCGGCCCCGCCCCCGCGTCCTGCATTTCCTGCGTGGCCCTGTGGTCCCGGGGGTCCCGGGCAGAACACCGCATGGCCCGGGTGGCTGGTCGGGTCAGCAGCGTGGTGGATCCGGACCGACTGCACATCCTGTGGCGTTCCCTGCCCGCCCCTCTCCGGGGACTCGCCCTCCAGGGCCCGGCCCCCGCGCCCGCCACCCCAGCGGACTTCGAGGCCCGGCAGACCGCCCTGCTCGCGGCCTACCGGAGAATGGATCGGATCATGGCGCCCTCCCGTTGGCTGGCAGCTGCCGCGGAGGCCCAGGGTTTGCCAGGCGTGGAGCACGTTCCCCATGGGGTGGAGGCAAGCCTGGCCACCCGAGACCCCGGCGACTTTCTCTTCCTCGGCAGTCTCGTGCCCCACAAGGGAGCCCACCTGGTCGCGGAAGCCCACGCCCTGGCCCGGACCAGGAACCCGGACCTTCCGGACCTGGCCATCGTGGGACCCCCGGTCGAGCCCGCCTACGTTCAATCGCTTCCCTCCCGGCTTGTGGAACCCCCCATCGCGCCTTCTGAAGTGCCCGAGCGGTTGGCCCGCGCCCGCGCCCTGGTCCTGGGCAGCACCTGGCCTGAAAACGCGCCCCTGGTCATCCTGGAGGCCCGGGCCGCCGGTTGTCCCATCGTCGCACCGGACATCGGCGGAATCCCCGAGCTGGTGCAGCATGGCACCGACGGGCTGCTCTACCCGCCAGGGGATGCAGCAGCACTCGCGCAGGCCCTGGAGGAGGCCGCGGGGAGAACCTGGGAAGATGTGCGGCCGCCTCCCTCGTTGCAGGGGCACATGGACCGCTTGGAATCGCTGTACTGCGAGGTCGCGGGCCTGCTATGATTCGCGCCTTCCCGGAGGCATTGATGGCAAGCGAAGTGATGCAACTGATGGACGCGCAAGTTCGCACGTTCCTGGCCCGCATGGGATTGGACACCTCCAGCAGTGACGACGGCATGTACCTGTTCAAGTACGGGTCCACCGCGGTGATGCTCAATCTCTTTGAAAGAGACGGCCAGACCTTTGTGCGGTTTGCCTCGACCCTGCTCACGGAGGTGACCCCCAACGTGGGACTGGTCCGAAGGATTCTGCGGTTCAACGCGGATGTGCTCTTTGGTTCCTTCCTGTTGTTCGAGGACAACACCCTCTCCTTCTCCGCCACATTGCTGGGCAACAACCTGGACTTCGATTCGTTCTCGTTCACCCTGAATTACGTGGCCCACATCTCAGACGACTATGACGACCGCCTGCAGGAGATCGCAGGGGGACAGAGGGCCCTGGACATCTACGGAGAGGCTTGACCCCGCACGGTCTGCGGGTCCTTCACCTGGTCCATGCCTCCCCCCTGGCGCCGGAGGCCGGAGGATGCGAGCGCTACGTTCGGGCCCTGGCCCAGGCAACATCCGCACCGGTCTTCACCCGGGATCGCAGCTGCAGTGCCCCCCTCGCCTGCGATGAAAGCCAAGGCTTCCCCTTGTGGACCTTGGGGTTGCCCGTGCCGGCGAATGCCGTGTTCGAGGACACGTGGCGCATTCCGGCCGTGACCACGGCGCTGGAGAAGGTTCTGGAGCAGGAGGCCATCGACCTGGTCCACGTGCACCACACGGCCCACCTGGGCTTTGAAGCCGTCTCCCGGGGGAAGGAGCTGGGCATTCCCCTCGTGTTCACGATCCACGATGCCCACATGGCCTGTGCCCGTGGACAGTGGGTGAACCGGGAGCTGGAGCGGTGTGAAGGACCCGGTCCGGATCGCTGCGCCCATTGCCTGGGGCCTCATCTGTGGGCAACGCCCTCCACCGCCCGCGTTGGACGCGCCCTGGGGCTTGCAAGCCTCGGTCGTCGCGTCCTGGGGGGAATCCCCCCGGGCCCGGCCCAGCGGGAACGGGCGGAAGCAAGAATCCTGGCGGGCCGAGCTGCCCTGCAACGAGCAGACAGCGTCGTGTCACCGTCCCGCTATTTCGCCTCGCGCATGGTGGACCTGGGCTGGGTGGAGCCGGATCGCATGCACGTGGTGGATCTGCCCCTTGTGGGCCCCGTGGAGCCTGCGCCCCCTGCAGAACCAGGCCCGGTGCGGTTCCTCTTTGTGGGAAGCCTCATTCCCACCAAGGGCCCTCAGGTGCTGGTGGAGGCATTTGCCGGGCTGCCAGGGGACAAGGGCGATGCAACCCTGGACCTCTGGGGGCCGGCGCCTGGATTTGATGGGGTCCCCGGGTTTGCCGAGAACCTGAAGCTCAGAATCCAGCGGGTGCCTGGAATTCGATATGGGGGAATCTTCGACGCCGACGCACGCTCCGCCGTCTACGGGGACGCCGATGTCCTGGTGCTGCCTTCCACATGGGAGGAAAACAGCCCCCTGGTGGCCCGGGAGGCTGCCGCTGCGGGACTGCGGATCGTGGCCTCCCGGGTGGGTGGCCTTCCGGAGCTTGTGCCCGGTGCCAGGTGGGTCCCCCCGGGAGACCCCGATGCCCTGCGGGAGGCACTCCAAGAAGAGGTACGCCAGGGCCGGGGGAGAATCCCTTGTCGATCCTGGCCGATGGAGCCTCACGTGAAAGCGCTTGGTTCCGTCTACGAGGCCACCGTTGTCAACAACAGCAAATCCACTGCAGGATTGCGTTGACAGGCGGAACAGCAGAACGATAGCCTCACATGTTCCGAAACACTCTTGGTCACCAAACGGGGTTCTGATGGCAAACGAACAACTCGTCATTCCGGCTGGCGTCCGGTTCACTATTCAAAAGGACGGCGTCAGCATTGAATATGCTGGGGACATTGTCCTGCAGGGAGACCACGAGGACCCGGTTGCACGGGTGGTCAGCCACGAAGGATCCGTGATGATCCAGGGGCGGATGCAGGTGGGTATCGTGTCGAGCGAGCAGGGCTCGGTCACCCTGGATGGCGAGGTCCAGGCGGGGGAGGTCCAGGCGGGGGAGACCCTGACCCTGCATGGCGCCATTTCCATGCAAAAGGCAGCCGCCAGGGAGATCCGGGTGCTTGGGGGCACCTTGCAAGGGGACCAGATCACAGCGGGCGACAGCCTGGAGCTTCGCGGCAATGTGCAGGCCAACAACCTGACTGCCCGATCCATCCGGGTCCTGGAAGGCACCGTCACGGCCCGGGCCATCCAGGCCTCCTTTTCCGCCGAATTGGGTCCAGCGACCCTCGAGGTGGACATTCTCGTGGCCCCCTCGGTCAGCGTGGACCCCCACACCACCGGGCGGGTTGCCGTGCTGGAATCCGACAATGACCTGGGTCCCAACGGCCTTCGGGGCGCCTTCCGCCTGGCGGACTTCGCATCGTTCACCGGCCAGGATCCCAAGGCCTTCTTGCGGGAGCGCAACGTGGGCACCCTGGAGCAGGTACGGGACACCGGCCCTGCGCCCGCCGCAGCGGCCCCCATGCCTGCTGCTCCCGTGCGGACCTATGCCACGCCGGCCCCCGCACCGGTTCCCATGTCGATTCCGGTCCCGGCCCCGGCCGCAGCCCCCGCGCCGGTCCCAGCCCCCGCGCCGGCCGCAGCCCCCGCACCGGCCGCAGCCATGCCTGCGCCAGTGCCGGTGGCCATGCCGCAACCCAGGCCGGAGCCCACACCCATGGAGGAAATTCCGGTGGAGCCCGAGCGGCCAGCGCCGGTCCAGGTGGCGATTCCCGTGGAGCCGACAGCGGTCTCCGTGGAGCCCGACGAAGTAGACAACGGAGCCACCGCATACGTGGAAGAGGACGAGGCCCCCGAAGAGGCCCCCGCAGCGGCACCCCACCCGGCCCTTGCTGCAGTCATGGCAGAAGTGGAAAGCGCCGATGTTCCTGGCGATGAGTCCACGCCGGTGGCCGTGGAAGAAGAAGGCATGGTGGAGTCCGCAGCCCAGCCTCCCCTTCCAGACGACCCAAGTGCAGATCCTGGCGCGGCTCCCCCGCAGGAGCCACAAGCGGAGGCAGCACCGGCAGCCACCTCTCCCATCGCCCGGGAGTTGTTGGACACCGTCGACCGCATCGTCGTCTGCTACGAGAACTCGGACGTCCCCCCCGCGGTCAACGAGCTGCGAAACCTGATTACAGCGGAGGACTACGACCAGATCCGCTCCGACATCACCAGCATCTGGAACAGCCTGCTCAAGTACCACCAGCAGACAGGTACCCGACTCCAGCACCAGGTCACCACCACCTTCAACACGATCAACTCCATCGTGCGGAAGATGGACCGCGCCGGCTGACCGGCTGTGTCTGTCCCTCTTCTGCTGCTCCTCGGGGCAGCTTTCGCCAGCCCGCAGCCCGACCTCCCTGGTTCAGAAGACCCACGGCTCAGGGCCCAGGCCTACCGTGCCCTGGGGGATGCCGGGGAGGCCGCTTCTCTGGAAGTGCTGGCCCGGGAGATCACCCACGAGCAGGACCCAGCTGCCCGAGCGGCTGCCCGCGATGCCATGGCACGACTCCAGCTGTCCGAAGCGCAGCTCCAGGAGGCGTTGAAGACCGCCGAGGCGCCGGTGGCCCGGGCCTGGGCCGCCCACTGCCTGGGGCGCTATCCGGGTCCCGTCACGGTGCACGCGCTCATGGAAGCGGTGAACGACCCGGAACCATCGGTCCGCCGCGAGGTCTACGAGTCCCTGGGGGCGCTCGGGGACCGGGCAGCCCTGAACACGTTGATGGGGGCTGCAAGCCGGGATCCCTCGGTGGCCTTGCGTGCCGTGGCCGAGCAGGCCACGCGAACCCTTGTCGGCCACGACCGCCAGCAGTCAGATGTGCCCACGCAGCTTGCCCTGCTTCAGTCGGGCACGGCAGAACAACAGGCCACCGCTGCAGCGGCTCTGGGCCGCGCAGGAGACTGGCGGGCGGTTCAGCCCCTGTTGTACGCGGTGTCCACCGGACCTGATCCCCTGGCACTGGCAGCGCTGACCGCCCTCGGGGAGCTGGGGGACCTCCGGGCGGTCCCAGCCCTGGCAAGACAGGTCGAGGAGGGCAGCGGGTCGACCCGGTACCATGCCATTGCAGCCCTTGCGAAGTTGGGCGACGAGTCCTCCGTGGAGACTCTCGAGGATGTCTTTTCCGATGCGGACCCCCTGGCGAGGCAGTTTGCCGCGCGAGCCCTCTTCTGGATGAAGGCTCCCGACGTGCTCCAGCGAGTGGCTCCACTGCTCAAGGACCCGGATGAGCGGGTCCGCACCGAGCTGGTGCTTGGCCTTGGGTCGACGGATCCAGGGGAGCGGGCACCGCTGCTCATTCAGGCCATGAAGGATCCTTCCCCCTTTCTACGGTCAGAGGCGGCCCGGCTTCTTGAAGGCCAGCGGGATCCCGAGACCACCGATGCGCTGCTGCATGCCTTGGAGGACCGGGACCCCCTGGTGCGCATTGTCGCTGCCCAGTCCCTTGCCGCCCACGGAGAGGCCCGGGCCGTGGCTCCCCTGGAAAAACTCGTGGCCCGCACCCGTCCCGACGAGGAAAAGGCCGCCTACCAGAGAGCCCTGGAGCAGCTGCAATAGGGCATCTCTCGGCGGTCCCGAACGCCTCGCAGCAAAAAAGGGGAAACGGCTCGCCCTGGGCTATTCCGAGGTCAGGGCAAACCGTTTCGAGTGAGGGAGGTGGCTTTGGGCTCCAGTCTCGGGGCCCCGGGGCGCATGAGGCAGCAATACCGGCAACCAACCAGACCCTCCTCCAAAGAAATCCGGGGTCGCCTCTCCTCCTGGGTATTGCAAGACAGCGCTACTCCGGAAAATTCCGCCGGATGGATCCCGCGACCTCGGACCATACGGGCCAAGGCCCAGGTTCTGTCCGCGTTCTCTCCGGCGACTCGGCTCCCAGAGACTGAAGCCCAAAGCCGTATGTCTGTTGCTCGAACGACTCTCCTCCAAGACCGAACGAGCAACGATGCAGGCTCACACGTCCTGCTTTTCCTCCCATTTCGTCAAAAGATTCTCCACCGCCTTCCGATCTGCAGGAAGAAGCCCATCAAACTGCACCCCCATGCCGGGGACCATCGGTCCCGACTCCTCGGGGGTGACCACCCACCGTACGATCCCGTAGGTCTCGATGGGTTTGCGGCGATCGGGAATCCGGAACCGAAGGCGGAACCGGGTGCCGAGCGCCAGGGGCTCGTCCGTCTGCAGGAACATGCCCCCAATGGACACGTTCGCGGTGTAGTCGATGAGGAAGTCCTCGGTGCTGTTGTACTCCACCATGACCCGAATCGGCAGACGCTTGTTTGTCCTTCGTTCGATACCAACCGGAGTAGACATTTGCAGGTTCCTCATGCTCTTCCCATCGACCCTTTCGCGGGGAATGTTTAGCGGTGTCCCACGACTTTTCCACGATTCGATGACAACTCGCCACCTTGCGCCCTCTGGGACAGGTCCGTATGCTTCACTCCACACCGAATCGATGGCTTCCGCAATGCATTCCCTGACCCGCCTCTTTTCCGTTGCAATCGCCTTGGGGGTCTCCGGATGCAACTTCTACGAAATCTTCCTGGTTTCGGGACAGGAACAGGCCAGCTATTCCAACGATGCCGACGTGATCTTTATCGTGGACAACAGCGAGTCCATGACCGGCGAGGCCGAGGCGCTGGCCCTGAATTTCAGTACGTTCATCGACTACCTGACAGACGAGCAGGAGGGCTCGAACCGCGCGGAGGAAACCCTCTCGGACGCGGTCACGAACTACATCACCTATGTCTCGGATCGGGGGCGCCTGCTGGACTACCAGCTGGCCATCACCACCACCTCCATCGCCGGTGCACAGGCCGGGGCCGCCGGGGCGCTCGTGGGCAACCCGGACATCATCCACAAGCGCTCCGAAAACGTGGAGAAGGTCTTCAACAAGAGCCTCCTCTGCCAGGCCACCTGCTGGGACCCCAGCGACCCATCGAACCCCATCATGCCCAGCGATCCGGACTACGAGTGCAACGCCGACGACCCGACGGTTCCGGAATTCGCCTCCTACGAGTTCCTGGACTGTGTGTGCGGGAGCCAGTCCTGGGAGAGCGGCGCCGCTTGCGGGTCGGGGGATGAGGAGGGGCTCGAAGCAGCGTTTCTGACCATGTGCCGCACCTTCCCCTACAACCGGCTGCCGGAGGAGTGCTTTGACGAGGTGTACTCGCCCCTGACCGATGGGGACATCGAGTCCAATGCAGGCCTCGTGCGTGACGACTCCACGGTGATCTTTGTCATCGTGTCGGACGAGGGGGACGGCTCCCGGCGCCTGGAGAACCAGAACTCCGACCCGAACTCCGACCCGACGCCCTACCTGGATCTGCTGGACAAGTTCAACATGCGGTACCGCTTTGCGGTCGTGGGTCCGCCCTACAAGTGCACCGTTGACGACGAGGGGCGGGAAACTTGCACCCTGACCTGCAACTCCGGCGGCGCCACCACCTGGGGCACCGAACGCTACCAGCAGGCCGCCCTGGCCACCGGCGGCTTCTACAACTTCATCGCCGAGGAAGACGCGGGCGGGGACTGCCGCACCAGCCGGTTCTCGGATCACCTGGAGGACCTGGGGGATCTGCTCAACTCGCTTGTGACCGCCTTTCCCCTGCAGTCTGTGCCGGACATGGCCACCATCCAGGTCTTCGTCGATGGTGAACAGGTGCAGCCAGCTGTGGCCACGGAAGTGGACAATCCGGATGGCAGCAAGACCACCACCTACGTGGGGGGGTGGCACTACGACTCCTCGTTGAACGCCGTGGTCTTCCACGAGCCTGACATTCCCGACTACCACCAGTCGGTCCGCATCTACTACCGCCCCCTTGAGGGCATGCCGCGCACGCTGCCCTTTGACTTCTAGGGATGGATTCCAAATGCACTGCACCTCTTTGACCGCTCTGGGATTGCTTGTTTCTCCCCTGGCATTCGCCCAGGACCCGGTGGACCTGGGGGTGCTTCGGGACCGCGAGGTCCAGGTGGTCCAGAAGCGTCTCTATGCCATGAAGAACGCCACGGAGATCACCGCCAGCGTGGGCTTGATTCCCTTTGATCCCTACACCATCGCCCCCAAGGCGCAGCTTTCCTACGGCAAGCACAGCAGCGAATCCATGGCCTGGGAGGTCCAGGCGGGGGCCGGCTATGGATTGAAGAACGCCACCTACCGCACCCTGGACTCGCCGGCCTACGGAAAGGTGCCTGAGGCCTACCGGTACCTGGGCAGCGTGACCGGCGGGGTGTTGTGGACCCCCATCTACGCCAAGATGAACTACCAGGGCCAGCGGGTCTTCCACCACAGCCTGTACGTGCCCGCGGTGATCGGGGCGACGGTGGAGCAGACCGTGGACGAGAACCTCGTGGCCAACACCATGGACCGGTTCGCCATCGCTCCCACCTTGGGCGTTGGATTGGGAGCACGGGTCTTTCTCCATGATGGAAAGGCGGTACGCATCGAGCTGCGAGACGACTGGATGGTTCAGAAGCGCGGTGGAAGCGAGACCTGGGCCATCAAGCAGAACGTGGGAATCCACGTGGGCTATTCCATGATTTCGGGTGGCAAGTGAGCGTTTTCGCGGCGTTTGCATTGGCGGGGTCCATGGCCGTGGCCCAGCCCACGGATGTGGAATGGGCGCAGGCCTTCGGGGACTACGATACGGCCATCTCCCGGGGGGACAAGGCCGGGGGCGCCGATGTGCTGGTGGCCATGTTGGCCAACGAGGATCTGGCGGAGTTTCACGGAGAGGTGCTGGTCAACCTGGGGGATGTGCTGCGGTCCATGGACCTGCACTATGGGGGGCTGCTTGCTTATGGGAAGGCCCTTGAGCTGGGGGAACGAGCGCCGGCGGGGACCGTGGAGAAAGCCCTGGAGGCGGCGGACAATGTGGGGGATCCCGCGCTCTTGGAGCCGGTGTTTGGGGCGGACGTGGGTCGTTCCGCAACTGCTGAGGCCCGGTCTCGCGTGGCCTGGTTGGCAGCCAAGGAGAACTATCGCCAGGGGAATTTCGGGGTCGCCCTGGGCATTCTCGCCCTGGTGGACTCCAAGAACGTGCGGTTTGTCGATGCCCAGCACTTGAAGGGCATCGTGCTCTGCCAGCAAGAGCGGTACGTGGATGCTCTGGCCCCCCTGCTCACGGCGGAAGCCAAGGCAGACGAGGAAGGGCTGCTGCACGTCATTCGTCTGAACCTGGGGCGGGCCTACTATGGCGCTGGCAACTTTCCCCGGGCGATTGAGTACTACGCCAAGGTGCCTCGTTCGTCGCCCTTGTGGCTGGAGGCACAGTTCGAGCGGGCCTGGGCCCACTTCCGCCTGGAGGATGTGAGCGGCGCCCTGGGGATTCTCCACACCCAGGTCTCCCCTTTCTTTGAAGAGGAGTACCACCCGGAGGCGTGGCTTCTGCGGACCTACTCGCTCTTTCTGTTGTGCAAGTTCCCCGAGGCCAGTGTGCAGATCCAGGCCTTCCGGGATCGGTACGGCCCGGTTCGTGATTCCCTGGAGACCGTGCTGCAGCAGGCGGACGATGGGCAGCTGGTAGGCCAGGTGCGGGCCCTGGCCGAGGGGGGGGAGACCCTGGTGCCGGCCGAGTTGATTGTCCAGTACCTGGACGAGCCCCGCATGCAGGCCTCCCTGTCCGCAGTGGACCGGGCTGACGACGAGCTGGCCCGCCTGCAAAACGTGGTGACCCATGCCTTTTCAAGCACGGTGTCCAGTTGGGTCCACATCCGGCGGCAATCGCTGATCCTGGCGGAGGGCGCCCGTCTCCGGTCGCACCTGGACCGGGATCTGGCACGCATGACGGGGATGATCAACGACACGGACATCACCCGTATGGACATCATTCGCCTGGAGCGACGCCTCTACGAACAGGCATCAACGGTGGGCAAGATGGCAGACGCCCGGGTCATCGCCAAGCGATCCACCCACGTCCCCCGGGGTTGGGTCCACTGGCCCTACGAGGGCGAGTACTGGGCGGACGAGCTGGGCTACTACCGGGCAGTGCTGGAGCCGGAGTGCCCAGCGGCGTTGCGACCGGGAGGCTGACCCGGCCCCCAAACCGGTCCAATTGCGGGAGGGATGCGCCATCCCCCTCGGATTTGGTCACTCTTGCGGGAGAAGTGGGCCGCCGAGGAGGAGGTAGGCCTTGCCGGCGTTGTCGCCGCCGGTGTCCGAAAAGCGGGCGTTAACGAGGATGTCGTCGTAGCCGTCCCCATCCACGTCTCCGGCGGTGCATCAGGAAGACATGCAAGAACCACTCACCACATGCGCAATCAACTACCTTCTTCCCCACACAACAACCACCACGTGAGCTTCATGCGCGCGTCCTCGGTCACCCCGCCCAAAGGCGGCATGGTCGGCGACTCCCCCGTGGCCCGATCCAGGATGCTGTCCCTCCATTCCCAGGCGTCTTCCACGGTATCGAAGATCACCTCCTCTGGGGCGCCGTTTCGGTCCGGGGCTGTGGTCGCATGGCAGGACTGGCAGCTCCCGGTGAGGAATCCTTCCCCGAAATCCTCCCAGTAGACACCAGGGGCATCGATGCAGCGGCCCGTGTCCTGCTCCTGGCCGCACCCCACCCCGATCAATCCAAGAAACCAAATACCCCCGGCGGCCCCCCTCACGAGAGAATGCCCAAGAGCGGATCTACCCCCGGAAGGAGTGCCTCCGTGTCCAAGTCGGCCAGTGCCAACAGTGTCGCCCCCAGCTGCTCCGCTGACAGGGCCACGCCGGAATCCGACAGATCAGCGGTGAGCGGATCCACCCGCTGCCCCCCAAAGTACTCGTCATAGCCCCCCACCACCCGGGACCCGTCCAGCCCCGGCCCCACCACCATGCACGAGGTGTAGGGATGGTGGTCCTTGCCCTGGAAGCCATTGAGCAGCGGCGTCCGCCCCATCTCGGAGAGCACCACCAACACCGTTTCGTCAGCCAGGGTGCTCGCCCAGGTCCCAGGCGCATCCGCCAATCCCCCCAGGATCGTCTCCAGAGCCTCAAACAGCCCCCCCCAGAGCGTGGATTGGTCCGGGTCGTTGTTGGCGTGGGTGTCCCAGCCCCCGTTGCCGAAACCAATGGAAACGCAGCGAGAGATTCCCTCCGTGAACACCTGCCGCGTCAGCTCGGACACAGCGGACACGCCACCTGCCAGGGTGAAGTCAATGTTGTGCTGGTGGCCCTTGAGGGCTGCAGCCTGGTCGGTGGCCGTCACGAGGTCATCGAGCAGAGCCCGTTCCGGTGCGGACCGCGATGCCAGCGCCCGGGCCTTCACACGCCGGGCCAGGAAGGAGTCAATCTGAGCCTCCGCCGGGCGGTTCGGCCCCCCCTGCCCATGGTCACTCCAATCGCGCAAATCCCCGGACAACAAACCCCCCAACTGCCCGCTGCCGCCGGTCCGCGCCACACTGACCCCCCGCTCTCCCGGGTAGGACGGCGCCGCGATCACAAGGCTCGGCAGCAAGAACTCCTCGCGCTCCGAATCGGCGAGGATGGCGGCCCAGTCCGAGCGCATGCCCGACGGGCTGCCGGTCATGGCAATCCGGGTACAAACCTCGTGGGCAAGGGATCGCACCAGGAGCCCGTTGAAGACCACCGTGTTCGCATGCCAGCGGTTCAGAAAAGACGCCACCGCCGGCCGGTCCGCATGGTCGACAAAGGGAATGCCGCCTGCCTGGGACAGGCCTGCATCCGGCTCCATGTCCACGTTGGCATTGCCGAACTCCGCTGCAAACACTCGCGTCGGATCCCACCCCCCCTGGGCAAAGACAAAGACAAAGCGCAGCAGGCCCTGCGCCGGCCGGGCCAACACCCGCGCCCCGGGCAACCCCGCTGCAAGCAGGGCGGCCGAGGTGCCGGTCAAAAACTGCCGTCGTGAAGAATGTCCCATCAGTACACCAACATCTCAGGATCCCGCAGAAGCGCAGAAAGCACCCCAGCCCATGTGGCTCCGATGTCCCCCTCGGCCCGGTAGAGGTCCCCCCAGAGGTCCAGGACGGCCGCCACTTCCTCCCCGTCCGCATCGATGCGGTCCCCATACAACCGCCAGAACAAAGACTGCACCTGGCGAGCCATGGCGGCCTCGCCGTCCTCCGGGGTCTCGGTGAAGTCGACTTCATCGAAGAGGCGCGGGCTGTCCGCTTCCGCGTCCTGGGCCACGACGTACGCCGCCCCCAGCTCCGCCAGGCGCTCCTGCACAAGCAGCAAGGTGGCATTTGCCGTGCGGGCGGGGGCCGTGGTGTTCACCCCATCAAATCCCCCCCCCAACAGCCGCACCCCCACCTGGTCGTTGCGCATCATGTCGTAGCCCTGGTACTCCCACGCAAATCCGGTCAAATCCTCCACCTGGCTGGCCATGAGGTCAGCCGTGATCAGCTTGATCGGCGTGGTGCCGACAGCGTCCGTCGGCCCTGAGAGGTAGTGTCGGTCCCACACAATCGACCCAAGCAGCGCCGAAAGCGTCCCGCCACCATCCACGAACGCGTTCCAGTGCCGGGAAAGCGCCGCTGTGTCGTCCAGAGTGGCGTCCCGTCCCAGCAAAAGCTGCCAGGACTGCTTCACGATGCACTCCGGAAAGCGCTTGTCCGCCGCAAGAAACCCCCCCAGGTCCGCGAGCGTCGACCCGGGCTGGCCATAATACCCCGGCGCGACGCCCGTGTAGTTGCGCCAGGCCAGCTCCCGCTCCGGGTGGAAGAAGGACACATCCATCACGTTGTTCGGTGTATACCACCAGAAGCCGTACAGAAAGCTCGCCAAAGGGTCCAGGCTCACGTGGCAGCTCACGCAGGCAGCGTTCTTGGTGAGCGCTTCCTCCACGACCCCATCATCCAAAACATCCACAAAGCCCTCGAGCTCAACCGGTCGCTCCAGGTAGTCCTCACACAAGAAGATCCGACTCACCGCGTTGGCCAGGGTCCAGTCCCCGGTGACCAGCTCCGTCCAGGGCAGATCATTGGCCGCCACATAGCCGACCATGCGCAGCACCTCGTTCTGCACCGCGGATCGGAAGGCTGCCTCGTCATCCAATCCATAGTCGGCCGCCGACACGTAGAAATCCTCGAACCGGGTCAGGAAGATCTCGGACATGAGGTCCCGCACCCGGCTCTCAAACCGGGGGTCATCAAAAAACCCGTCCACCACCTCCCCCAACGCAGTCGGATCCGCTTCCACCGCCTCCAGCTCCCCCACGGAGGGCCGCACCCCCCGCAGATCCATGCTGATTCGGGCCAGGGCACGGAGAGGCCCCATCTGCGGCAGTCGCTCCACAGGCGGGTCCGAAGCACAGGAGAGTAGCAGTGCGAGGATCACCAGGGTCGATTCCCCAGGGGCCAGTCCAGCAGACTGGAAAAGTCGGGGCAGACCGCGCCCAGGGGCTCTCCCAGGTACCAGGCCCGCCCACACCCATCGCAGAGATCCGAGTCGCCGGGATCCTCCTGGGTGGGGCCATCAAAAATCACGCCCACCCACTGGCCCCCGGTGTCCCGGAAGGACACGATGCCCGAAATCTCCTCCGGGCAGGCATTGCCCAGCATGTAGGAGCCGAGAATCTGGTCATACAGGGACACATCGCTCATGACGATGGTGTCGATGGCACCCGAGAGATCCGTCACGCCCCCCTCCAGGGTCAGAAACTTCCCCTCCAGGCTGTCCAGGAACCCGGCCGCCATCACCAGGTCCGGTGTTTCTCCATCGGCGAGCCAACTTCCTTCCACCCCGTCACCATTCCAGGCGAAACCACCTGAGATTCCCGAGTAGTACAAAGTGTGAGGGTCAGCACCGGTCGACTCCATGGGGGTGATCTCGTACACGTAGGCGCTGCCGCCGGAGATGAAGACACTGCCCTCCGAGTCGGTGATCTCAGCGACCCCATTCAGGGTTCGGGCGTCGTAGACGTATCCATCCTCCGGATTCTCGTACCCGTCGTAGACGATGCCGAACCCGTAGCCAGAGAAATGCGTACCGTCCCCAGTTACGCACTCGTCAAACCAGTAGGCGTTGCCATCGGCCTCATACCAGTTGGGGCAATAGTTCCGTGTGGGTCATGAGCGAGTCGTAGACATCCAGAATCGGGGTTGCGTGCAGCCCACGCACCCGGGCCATCAGCTCCTCCAGGGCAGCCTCCATGTCCGATTCGGCCAGGTCGGGCTGCGCGGCCTCCCCTTCCTCCACGATCCAGGGAGAGGGCGCGACTGCCTCCCCCGTGTCCACCTCGAGGGTCCCCCCACAAGAAAGAATGAGCATTGCGAGCATGGGGCCTCCGGCCCAGGGCCCTAAGCATGCCACCTGCGCACACAATCCGGAAGGGGAAACCGGGTCTTTTCAGAGCGCGGGATCCGGACGGACCTGCACCTCGATGCACCCCTCCGAGAGCCGCGCCTTCAGAGCCGCCTGAATGGCAGCCCCATCCACATCCTCCACGATGGCCCTGGCGTGGCCTCCCGCGGGATCCAGGCCAATCCGCTCCAGGAATGCCAGGCGGTACGCCCTTCGATGGGCACGCTGGGACCGCCGGGCCCGCTCCCCATGAATGCGCTGCTTGGCGCGGGCCAGCTCTCCGGGGGCCGGACCCTCCTCCGCAAGCCGCTCGACTTCCCCCAGCAATCCCCGTGCAGCTTCGTCCAACCGCGCCGGATCCGTGGCCAGGCTGACCGCAAACAACCCAGGATCCCAGGCAGCCACGTGCTCGGCGGAGAGGGAGTAGGCCAAAGAACGCCGCTCCCGCAGCTCCATGAACAAGCGCCCCCCCTGGCCGGCGAGCAGCTCCTCCGCCATGCGCAGGGCACCGTACTCCCCATCCGTGAACCGGGTGCCGCGCCAGGCAAAGACCACCTGGGCCTGTTCGCGTCCAGCAGCCAGTCGATAGGTGCGCCGGCGCTTGGGCCATCGGGCGGGACGGCGTGGTGCCTCCAGCCTCCGTCCCACGGGAAGATCCTCAAACATGGAACCCACCACGCTGATGATGCGCTCCGGGTCCACATCCCCCACGACCCCGACCACGAGATTCTCCGGCGACAGGAGCGACCGGTGCAGCCGCAGGAGGCGGCCTGGATCCAGGCGGGCCAGGCTTTCCGGCGTTCCGCGCGGAGAAAGGGAAAAGGGATGGGGTGCCAAGAGCCTTCGCCGCACCTCTTCCCAGGCCACCTCTTCCGGACTGTCCAACACGGAGCGCTCTTCCTCCATGAGGGCATCCTTGACCTGGTCCAGGTCCCGGGCCTCGAGCCGGGGCGCCTCCAGCACGGCGCGAACCAACTCCAACCCGCCATCCAACTGCTCGACAGGGAAGTCCGCCCCCAATCCCACAAGGCTTCGCCCGGCCCAGCTGTTCACCCCGCCCCCCCGGGCCGTGACCTGCTCGGCAAAGGCCCGGGCATCCCAGGGGCCCGCTCCCCGCATGACGCATCCATCCCAAGCGGCCGTCCATCCAGCGCTGGCTGGGCGCTCCACCAGCTGCCCTCCCAACCCCAACATTCGCACCGACGCCACCGGGGTCCGGGGATCCCGCTCCACAAGGATTCGAACTCCACAGGGAAGGGTGGCCCGCACGATGCCAGCGGTTGGCACCGGGGTCGACACCTTGTTCCGGGCCGGCCTGGCCCCACGAAATCCCTGGGCACTCCACTCCCCCTTGGGGGCCAACAATCCCGCCGTGCACTTCTCGGGCAGGAGAATTCGGGCAGCCACCTCACGCACTTGCTTGGGCGTCACCGCTGCCACGGCGCGGTCATAGGCCTCGGCGCCCGAAGCATTGCCCGCAAAGAGGGCGTACCAGCCCGCCTCGTGGGCCCGCTCGTCCACACTCTCCCGGCCAAACAGCCGTCCCGAGAGGATCTGTGTCCGCGCCCGCGCCACCGCTCCGGGGGACACGCCTCTTTGCTGCACTTCCACCAGGAGCTCCCACAACCTTCGCGTGGCTGCCTCGGTCTTGCCCGCGAGTGGCGTGCACCCCACGGAGAAGAAGCCGTTGTCCCGCTGACAGCACGCGCTGGCCCAGGCCGACGTCACCAGCCCCTTGTCCAGCACGAGGTCCGCCCCCAAGAGCCCAGCATTCCCCGACCCCAGCGCCACTCCCAGCACATCCAGGGCAGCCGCATCCGGGTGGGCAATGTCCACACCGACAAAGGCCAGGTCCACCACCGGCTCCCGGAATCCCCGCTCCAGGGCGATCGCACGGGGCCGCTTCTGGACGGGCTCCATGGGACGCTTGGGCCTTCGGACCCGGCGAGACTTTGCGGGAAAACACCGTTTCGCCTGGGCAAGGACTTCCTCCGCCGGGAGATCCCCGCTGATGGACAGGGTCATGTTCCCCGGCACATACCAGCGCTTCCAGAAGGCGCGAATCCGTTTGGCCGCCATGGAGGACACACTCTTTGCTGACCCGATCACCGGCCGTCCATAGGGATGGTCCCGGTACATCTTGGCGGAGATCGCATCGGAGAGAGTGCGGTCTGGATCCTCCGCGTCCCCGCGGATCTCCTCCAGGATCACGCCGCGCTCCCGTTCGATCTCCTCGTCGCGAAAGCGACTGTTCTGGGCCATGTCCGCAAGCACCTCCAGTGCCTGGGTCCAGTGCTCTGCGAGGACCGTGGCATGGTACACGGTCTGGTCATGGGAGGTGTAGGCGTTCATGTCGCCCCCCAGGCCCTCCACCACGCTGGCCACATCCCCCACGTTGAACCGCTCGGTGCCCTTGAACAGCATGTGCTCCACAAAGTGGGCGGCCCCTTGCTCTTCCGGACCCTCGTCCGCCGCCCCCACACCGATCCACAGGTACACCGCCACAACAGGTGCCCCAGGCACCCGGTCCACCACGACGGACAGGCCTGATGCGGTGCGGCTCTCAGTGATCATGCGGGGAATTCCCTGGGCGGACGGCGGCCCCCGCTATAACCCGACCCCGTCATGCCTTGGGGCGTCTATCTGCACATCCCCTGGTGCCTCACGCGCTGTCCCTACTGCGCGTTCAACGTGGAGGTCCACCCAAGCCCCCCCACCCGCGCCTACACCGAGGCGCTCCTGGTGCAGTGGGAAGGCGTGCGCTCCCGGTTCGAGGGCCCGCCCTCCACGATCTTCCTTGGGGGGGGGACCCCCTCCTTGCATCCCCCCGGTGACCTGGCACGCCTGGTCCAAGCCCTGGATCCAGTGGAGGACGGGGAGGTCACCCTGGAGGCCAACCCGGGCACCGTGGATGCCCAGGCGCTGCAAGGACTGCGGTCTGCAGGCATCAACCGCCTGTCCCTGGGAATCCAGACCTTTCACGAGGGCCACGCCCGCTTCCTGAACCGGGCCCACAGCGTGGGGGACGCGCGGAGCCTTCTGGCCCAGGTGAAACAGGCCGGGTTTCGCTCCTGGTCCGCGGACCTGATCTTTGCGCTGCCCGACCAGACCCTGGCGGAATTCCACGGGGACCTGGATGCGCTCCTGCACGCGGAGCCGCCCCACGTCAGCCTCTACGGCCTGACCGCGGAACCGGGAACCCCCTACACCCGGGGCCTGGAGAAGGGGCAATTCCCCGCCCAGGACACGGACCTGTGGGCCGACATGTACGCTGCAGCGGTCGAGCGCCTGGAGGCGGCAGGCCTTCTCCGCTACGAGGTCTCGAACTTCGCTCGCCCGGGCCACCGCAGCGCCCACAACGAGCTGTACTGGCGAGGCCACCGGTACGCCGGTCTTGGCGCCGGAGCCCATGGGTGGCTTCCCGACGGAGAGAGGACCATTGCCCAGGTGGCCCCCGCAGACTTCATCGCCACCCCCTGCCAGCCCTCCTCGATAGAACGGCCCGATTCCCTTGCCGCCGCCTCAGAATTGATCCTCTGCACCCTCCGGCACGTGGACGGGGTCGACCGCGCCCGGCTGCGCTCCCTGGGACACGAGATCCCAGCATCGGACCTGGCTCCCTGGAGCCGCCATGGACTGCTGCGCGTGACCGAGGATGCGATCACTCTCGAACCTGACGGATGGGCGGTCGCCGATGCCCTCGTTCGAAAACTCGTGGAGAGCCTGGGCGCCCGGTCTTGACCATTGCCCTGGTTTGCGGCCATGCTCGCTTGCAAGAGGAACCCGATGGCGGAAAAGGACACCCTGGACACAGAGCCCACTGAAGGCGAGGAGACCCCCAGCGGTCCCGACCCCGAGGGATTCGCCCTGGACATTGGGGAGGATCTGCTTGCGGAAGCCCTTCAGGCAGTAGAAAACCGCCTCTACTCGAAAAAGAAGGACGGGGAGGGTTCCAGCGCCGACGACGAGTTGGAGTTCGAGGTCGAACTGGACGACATCGACCCTTCCCAGGGCCCCTCAGGGGTCGAGATGAAGCTCGTGGAGCGAATAGAGGCCCTGACGGGGGAGCTGGAAGACAGCCGCCAGACCGCCCGCGACACCCGTGACGAAGGGCTCCTGGCCCTCAAGAAAGCCGAACGAAAAGCCAATGCCGCCGAGGCGCTGAAGCTGGAGTTGGACGATGCCCGCGCCAATGCCCAGAGCAATGAAGAGTTGGCCATGAAGCTTCGGGGCAGCTTGAAGGACATGAACGAGGAGAGCCACCGGGCCAAAGAGCGCCACAAGCGCGTGCTGGAGCAGACCCACCAACAAGCCCTGGACCAGGTCTGCAAGGAGCTTCTGCCCGTGCTGGACAATCTGCAATTGGCCAACAAGCACGTGCCCGAAAACCTGGTGGATGACTCCTTTGTGGACGGCCTGTTGATGACCGTTGTCCAGTTGGAACGTGCATTGGAGCGCATCGGAGTGGAGCCACTCCGGGTGGAGCCCGGGGACGCGTTTGATCCCCAAATACACGAGGCGATTGCATCCGAACCCCACCCCACCATTCCCCGGGGACACGTCATCGAAATCCTGCAGGTGGGATATCGACTGAAGGATCGCCTGATTCGGGCGGCAAGGGTGACTGTGAGCGGGGACGAAATGGGAGCCCTGCCGACGGCTGAAGAGTAGAACCCAACCGCACCAACCGTGGTACATTCGCTCCGAATTACGCTGATTGTTAGCGAGAGGGGACATGTCCAAAGTCATCGGAATCGACCTGGGAACCACGAACTCTTGTGTCTGCATCATGGAGGACGGAAACCCCGTCGTGATTCCCAATGAAGAAGGCACCCGGACCACCCCGTCCGTGGTGGCGTTTTCACCGGAAGGGAACCACCTCGTGGGCCAGATCGCCCGACGCCAGGCCGTGACAAACCCCGAGCGGACACTCTTTGCCGTAAAAAGACTCATGGGCCGGCGGTTTTCCGACGAGGAAGTCGAGGAGATCGCCTCCCTGGTGCCCTACCCCATTGTGCCGTCCGACCGGGAAGACGCCTGGGTGCGCTGTGGCGATCAGGATCTGTCCCCACCCCAGATCAGCGCCATCATCCTAGAGAAGATGAAGGCCACTGCCGAGGCCTATCTGGGCGACAGCGTGGAAAAGGCCATCGTCACGGTGCCGGCGTACTTCAATGACAGCCAGCGCCAGGCCACCAAGGATGCGGGACGCCTCGCCGGACTCGAGGTGAGCCGGATCATCAACGAGCCCACCGCTGCAGCACTCGCCTATGGCCTGGGCAAGGACAGCCACGAGAAAATCGCCGTGTTCGACCTGGGGGGCGGCACCTTTGATATCTCCGTGCTGGAGTTGGAAAACGGCGTCTTCGAGGTGCGATCCACCAACGGTGACACCTTCCTCGGGGGCGAGGACTTCGACAACCGCCTAGTGATGTGGCTGCTGGAGGATTTCGCAGAGAGCACAGGCGTGGATCTCACCGGCGACGTGGTGGCTATGCAGCGCCTGAAGGAAGCCTCGGAGAAGGCCAAGCACGAATTGTCCAGCGTCGACTCTACCGAGATCAACCTTCCCTTCATCGCCACCAGCGATTCCGGCCCGGTGCACTTGAAAAAGGCGGTGACCCGGGCCCAGCTCGAAGAACTCACGGCGGATCTCATTGAGCGCCTTGCCGGTCCCTGCAAGCAGGCCCTGGCCGATGCCAACCTGGACCCTGCTGACCTCACCGCCGTGCTTCTCGTGGGGGGCATGACCCGCATGCCCCGGGTACGGGAACGGGTAGAGGAGATCTTCGGGCGCATAGCGGAAACCGACGTCAACCCCGACGAGGTTGTGGCCCTTGGGGCTGCAATCCAAGGGGCGGTGCTTTCCGGCGATGTGCGGGATGTGCTGCTGCTGGACGTCACGCCCCTGACCCTGGGAATCGAGACCGCTGGCGGTTTGTTTGAACCCATCATTCCGCGGAACACCACGGTGCCCTGCAAGAAGTCCAAGATCTTCACCACCGCCCTGGACAACCAGGACATGGTCCGGGTGAATGTGCTCCAGGGCGAGCGGGAGATGTCCGACGACAACAAGAACCTGGGCCGCCTGGAAATGCACGGACTGCCCCCCGCGCCCCGGGGACTTCCCGAAATCGAGGTCACGTTCGAGTTGGATGCCAACGGCATCATGCATGTGAGGGCGCGAGATCTGGGCACCGGCAAGGCCCAACAAATGCGCATCGTTTCCCACTCGGGCCTCTCGGACGCTGAGCTCGATTTGATGCTGCAGGAGTCGGAGATCTACCGGGATCGGGACCGGGATCGACGGGATGTCGTGGAAGCCAAGAATGACCTGGACGGCTTGATCTACACCACGGGCCGCTCCCTGGAGGAGTTTGGGGACGGCCTCACCGAAAGAGACCGTGAAATCATCCAGGATGCTCTCGATAGCGCGGAAGACGCTGTAGAGTCCACCGATCTGGACCAGCTCCTTGATGCCAAGGACGCCCTTTCCGTGGCTGCCCAGCGGTTGGCGGAGTCCATCTACTCCACCTCTTCCGCTCCGGCCGAGGAGGGCGACGATCTCGATGCTGAACCGCTCGAGGATGACGCGGACGAACTCGCCGAGTAAGTCTCCAAAGGCCCGGGCCGTTTCGCTGCACGGGCCATCCCCTCCCAGGACACCCTCTTGGTCCGCCCCGACTACTACAACGTGCTCGGCGTCCCCAGGGACGCAGCCCCGAGCGACATCAAGAAGGCCTACCGGCAATTGGCCCTGGAGTACCACCCGGATCGGAACCCGGATGACGCGGAAGCCACTCGGCGTTTCAACCAGGTCTCCGAGGCCTATGAAACCTTGTCTGAACCCAATCTACGCCAGCGCTACGACCGTCTGGGTCCCTTCTACCACCCCAACGGCCGCCCCCCGACCCCCGAGGAGGTGGGAGAGGTCCTGTCAGAAGCTTTCGGGGGGATCTTCCGACGGCGGACCTCGAACGATCCCGGGGAAGACCTGCGCTACACCCTGACCGTTGCAATTCAGGAGGTGGCCACCGGCGCCACGAAGACGATTCGCGTGCCCCGAGAGGTACGGTGCCGCCGGTGTGCAGCGACCGGTGCCGACCCCGACGGCGGCACAAAGAACTGCGAGACATGCAGCGGCACGGGTCGGTCCCCCACCCGACGCCTTCTTCGATCAGCCTGCGCCCGGTGCGACGGCAACGGCTGGATCCGCGTGCGCAGCTGCCCCACCTGCGAAGGGGAGGGCCGCCACGGCAGCGAGGACAAGCTGAAGGTACAGGTGCCCGCCGGGGTGGCCACCGGCCAGAAGCTGAAATTGCGGGGAAAGGGAAACGAGAGCAAAGGAGAGGGCAGGGCCGGGGACCTGCTGGTGGTGATAAACGTGGCGGAACATCCTTTCTTTTCCCGCCGGGGTGCAGACGTGTTGTGCGATGTTCCCCTCACCGTGTCCGAGCTGGCCCTGGGTTGCGAGCTCAAGGTGCCCACCCTGGAGGGTGCCACGACAATTCGCATTGCCCCGGGCACCGCCCCGGACAAGGTTCTGCGCATTTCCGGCAAGGGGCTTCCCCGCGTGGGGCAGGGAGACCGAGGCGATCTCCACCTCAAGGTCAAGGTCGCCATCCCCAGCAACCTGACCCCTGATCAGGAAGAAGTGCTGCGCCTGTACGCCACGCGATTGGGCCCCGAGACGCATCCCCACCGGGCCGCCTTCGACAGAAACCTTGACGAGTGCGACTCATGAAGCTCCTTCTCCTCTTTCTGCTGCTCTTGCCCTCTTCCGCCACGGCGGGCCGCCGCGCCCGTCCTCCGGTGGGCCGTGATCCGGCCATCGTGCAGCAGGCCTTGTCCCTGCCCGATCGCACCGAGGCCATTCTGCTCCTGGAGGACTACCTGACCCGGGGAAGCAACCCCGCCTTGGTGGCCGAGGTGCGAATCCATGCAGGAGAGCAGCGCCGCCTCGCCGGCGACCTTCCCAGGGCCCGCGCCCATTTCGAGACCGCTGCAGCGGAGACAGGCCGCACCCAGGAGGTAGCGGAGCTGGGACTTGCCCTTGTGGACCTGGAAGGAAACCGCTCCGGCAATGCCTTGGCCACCCTGCGACTGGTTCCGGAAAAGAGCGCACCGGACACCATGAACGCGGATCGCTTCCGGTTGCTCGCCCTGGAAGCCCACGCCGGCCGGGGATCCGGGGATGGGGCCGCCCTGGCAGAGAAGGCCCTGGCCTATTCGGCAACCGACGCCACCGTGCGCCAACGCACCCGGCTCGATCTCGCCGCTCTGCTGCCATCCGCACCGCCCGAGACCGATGCCGCCCCTGAAAATGCGGAGATGCAGGCCATCGCCCGTGCAGAGGCCGCCTTGGCCGAACGGAACTACCAAGAGACGCTGCGCCTGGTCGAGGCACTCCACACCGCATTTCCCGAGACCGAATTCGCCGCCCAGGCTGACTGGCTGGCCAAGAGAGCGCAGGCGAAGGATCCCTACAGTGCCCGGCGAATCGGCGTGCTTCTGCCGTTGAGCGGTCCGTATGGTGCGGCAGGCATGCAGGTGCGCCGTGCCCTGGAGCTGGCCGCAGAAGACGGCGGATCGGGAATGGAGTGGGTCTTTCGGGACACCGCCGGTGAGATTGAGACGGGGCGAGTAGCCTTTGAGAACCTGCTTGTCTCCGAGGGAGTGGCTGCCGTCATCGGTCCGCTGCTCAAGGACGTGGCCTTCGCGGTGGCGCAGGACGCCCAGGCTGCTGGGACCCCCCTGATCACCCTGACCCAGGCCAGCGGCATCACCGAGATCGGCGAGTGGGTGTTTCGAGGCATGATCACCCCCGAACAGCAGATCGACTCCCTGCTGGCCCACGCCATGGGGGAGTTGGGCATGGCCCAGTTTGCTGTCATGGCGCCGGACAACTCCTACGGGCGCGGGGTGGTGGAGACCTTCCACCGAATGGTCGTGGAACGAGACGGCCAGGTGATGATCTCCGTCTTCTATGACCCGGAGGCAAGTGACATGCGGTCCTATGCCTCCGAGCTGGGCCAGAAGGACTACAAGGCCCGATGGCGGGAGCTCCGAGACCTGAAGAAAGAGGCGGAAGAAGTGGGAATGGACCCGGACAAGGTGGTCCTTCCACCGGTGGTGGACTTCGACGCGATCTTCATTCCCGACAGCGCCCGTCGCGTGCCCCTGGTGGCCTCCGCCCTGGCGTACGAAGAGTTTGCGATCGGTGGATTCAAGCCCAAGAAGGACATGGAGGCCTTGCCACTCATGGGCCTAAATGCGTGGCACAACCCCAAGCTCCCGGAACTAGGTGCACGGTATGTGCGTCACGCACTGTTCGTGGATGCCTTCAGCGCCACCCGGGCGGACCCCGCCGTCGAGGCGTTTGTGTCCCGGTTTTCAGCGGAGGTGGGACAGGACCCCGGGGTGCTGGAAGCCGTTGTCTATGACCTGGGAAGAATCGTGGGCGTGGCCACCCGCACGTCGCCGCCGAGCCGAGAGGAATTTCGCACCGCCCTGGCCGGGGTGGGGCTCTCCCAGCCGGTGGCGGGCGGGGGATCCTTTGGGCCAACCCGCGAGGTGGCCCGGGAAATGATTGTCTTCACCATCGACACCGAGGGCATCGTGGAGGCCATTCCCGACCCGACTCTCCTCCCTCCGGGGGAAGCCCCTCTTCCCCCGGAATAGGCTTTCTGGCCAATCTTCCGCGCCAAACTGCTATTCTCGCACCAGGAACCATGTCCGACGACCCCGGCGAATCCTTCGTCATCGAGCGCTTTACCCCTCCCAGGGAATCACCGGATTGGCTTGCCTGCGGCCCAGGGGATGATGTGGCGGTCTTCCAGGACGGCAACGCCGTGACAGTGGACACCATGGTGGAGGGGGTCCACTTTCGCACCGCCGATGACCCGGAAGACGTGGGCGCCAAGTTGGTGGCGGTCAACGCCTCCGACCTGGCTGCCAGCGGTGCCCGTCCCCGGTGGGCAGTGTTGGCGATCAGCCTGCCCCACCCCTTGGACTCCACCTGGGTCACCGGCTTCTCTCAAGGGCTCTTGAAGGCCCTGGACCAGGTTGGGGGTCGATTGGTGGGGGGAGACACCACCCGTTCCCCCTCCCACATTCACGTGTCCCTGACCCTCGGTGGCCCCTTGGCGGGCGCCCACCTGTCTCGCAGCGGGGCGAGTGCAGGGGAGGATGTCTGGGTCACGGGAGTGCTCGGGGATGCCGCCGTGGCGTTTGCATTGCCAGAAGCGCCCGCGGAGGTTCGAGGTGCCCTGCACCGCCCCACCCCACCCCTGGCCCTTGGGCCTGCGCTCGCGAAGGCGGGCCTGGCGAGTGCCGC
>CAZSZE010000040.1:0-38019 GCA_964610645.1 uncultured Enterobacterales bacterium | reverse complement strand
CCTGCGGCCGCTTTGTGAGGGCCGCCTCCTCGATCCCCCCTGCGGTCCTCCGGAGTGCAGAATGGAGAACTTGTTTGGTCACGAGACTCTTGACGTCTATCGACTGGCCCTGGCGGTCGCGCGGTGGTTTCCCACGGTGGCTGCACCGCGGGGCAGGGCCTCCCTGAAGGAACAGGGCTGCCGCGCAGCGGATTCGGTGGTGCTCAATATTGCGGAAGGCAGGGCGAGGGGGGGCGGGGCCGGCAAGAACCACTTTCGGATCGCCCTGGGAAGTGCGGCGGAGGTGTGCGCGGTGCTCGACCTGGTGCAGTCGAGAGACGCCGCGGAATACCAGCAGAAACTCCGCAGAATCGGAGCCATGCTCGCTCGAATGTCGAGGTGAAGGCGGTTGACTTCGCCAAGAGTGAATGGGGCGGCGCCTTCTCCCTGCGTTTTTCTCAGGCCGGAAGGCCTCTGATAGCATCGGGAAGGAGGCGTGCATGAAGAGCGGTCTTGAGGTGCTGCTGGAGTCGGGGTTGGATGCGCTGACAGGTGCCCGGGTGGGAATGTGCTGCAATCCCACGGCGGTGGATTCAAACTACCGGCATGCGGTGGACCGCCTTGCCGGGGCGGGGGTGAAGCTTGACCGCCTCTTCGGACCGGAGCACGGGGTCAAGGCCAGCGCCCAGGACATGATTGGCGTGGTCGATGAAGGCCCCGAAATCGTCTCCCTGTATGGGGACGATGCGGAGTCGCTGAAGCCTGATCCCGCCACCCTCGAGGACCTGGACGTGGTCCTGTTCGACATCCAGGACATTGGGTCCCGGTACTACACCTACCAGGCCACCCTTGGCTTCCTCATGGAGCGGGCGGGCTCCGTGGACACCCGTGTGGTCGTGTTGGATCGCCCCAACCCCCTCAACGGCATCGACATCGAGGGGAACGTGGTGCAGCCGGGTTTTGAGAGCTTTGTCTCGGCCTACCCCCTGGCCAACCGCCATGGAATGACCTTGGGCGAGATGGGACGGTTTTTCCGGGATGTGGTGGGCATCGAGGTCGACCTCGAAATCGTGGCCTGTGAAGGCTGGAGACGGGACGTGTGGGGGGATGAGACCGGGCTGCCCTGGGTCTTTCCGAGCCCGAACATGCCGATGTTGGAGACTGCCATCCTGTACCCGGGCATGTGCCTCATCGAGGGCACCAACCTGTCGGAGGGCCGCGGCACGACCCGGCCCTTCCACCTGGTGGGGGCCCCCTGGCTGGACCCGGGCCGGTTTGCCGATCTTTGCCGCAAGGGGGCCCTGGATGCGCACCTGCAGGGAGTGGCCTTCCGCGAGGCGAGCTTCCAACCGGGTTTCCAGAAGCATGCCGGTATTCTCTGCGGCGGCGTAGAGATTCACATCACGGATCGCAATGCCCTGGAGTCCCTGCTCCTGGGCCTGGTGGTCCTGGAGGCGGCCCTGCGCTGTGATCCGGAGCAATTCGCCTGGCGCACGGAGACCTACGAGTTCGTGGACGATCCCATCGCCATCGACCTGTTGTGCGGCAGCACCGAAGCCCGGGGATGCCTGGAGACCCACATGCCCCTGCGCGATCTCGTGGATGGCTGGGCAGCCGCCCGGACCGAGTGGGAGGAAGCCCGGGAGGGCTGCCTGCTCTACTAGTCGGATTCTCCAGGAGGAATCGGAGAGTCTGGCGGGCCGTTCAGGGCGGCATCGAGAGGCGCTCCCTGCAAGCTCTCCAGGAAGGCCACCATGGACGCAATCTCATTGTCGTCCCAGTCCAGGGTCTCCATGAACTGCTCACGGTGGCCCACAGAGGGCAGCTCCTGCAGACCGCTGTAGGACTCGACCACTTCCGTGAGGGTCTCAAAATGCCCCCCATGCATGTAGGGGGCCGTGTCCGGCAGGTTGCGCAGGGAAGGGGTCTTGTAGGCGCCCAACTGCTCGATACCCTGCACCAGGTGGTCGATCTTCAATGAGCCCGCTTCGGTGTCGTCGCTGAAGCGGCCCCTTCCGTTGAAGGGATTGTCCAACAGGCTGCTGATCCCGTTGAATCGACCGTTATCGAACGGGGTGAGCCAGTCCCGATCCGCCAGGCCGATGTTGTGGAAGGCCTTGTTGGAGAAGAGGGGGCCGCTGTGGCAGAGGATGCAGTTTCCCTCTCCCAGGAACAGGGAGAGCCCGGCCTTCGCTTCCTTGGAGACCAGGTTCGATTCGGGGTTGCCCGCCCCTGCTTCGGCAACCCACGCATCGAAGGGAGCATCTCCCCGAATCAACTTTCGCTCATAGGCGGCAATGGCCTTGCCCACGTGGACAAAGATCTCATTCACGATCTCCTGGTCATCCGTCGTCATGGACGCCCAGGCCACCGCATGGGGATGGTCGGGCTCCCCGGCCACGGGCTTTCCTTCCGCAGGGAAGCGTGCGGTGTCCGAGAGATCCGGAGCGGCACCAAAGACCTGGGCATAGGCCATGCTCAGGTCGGCGTCTTCCGTGACCAACTGGGCCACTGCCAGCCGGGTGGTGGCTTGCTCTCCTGCATCTTCCAGGGGTCCCAGCGCCTGGCACCACAAGGAGTCGGCCCGTCCGTCCCAGAACAGGAAGTCCTGAAACGCGCTGTTCAGAGCAGTGGGGGCATGTCGGCCTGTGGTCCCGGTGGCCTCTGAGAGTTGTTTCTCATCGGAGAAGCCATGCTCCGGGTCGTGGCAGGTGGCGCAGGAGAACTCCCCTGTTCCTGAGAGCCGCGTGTCGAAGAAGAGGAACTGCCCCAGGTGGGCAGCACCTGGAACATCCGCCCAGGCGTTGGTGGGGTCTGCCGGAAGTGCAGGCAGAGGGGACAATCCTGTGGCTTGGGACAACTCCGCTTGGGTCAGTTCTTGCTCGGCCTCGTGGGTGTCCCCCGTGTCAGGTGCGCCCCCATTGCAGCTGAAGAGCAGCCAGAGGGAGGCTGAGACCATCGGGATCAGCTGCCGCAGCAGCTGAGTTCAAAGGTGATGGTCTCCACCGTGGTGTCCCGGGTGATCTCCGCGGGTACGGTCCAGTAGCCACTCATGTGGAAGTTCATGGGGCTGGCAGTGAAGGTGCCATCTCCGTTGTCTGTGATCTCCGGCACGACGTTCATTCCGTGGCCGTGATCGGGCATGCTGGCATCGACGCTGGACACGGTCGCGTCCGTCACCTGGAGGGTCTCGTCGGCACCGTTCCAGATCGTGAAGGTGGCCGAGAATGTCTCACTCTGGCCGATGGGAGTGGGATCCGTGGTGTAGGTCACCCAGAAGGTGCCGCCATCCGTGAGGCCTGCTGTTTCGTAGGAAACCGCTGTGTCGACTTCTCCCGTGTGTTGCATACCGGTTTGTTGTCCGTGGTCCTTGTCTCCGTTGCAAGCGACGCAACCGAGAAAGAACACTGGAACCAGGTGCTTCATCCGAGGTTTCCTCCTCTGTCGACCCAAGCAAGATACCCAAATGGAGGTGTGTTGGCCACCTTGTCCAAACCGGGACATTGGAGGTTTTTTTTGGGGAATCCCTGGTTGTGATTTGGAGGCGACCCCGACCGGCTCAACGGAGTCGCCGTCGACCTGTTGTTCGGCAGCACCGAGGCCTGGGAAGAGTTCCTCTTGTATTGAAGCCCGTGGAACGCCGAGAACCGGCGAGATCTGCGTGGTACAGTCCCGCGGTGAAGGAGGGGCCTCTCATGGCACGACAGATCTTCTATGTGAGTGTGTTCTTTCTTGCGTTGTCAGGCTGCGGCGACCGGGATCGGGATGGGTTTGCCGTGGCAGAAGGCGATTGTGACGACCGGAACGGAGCGATCAACCCTTCAGCCTCGGATGTGTTTGGGGACAACATTGATCAGAACTGCGACGATGCAGATGGCGTGGACATGGATGGCGACGGGGTGGCCTCGGAGGCCAGTGGAGGCAGTGACTGCGATGACAGCGATGCCGGCGTCTATGCGGGGGCATCCGAGCAGTGGTACGACGGCGTGGATTCCGACTGCGACGGGTGGTCCGATTTCGATGCGGACCTGGACGGCTATGACGTGGGCTCCCTGCCGACCGACGACTGCAATGACTATGACCCAGCGGTCTACCCGGGGGCGGAAGACACGGTGGGGGATGGCAACGACAACAACTGTGATGGCGTGGACGGGTTGGACGAAGACGGGGACGGGGTGGCCTCGGCGGACAGCGGTGGCACGGACTGCGACGATTTGGACCCGGACTATTCCGTGGGTTGCTGGGTCCAGGTGAGTGCCGGCGCCTGGCACACCTGCGCCATCGACAACAAGGGGGCCCTCACCTGCTGGGGACTCGAAGACGATGGGGCAACCACTCCGCCGGAGGGTGAATTCAAGAAGGTGCAGGCCGGGGCGGGTGCGAGTTGCGCCATCCAGGCGAACGATGAAGTGGAGTGCTGGGGAGACAACACCTTTGGTCAGCTGGATGCGCTTGAGACTGCCTGGACCGACCTCGCGATGAGTGTTCGACATGCTTGTGGGCTCTATGGATCCGGCGGCATCAGCTGCTGGGGTCGGAATCATGAGGACCAGACAGACTCCCCCTCGGGCGCCTGGTCACTCATAGCGGCGGGCATGAATCACACCTGCGCCCACAACGCGACCGGCGCAACCGAGTGTTGGGGAAGCTGGGATTCCACGGACCCTGGTTACGAAGCCCCGGTAGGACAGTTCTCCAAGTTGACGGCAGGCGGCTATCACAGCTGTGCTCTTGGATCGGGTGAACTCTACTGTTGGGGGTCCAACAACCATGGCCAGTCGGCCAGTCCAGTAGGGGACTTTGTGGATGAGGATGCCGGTTTTGGTTTCAACTGCGCTATTCAAAGCCTTTCCAACGAGTTGTTCTGTTGGGGTGAAGCAGCTGGTATTGGGGCGGTTCCCACGGGGGAGTTTCTTTCGGTCAGTTCAGGAACCGCGCACTCCTGTGCCATCGATGCCGGTCATTCCATCCAGTGCTGGGGGTGCGAGGGGTCCTATGACTATGGCCAGTGCGATTCGCCTTAGAGGACTACATGCTTGGAACCCCCCGTTGGCTGCCCATGTTGCTCCTGGCCGCCTGTCCGGGAAACAAGGACGACACTGCGCCAGACACAGACGCCGGCGACTCCGATGACACCGGCGTCATCGAAATGCCCCCCCAGTGGGACTGTGAGCAGCGATTCTGGGCGGACGGAGGCTCGTTGTTGCTCGGCACTGAGACCGAGACATCCGCCTTCTGTGACAGCTACAACGCGATCGAGGGGGACCTGGTGGTGGAGCTGGGTCGGGAGGACGATCCGATCCAGACGTTGGATGGGATCTCCTGCCTCTGCGAGGTCACCGGGTCCATGGAGATCTTCTACTTGGGCGTAGGAGATGCGGGGGAGGGGCCTCCCCCCCCGCATGCGTCTGCCGACCTGGAGTTGGACAACCTAAGATCCGTCGGCGGTGACTTTCTCCTGCACCACGTGCCGGGCATCACCAGCGTGGAAGGTGTCTACCAGCTGGAGAGTGTGGGCGGGGACCTGGTTCTTGAGAACAACGAGGCGTTGGGCGTGGTGGCATTCGACTCCTTGCAGACGGTTGGGGGCCGGCTGGCCCTGCTGGACCTGGAACAACTGCAGGCGCTCGTAGCGCCACTTCTCTCCCAGGCGGGCTCCATTGAGATCGGGGACGGCAGCACCTGGCATTCGCGGTTTGTCTACCTGTCGCTGGAGAGCCTGGCCCAGGTGGAAGGTGCCGTGGTGGTTTCGGGCGTGCCGCGATTGAACAGCCTGACGGCTCCAGCCCTTGTTTCCGTGGGGAGTGGGGTGCGCCTTGATTCGACGTGCGAAACCACGGTGGATCTGCCGTCACTTGCCACCGCTGGTTCCCTGTCCCTCCTCGGAAACTGCGGATTGGAGGACCTGGCGGGAGTGGCTGCTCTTGAAACCCTGACGGGTGCTGCGGATCAGACGGTTCTGAACCTCGCCTGGAATGATGGCTTGGATTCCCAGGAGTTGGAACAGTTCCAGTCGGGACTTTCCTTGATCGGAAGTGTGACCGTTCAGCCGGGGGGCGAGGGTGGTTGTAACGACTGGTTTTCCGCGAATTGGGGTCGAAACCAGGCGGACAGCTGCAATTGAGGTGGATGCAAGGACCCTGTCAGCGCGGGCAACACCCAAACAGTCGGGCTACCATGTCGGCGCCAAGGAGTTCCCATGCACTGATCGGTTTTCCCGTTGACCCTTCTTCTCGCGGGTTGTCCCGCGGGTTTTGGAGGGGACGACCTCGACCCCGCTGACGTGCCCGAGTTCGGTCACCCCGATTCCCGGACCCTCACCGTGGTGGCCACCGACGATGACGGGCTGAACGTGCCCCGGGACCTGGAGTTCCACCCGGTCGCCTCGGATCAGCTCTGGGTGATGAACCGTGCGGACGACAGCGCGTCGATCTTCTTTGACCCGGGGGACGATGCCCAGGACGTGGATTGGCGGCAGGATGCCTACGGAAACCACTTCATGGAGGAAGTGAGCTCGATGGCTTTCGGAGCCGTGGGCTCGTACACCGTCGGGCAGAGTGGCTTCGCGACCTGCCAGGAGTCCCGCAACACCTACAACGGGGCCCAGGCCGGCAACGACTTCATGGGGCCTGCTCTGTGGTCGGGAGACCTGGACGTCTTCGCCGAGGTAAACCAGTCCTTCAGCGCATCCGCTCTCGGGAGCCACCTGGACATGCTCCACGCCAGCCCGGACTGCATGGGCATCGCCCACGACAAGGACAACGCCTACTGGGTCTTCGACGGCAACAAGGACCAGTTGGTCTACTACGACTTCCAGGTGGACCACGGCCCAGGAAACGAGGATCACTCGGACGGCATTATTCGCCGCCACACGGACGTGGAGCTTTCGCGGGTCGAGGATGTTGCCGGGCACATGATTCAGGACGGAGACGGCATCCTCTTCATCGCCAACACCGGGGCTGGAACGATCCTGCGGGTGGACCCCAGCACCGCAGAAGAAATCGGCAACGTCCGCGGTTCCATGGAGGCACTCGAGGAGTACACCCGCTGGAACGGCGCCACCGTGGAGGACTGGGTCACCGGCCTGGATGAGCCCAGCGGCATCGCCCTGGCTGCGGACGGTCGCCTCTTCGTGTCGGACCACGGCACGGGCGAGCTCATCGCCTTTGATGCGGATGGCACGGAAATCGAGCGCCTGGACACCCGGGGTGAGGCCATCATGGGCATCGAGATCGGGCCCGATGGCGACTTGTGGTACGTGGACGCGGGGTTGGAGCAGTTGGTCCGCGTCGATCCCTGAGCCGGCCTGCTACCCATGCGCCTCGGTTTGGCGAGGAAACCACCAGGTCATTGGTACAGGCGGCGTCTTCCGGCGAGCCCTTTGTGTTGCATGCAGAAAGGAGGAGCAGCGAAAAGACAGGTGAATGGACCATGATCGCCGCCAGGCGTTGAGGCGGCCGGATCGGTGCCATCCGAAATCGCGGCAACGACAGTCGGAGAAAAGCGCACCTGCTGCAACAATTGGTCAAGTTTCTGTTGCAGCCCCGCCCAAGGTTGGGGTAGAAGGCGGCCAAATAGCCCGGCACCGGCTGTTCTCAACTGGAGATGAACCCATGAGAAACGCACGAATCGCACTCATTTTTCCCCTGGCACTTGGCGCCGCCTGCAACCGCGGCCCGAAAGCCGATGACTTTGTCGGCCTGGAATGGAACCACGGCGAGTCCTTCCACGTGGCAGCCACCTACAAGGCTGCCGAGGTGATGAGTGAGCACAGCGCTGTGGACCTGGACGGTGAGACCGTTCCCCAGTTCGGCGACATCTGGAGCGACGAGGTGGTCTGGTCCTTCCAGGTGGTCGAGACAGACCTTACGCCCCCCTCCTCCGATGAGCTGTATCCCTACGCTCTGACCGCCACGGGTGAGGTGGCTTCTCTTGCAGTGCTGCGGGCGTATGTGGATGCCAGCCTGAACGATGACGAGGCCCTGCTGGATGCAGACCCGGTGGTCTACCTGGTGTTTCGGGAAGATCGCGGTCGTTTGGCTGCCATCGTTTCCTATGTGAACCGCGACGGCAAACGGGACGAGAAGGCCTGGTCCTCCAAGCGACTTGGCCGCTCCCACTCGGTGCTTTCCCAGTCCATGCTCACGGAGCTGCCCACGTTCCTGGCGCCGTTTTCCGCTACCTGGGGCGACAACACCCGCAACCTGGAGAACGGCAGCAGCGTCACCTCCCTGTCCGTGGATGACACCACCACCGACGTCATCTACGACGACGAAATCGGAGGCGGCCTCATTGTGAGCCGCTACGAGTTCGGTTCTCCCTGGCCGGTGGAGACCATCACCGACAACGTGGAGAGCCGCCTGCTGTCCGCAGACGAGGTCTCGGCCAAGAGCAGCGAGCTGCGGTTCTACCTGCCCGCCCCCCCGGAAGATTTCGACTACCGGGCTGCCCTGCGCAGCACCATCGATATCGACGAGGCGCTGCGCCTGGACGAGGACACCATCGCCAACGGCCTGGATGCTGCCGCCCACGAGGGGTACCGCCCCTGGGCCGGGTACTGGTGGCCCACGAAGCAGGGCGAGCTGACCTTCGGATACGAGCAGGAGACGACTGCCGGTTTCCCCAATTACAAGCCCCCGACCTTCTCCGACCGCGTGAAAGAGGAGATCGACGTCTTCAAGCTGAAGATGGACTCGCTCTCGGAAGAGCTGCGGGACATGGAGTCCACCGACGAGGGCTACAACGAGAAGCGCGACGACTACCAGGCCCAGCAGAAGAGCCTTGTGGAGGTACTGGTCTCCTTCTACGACACCCTCCTCCAGGACTTTGATGGCGGCCGAATCACTGTGGCCGACGGCAAGATGACCCACGTGGATGGCTGGGAGTACACGATCAACGACCTGTCGCCCATGGACAAGTACGGCCTGGTGCTCCACCTGAACGGGAACGACACCAACAACCCGTTCTACGTGTCCGCCTGGGAGATCCTGAACTCCTACAACCCCGGTGGCGAGGGCTGGTGGGGCCACTGCAATGGCTGGGCTGCTGCCGCCATCCTGACCAACGAGCCCACGGAGTCCGTGAGCTTCCGGGCGGGTAGCCAGGATGTGAGCTTCTCCGTCGGGGACCTCAAGGGCCTCCTTTCCGAGTCCCACTACTCCACCTACAGCAACTTCTATGGCGAGCGGTACAACGGGGAGGATGACGATGTCGCCGACCTGACCCCCGCCGCCTTCCACAAGCTCGTGAGCTACTACCTGGGCGAGATGGGGGTGGCGATGGTCTTCGACACGACCGCCACCGAGCAGGTCTGGAACTTTCCGGTGTGGGCGACCACTCTGGAGATTGAGGAGAGCACGCCGGCGGGTGCCGAGGCGTTGGTGAACATCAACACCGCGGACAAGGAAACCCTCGCTGCCCTTCCGGACATCGGAGAGGCATTGAGCGTCGCCATCATCGAGTACCGGGAGGAGAACGGGCCCTTCCAGGCCATCGAGGACGTCAAGGATGTCCGCGGGATCGGCCGGGGCACGTTTGGCAGCATCGAAGAGTTGATCACGGTGGATCCCTTCCGCCGCACCTTCGACGTGTCGGCTGTTTCGACCTTCGCGACAGACGGCGTGGATCCGATGTGGGTGGACGAGGGGGATCCAGAGGGGTTCGCCAACAACTACAGCTACAGGCTGGTCACCGATGCAGACGGACTGGTGCTCGAGGGCACCTGGGATGACGAACGAAGCCACCCGGATTTCGCTTGGATTCCCTATGACAACCCCATGCGGTCCGGCCGCGGCAGCGAGAACCCATTCCTGGAGTATGGGACACTACTCGACGTGATCGGCGAGTCCTTTCACCGGGAGTAGATGATGCGACGCGCACTCTTTGTAGCTGCGGCCCTGGTTCTCAGTGCTTGCAATGGCGGCAGTGGGAACAAGGGCGGCGGTGATGACACCGGCCTTCCCGGGGAGCTCCTGGGAATCCTCGTGACCCCTGAAACCGTGGTTCTCAACGTGGGGGGCGAGGCCAACCTGCGGGCGACGGGCATCTTCGGAGACCGCTCGTCCATGGAGGTCACCCACGTGGTGGAGTGGCGCAGCTCAAAGACGTCGTTTGTCGAGGTCAGCAACAGCCTGGACTCGGAGGGGACCATCAGCGGTGTCGCCGTGGGGCAGACCCAGGTCACTGCCATGTTGCAGGGCGTGATGTCCGTCCCCACGAATGTGACGGTCACGGAGGCGGACCTGGTGGGAATCACCGTGACGCCGAACCCGATCGTTGCGGAAATCGGCCAGAAGATTCAGCTGGTGGCCGATGCAGCCTGGTCCGATGGCTCCCGTGGGGATGCTGCGGGGCAGGTCCGGTGGATCACCGACGACGGAAGCGTGGCCCAGATTGAAACCGGCGGCATCTTTACCGCAGCCGGCGCGGGAAGCACGACCCTCCATGCGGACCTCGGAGGGATCTCCTCTGACGATGTGGACGTTTCGGTGCTGGCCAACGCTGCAGCGGACCTGGTCATCTCCGACTTGTCCCTGGAAGGCGGGACAACGGACTTCACGGCGGTCGTTTCCGTGAAGAACCGGGGCACGGCTGGCGCCTCTGACTTCTGGGTCGACCTGTTTGTCGATCCGGGTTCCGCCCCTTCTGCGGGCGACTTGGGCGATCGCTTCTCCCACGTGGACTACGTCGGTCCCGATGAGACTGTGCAGGTGACAATCAACGAGGATGCCAGCTCCGGTGACCACACGATCTGGGCGTACGCGGACATCGATGGGCTGGCCGATGAGAGCGACACCAGCAACAACACCGCCAGTGGCACGGTCAACGTGGGGTCTTCCTCGGGGGGCGGTCCCAACTTGAAGGTCACCTATTTCGACTTCTACGACTACGACGGGACCATCTACTACTGGGTCTACGTGCTCAACGCGGGAGGCGAGGATTCCGACGCCTTCTACGTGGACCTTTTCTATGACCGCACGCAGGCCCCGGACATCACCGAGACCGGTGAGCAGTTCGAGCGGGTGTCGGGGCTTGCGGCGGGGGAGACCGAGTACCTTTCGTTCGAGGTGGAACGGGAGTGTGACTGGTGTTGGTCCTGGGCGACCCTCGACTCCCTGGAGGAGATCGATGAGACCAACGAGGACGACAACATCGAGGGCCCGCTGACGGTTGACACGAGCAGCAGTCGTTGAAAGCGGCCGGTTGACCCACAGCGCCTACTGGTCGGTGACCGACGGCGCCTACTGAAACAGGTGCGTATCCATGGGGGAGTCGTCCCCACTGCGAATGGACTTGGACAGGGCGATGGCCCCCGGCAGGACGTTCGTGCAGTAGAACCGGAGGTTTGAGCGCTTGCCCTGGTAGAAGCGCCGGTCGGTCTCGGTCAGTTCTTCGTCGCCATTCAGGGTCCTCGTCGCGATGCGGGCCTGTTGCAAGCTGTGCTGGGCCAGCACCACCGTGCCGAACAGCGTGAGGAAGTTCGTGGCGTAGACCAGGGCGCCATCCAGGTTTCCCGCCATGCCAAGGCCGCCCACGTGCATGGCCGCCGCTGCCAGGGCGTCCCGGCCCTTCTCGATGGCCGCCACCTCCTCGTCCAGGTCGTGCCCGCGTCCCTTCTCGATTTCCTGGGTCAGGTGCTCCATCCAGTGCATGAAGATCTGGCCGTTCTCCATGCGCATCTTCCGGCCCAACAGATCCAGGGCTTGCACCCCGTTCGTGCCCTCGTAGATCGAGGCGATCTTGTTGTCCCGCACGTGCTGCTCCACCGGGTACTCCTTTGTGTACCCACAGCCGCCGAAGGTCTGCAGCGCGGTCACCGCCACCTGGAAACCCACGTCTGTGCAGTGGGCCTTGCAGATGGGGGTCAGGAGCTCCACGAGGCGCAGGTTCTCTTCTTTTCGCTCCTCATCCGGGCACCACTGGGCCAGGTCGTAGCGGGCGGCCATGGTGAAGAGCATGGAGCGCATCGCCTCGGTGTGGGACTTCATCCAGAGCAGCATGCGCCGCACGTCCGGGTGGTTCACGATGGTCACCCGGGGGGCGTCCGCGTTTCCCCAGTCTTGGGCCTTGGGCCCCTGCACGCGCTCTTTGGCGTAGGACAGGGCGTTCAAGTAGGACGCGTTGGCCGTGGCCAGTCCCTGGATTCCCACCCCGATTCGGGCCTCGTTCATGAGGGTGAACATGATCTCCATGCCGTCCCCCTCGTTTGCGATGAGGTGGGCCTTGCAGGGTGCATCCGCCCCCAGGGTCAGCACGCAGGTGGGGGAGGCGTGAATGCCCATCTTTTCTTCGATGCTCGCGACTTTTGCGCCGTTTCGGCTGCCGTCTTCGAAGTTGAATTTCGGGGCGATGAAGAGGGAGAGGCCCTTGGTGCCCTTGGGGGCATCCGGGGTGCGGGCCAGCACCAGGTGCAGGATGTTCTCCGTGAAGTCATGGTCGCCACATGAGATGAAGATCTTCTCTCCCTCCAGGTGGTAGACCCCCTCCGTTTCGGTGCGGTGTGCCTTGCACCGGTTGGACCCCACGTCTGTTCCAGCATCGGACTCCGTGAGGCACATTGTGGCTGCCCACTCGCCTTCGAAGAGCTTTCGGATGGCGATCTCCTGGAGGGTCTCATTCCCAAAGCGGACCAGCAGGTTTGCCACGCCCCGGGTCAGGCCCGAGTAGGTGGTCAAGGCGGAGTTCGAACCCAGGAACATCTCGGCCAGGGTCACGCCGATGGCAGCGGGCAGGCCGGCGCCGCCCCATTCCGGATCGGCATTGAGGCCCAACCAGCCGCCTTCTCGCAGGGTCTGCCAGGCCTCCTTGAAGCCCGGCGGCGTGGTGATGTTCCCCTCGTTGTCCAGGGTGCAGCCGACTTCGTCGCCGACCTTGTTCAAGGGCCAGTAGACCTCCGTGGCGATCTTGGAGGCCTCGTCGATGAGGGTCTCGTAGAGGTCGCGGTCGAAGTCTGCGAAACGCTCGATGCCCTGGAATTCAGTGTCGATGCAAAGCTGCTCGAACAGAACAAAGTGGATGTCGCGGCGGTTGATGTTGTAGCCGGTTGCGCTCATGGCGGGGCCCCTCCGAATGGAACCCAACCCATAACGTGACACCTGACACTGGCCCCCCTCAAGATAGGATGCCCGAGTGATTGTCACCGTCACCGTCAACCCGATGATCGAGCAGTTCCACGAGGTGCCTGACTTCGTGGCGGGTAAAACCCATCGACCGGGGGAGGCCGCCTGGGTGGTGCCCTCGGGCAAACCGCTGAATGTGGCGCGGGCCCTGGCAGACCTGGGGGAGGAGGTGGTGGCGGTTGTGGCCACGGGGGGGAACACCGGCAAGGAGATCTGTGAGCGCCTGGGGGCCGAGCGGTTTCGGTGGCAGTCCGTGGAGATCGCAGGCGAGTCCCGGCGGGGGTTCACGGTCTATGGGGCTGGCGTGACCTCGACGGTGTATGGCCCTGCACCGGCGATCACCGACGCCGAGGCGGCAGCCATTCTGGACCGGGTCCGGTCTCTCCTGCCCGCTCGCATGTTGGTGGTGGGGGGCAGCACCTCCCGGATCGATCTGTATCCACGCCTTTGCGCCCTGGATGTGCCCGTGGTGTTGGACTCCCATGGACAGGCCCTGCTGGACTCTCTGGCAGGGGGCGGGGTGTTCCTGGCCAAGCCCAACCTCAAGGAGTGCCGGACGACCTTTGGCACCGAGGATGTGGTGTCCAGCGCCCAGGCCATTCGCGACCGGGGCGTGCCGAACGCGGTGGTGACCGATGAAGGGGGGCGGGCGGCTTTTCACCTGGGGGAGAATCGGGTGCTGGCCACGCCGCCTGTGGTGGAGATGATTCACACGGTTGGGTGCGGGGATGCGGTCTGCGCGGGTCTGCTGCACATGGCGGAGAAGCCGGTCGAGGAGCGGGTGGCATTTGCCATGGCCTGCGGTGCCCATGCAGCGTCTCGACCGGATGTGGCCCACTTGGATCCTGTGGCCTGCCGGGAGTTGATGGGGCGGGTGGAGCTGAAATGACGGTGATGCTGAAATGACGGTGGCCTTGCGGTGGGGGAGGAGCTCCTACGAGACGGAGAACGCCCTGGCGCTGGAGTGCCGGGCCCTCTCGGAGTTGGGGGTGGACCTGGGCTTCTACGAGGGGCCGTCACCGCAATTGGAGGGTGTGGAAGTCCTGATCGCCCCTTCGGGAGCGCGAGTCGATGCGGACCTTCTCGACCGTGCGGAGGAGTTGCGCCTGGTGGTGGCCACCACCTCGGGCCACGACCACATCGATGTGGCAGCAGCGCGGGCCCGGGAGATCCAGGTGGCCCGGTGCCCCCTGGCAAGGCGGGATGCGGTGGTGGACACCTCCGTGGGAATGGGGCTGGCCCTGGTTCGGCAGCTGGGAGACCTGCACCGCCAGGCCGAGGCGGGAATCTGGGCCCGGCAGGAGCTGCCCACCCGAGCCCCGGGGAAGATTCGTGGCATGGGCGTGGGCATTGTGGGCCTGGGTGTGATCGGCAGCCGTGCTGCGGAGGTTTGGGCTGCCCTGGGGGCCGAGGTCATTGTCTGCGACCCGGCGCGGCCGGGGACCGTGTCGTTCGAGGAGTTGGTCGCCTCCTGCGAGCTGATCACCCTGCACTGTTCCCTCACCCCCTCCTCCAGGCATCTCGTCAACTCAGACACCCTGGCCGCCATGGCCGACGGCACCCTCCTGATCAACACCGCCCGGGGTGCCTGCGTGGACCTCGAGGCCCTGGAGTCAGCCCACCACCTTGGCGGCCTCGGCCTTGACGTGTTTCCTGCCGAACCCTGGCCGCACCTGGAGCGCCTCGCACAGCGGCCGCACGTGATCCTGACCCCGCATGCGGCGGGCTACCACCCGGCCCTGGGCATCGCGGTGGCGGGGGAGGTGACCCGGACGGTGGCGGCGTGGCAGGAGGGGCGGGTGTTGGAGTACGCGGTTTTGGGATCATAGGGCCGACGGGTACGTTGCGAGACCACCTCGCCACATCGAGGGGGAGATACCGCATCCCCCCCTCCTTTTGGCGAACCCATGGAGACACCGGCGAGGGGAGTTCGCCACTTCTGGGGGGGTATGAAGTGACTCTCCCCGCATTTGGCGACCTTGCGACCTCGGACTTCGCCAGTTCCCGGGGGGGATAGCTTATCTCCCCCTCGCATTGGCGACTATTCTGCCCCGATGCTCGCCAAATCCGGGGGGGTATAAAGTGACTCTCCCCCAATTTGGCGACGCCTGCTCTACCGAATGCTCCGCGCCTGGGAGCCCAAGGGGGACTGGCCGGGGGGCCGGGTGTTCCCGAGCGCCTCCGGGTTGCAACGTCGCCAACGACGGTTCCTCGCCGGCTCGGAACCGTCGCAAGCGGCAGGTACGCATTCCCTCCTGCGATCGGGCCACCCTTTCTCTCGCGATTTCGTCTTTCTGTAGAAAGACGAAATCCCTCCGAGCCATCCCCCTGACAGCCCTCCTCAATACAAAAACCCATCCTCCCCATCGGTCACCGTCACCATGAGCAGCGTGTCCTTCACCAACCCCGTGCCCAGCGTGTACTCATACGCCTGCGCCAGAGAGTCGGCGTGGTCGGCGGAGAACGCGATCACATGCAGGATCTGCTTGGCCCAGGCATCTGAGGGCGAGACGTTGGCGCTGCTTTGCTGGATGTCGCCGAACTTGTCTTCCAACAGATCCCGGGCCTGCTCGGGGGTCCAGGGGTCCTCCTGGGGCCAACCGACGGCGCGGGTCACGCTTACTCCGAGCGGGACGCCGTTTACGTGGACCAGCAGGTCGGTTTTCTTGCCGTTGGGATCGTCGTAGAGAATCTCGTTTTCGGTTTTTTCCAACTCCGCCATTTCGCAGCGGGCCAGCACCTCGAACGCAAAGATCTCCGAGTAGATGGAGGATCCCCCGGCATTTCCGTCGGAGAGGATCTCCTGACCGCCGTCCGTGAGATCCGCGTTGTCTGGCTCGCCGGCCAAATCGATGGTGTTGCCGAAAAGGTCCGAGGCAGCGCCAGTGACGTTCTGCTCTGTGAGAATGCCGCAGTCGCCACTGATGTCTCCCCAGCCCTCCAGGGGCAAGCCGTCGTCGGTGCCGGTGTCTGTGTCCTGAATAGATGTGTCGGTGGATGTGTCCTTGAGGGGCTCGCTGCAGCCGATGAAGGCGCTGCACAGGACCAGAATGGGAAGAATGCGAATCATGGCGTCTCCATCTTTGCCAAGCCTGCCACGTATCGATCCATTTCTTCCAGCTCTTCGGTGAACGGAGCCTGGACCGCGGGAAAGCGAAAGCCGGTCTTGGGGTCGAGGTCAAAGCTGCTCACGCGGAAGCTGATGGCGAACCGCTCCCGCTTCCACTGGGCAGCGCACATCATGCGCACAAAGCGCCGGATGTCTCCTGCAAAGGCAGCGGCCTCCCCCCCGTAGCGGTCGGCCATGGTGGGCCAGAGGGACCGGAACATCTCCAGGGGGTCCTGGGCCTTTTCCACGAAGTGGTAGAGCAGGGTGTCCAGCACGGCAAAAGGCATGAGGTCTTCCTCATCCTTCTGGGCCCGGTCGGGGGGGCGCAACTCCGCGGTGGGTTCCAGGGCCTCAATCGCAGCCAGGCAGTCGTAGCCGTGGAAGTTCCTCGCCCAGGAAAGCCAGAGCAGGACCAGGCTCTTGGGCACATCCGCGATGGGGGAGACCCCGCCCGAGGTGTCCCCGTCCATGGTGGTGTACCCCACCGCAGCCTCGGACTTGTTGGACGTGGACAGCAGGAGCGCTCGATCCAGGTTGGCCAACATCCAGATCAGCGACCCCCGCAGGCGAGCCTGCACGTTCTGCAGGGCGAGATCCTCGGTGGGGTCATCCCAGGAGAGCGTGCGCCCAATGGAGGTCTCCACAAGCTGGCGGTGCAAGGTCACCGCATCGGCCATGGGGATTTCGTGGTGGGTGGTTCCAAGTGCCTGGGCCAGTCTGGCGGCGGCCTGCTGGGTTTCGTCCCCGGAGTGATCCGTGGCGAGGTAGGCCGTGATCAGGGTTTCTCCGGTCACCTGGGCCAGGGACACCTCGTCCAACTCCGGGTGCTCGTAGCGCAGCATGCGGTGGACCAGCAGGGACACCATCGCGGAGTCCCGACCGCCGGACAGGGCCACCGCCAGCTTCTTGATGCCGGTTTTTGCCGTGTAGTCCCGAAGGGCCAGGCCCAAGGCCAACTCCAACTCCAGGTGGGGAACATCGGTGTGGGTGATGCTGCGGGTGAGGCCCCTCTTCTCCAGCCAGGCGAGGCTCGGGTCCGGGTGCGGCGTGTCTGTCGGCGCCCACCAGGACTCCGCTGCTTCTGCGCCGTCCGGGGAAGAGTAGTCCCCGGCGATCTTCAGCAGTGTCGGGGTCGGACCCAGCTCCCCGTCGGCGGCCTGGGCCACCTGCTGCCGCCAGGATCCCTCCTCGAGCCTTGCCTGGCGCAGGGCTGCCAGGTCCAGGACACAGTCCACAATCTCCACCTGGGTGTCGAAGAGAAAGCGACGGCCTTCCCGGAGTGTGGCCCCATCAGAGGCGATCAAGGTGCTGCCATCGAAGATGAGCCGCGTCGCATCACACCCCAGGAGCGAGGTGTACAGGTAGGCACAGTGGTCCTCGGCGCTGGCCTGCTCCACAAGGCGCTTGCGGGCAGCGTGCTTGCCCAGTACAAACCAACTCGCCGAGGGGTTGCAGACAATTTCGGCCCCAGCGAGGGCATAGCGTGAGCCCGGTCGGATTCCCTTCCATCCGTCCTCGCAGATCTCCAGGGCAAACCGGCCCAGGCCGTCGGCCTCGAAGACCAGGCTGCCCATTGGGATCTCGCTTCCATCCGGCGCTTCAAACGTCTCCACGCGCCCGTGAGGCCAGCCGGAATACCAGCGGCTCTCGTACTCCACGTCGCCCGTGGCCAGGTTCTCCTTGGCCACCAACCCCACCACCAATCCATCGGCCACCACCGCCATCGTGTTGAAGAGCACGCCCTTGTGGGACACAGGCAGCCCAGCGCAGACCACCATGCCCTGGGATTGCCCGGCCAGGGACATGAGCGCCTTCCAGGATCGCGCAAGGGTGCCTTGTCGCGGGAGGCGATCCCCCAGGCTGTACCCGGGAATACAGATCTCTGGCAGCACCAGCAGCCGGGCCCCGAGGGTGCGGGCCCCCCGCACCGCCTCCACCATGCGCCGGGTGTTCCCGGACCAATCCCCCACGGTCTGGTTCAGGGCGGCGACGGCCACGTGGGCGGTGGCGGGGTGGGTGTTCGTCATGGGGAACCACGCCGGGCAAGGAGGGCGTCGATCCCTTCTGCAAAGCCAACGCCTCCTTCAGAGGGGGTCACCCAGCTCGGGTGATCCGTCATGCGGGGGAGAAATTGCGCCACGTTGGCCACGCCGAAAGACAGGGGAAAGAAGGAGAACATGGGCGCATCATTGGCCGAGTCTCCAAAGAAGGCGTAGTCGCCGCGCACATCCTCCAGGTCCTCTTCCCACAGCTCCTGCACCAGGCGCCGGCACCCGGTCAGCTTGTCGAAGTCCCCGAACCATCCGTTGACGTGGATCGAGCTGACCTTGCAGGTGGCCCCGTGGCGCTCAAACGCCGCAACAATGGCATCCACGGCAGCTTCGTCGAGCGGCGGTACGTCCTCGCAGAAGTCGATGGCAAGATCCAGGTCCCGATAGGGCTGATCCGATGCCAGGGCAGTGCCCGGCACGGCGGCGAGGATCTCCTCCGTAATGGCGTTCAGGCGATCCCGGTTCCGGGCACGGGTGTCGGCATCCTGGGCAAACCGCCGGTGCAGCTTTCCCCCCGACAGGTAGAACCACAGGCCGCCGTTTTCGCCGACAACACCATCCACGGGCCACTGCCGGGCGATGAGGTCCACCCACCCCCCGGGCCGCCCGGTGATCGGCACCACCCGCAGGCCCTCCTGTTGCAAGCGCTCCAGGGCCAGGAAGGCAGCGGGTACGAGGCGCCCCCCAGACGTCAGGGTGTCATCGATGTCGCAGAAAACACCGCGCAGAGTGCGGGCTGCATCCGCGGGAAGCTCCCCAAGGGGGCGGGGCCCCACGGGGCCTACTCGACCGTCCAGGTCTGCCCGCCGTAGAGGAGCTTCTCCAGGCTGGGCTTACCTTGCTCATTCACGGCCTGCTCGACCTGTTCGTTGAAGACCCCGTCGTAGGTGGGGCGCTCCACCCGGTGCAGGACGCCCAGTGGCACGGGGTACTCGGGGTAGTCCATCTCCACCAGGATCTGGGCCAGCACCGGATCGGTCTCATCGTGCACCAGGCAGTCGTCTGCGGTCCACCTGTCACCGAGATCGATGACCTCGGGACGGGTGCCGTTCAAGCGAATGCCCTTGGGGGACTCGACGCTGCCGAAGGTCATGGGCTCACCGTGCGTCACAAAGACCACCCGCTCGTCCCGGACTTTGCGGTTCACCACGTCGTCGAATGCCAGGTTGTTGAAGATGTTGCAGTTCTGGTAGATCTCCACCAGGGACGTGCCCCGGTGGCCATGGGCCGCCTCGAGCACCGCCCGCAGGTCCTTGGGGTAGACATCCACACTCCGGGCCACAAAGGTTGCAGCGCTGCCCAGGGCAAATTTCAGGGGGTTGAAGGGGTGGTCCAGGGAACCCATGGGGGTGGATTTTGTGACCTTGCCCACCTCGGAGGTGGGGGAGTACTGCCCCTTGGTCAGCCCATAGATGCGGTTGTTGAACAGCATGTAGACGATGTCGAGGTTGCGCCGCAGTACGTGGGCGAAGTGGTTCCCCCCGATGGAGAGGCCATCGCCGTCCCCTGTGATCACCCACACGTCCAGCTCCGGGTTCACGCACTTGGCGCCGGCGGCGAAGGCGGGGGCCCGGCCATGAATCGTGTGGAAACCATAGGTGTCCATGTAGTAGGGAAACCGGCTGGAACAACCGATGCCGCTGATAACTGCGAGATTCTCCTTGGGTACGTCCAACTTGGACATGACCGTCTGGGTCTGGGAGAGGATCGAGTAGTCACCACACCCGGGACACCACCGGACGGTCTGGTCGGACATGAAGTCCTTCTTGGTGTACTCCACAGCGTCTTCCATTTCAGACCCCCTTCGAGTGGGTTTCGATGGCATCGCGGATTTCCTGGACCATGAACGGCAGGCCCTGGATCTTGGGCAGGGAGACCGCATCCACCAGGAATTCCATGCGAATCAACTTCACCAGCTGGCCCAGGTTGATCTCGGGGATGATCACCGTGTCATACCGGCCAAGAATCTCACCGAGGTTCTTGGGGAAGGGGCACAGGTGTCGGATCTGGGCATGGGCCACCTGGATTCCGTCGTCTTGTGCCTGGCGGACCGCCTGGCGAATGGCGCCATAGGTGGAACCCCAGCCGAGGACGAGGGTGCCGGAGTCGGGGCCAAAGACCTCTTGGTCCGGAATGTTGTTCGCAATGCGGGCGACCTTTTTCGTCCGTATTCTGCACATGTACTCGTGGTTGCGCGGGTCGTGGTCCACGTTGCCAGTGCCTTCCTGCTTCTCCAGGCCGCCGATGCGGTGCTCCGTGCCGGGAGTGCCGGGGGGGGCCCAGGGGCGGACAAGGGTTTTGGGATCCCGGAGGTAGGGGAGAAAGCTCCCGCCGGGGTTGTTGTTCCCCTGGACCTGGTGATTTGAAATGGGCGCGAGACTGGAGACGTCGGGCAGGAGCCATGGCTCGGACCCGTTGGCCAGGTAGCCGTCGGTGAGGATCAGCACCGGCACCATGTGCTCCAGGGCGATGCGCACGGCCTCAATCGACACCGCGAAACAATCCGACGGCGTGCTGGCCGCCAAAATCGCCATGGGGGACTCCCCATTGCGGCCGTAGTAGGCCATGAGCAGGTCCGACTGCTCGGTCTTGGTGGGAAGGCCCGTGGAGGGGCCCCCGCGCTGTACGTTGATGATCACCAGGGGCAGCTCGGTGATCATGGCCAGGCCCAGGGCCTCGCCCTTCAGCGCCAGACCGGGACCCGAGGTGCCTGTCACGCCAATGGCGCCGGCCCAGGAGGCCCCGATGGAGGAGCAGACCGCAGCGATCTCGTCCTCGGCCTGGTAGGTGGTGACACCGTAGTTCTTGTACCGGGCCAGGAAATGCAGCACTTCTGAGGCCGGGGTGATGGGGTACGACCCATAAAAGAGCTGCAGCCCCGAGAGCTGTGCTGCTGCAGCCATGCCCATGGCCAGCGCCTGGTTACCCGTGACGTTGCGGTAGGTGCCCGGTGCCAGCTCGGCGGGGGGCACCTCGTAGGACTGCTCGAAGATCTCGACCGTGTCGGCGTAGTTGATCCCCGCGTTGAGCGCCGCGAGGTTCGCGGCTGCATAGGGGTCCTTGAACTTGCCCTTGATCCAGGTCTCTGTGAACTTCGGGTTCCGGCCGTACATCCAGTAGGTCAGTCCCAAGGCAAAGAAGTTCTTGCAGCGGTCGACCTCCTTGGCCCCCAGGCCCAGTCCCTCCACCGCCCCCTTGGTCAGGGACGACAAGCCCACCTGGATCACCCGGAAGCCCTCCACCGTGCCATCTTCCAGGGGGTTGGTTTTCAGCTCTGCCTTGGCCAGGTCCCGCTCCCCGAACTTGTCCGTGTTCACGATGATGGTGCCGCTGGTGCGCAGCCGGTGCAGGCTGGCGGCCAGGGCAGCCGGGTTCATGGCCACGAGCACGTCGGCTTCATCTCCAGGGGTGAAGATGTCTTCGCTGGAGAATTGGAGCTGAAAGCCCGACACGCCGGCGCGGGTGCCCGCAGGCGCCCGAATTTCGGCCGGAAAGTCCGGCAGGGTGGCGAGGTCGTTTCCGGCCAGGGCCGAGGTGTTGGTGAACTGCGTTCCCGTCAACTGCATCCCATCGCCTGAGTCTCCGGCAAAGAGAATGGTTGCCTTGGTGGCCTGTTGAACAGGCTTGCTCATGGGGCGCTCCTCGAGGCGATCACGGTTCTGCTCGCTTGTTTCCGTTAACATGTCCTCAGGCCTGCAAGGGCCCTGTTTGGGTTGTGATCGACGGTCCGTTCCATGGAGGGCACACACCGCGTGAAGTACCGATTGCTGGAGTGGTTGGCCTGTCCGGAGTGCCGAGGTTCTGATCTGGCCCTGGAAACCCGGGGAATCCGCAACGCGGAGACCTACCACGGGGCCTGGGAGGACGGGGAAACCGAACTGCCCGGGTTGGACTTCGAGGGGCGTACGGTCACAGACATTCACGAGGGTTTGTTGAGCTGTCGTGACTGCTCGGCGGTCTACCCCATTGTCGACGGCATTCCGCGGATGCTCCCCGAGGGTTTTGAGGAGGGGCCCGCCAGCGGCCACCGGTGGACGGAATTCCAGGGGGAGGCCCCGGAGTACGAGAGCAACTTCCGCGACATGACGGCCCCCCTTTCGGCGCCCGACTACCTGGGACGCCTGGTCATGGATGCGGGCTGTGGCTTCGGACGACACGCCTTCTACGCGGCCCGGTATGGAGCCGACGTGCTGGCCCTGGACCACTCTGCAGATGCGGTGGCCTCCGCCAAGAAGAACTGTGCGGCCCTGCCCCGGGTCCACGTGGTGCAGGGCGACTTGCGCCGCCCCCCATTTCGGGACGAGATCTGCGACATGGTGTTCTGCTTTGGCGTGCTGCACCACACCGAGGATCCCCGCACTTGTTTCGAGCGCCTGCGCACCTGTCTGCAGCCAGGAGGAAGACTCCAGGTCTGGGTCTACGGGCCGCGCCAGGGATCGGTGGCGGTGGCCAGCAGCAGCTTGCACGGGGCGGCTGCGGCCATGACCGACGAGACCCTGCACCAGGCAAGTCGCTGGCTGGCCCGGGGACTGCGGGTCTTCTCCCACACCCCCTACCGATTGCTCAAGGGCACCCCCGGACTCCACACCCTCGTGACCCACCTGCCCGCCCACGACCACCACAAGTGGCCCTTCGACGTGGTGGTCGCCGATGTCTACGACCGCCTCCGCATTCCGGTGCGGGCCTACATCACCGGGGAGGAGCTGGAGCGCTGGTTTGGCGACGGTGCCTACGCGGACATCCAGGTCACCCGGCGGGTGCGCAACAACGAGAGCTTTCGGGGGATGGGGACGCGGCGGTAGTCGACGGCGACGTTCCACCGCAAGTGTTTTGGCATGCGACCCCTTGGGTTTCCTGGACTTGCCAGGCGCAGAACCGGATGATATCATTGATATCAGTTACCCAGAGGTGCTTAGTGGGCCAGCTCATCGTTCGCAACATCGAAGATGAGATCGTGCGTGCGCTAAAGCAGCGTGCGGCGAGGCAGGGCCGCTCTGCCGAAGCGGAGCATCGGGAGATCCTGCGCGAGGTCTTGGGAGAAGAGCTGAGGCCTTCCTTCAAGGACTTTCTGCTGTCTATGCCCGGCGTAGGCGAGGACTCTGACTTTGAGGCCCCCCGGGGTCTTCCCCGGGAAATAGACGTGTGAGCTACCTGCTTGACACCCACATTCTCTCAGAGCTTCGAAAGGGGGAACGAGCTGACGCCCGGGTTCGGTCCTGGTTTGAAAGAACAGCGGGGCGAGATCTCTTCACCAGCGTGCTCGTGTTCGGAGAAATCCGGCGGGGCATCGAGCTCATTCGACGACGAGATCCCACTGCGGCCATGGCGCTGGAGCAGTGGCAGCAGCGCCTCCTGGAAACATTTGGAGACCGCGTGCTACCGGTGGACCCGCAGGTTGTAGAGCGGTGGGGTTCTCTGGCTCTTCACCCCGTTCCCACAGTAGATGGACTCCTTTCAGCCACGGCGCTTTTCTGGAACCTGACCCTCGTGACCCGCAATGTCAAAGACGTTCGTGGGACCGGGGTTTCCGTGTTGAATCCGTTTCTGGCGGCGTGAAATATCCGCGTCAGAACCGCGCCCGCAACATCAGGTTGAAGCCCAGGGCCTGGCGCACCGCATCCGACTCGGCCACCCGCACAAGCTCACCGCTCTCGTTGGCCCGCACCCGGGACAGGTTGTTGTCCATGGTGTAGAGCAGCTCGCCGATGGCAACCATCGACTTTGACAGGTCTACCTGCACCCCGAGGAGGCCCGCCAGGATGTTCGAGGCAGCCTTCTGGTCGGTGGGCACGCCTTCCTTGTCCCGCTCGGTGTACTGCACGAAGGTGCCGCCGTCGTCGGTGGTGTAGGTGGCGGGCTGCATCATGCCGCCGCCCACGGTCCAGGCGGTGTGGTATTCGGGCAGGTAGTGGGAAAACCGCACCCGGCCGTAGAGCTGGGGCGTCGTGGTCAGGTCGACCGGCAGGGAGGTTCCGGAGGTCAGGCCCGGAATGTTGAACAGGATGTAGGCCAAATCCTTGTAGACCGCATCCAGGTTCAGGGACATGTCCCCAAAGGCAATCACCGTCTGCACATCGGCGGCGAGAGCGCTCTCCAGGGTGGTCTGATCCGTGTTGTCCGCATCCAGCAGGTTGTGGGTCAGGTAGTTGGCTTCGGCCTGCACCAGCAGATCCACGCCATCGGAGGTGGTGTGGGAGATGTAGGAGTCCCGCAGGTGCTCCGGGGCATTGCGGTACAGGCGCAGCTCCGCGGACTGAATGAAGTCGATGTTGTCACTGGAGCGCCAGCCCACCTGGGCCGAGGTGCCCATGGCGCGGATGATCTCGCCGTACAGGGGCGAGCCCGCATCGGGCACGTTCTCCATCTGGCCTTGCTGGAAGAGCCCGAAGCCCCCCTCCAGCAGCAGCGAATCTCCCACGCGGGTGCCTGCCCCCGCCAGCATCCCGTAGTAGCTGGCGTTGCGATCTCCCTCCCACGCGACCTCCGTGCGGGGGCCGATGGCGCTCTTGGCGCCGGCAAACACGTAGGTCCCGCCCTTCTGCCACTGGAGCCGCGCCCCGGGCATGGCCCACACAGGCCGCGACATGATCTCCTTGCCCCCGTAGGACAGGTCGTAGGAGTAGCCCAAGCGGAACCGGGAAGCGTCGATGGCGTAGCCGGTGAGCGACACCGTGTGGTCGTCCCCCTCAAGCTCCCGCACGACCCGGACGTAGGAGCCGTCATCGGAGAGGTCCACGCCGTCCGTGGACTGGTCCGGATCCAGGTAGGGGCGGAACTGCAGCACCATGGCGGTCTCGGTGTACCAGTTCTCGAAGTACCCATCGTCCCGGCGGTAGAGCACCAGGTGGGACTGGGAGATGTCGTCCGAGTAGCGGGCCTCGTAGTCCTCGAAGAAGGTCCGGTTGCCCCGGGCCACGAAGTTGGCGCTGGGGGAGTAGTCCCCGGAGCCGGCCCGGACGTTGTCGTCCTCCAGGGCGGTGGTCACCCAGATGTCCATGAAGTCGCCGGCAGCGGCCGGGGCGGAGAGAAGCGCGAGAAGGGAGATCATGGGGTCACCTGGAGAAGAGAGGGGCGCGGGCGAGGCGGCAGCTGCGGGGGCGGTCCCCCGGCGGTCGGGTCGCACACACCTTCTGGAAGGTCATCGGAGGAACGGACCACGAGGATCCACTTGTCCCACACCTGGTTGAGCATGCCGGTCACAGAGGCGTAGGTCTCGCCGGCTGTGGGTTGGAAGAGAGGACAGGCTGCCTTGCTGGAGACGTAGAACGTGCAATCGCCGCCCGCCACCTGGATCGGCCACTGCTTGTAGTTCTCGTAGTCGCTGTAGTCCTCGTCTCCTTCCGTGAAGCTGGAGGGAATCGTGGCGACGTTCTCGGTTGTTCCAACCGTGACCAGGGCCGACTCCATGGGCTCGAGGGCGTTGGCATCGGCCTTCCATGAGTCGCAGTGTTCCGAGGTGATCTCCAGGGCCGCTGGCGGCTCCACCGGGTCGGCCTCGGTCACCTCGTAGGTGGGAAAGGAGAACTGCGTGGTGCCCAGGTACTCCTGGTCATTGCCGGTCAAGAGCCCAAGCTGCGCCCCCTCCACCACCTCGGGCTCGGGCTTGGAGAAGGTGTAGACAAAGACGCTGTTGTAGCTGGAGGGCTCATCCGCCATGTCCGTGGCCCAGAACCCGTTGGTGCCCACGGCGCTGATGCGCACGTCCTGGCCTTCGCACTTGACCTCGGCAAACTCTCCGTCCAGCTGGTTCTTCTCCGGGTCTTCGTGCTTGTTCAACTCGCGAAGGGTGGGGATCTCGTAGTAGAGGGGCTCGCTGACCCCGGCTGCAAACGACGGCTCCCGGGGAGACTCGATGTCCAGGTCCCCTTCATCGCTCACCCAGATCCGGGTGGGACCAAATCCGTTTCGAAAGGAAACCGAGCCGGACCAGGTGCTGCCTTCCATCTCAATCCAGGGCAGGTTCTCCAGGGAACCCGGGCGCACGTTCAACGTCAGGGTGCCTGTGAAATCCACGGGGTCTGCATTTCGGTCCAGGGCCGTGACGGTCAGGTCCACCGTGGTCGGCTCGGAGGAAAAGGGCAGGGGTTCCTCGGGGGTGCCTGTGACCACAGAGGCCTCCAGAGCAACCTCCAGAAAGGTCGGCTCCACGCGGTTCGTGCGGTGGGGTTCCAGGCATGCGGCCAGCGACAGTGTGAGCAAGATCATTGTTCAAGGTCCTCCTCGTCGTTTGCTGGATCATCCAGGCTTGCCAGGTTGTACTCGGCCCGGATCCGCCCATCCTCGTGGCAGACGCACTCTCGCTCGCCCGCCTCGCATTCCCCGTTGTCGTTGTCGTCCTGGGGCAGCTCATAGTGGTGGGTGATGGCGCTGCGGACCACGTCCCGAATGGAGATTCCCGTGTCCACCTGGGTGGTGTTGCGCTCCAGCATGGAAAAGCCGGAACCACCGTGGGCGATGTAGTTGTTGGTGGCCAGCTCGTAGGTGCCGTTGGTTTCCAGGGCGATGCCGTTGATCACGATGTCCCGGGCCACCTGGTTCACGCAGTCCATGACGAACTCAATCCCCGCCACCTGGGCCTGGGAGTTGCACCCTCGCTCGCTGGAGCGGGACGACACGTAGTCCAGGACCTCCTGCACCTCCCGCCCGGACAGGAACATGGTCGTGACCGTGTTGTCGAAGGGCATCGAGTTGAACAGGTCGTCCAGGGTGATGTGCCACACCTCGGTGTCATCCCCCGGGCAGGCATCGGAGGGGTCGCGCCCGATGTCGGAGCGAATGCCGAGGGTGTTGGTGATGGCGATGTCGGTCTCGACCCCCGGGTAGGACCGCATGGCCTCGGCGGCGAAGTTCCCCAGCATCGAGTCGCCACCGGTGCTGCCGTACCGGGTGAGCTTCTGGGTCGCCTGCCCGATGACCTGCTGGGTGTTGTACTTCGTGTCCAATTGGATCTGGTACTCCTCCAGGATCTCCGCCACGGCGGGATCCCGCGGCACGGAGCGATCCACGGGGAAGAGTTGGTAGTCGTGGGAGAGGATGTCTCCGTCGCGAATCACCAGGTCCAGGCGGCCCACAAACTTGGCGAAGGCCCCCGAGTGCACCACGGGGATCCGCTTGCCGTTGTGGCGGTTGGTCACGACGATGGGGGGATCGATGGCCACGTGGTGGTGGCCTCCAAGGATGAGGTCCAAGGCGTTCGGGTCAATGTCCCGGGCCCGCTCCAGGTCATCGTCCAGGCCCATGTGGGACAGTCCGATCACGATGTCAGCGCCCTGGGCCCGCAGAATGGAGGACTGCTCCACCACCACCTGGTCCGCGTCTCGCACGCGGATTCCCATGGAATTGTCTTCGTTGTGAATCGAGTTGAGGCTGGAAAGATTGGCCAGCCCAATGACCCCGACCCGCAGTCCATCCACCTCGTACAGGGCCGAGGGCAGGGACAACCGCTCCAGCTCGCTGGCCCAGGGAAGGAGGCTGGACTCAAAGTCGTAGTTCGCAGCCAGCAGGTCATAGGCTGCATACGCCGAGGCCTGGGCCATCAGGTTGTGGGCGCCCAGGTCGAACTCGTGGTTGGCAATGACCGCAGCATCCAGGCCGGCTGCAGACATGGCCCGCACTTCCGCCTCGCCGTGGAATTCATTGAAGATGATGGCGCCCTGAAAGCAGTCTCCCGAGTCCAGGTGCAGCGAACGCCCGGCCTTTCCCCGTTCCCGCTTGAGAATGTGGGCGATGCGATCCATGCCGCCGTAGGGCCCCTGGCAGTCCGCCAAGCCCAGCATGTTGTCGGTAAAGGACGGGTCGAACTCGTAGTCCAAAAGCCGGGAGTGGATGTCCGAGGTGTGGAGCAGGGTGAGGCGTACATCCTGGCCCTGCAATGCAGGGGAGTCGCCCTGCACCGTGAGCGGCACCATGTTGCAACTTGAGAGCAGCACGAGAACGCTCGAAAGAGCGCAAAAAGGGTGGCGCATTGTGAGTGCTCTCCCGGAGGGGGCGCAGCGATAACGGAGTGAGAGAGGGTGGTCAATCCACGGCCTGGGCGGATGGCAACCGGAATTCACGCCAATCTGGCCCGGACCGGGTTATCAGGGCCCGCCTGTCTGGCATTGACTTAGAAGGGAGAGGGGCATGAAGATCCTGTCGATTCTCTGGACCGCACTTCTGGTTCCCTCCGTGGCGCTGGCCAATCCCTTTCAGCAGAAGACCATGCAGGACCCGTTTTCCATGCGGGAAGTCGAGCGCAGCGTGGTCATGCCCAAGGGGTGGATCGAGCTGTCCTTTGAGCTCGAGGCCAAGGAGTCCACAAGCTACTGGAACAGCGACGGGGAGGCGGTGGACTTTGAAGGGGCGAATTGGCTCTACAGCACCGAGCGCCTCTCGCTTCGGTGGGGATTTGTTCCCAATGCCGAGGTCTTCGCCAGCCTTCCTGTGCACTGGGTGGCACTGACCAACGACATCCACGGAACGGACCGCTCCGGGTTGTACCTCGGGGATCCGAAGTTCGGCACGCGCATCAAGTTGGTGGAGTCCACAGCGCCATCGACCTCTTTGGCGGCGGTCGTCGAGATCAAGGCCCCCGCCGGCAACGAGTCCCCGGGCAGCTACATCGGTGGTCCCACGACCTTTCAGTCTTTCGTCACCACCACCGGCGGACATGACCTGCGCCTGGGACTGGAGGGAAAACAACAACTCGCCTCCGGCGGCGTGGCCCTGCTTGGGGGGCTTGGCTGGGTCCACCGGTTCTCATCCCCCGTGCAGTACTCCATTGAGACCGACCAGTTCCAGCTGGTGGGCCGGGTCAAGGCGGGGGACCGCCTCTACGCGGGAGGTTCGGCCTTTCTGCAGAGCGGGCCCGTCGGTCTCTGGGCTGGCCCCCGGGTGGAAATGCATGGCCCGGTCAAGATGGGAACCACCTCCGCCTGGCCCAACCCGGACCAGCAATTGAACGAGGTGGTCGGCTCCAGCGGCTGGTCTCTCGATGCCGATGCTGGACTCTTGTTTCAATTCTCCCGCCACGCCCAGGTGGCTGGTGGAATGTCCTACCCCATCCGGGGCGAGGACCTGATGTTCTTCCCCATCGAGGACATCCACCCCACCCGCGGCATCACCTGGAATGGCGCCCTTCAGTTCAACTACTAAACCGTAGGACCCGACCCCATGTCGCGCTCCCTGGTTCGCACGTATCTTCTTGTTCTCCTGGTCGCTGCCGCCGCGGTTCTGCCGTCGACGGCGCACGCCAAATTTGTCTTCGAAAACAACCACCCGGATCTCCAGTGGTACACGATCGAGACCGAGCACTTCAACATCCACTACCCGGTGAGCAAGAAGACCGCTGAGGAAGGCAACGAGCACTACCTCACCGCGGAATTCGCTGCGCGGAAGACGGCGAAGATCTCCGAGGAGATGTGGGGCCCGATGTGCGAGCAGTTTGACTTCTACCTCAAGGAGAAGATCCACATCGTCCTGTTGAACCAGTCGGACCACCTGGAGGGATTCACGATCCCCGCCTGGGATTGGATCGAGGTCTCTGCCAATGTCGGTGGCTATTTCTGGCGCATGCGCGGGCGCATGGAGTGGTTCTCCGATGTGCTGGTGCACGAGTTTGCCCACGTGGTCAGCTTGAAGGCCAACGCCCCCATCTCAGAGTCGGCGTTTGGCTTGTTCCTGGGCGGCCTCTACAGCAACGGCAAGATCAACGCGGATATCGGTGGCGAGGTGGGGCTTGTGAGCTCGGACCCGTTCTGGTGGTCTGAGGGTGGCGCCGAGTTCTGGAGTGATGAGACCGACTACAACTGGTGGTCCAGCTCCCGGGACCAGAACATCCGGACCACGGTCCTGGAGGATCGGCTCCTGACCTATGACGAGTGGGGCACGCGGATCGAAAAGCGGGACTGGGGCGATGGGGAACGCGGCTACCAGCAGGGCTACAGCATCGCGCTGTACCTGCGGGAGCGGTTTGGTCCCGAGGTGTTCGGGCAGTTCGCCCTCAAGTCGCGGGAGCGCCTGCGGTTTGAGTGGGAAGACGTCATCTTCGAGGTCACCGGCGTGGAGGCCGAGACCCTCTACAACGACTGGGTCGAGTATCTGAACCAGAGGTACGGGGACGTTCAGGACGCGGTGAAGGCGGATGGCGAGGTCATCGGGCAGGAGCTCATGACCCACGCCCCCCCGGATGCGTACCGGGACCCCGATGCCCGCGACGAGTGGATGGAGAAGCTTCCCAGGGATCGGGAGGACGAAAAGGAGGCCACGGGCACCTGGATCACCGAGCCCCGGTACTCGGAGTCAGGAGACTGGTACGGGGTCAACAACCGCGCGATGCTCACCATCCAGAAGGCACCCGAAGAGGTGTTCCTGCCCTTTTCCGGTTCGTCCCTCGACGATGAGGAGGTGCAGGAGACCCTGTCGGATCTCTCCCTCCGCATGCGCATGGAGTTCGGTCACGGATTCGACTTTGTGCCCGGCCAGGACCAGGTGGTGTTGACCTCCAAGGAGGATTCCTACCGCAAGGGCTACGTGCGAAACCTGCTGGGTCTCCATGGAAACCACGACGGCTACAACTGGAAGCAGCTGTGGGTGTTGGACCTCAAGGAGTACGAACGCAAGGAGAAGGGCCGGAAGTTCACCAGCCTGACCCCGGACGACACCCTGGGCGTGGTGAACTTTGGCGATGCCCTGCGCGAGATTCCAAACACGCTGCGAGGCGTGGACCCGGCGGTGGCTCCGGACGGCGAGACCGTGGCCTTTTTCGAGTACACCGACGGCACCCTGAACCTCGTGACCATCAAGAAGGATGGCTCCGACAAGACGTATCTTACGTCCTACAACGACGGCACCTGGATGCAGCGGGTCGACTGGTCTCCGGATGGCAAGCAACTGGTCTTCCAGATGTTCCGGAACTTCCGCTATGACCTCTGGAAGATCGATGCGGACGGCTCGAACCTCACCCCCCTGACCTGGGACCGGGTGGAGGAGCTGGATGTCCACTGGGCCAAGGACGGCCGCATCTACTTTGCAGCCGACCCCACGGGCATCTTCAACATCTTTGCCATGGACGCAGAGACCGGGGCCATCTCGCAGATCACCAACGTGGTGAGCGCGGCCCAGCTCCCCTTCCTCACCCCCCAGGGAAACCTGCTCTACGTGCAGTTCACGGCACATGGCTCCAAGGCCATGGGGCTCCACCGGAGCGAGTTCCTGGAGCGGGATGTGACACATCTATTTGGGCAGGAGACTCCGGAGGCTGAGTCCCTGGAGAGCTTCATCACGTTCGAGGAGGACCTGACACACTTTGCAGACAGCACCCGCACCTACAAGCCCCGCAAGAGCTTCATGGTGCCCAGTGCCTTCCCCATGGTGCGCGTGTCCAATGACTCCCTGACCAACTTTGGAGTCCAGGCCGGTGGCCAGGTCTACATGCAGGACTTTGTGGAGGACCACGTGTTTGTGGGGGATGCCATGCTGGGCGAGGACATGGATGCCTCCCTCCGGTACCAATACCAGGGCTGGCACGCGAACATCCTCGCCATCGCCCGGCACCTGGAAGCCAAGTACGACTACGGCTTCCGCATGGACGAGGACGAGAATCCCGACACGACGACAGACCAGAAGGTCTTCGATGGCAAGCAGGTCCAGAGCTACAACATCGGGGCCCTTGGGACCTTCTACCAGATCTCTCCGCGGCTCCTGGCGTTCGCGATTGCCCAGGCGTACAGCTACGGCTTCAAGGGCACGGATGACTCGAAATTCCAGCCCTTCAAGAACAGCTACAGCGGGTACTTGAGCCTGAGCTACCACATGGGCTTGCCCAGCTACAGCACGGCGCCCAACCCCCGGGGCGGGCGGGTGCTCGATTTCAGCTACACCAACGCCTACACCGACATTGTCTACGCGCCGTACAACGGTGTCGAGGTGGATGACGGCGAGGAGCTGGATGCCTACGCGTACAACCAGTACGAGCTGCGCTGGACCGAGCAGGTCGCCATCACCGACTACCTGAACAAGTGGCTGGACCGGCCGGAGCGGGACCCTACCCTGCAGGTGGACATGCAGCTGGGTTGGACCGACAAGAACGTTGGGTACAGCGACGAGTTCCGGGCGGGGGGACGCCACCCCTATTGGTGGGGACCGGGCTCGGTGCAGCCCAACACCCAATTTGCCGGGTACCCTGCGAGCTCCCTGGCAGGAGAGACCATGGCGGTGATGAACGTGGCGTACCGGTTCCCGGTCTTCACGAAGCTCAACAAGCGGGTGGGCCCGCTCTACGTGTACGACATGTACGCCCAGGTCATGGCCACGGCTGGAAACCTGTGGTCATTTCGGCCACCGTCCGAGCCGGGAAGCTTTTATTCGAACCGATACGGCGAGCCGATCGCGTATGACACCGATGACATCTACCGGGAAGTGCCGTTCAAGGACTACGCCTACAAGAACCAGGCGAATCCGGACGAGTGCACGGACTGGGATCCCAAGTGCAACCTTTTGTACGACATCGGCGCCGAAGTGCGGCTCTCCTCGACCCTGTTCCACGGGGGCTGGAACAGCTTCTTCCGCGTGGCCTACGGGCTTAGCGAGGTCCGGGGCATCGGGGATGTGGATGGGGATGGCATCACCAGCAACACCGACTCCCAGATGGGAGACACGCTTTCCAACGAGACCGAGGATTACCGCTTGCGGTTCTACCTGGGCCTCGGGACGGGTTGGTAGGAGGCATGGGCACAATGAAATTGACCACCGTGAACCGGACTTCTCTCCTGTTGTTGGCTTTGGGCACCCTGGTGTCCTGCGGCCGCGACACGGCAGACGTGAACACCAAGCTTGTGGGGGTGGGCCGCCATCCGGATGACATCGGCCCGGCCGCCACCGAATATGGCGGGTTCGTTGACTACAGCCTGCTTGAGTTTGCAGGCGGTGGGTTGAGCATGGGGGCCGCTGGATTCTCCCTCTACGACGAGATCACCCCGGGAAACAACCTCTTCAAGCCGCCCTATGCCCTGGTCTCGGGAATGGGGTTCATCTTTGATGCCAAGGTGCCGGCACCGGATGCAGCCCACGGCAACTTCGGGGTTCCGCCCAAGGCGCTGGATACCTGCTGGACCGACTACGAGCCTCGCTCCCTGCTTTCTGCCAGCCCTGTGGATGTCGGAGCCTGGGTGAAGTTCCGGACGGAAGGCTCAAGCACGGAATTTGAAATGGAGCGGTTCCCGGTCATCTACCCGCCGGATCCCCAGGATGTCTTTACCTACTACATCGGCGTGAGCCCGTGGCGGGCAGAGCCCCTCATGGGTTGGACCCCCGGAGAGACCTCGAATCCGGCTGACATGAGTGAGCAGGTGTTGGTGCCCGTGAACTTCACCCCCGAGTCTCGGATGTACTTCGAGTTTCCGGGTGGCATCTCGCCCATCGAAGCACCGGTGGGGTCCATTCCAATGCCCAGTGCGGTGGCGGCTCCCGAAGGCCCCGTCCTGAAGACGCCGGGGCTGCCCGGTGGGGTCATGTTGAGTTGGGAAGGCGTCTCCTATGACTTTACCGGTGCAGTGGACGAGAAGAGCGGCGCTCAAACCGCATGTGTGCGGTACTTCGGCGGCGACGCACCCGAGAAGCTGAGCGACTGCGAAGGTGCGCCTTCCATTCCACTGGATGAAGAACAGGTCCCCGGCCAGATCTACACCGGTCCCTGGGACTCGGAGGAGGGTGTCACTTTTCGTTGGACTGCGCCCGAGACCGAGGAGGAGACCGGGGCCGTCCTGTTGAACATTCGCTTTCTCGCCCCCGTGGATCGCGCCTCGGAGAGCTTTTCCGATGGACTGGTCAAGGTGGACGCAGACTCGGACATCGAGGAGAAGTGGGCCACCCAAGAGGCCAGTGGCAACGTGGAGGGTGACCTGCCCCAGGGATATCGCCCGGCGTTGGCCTGCGATGACGATGAGGACGTGGAGTACCTGATGAACCCCACCCTGGTGGAGGCTGATGGCGACAACGTGACCTCCTTGCGGGGCGATCCCTCGTTCAACCTGGTGGAAGTGAGCTGTCGCCTGCGAGACGATGGCGAGTTCACGATGGCCAGCGAGAACATGAGCGAAGCCATTGCCTATGCCCATGCCAAGCAGGCGGACGGGGCCATGTTCTATTTCGGGCGCTACACTCAGGCTGAGATGGCGGTCCCGGATGTGAAGGACCAGACCGGCAACCGCAAGGTCATCACGCCGGTCATTCTCAAGAGCCATGCCCTCAAGATCGGACGTTTCTGGTTTGAACCAGAACCCACCGAAGGAGGGGGTGAGTAATGCGGAACTGCATCCTGTCGTTGCTTGTTTTCTCGTCTGTACTCCTGGTGTCCGGCTGCCAGACCCTGGAGTACGAGGCCTACTATGCCAACCCTGAGAACGGGCCGCGCATCTTCCAGTTTCGCGACGGCCAGGAGTCCGAGAGGGGCAACCTTGGGGGCCGCGTGGTCACCATTGAAGGCCAGAATTTTGGTGATGACCCTGAGCGGGTCGTGGTGTATTTCGACTCGTTGAATGCCGAGATCCTGGAGGTGACTGGGGAGGAGATCCGGGTGCGAACTCCCCGAGGCCCGCTGCAGGGGGGATCGGTCAACGTGTACGTGGCCACAGAAGACGGCATCTCCCAGGCCAACGACCTCTACACGTACGACGTCGGAGACCTCTTCTCGAGTGAGGTCGCCCACATCTCCGCGGGCAACTACTGGCGCTCCTGCTTTGGTGGCGGGGAGGATGTGGAAACCGATGAAGGGCAATCGGTCGGATGTGATGGCGTGACCTACAACGGGCAGACGGGCACGACGGGAAGTGCAGAGTTCTTCGAGTTCATCTTTCCGCGAATCCACACGCAGAACGTGGGATTCCTCTGGGCGACGGACGAGGCGGGTGAGGGGGAAGGTTGGAAGGTGGAAACGCCTGCACAGGTGGCCTTTTCTCTGGCTGTGGACGATCTTCGAAAGCCCGTGGGCGACTTCACCCTCACCAACGACGTGTGGGAGGAGAAGTTCTGGTGCGCCAAGCTTGATGGCCTGGGCCAGTGGGTCTATGGCGGAGGGGATGGCAAGGCCCAGAAGGTCATCGGTGGCAACGTCAACCTGTTGAACGGGCGCCCTCGGGACGCGGACTTTTCCTGCGATGGCGAGCTGCTTCCCATGTCCGAGCTTCGCTACTGCGAGGTTCCGGAGTACGGAGGCGCCCACTCCAACGAGTACGAAGCATTCTGGCCAGTGGGGCGCTCGTTCTTCGCTGGCGGAAGCGGAAACCAGGGCCACACAAAGTCATCCACAGTCGGGTTGGAACTGCCGGGTGCCGGTATCTCTGGCGTAGAGGTCGACCTGCCGGAGCCCCTGGTGGTTCGGGTCATGGAGGGGATGGCTGCAGCGGATCAACGCACGGTGGAAGTCGAGGGATCCTGCGACCAGGAGGTCGTGCAGAGCGACCACCTCTGGGCGGTCGGACCCGGCGTGGATGCCTGCTTTGACGATGATGGGGACGGGGTGAGCAACCTGGACGAGATTGCCATGAAGTTCCGCTGGCAGCCCAGCGAAGTGGTGCACAGCGAGGAGGATGCTGTCGCAGGTCGGACGCGGGTGCGCTTTGGTCTGACGGTGATTTCGGTGGGTTGGTTTGGGGCCGAGTCCTACCCGGTTCGGGCCACCATCAGCATGCCCGATCGGCACGAGATCATTGAGATTGAGAACGAAGAGACCGGAGATCTCGAGGAGTGGAGCACGGTGGAGGTGCCCGTCAGCGTGCTGTACCAGTTCCCGACCACCAATATTGACTTCTTCTCGGCCCCCAGTGAGGGGCTGGGGGGCAACCCCAACTTCAAGTACGGCAACCCGCTGGAGGTGGGCCAGGGGTACTTCTTGATGACCGCGGACAGGGTCACGGAGTACGCGGTTCCGTCGGCGGAGCTGGGCGGGGATGTGGTGCTCGCCTATTCCACGGGAGACTTTGGCTTCTACGGTTGGGAGCACCCCAACGAGAAGGGGCCCTGCGGCAACTGCGCGGATGACGATGGCGACGGCTGGCTGGATGAAGCCGACCCTGACTGTACGGGGGATGACCGGGAGCTTGGCTTCACGGCACACTGTGTAGACGGCAATGACAATCCGGTGGCCTGCAGGTGCAACGACGGGTTGGACAACGATGGCGACGGGGCTGTAGATCACCTGGATTCGGACTGCCGTGACGCTCTCGATGACCGGGAAAAGGTAGACGACTGCTGCGACGGTGAAGACACTGACGGTGATGGTTGGGTTGACTTCGACGATCCGGAGTGCCTGGACGAAGACGGCGATGAGTTGGAGGGCCAAGATCTGGCGGATGCAGCCGAGACCGGCTTTACCCCCACTGGGCTCTGTGGTGGAGAGGACACTGACAACGATGGGGTCCTCGACGTGTTGTACCCGTGTGTGTGCAACGACGGCATCGATAACGATGAGGATGGTTACTACGACCTTGAGGACGACGAATGCGTGTCCGCTGAGGATGGGGTTGAGGACGGTCCGGACTGTTCCAATGGGTTCGACGACGACTCCGATGGTTGGTTCGATGCGGAGGATCCCGACTGCGCGAATCCGACCGATACGGAAGACGGCTTTGGTTCCAACGAGTGCAACGATGGCATCGACAATGATGGCCACGGGGACGTGGATGCAGACGATCCCTCCTGCCAGGCAAACGGTGCAGATTCAGGCAACGAAAGGGAGAATGTGACCAAGCTCGACTGCAGCAATGGGCTGGATGATGATGGGGATGGCTTCATCGACATCGGAGATCCCGACTGCGAATTCGGGCAGGAGTCTGGTGACGGATTTGTGAGTGATGATCCGCCGGAGTGTTCCGACGGTGTGGACAACGATGGGGACGGAATGATCGATCCGTCGGACCCTGGCTGTTGGAACCAGGGAATTGCCTGTTCCGACGCGAATGGTGACGGTGTACCAGATGCGGCCTGCCCAGACGGGTTCCTGGACGATGAGTCCTTCCGCCACGCGTGTGAGGACGGCGTGGACAACGACGGGGATGGCTGGGCCGATGGAGACGATCCGGAGTGCTATGACGCGTATGACAACGACTTTGGGGTAAGCATCGGACAAGAGGCGGGGCTTGGCAGCAACGGCTGCAACAACGGGCTCGATGACGACCTGGATGGCTGGACCGATGGGCTGGACCCGGGTTGTGCCGATGCCATCTCCGAGGAAGACGATGGCTTCTTCGGGGGGAGCTCGTGCAACGACGGTCTGGACAATGACGCCGATGGCTGGGTGGATTCAGAAGATCCGGTTTGTTTGGATCCGTTCCTGGCGGAGGATGACGGGGCCGCGAGTGCCACCGAGTGCAACGACGGTGTGGACAATGACGCCGATGGCTGGGTGGATTCGGAAGACCCGGTTTGTTTGGATGCGTCCCTGGCGGAGGATGACGGAGCTGCCGGGGCAACCCAGTGCAATGACGGTCAGGACAACGACCTGGACACCTTCGTGGACTCGGACGATCCCGAGTGCACGGACGCTGATGACGATGACGAGGGGTCCTGATGGACGAATTGGAGCCAATTCCGGCTTCCGGAAGAGAGATTGCAGCAGAATTCGTACAGAACTGCTGGATTCCGCTTGACTTGGAATGGGCTAGCCGATAAAAACGGACGGCTCAGAGGGGCTGGTTCCTCTTTGGTCGATTTGCGCCCATGGCAACAACGGGCGTCGGTCTTTGAAAAACAGATAGTAGTTCTCGTTAATTAAGAACGAGCCTGGTGC
>CAZSZE010000039.1:30848-38360 GCA_964610645.1 uncultured Enterobacterales bacterium | reverse complement strand
AGAAAGGAGGGGGGATACCGTATCCCCCCCGGGAACCGGGACCGCACCGGGGTCGGGTGCGACAGAAAGGAGGGGGGATACCGTATCCCCCCCGGGAACCGGGACCGCACCGGGGTCGACCCGTCCAATTGGCCCTACTCCACCTCGCTCGGCCCTTCCCCCTGCACCCAGCGATAGCGCTTGTTTGGCTGCACCTCGTGTGTGTCCTTGGACCCGTCGGGCCAGCGCACGGTGACCTCTGAGGCGCACTTGGAACCGATGCCAAGGGTCAACAGCGCCTCGTTCTGCATGCCGAAGTGGCCATGCCCCCCATCCACAAACCGGTAAACGGGTCCATCCGGGGTCTCCAGGGTCACCCGCGCTCCGAGCCCCATGCGATTCGAGTCTCGCCCTTCCAACTCCAGCTGGACCCAGCCCCCGTCCTGGCCCACCAGGTTCTCAAAGATGCGCACCTGCTGAATGGACTCGCACTCCCCCGTGTCACCGCACCGGCTGCGCGAGTGCCCCACGATGAGGTCCATGTCCCCATCCCGGTCCAAGTCCGCCGTGGCCACGCCATGGGAACGGAACCGCTCGAAATAGTCCCCGACAGCGAGGGCCTCGAACTCCATCCCTCCCAGGTTGCGGTAGAGCAGGCCGTGGTTGTCCGCGTATTCAGAGGCACCGATGTACAGGTCCAGCAGCCCGTCGTTGTCAAAGTCCAGGGCGGCCCCTGTGATGTCCCCGTGGTTCCAGTTGCTGCCGATGATCTCGCGGGTCAGTCCTGTGGCGTCGTTGCCGGGCCGCTCAAACCGGGGAGGGGACTCCCCGGTGTTCACCAGGATCTCGCTTGGGTCGGAGCTTGTGCCCACGTCCCAATGCACGATCTCCTGGGTGATCAGCTCCTGGAATCCGTCGTTGTCCAGGTCGGCACACACGGCGGTGCCCGAGTTGCCTCCCAATCGAAAGGGCTCCCGATCGTTTTCGTGGTTCCACCGGTAGTTCGGCCCGAAGGTGTCCCGAAACGAGTCGCACAGGCTGGTGCTCGCCTCCGGCACGTCCGCGCATCCCTCGGCACTCCTGTGGTCCGCGCAGTAGCACTGTGCGCTCACGTTGTCGGACCAGTCATCCCGGTGGTCGAAGGCATAGCCCGAGTCGATGGAGGCGTTGGTGAACCCGTCCCCCGCACCCTGGCTGTGCCACAGGTGGTTGGGCGCTCGGCCGTAGCTGGCTGCGAGCAGCTCCTCCAGGCCATCCCCATCCAGGTCGCAAGCGGCCCCCGACCAGGACACGGAGTGCGCCTTGGCCTTGTTGATCTGGCCCACAGACGACCACGCCTTGGTCTTCAGTCCCAGGGTCTCCGTCACATCCTCAAATCCACCCTGTCCATCCCCCAGGAGCAGTCGATCCTGCAGAGCCGCTCCGCTGCCATTCTGGTAGTGGGTCACCCACAGATCCGCGTTTCCATCCCGATCGTGGTCCAGGAAGCTGACGCTGGCCGGCTGGGAGTCCACCGACTCGAACCGGGCCTCACTTTCCTCCGGTCCGAGGACAAAGTGCCCCGTGCCGTCATTGAGCATCAGCTCGGAGGTTTCCCCGCTGTCCCCATAGCGAGCAGCACCGACAAAGATGTCCAGGTCGCCATCGTTGTCCACATCGGCAGAACCCACCGTCTGCCCCGGCCGGTTTCCGGAGGCACCCTCCCGGGGCGCAAACAGCCCCGATGACTCGGTCACGTCCTCAAGCGTGCCGGTCCCCGTGTTGCGAAGCACCCACCGGGTCCGCTCTCCTCCCTCGCTGAAATCATCGGGATCCTGTCCATTGCGAACCAGCAGATCCGGCCACCCGTCTCCTTCCAGGTCGGCCACCGAAATGCGGGTTCCCTCGACACCGGTGAGGCCCCAGTCCTCAGTGACATCCCGGAAGGCCGGGGTACCGGGCGACCAGGTCTCCACCGGCTCGCAACTCTGTGGCACGGGGTCGTCTTTGCACCCTCCAAGGAGAGCGACGGAGCACACGACACAGGGACGGAGGAGGACGCGGGGTGCCAAGGCCATGGAGGACAACATAGCAGCCTGCCTGCTGGCGGATACATTGTCTGGGGGAGAGGCTCCATGAATCGTGTGCTCCTGGCTGGTTTTCTTCTTTCTGCACCGGGCTGTTCCAAGCCCGACGACCCGGTGACGGAGGAGACCGGCGACTCGGCGGTTGCCCCCACCTTCTGCGAGCAACTGGGGCTGGAGGCACGGGCTTTCGAGACCGCGGAGCCAAGCGATGCCCTCTATGCGGTGGCTGCCGATTTCACGGTGGACACCCTGGACGGGTCCTGGACCTTTTCCGAGAACTACTCTGGCTGTGAGTCCGTGCTCGTGATCCAGGATGTCCCCCAGCAGACAGTGGGGTGGCCCCAGGCCCTGTGGAGCCGCGACATCGACACCTTTTTCGAGCTGCTGCCGCAGAACACCCGGGTGCTCTTTGTCTCCGTCGAGAGGGAGTCCGCGGATCGAACCGCAGTCCTGGAGCAGATGCGGGCGGATGTAGACGAGACACTGGCGGACCTCGGCGAGGCTGGCGCTGTCTTTGCCGACCGGGTGCACTACCTGACGGATCGGGGGGGCAAGATCGATGGTTGGCTGGGGGATGTCCTCAAGTCACCCGGGTGGGGTGTGGGAATCGACCGGTTCCAGCGCATTCGCTACATCGGCTCCTACGCGGACAGCACCCGGTACGACCAGAACCTGGGCTGGTTTGAACCGAACCTGTCCATGGCGGCCAACGAGGCCCGCTACTACAACTTCGAAGCCGAACGACAGGCCGCCCTGGACACAGACGATGCCACCGTCGTGCCCATCTTCGCGGGGGAGCGGGTCGCAGGAAACGTGTATCTGGACGTGGAACTTCCCTCCGAATCGGAGCTCGCTGCCTTTGACACGCTGACCCTGGACCTCACCATGGCCTGCGAGGGAGAGGGGGAGTACGGCTACTGCCCCGCCTGGGACTACATGGCCTATGTCTACCGTTGCAGCGTGGAGGCCGCGGGGAACTCCCAGACCACCACCGCCTGCCAGCCGCATGTGCCGGCCTCGGAAGGGGTGGAGGAGATTCCGGCCGACTCCCTGGAGTGCAGCTGCAACGCGCCCGGGGGCGTGGTGGAGACGGCAACCCAGACCTGCAACACCGATGGAACCGGCTTTGATGACTGCGCCTGCTCCTGCGACACGGAAATCGGCCGGTGGATCACCACCTACCACCGAGAGGGCCGCTGGGTGCACGATGTCTCGGCCATCCTTCCCTACGTGGATGACGGCGGCCCCCAGCGCTACCGCTTCAACACCACGGGCCCCTACGAGCTGACGATGGACATGCGCTTTTCCAACGCGGGCAAGGAAGCCCGGGCCCAGGAGGTCCTCCCCCTCTTCACCGGAGGAACCATCAACCCGGACTACAACGGCAACCACCCCCCCGTGACCGTGTCGATCCCCGCCGATGCCACGAAGGTGGAGCTTGCGACGGTGATTCCCGGCCATGGCATGAACGACCCAGGCAACTGCGCCGAGTTCTGCAACATCACCCACCACTTCGACATTGATGGCCAGGGCGAGATCGAGCGCTCCTTCCCGGAAGCAGGAGGAACTCTGGACTGCATGGACAAGGTGGACCAGGGAACCGTGCCCAACCAGTACGGGACCTGGTGGTATGGACGCAACGGCTGGTGTCCCGGCAAGGACGTCCCCACCGTGTCCACCGACATCACGGACTGGGTGACACCGGGCACTGATGCCACCGTCTCCTACGAAGCACTCTTCAACGGCAGCGACTACACCGGAAGCGCCTCGATTCGCCTGCGGTCCTACGCTGTGATTTCGAGGTAGGAGTCATGATGCGATTTCTTGCGACAACCGTGGTGCTGGCCGGCGCTCTTGCCTGGCTCCCGGCTTACGGGGCCGTGGCCATGAACGGGACCGATTGGGAATTCCACTACGGAGATTGCGGCACCTGGGTAGACCCGGCCAGCTCCGAGGGCATCCTGTACTTCGACCCCTACCTGGCGGGCACCACCTACGGATGGAACGAGTACACCTGGTCTTCCCAGGCCTTCTCTCAGCTGACCCTGGAGTGGGACACCCCGCTCCTCTCCCACTACTACAGCGCCAACGATGGCACGGGTATCTGTGACTGGGTGGTCAACTCGGAGGCGGCGACCGGCTCGGATGCCGCCCACCACTTCACCGCTGGCGACCTGGAAATCCGCCGCTACGAATACCTGCGCCACTGGGCCATGATCAGTGACGCCACCACGGGGCTCGACCTGGATTCCCTGGTGGGCATGCTCGTGAGCTATGAGATCTGGAATTCGGGCACAGAAGACATGACCAACTTGCGGTTCCTGGTGGGGGTGGACCCGGAAATGGATGTGGGGGTCGACGGCACCCACGCCACCCGCAACGACGTGGAGGCCGTCAACGGCGTTGGCTACGATGACTGGATCTCGGCCGTGGGTGGCTCATCGGACTTCACCATCGGCATCGCGGCCTGCTCGGCGGACGTGACCCTCGGGTTTGCATCCCCCACGGACGATGCGGATGTCACCCTCTCCGATCCAGACCTGGGCAGCACGGATGAAGCCATGAACCTGGTCTTTCAACAGGCCAGCGTTCCAGCCGGGCAATCGGTCTCCTTGACCTTTCTGCTCGGGGTGGGAACGGTGTCGACGGAGACCCGGACCTATACAACCCAGGGGGTCGCAGGTTTGCTGGGGGCCGACTACTGCTCCGAGTGTGACCAGGACGACGACGGCTTCTTGAGCGCCTCCTGCGGCGGAAGTGACTGCGGCGACACGGACCTGGCGCGGAACCCGGGCGTGGCGGAGACCTGGTATGACGGCGTGGATTCAAACTGCGACGGGGCTTCTGACAATGACGCTGATGGCGATGGGTTTGATGCAACAATTATGGGCGGAACGGACTGCAATGACAGCGATGGCGCAGTCAATCCCCTGGCCACCGAGATCTGGTACGACGGGGTGGATTCGGACTGTGATGGGGCCTCGGACTACGATGCCGATGGGGATGGGGAGAACAGCGACAGCCACGGGGGAACCGACTGTGACGATGCCACTGCATCCACAAACACCCAGGCCACCGAGACCTGGTATGACGGGGTGGATGCGGACTGTGACGGGGCCTCGGACTACGACGCCGATGGGGATGGCGACGACCACGATGCATTTGGCGGAGGGGACTGCAACGACGGGGATTCCTCGATTGCTTCCACGATCGTGGAGACGCCCAACGATGGCATTGACCAGGACTGTGATGGTTTCGATGCAGGCGATGACTCGGATGGAGATGGTCTGACCGATGCCCAGGAGGCACTTTTCGGCACGGATCCCAACGACCCGGACTCCGATGATGATGGCCTGGAGGATGGCCAGGAGGTGGCCCTGGGGACGGACCCCCTGGATGAGGACACCGATGGCGATGGCATCTCCGATGGGGACGAGGTGAACCTCTTGGGAACCGATCCCCACAACCCGGACTCGGATGGCGACGGACTGAGCGATGGCGATGAGCTGAATGTCTACGGCACGGATCCTACAAATCCCGACACGGACGGAGATGGGCTCTCCGATGGCGATGAAGTGCTCATCTACGGCACGGATCCCCTGGACACAGACACGGACAATGACAGTCTGGAGGACGGGGAGGAGGTCCACACCACGGGCACGGACCCCCTCGACATGGACACGGATGGAGATGGTCTGACCGATGGCCAGGAGGTGGAGGGGACTTCCACGGATCCCCTGGTGGCAGACACGGACGGGGGGGGCGTCTCCGATGGGGACGAGATCGACCAGCGGACGGACCCGTTGGATCCAGAAGACGACTACCTGCCCGAGGACCCGGGGCCCGTGGACACCGCCGACACGGCGGTCGACGATGGACTGGGGTCGGTGGGACTGGGGAAGGGCGAGTGCGGTTGTGCCAGCTCCGGGTCACCCGGGGCGGGTTGGATGGTTCTGGGGGGACTGCTCCTTGGGATCAGGCGCCGTCGCCGGCCTTGACTCGTCTGACTACGGGCAACCGCTGGGTCCCCCCACGCTCGCCCAGGTGACTGCCAATGTGGAGTAGTAGGTTCCCGAAAACGTGCCGAACGTGAAGTTGTTCGGGTTCGACTGCGTGCCATCGGTGATTGTGAAGGAGCTGGCCGAGGTGCTTGTGGCGGAGACGGTGCTTGAGACAAATCCCATGCTGTAGGTAATGTCGGCGGTGTAGATGCCCGACGCATCCGGCCCGGTGATCGTGCCGGAAGTGATGGAGAGGGTGCGAGCCGAACGCGGCAAGAGGGGCCCGAAGGCTCCCTGCCAGGCGCAGGTGCCACTGCCATTCACGTCGTAGTTCGCGTTTGCGGTGTTGAACTGCAGGCCCAGGGTGAGGTCGGCGTTGGCTGGATCGATCAGTCCTCCATCACAGGTGTCCGACCCCATGCTGGCCTCGGTGGCGGAGAGCAGGAAGCCGCCATCCCAGCACCCATCCGGCGGGGTAGTCCCGGTGGTGGGACAGGCCGCAACCCCGGCACAGTCCGTGTCGTCGCAGTCGATGAAGCCGTCCTGGTCGTCGTCCAGGCCGTCGGAACAGTCGGTTTCAGAGCTCGCCACGAGGCAGGCCGCATCCGAAGCACAGTCCGGGTCATCGCAGTCGGTCAGGCCGTCCGCGTCATCGTCGAAACCGTCGGTGCAGTCGGTTTCAAAGTTCACCATGCAGTCCGGACTCGTGGCGCAGTCCGGGTCGTCGCAGTCGAAAAGTCCGTCCAGGTCGTCATCGACTTGGTCCGCGCAGTTCAACTCCTGCTGGGACACCATGCAGGCGGGGTTCCCCATGCAGTCCGTGTCGAGACAGTCGGTGTAGCTGTCCCCGTCCTCGTCGATTCCATCCGCACAATCCGTCTCGGTGCCCGGGGCGGCACAGGCGGCATCGGTGAAGCAGTCCACATCGGCACAGTCCATGAAGCTATCCAAGTCGTTGTCGACCGAATCCGCACAATTGGACTCGGTCAGGCCGCTTGACTGGCAGTGGCTGGCGCTGGCGCAGTCCGTGTCGAGACAGTCGGTGAAGCCGTCCTGGTCGTCATCCGCTTGGTTGGAGCAGTCGGTCTCTGTGGATGGAGGCTGGCAGGCTGTGTGGTTGGCGCAGTCCGGATCGAGGCAGTCCACGAGCTGGTCCCCGTCGTCATCGTTGCCGTTCACGCAGTCGGTCTCGGTGGTGGCCACTGCGCACGCCGGGTCTGTCACGCAGTCCGGGTCCAGGCAGTCGATCAGGGTGTCCAAGTCGTCGTCGAGACCGTTCTGGCAGTCGGATTCCGATGGCGGTTCGATGCAGGCCGCATCGCCTTGGCAGCCCTCGTCGTCACAGTCGATGAACCCATCCAGGTCGTCATCCACCTCGTTGTCGCAGTCCCCCTCGAAAGTGCCCTCCGGATCGGCATCGCTGTCAGCGTCGGCATCGCTGTCAGCGTCGGCATCGCTGTCCGCGT
>CAZSZE010000039.1:2641-30748 GCA_964610645.1 uncultured Enterobacterales bacterium | reverse complement strand
TCGGCATCGCTGTCAGCGTCGGCATCGCTGTCAGCGTCGGCATCGCTGTCCGCGTCGGCATCGCTGTCCGCGTCAGCGTCGGCGTCTGCGTCGGCATCGGCATCTGCATCGCCGTCCGCATCCGCGTCTGCGTCCGCATCCGCGTCTGCGTCCGCATCACTGTCCGCATCCGCATCGGCGTCCGAATCGGCGTCCGAATCGGCGTCTGCATCGCTCTCCACGTTTCCCTGGTCCATGGGGTAGCAGTTGCCGTCTTTGGCCACGACAAAGTCGTCGGGGCAGTCAGAGCTGCTGCAACCCGTCCCGGAGAGCAATGCCAGGCACCACAAGGCGCAGAGAGTGGACAGGAAACGGATGCCGGGCATGCGGACTCCAGGAGAGGGGATCAGCCGTTGGCGCGTAGTGTACCGCGGGTCGTCCCAGGTCGCCGGTTGGACGCCTCGTGCGAGGGCGGCTTTTGCATTTGTCAGTTTCTTCGTACACTCGCGTTTCGCAAACGCGAGGAAACATGCATCCTGGCCTGGCAGGGGTGCTCTGGATGGCGGCGACCCAAGCTGCTGTCCTGGGACCAAAGACCACAATGGGGGACTTCGCTCCCCGTGCGGTGGATCGTGAACTGGTGATGCCCCGCGGATGGGTGGCGGTCTCGGTAGGGTTGGACACCAAGGTCTCGCGCTCCACGCGGGACGCTTTGGGGGTGGCACAGGAGTGGGAGGGAGACACCCGCTGGAGGTACTCCCGAGCGTGGCTCGAGGTGCACCAGGGATTCAGTGCCCGTGTCACGCCGTACTTGAGAATCCCGTTTGTGAACGCGAACCTGCGCACCGCGGACGGGGACACCGTCTCCACCACCGCCCTGGGAGATGTCCATGCGGGGCTGTTGTTCCAGCCCTGGCTCGGGGGCAGGCACACATTTGCTGCCCAGTTGGATCTCAAGTCCCCCACGGGGGTCGAGTGGCCTGGCAGTGCCATGGATGGAGGGGCAAACACCGACAGCTTCCTGACGGGCACAGGCACCACCAATGTGGGGCTGCACCTGCATGGCCATGCCCGCATCGGGGACATCACGCGGGCGGAGGGACGGGTCGGCGCTGTGGCCCGCCTGCCGGCGGTGGTGGGCTATGTCCAGGAGGTCGACGGCTTCGGCAACGGCTGGCTGGACCCGGGGGATGAGCTGGTGGGCGCCCTGGTCATTCGGGTGCAGGCCAAGGATGACGTGCATCTAAACGTAGAAGCCGTGGCCTCGGCCCGGGGCACCACCTGGGTGGGCACCAGCGGTGAGAGCGTCTGGCGTGTTTCCTGGGATCCCATGATGGACCCGGGCCTGTTTGTGGACGGGTCCGTCGGGTTCGGGTGGGATCTCTCCAAGCGCTGGAGTGTGGAGGGGTCTCTGGGCAGGAACTTCCTGGGAGGTGACACCCGCACCTTTGCTGCCCTGGGCTTGGAGGAGTTCTCGCCCCAGCCGGGTGTCACGGGCGCCCTGGCTCTGGAGGGACGGTGGTAGCCGCAACCCTTCTCTGGGCGGCCATCCCCGGGGTCTGGGCCCGGGCGGGGTACGACCACAACCACCCGGATGTCCTGTGGAACACACTGCCCACCGAACATTTCGACATCCACTGGCCCGAGTCAGGCCGCGACAAGGACGACCCCCACTGGTTCACCACCGAGTTCACGGCGCACACCCTGGCCCGGATCGCAGAAGAGTCCTGGGCGCCCATCTGCGAGCAGTTCGACCACTGCCCAGAAGAACGGATCCACGTGGTGGTCTATGACCAGGATGCCGGATGGGAAGGCAATGGCTTTGCCGTCGCAGAAATGGACTGGACCGGGTTCGCCGCCAACTGGGGCCCGGTCTATCGGCAGCGAGGCCGAATGGAGTTCCTGTCCGATGTCTTTGTGCACGAGTTTGCCCACATCGTGAGCCTCAAGGCCTACCTGCCCTGGAGCGAGGGCACCACGGCCTTTTCCGTCGGGGGGCTTGTGGAGGACGAGGAGTGGCTGGACAGGTGGGGGGCACGGCCCGCAACTCGCTCCAACCACGACGTAGGATTCGAGTGGCTCATGAGCGCTCATGCCCCGTTCTGGTGGGCGGAGGGCGGAGCCGAGTACTGGTCACAGATGGCGGGCTACAACGTCTGGGGCACCAGCCGGGATGCCTTTCTCCGGGTGGCTTGGCACGAGGATCGGGTGCTGGATGTGGATGAGTGGACCACCCGCATTGACAAGCACGGTTTTGATGGGGAGCGGGGCTACAACCACGGGTATGCCTTTGGCCTTTGGCTGCACCACTCCCTGGGCAAGCCCGCCATGACCGACATGGCCCTGGCCAACGCCGATCGCTGGCGCTGGAGCTGGGATGCGGTGGTCAAGGAGGCCACGGGGCAGAGCGTGAAAGAACTCCATGCCGGGTGGAAGACCTACCTGGATGCGCGGTACAGCGCCCAGCTGGAAGCCATCGATGCCAAGGGCAGGGTGGAGGGGAGGGAGCTGTCCATCTCGGAGCCGGCCTGGGAGAAGGGAGGGGATGAATGGGAGGAGATGTCCAAGAGCGAGCAGGAAGAGGAAATGGACGGCAACACGGCCTACCAGGAGCTGCCGGTCTACTCGCCGGATGGGCGGTACCTCGCCTGGTTTGACCAGGGTCTGCAGGTGCAAGCCGCCCAGCCCGGTGAATGGGGGGCCATCGGGGGGACGTACGTGGACCCTGACGACACCGAAGCCGTGGAGGACTGGGAGAAGCGACGGGGAACCAATGGCTGGATCCACTCACTGCGGGTGGATTTCAGTCCGGACGGGAGCCGGCTTGTGGCCACGGGGCCAGAGGATTGGGACACGGACTTCAAGATGGACCAAGGCCTGGTGATCAACCGGGATGGCCTGGACTGGCCGCAGCTCCTGGTAGGGAAGATCAAGGCCGGGGAAGAGGAACTGGAGCTGGAATTTGCACCGGTGCCAAACACCCTTCGCGCCGTGGAGGCAAGCTGGCATCCGGATGGCAGCTCCCTTGCGTTCTCGCGCTATGCCGATGGCACCCATGAAATCTGGTCCGTCGGCGTGGACGGCAGCAATGCAACGGCGTTGACGAATTTCGGGGATGGGACCCAGATCCAGGGGATCGATCACTCCCCCGATGGCAGCAAGCTGCTCGTGGGACTGTTTCGGAACTACCAGCAGGACCTGTGGCTCCTCGAGGTGGCCACGGGCGCCTGGACCCGCCTGACAGATTCCGCGTGCGATGAGACGGATCCATTCTTCGGGCCGGATGGGCGGGTCTGGTTCACCTCGGATGCGGACGATGTCTACAACGTCTATGCCCTCGATCTGTCTACGAGCCTCGTGGAGAAGCAGACGGAGCTCGTGGGAGGGGCCTACGGGGCAAACGTGGCCCCCGGCGGACACCTGCTCTACACCGCGTTCACGGGGCATGGGTACCGGGTGAAGCTCCTTCCTGAATCCGGCCTCGCAAAGCGCCCGGTGGACTATCCCGGCTTGTGTGGGGCCTCTGTTTCCTGCGACACCGCCCAGGCCGAGATCCAGTGGCGGCCAGCGGCACCCACAGCCCAAACAGTCAGCGAGCCCTACCGCGCCTTGCAGGCCCAATTTCCCGTGTCAGGCTTCCCGATTCTCCGGACCACCGAACGATCCGTAGAGGCCGGCGCGGAGTTGTACCTGGGGGACTTCACGGAGGCCCACACGGTGAATGCCGAGGCCACCTTTGGCAAGGATACGTCCTTGTACGTCGGGTATTGGAACAGCGTCTATGCTCTGGACTTCTCCTTTGGACTGGCCCGCTACGACTACAAGGGCACCTATGGGTACGGAACGGATCTGGATGGAGTCCCGGAAACCGACGATCTCTCCGTGGTGGACGTGAAGTTCGAACAGCTCTCCGAGGATGCCTGGTTCTACGCGACCACCTCCCCCAGTTGGGCTCTCTGGGGAGGCCTTGGAGCCGATGTCTCTCGTTACAGTTTTCGGGACGCCGGGGATGGACCGGACTTTGTGCCCTACATTCGCAACCAGGGTGTGGGCGGCTTCCTGGAGTGGTCGCCGCGGGATGTCTGGTACTCCGGGGATGACTGGATCAACCCCCGGGGTGGGCGCCGCGTGGCGGTGGATCACCAACTCCGATCATCTCACCTGGTGGACCCCGAGATCTCCGGGGCCGTCTACGACGACGGGGAACCCCTGGACAGCTACCGGTACAACCGGTCCCAGTTCACCTGGACCGAGTTCGTGCCGGTGGGGTGGTTTGGCAAGACCGAACGCCACACTCTGCAGCTCGACTTCGAGGCCGGTTTCATCGATCGGAACGTGCTGGGCTGGGATGAGTTTGTGGCGGGCGGACGGCATCCCTACCACTGGGGAAGTGGCACCATTGGTAACAACGTCCAGTTCTCCGGCTTCGAGGGGTGGAGCCTCACAGGGGAGACCATGTTGATTGCAAACGCTGCCTACCGTTTTCCGATTTTGCGTGACATGGACTGGCGGCTGGGGCCGATCTACACCGAGAGCCTGTACCTGCAGGTCTTTGGCAGCATCGGCAACTTGTGGAGCTACCGGGTGGAAGGCCCGAGCCACGTGGAGGGGTACAGCGTGGTCCCGGATGCCGGGGGGAGCGTGCGGCGGGAGATTCCCTTTGTGGACTATTCCTCCAAGAACAGCCCCCCCGGGGAAGAACACTTTTATTTGTCGGATGTGGGGGCGGAGATCCGGGTTCGATCGTTTATCTGGAATGACTGGGACTGGGACAGCTTCCTGCGGGTAGCCTACGGGCTCCAGACCGTCGCTGGATACGGCGATGTGAACGCGGATTTTGTCCAGAGCAGCGTCGCCCGGGATGCAAGCTCGGAGCTCTCCAGTGAGGTGGAGCCGCCTACGCTCCACCTGTACCTGGGATTGGGGACGGGATGGTAAAGGCGCGTACCCCGGTCATCGCCCTTGTTGCCCTGGCGGGTATCGGCTGCATCCGCCCCTCGGATGAGTACGACGTGCGGGTACACTCGGCCGGCATTCCCCTGGATGACGTGCAGGTAGCCGCGGAGCCCATGGGCGGGCGGATTGAGCTGGCGAGGTTTCGGTTGCATGGGTCGAATCTGGGCCATGGGGTCACCGGCACCTTCTCGGACATGCCCCGGGCGGACGGCACGCAGTTCGCCATTGGTGCTGCCACCTTTGCCACTCCCCGGGCGGCCGAGTTCGACCGGAATTCTGCCTTTGTCCATCCCGGTCCCCCAGTGGCTGCCGGCGAGGATGCTTGTTCCACCCGGATAGGTCGCATCGATTCGCAGGGCTTCTCCGAGTACGTGGACGTGGGGGATCGGGTGGAGTTCCAAGGGACGGAAGGTGCGTTGTTCCGTCTCGGGCGCGACCCGGTGTACCACCCGCGTCCAGCCGGCGAGAGCTGGTACGTGGGCTACGGAGGGATCCTGGAGCCGGTGATTGAAGGCCATGCGGATCACCCGGGCAATTGGCGCTCCAGTGGGGAATTCCAGGTGGCCTTTCCGGGCACGGTGTTGCCCGTGGAATCCACAGCGGGCGCGGTGCCGTACCCCCTGGAGGGCGCCACGGTGGTGTTTCCCCCGCCTGTTGCCGGTCTCGCCATCGGGGGCACGGCTGTTCGGGCACCCGAGCACACTTTCGAAGCCGACGACGACGTGCGCTTCCCAGGCCCGTGGGCGGGACCCATGGAGATCACCTGGGACGTCTCCAAGGCAAAGACCCCCGTGACGGTGACTCTGCGGTACCTGGGGGGGGGTGTGGAGACCGACTGCACGGAGAACGCGGATTGCGGCGCGGGTTTCTCCTGCGAGAGCGACACGGGGGGAGTGGGGGCCTGCGTCGGGGACGATGGTGCGGGTTGGAACATCCTGGGGGAGGTGATCTGCACCGTGACGGACGATGGCTCCTTCTCGCTTGGCAGCTCCAAGCTCGCTGCTTTGAACTCCCAGGTCGCGGGCCAGCACGCTGTGTTGCTGGTTTCACGGATTGCCGAGGCCCGGGTGGAGAAGGTGGCCGATGTGCGGACCTCCAATGGAAAGCGCATGGCCTTTGGACCGTTGCGGGTCCGCGTGTCTGACTCTGTGGTGACCCGGCTGAGCTCCCCCAACCCGGGGGGAACGCCATGACTGCCTGGATGCTCCTTTTCGCCTGCAATGGGGCGGTTGCGCCGGACTACTGGCCCGGCGATGCCCCCGGCCCGGACCTCCTGGGGCTTCTTCCCAGTAGCGTCCCAGGCCTGGTGGGAGGCGATACCATCGTGTTGAACGGTTTGCACCTTGAGACCGCCCAGACTGTGGTGTTTGGCGGACGAAATGGCCGTATTCTGGACACCACAGGCGCTGCGGTCACGGTCGAGCTGCCGGCGGGGCCGGCTGGCGGGGGATCGGTGGCTGTTTCCGTGGTCACGGACCATGGGCAGACCACCCTGGAAGACGGGTTCACCTACACCGCGCCCGCCATGGAATTCCTGGAAGACGAGGTGGCCAGCGTGGCGATCACCCGCCTGGATTGCCCGATCGTGGCCTACACCCTCTGGCTGGATGACCTGGAGTGGTATCCGATGTTGTGGTGCGGGATGGAGATGGGGGAGTTCTGGTCCGAGGGGTGGTGGGGGTCCGGCGGTGGGCGTGGAACGGCGGGGGACCTGGCGGGCATGGGCCCGATGTCCAGCCTGCCGGCCCGGGGAGCGGTGAAGGTGTGGGGTCCCGGGGAGGCCCGTCCAGGGGGACCCCCGGAGATGTATGGTTCCCACACAGTGGATGAGCGCATTCGCATCACCACCGCCCGGGACTTCTCCTGGGATCTGTCTTTTGTGGCGGGCCGCGTCGCGGAGGTGGAGCGGACCTATCCCTGGATAGACGATGTGCAGTCCATCGACTCACCGCTGCTGGCCCTGTTTGATGACGCTGGCTGGTTGGGGGATGTGTCGGTCACCGGAGGGACTGGCCGGGTGATCCAGGTGGAGGGGTCTGCCGAGGGAGCTACCGCTGGATGGCTTGGATTCACCGTGACGGAACTCTACGGCAACGAGACCTATGTGGAAGAGGCCTGGGTGGGGTCCGCCGGACTGGTGAAGGGATCGGGCGGACTGGTGGGGTCAGCAGCAGGCGTCGATCTGGCGTTCGACGAGTACAGCGGGCGGTTCTATGGAACGGGCAACGCAGGACTGGAAGGTCTCTCCAGCGTGGTGCCCGGCGTGCCTTATGACGTGTCCGTGCAGCGAGGTGGGTTGACCCTTGCGCAGGATCGGGTCGAGGGCCCGGATGAATTCCTCCTGCTGGCTCCCGACCTCATGATGGGAGATGTCGACCTGGACATGGAGCAGGCTGTGCTTGTCCAGTGGGAGGCGGGCTCCGATGCTGCCGGGCCCTCCATCGTGGTGGCGGAGCTCCGGATTTACGATGCGGGCATTGATGACCCCAACTGGATGACCGAATTCTATCGATTGGTGGCCTGGAATGACGACTCGGCGGGTCGAATCCAGCTGGCCCCGGATGCCTTTGATGGCCTGCCCATGGCGGCGAACTTGACGGACTCCAACGACGAGATGATCGGGTACTGGGGAGAACTCACTGTGGTTCGGCACCAGCTCCGGAAAATCAATGTGGAAGGGGGGTCTCTGGTGGTGGACTTTGTCCACTCCGTTGGATCGCCTGTGACCCTGAGTCGAAACGGAGTCTGGCAGTGATTCGGTGATGTGGTTTCCTTGTCTTCCTCCTGGCCTGTGATGGCAAAGGCACCATTCTGGACACTTCAGCCATGGATGAGGACGGCGACGGATTCGATGTGTCCGAGGACTGTGACGACGGGGACTCCGCCCGAAATCCGGATGCCACAGAGGTCTGCGATGGAATCGACAACAACTGTGATGGAGAGGTCGATGAGGGCTTGCAGATCACCTGGTACGCCGATGCCGATGGGGACGGGTTTGGCAGTGAGGTGGACACCCTCGAGGCCTGCGAGCTTCCCGATGGGTATGTCACCGCAGCCGGCGATTGCGATGATGCGGCCGGCTCGGTTCATCCCATGGCCACAGAGGTCTGCGATGGCATCGACAACAACTGCTCCGGAGAGGTGGACGACCTGGAAGGGGCGGACTTCTCAGACTGGTTCCGGGATGCGGATGAGGATGGCCACGGGGTGGCAGACGACGTGGTGAACCACTGCGAGCAGCCCCTGGGCTACGCAGCGCTCGACGACGATTGCGATGACACGGATGCGTCGGTTTATCCGGGAGCCGCGGAGACCTGGTACGACGGAATCGACAGCGACTGTGATGGCGCCGACGACATGGACCGGGATGGGGATGGCTACCAGGGGGGCGACGACGGGACGGACTGTGATGATGCGGATGCAACCACCTACCCAGGGGCGCTGGACCCCTGCGACGGCGTGGACAATGACTGCGATGGGGTCCTGGAGACGTCCCTGACCGAGGACTTCGACAACCAGGTGAACCCGGCCCACATCTCCCTCAACGGCACGGCCACCCAAGTCTGGGATGGTTCCGATGGGGCGCTGCGCCTGACGGAAGCCACGGGCGGGCAACGGGGAACCGCGTTCTTCTTGAACCGCTTGCCGTCGCAGATCTTCGAGGCGAGCTTCACCCTGGAGGTGGAGGGAGGGACCGGTGCCGATGGAATGTCCTTTGCCATGCTGGCGGAGACGGATCCCACCTCCATGGGCACGTCTGGCGGGGGGCTCGGTGTCCGTGGCCTGTCGGGATACGCCGTGGAATTCGACACGTACTACAACGGAAACGTGGGGGATCTTTCCTCGGAGCACGTGGCGTTCATCGAGACTGTCGACATGGACATCTACGAGCAGCAGGCCGCTACCTTCCGGGAGGTGGGCGAGATCGCCGTGGAAATCAGCATGGTGGCGGGTGCTTTCACGGTGGACATGGATGGCGTGGAGGTCCTCTCCGGTTTTACAGCGGAGTTTGACCTTGTGGATGCCATGTTTGGCTTCACCGGCTCTACGGGAGGAGTCAACGATGAGCACTGGGTCGATGACGTGGTGATCTGCTCTCGTTGACCTCGACGCCACGCCCGCACGGGGCACCGCCCGCGGTACACTCGCCCCGTGATGGCCAGGCCTGACAGCGATCTCGATGCCTACTGCTTTGGTTGCGGTACCCGGCTGAAGGCTGCGGATTCCGCTGCTATGGCGTTGTGCCGTTCCTGCCGCGATCAACGGGGAGGCGGGGCGCTCTATGATGTCCGTTCCACCGATGGCGGCCGCCACGGCCCCTTTCCCCGGGATGGCGTTCTCGACCAGATCAAGAAGAACTTCCTGGGGCCGGAGGACTGTGTTTCCACCCCGGGTTCTGGCTTCATTCCCCTCGCGGAACACCCGGATTTCGCAGCCTGGTTCCTGCCGGGTGACTCCCGATACAAGGCCCGTGTCAAGGCGGGGGCCAACCGCCACGTAAGAAGCACGGGCCGGCGCCGCAGGACCGTCCTGGTGCAGGTGCTGGCTTTGGTGGGAATCCTGGTTTTTGGTGCGCTACCGGTGGTGGCGAAGAGGACCGGCGTGACCCGCCTGCCAACGCCCTGGCTCGACTGGATGTATGTCCGCATTGAGCGGGTGCACGAGGAGATCCTCAGCGTCTTCAAGGATCCAAACGAGCGAATTGCCATGCAGGAGGCAATCGAGGAGCCCCTGGACGTTCCGGGCCGGGACCTGGTGAAGTCCTTGAAGCTCCTGCACCCGGAGAAGCCGAGAGATCCGCTTGCCCTGGTGGAGGCCGGGTGGAATGCCTTGGCGCGGGCGAGCGTGGAAGGGGCTCGAGAGGCGCGGCCTCTCCTGGAGAAGGCGGTTGCGGTCATGCCGGGGGATTCGGGCGCTACCGGGGGACTGGCGCTTGCCTATCGTTGGCTTACCTCTGAGGATCCAGACCTCGAGGAATCCAGCTCCATTCTCATGGAGCGGGCCTTTGTCATGCGGCCCCACCATGCAGCCACCTGGCGGGCTCGCGCGGGAATCGCCCTGCAGGCAGGCGCCTTTCAAACCGCCCGTGAGCACACAGAATCCTGCCTGGACATTGCGGGAAAGGATCGCCAGTGCATTCTGTGGCACGCGGAGTCCCTGCGAGGATTGGGACTCCTCCAGGAAGCAGATACCTGGCTGGGACGCCGACATGACGCCCTCCCCGACACCCCAGGCGCCAACCTTCTTCTGGGGCGCATCGCCCTGGCGCGGGGCCGCCACGGGGAGGCCCTTGGGTACCTGGAACCGGTTCGGAAGGCGGAACCGGAAATGGCCGTTGCCTGGGAGTCGTTGGCCCAGGTCTACTACGAGGCTGGAAATCTCCTGGAGGCCCGGATTCACGCAGAACAAGCGGGGGCGCTGGGCCCCGAGCTGCTGGAAGTCCGGCTGCTGCATGCCAGGCTTCTGCTGCAGGTGGAAGGGGCAGCGGAGGAGTCCTGGCAGAGGTTGTCTGTCCTGGCGCAGAGCACCCCAGAGGATGCCTATCTGCTGGATCGCATCCACCTCGCCGCCAGCCACGCGGCCCGGGCCACCGGTCGATTGGACGCCGCCAGGAGTCATGCAGAGCAGTCCCTGGTACACCGGACTGGGTGGGGGCCGGGTCGGTTGGCCCTGGCCATGGTGGAGGCGAAGAGAGGAAACCTGGGGGCTGCCGCCCGGGCTCTCCAAGCGGTGGATGCCCATACCCTGGAGGGGCGGGAAGAGGTGCGATTCCACTACTGGGTCGCGCGATTCCAGATGTCCCAGGGACGGTTTCGCATTGCGCAGGGGGCTTTGGACCAGGCCTTGGTCATCGACCCGAATTGGGGACCGCTCCACGTGGTACAAGCCCACGTCGACCTGAAGGTGGGCCGAAAGGACAAGGTCATCGACGCGTTGGAAACCGGGTTTCTTGTGGACCTGGAGCGGGCGCGGCTGAGACAGCGCCTGGTGCTGACGTGGTTTCCACTGGCGGGGGGAGAATCCACGTACGCACTTTTGTTCAACACCTTTGGTCGCAGTCCCCGGTTCATGGACGATCTACCCAAGTGGATGGGGGTCCTGCGTCTTCCCGAGTGCCTGCGGACCGGTGATTGTGACGAAGCGACCACCCAGCTGGTGGAGGCCCTCAAGCTGGATCGGGTGAACCACTCGGTGTTGACCTCCCTGGGCCGCATTGCCCTGGACCAGGGTCAGGCCATGGAGGCTCTCTCCTTTCTGGAGCGTTCCCTGGCCACTCGGGACACGGAACCCCTCGTGCACTCCCTGAGAGGCCGGGCCCTGTACGCACAGGGGGACCTGGAGGGGGCCAACGATTCTTTCAGCAAGGCCTACCACTACGACCGGGACTTTGCGCCTGCTCACCGGCATCATGCCGAGGCGCTCCTGGAAGTGGGCCGGACCCGGGAGGGGATGGAACACCTGGCGATAGCGCTGAAGGCAGATCCGCTGGATGCCTTTGCCCGCGGTTTGCTTCTTGCCCATGGGGCTGACATCGAATAATTCGCCCCTTCCTTCAAGGAGCCCTGATGGACGTCTTGATCGTGGGGGGTGGCGGCCGCGAATCCGCCTTGGCCTGGAAGCTCGGCGCGAGCCCGGAGCTGGGTCAATTGTGGGTGACCCATGACAACCCCGGGTTCCCCGGCAAGGCCCGCCGGCTGCCCGCGGGTGATGTGCCAGAGCAGGCCCAGAAGGCGGGCATTGACCTGGTTGTCGTGGGACCGGAAGGCCCTTTGGCTGACGGGTTGGCTGATCGTTGTCGTGCCCTGGGGGTGCCGGTTTTTGGGCCCTCCCAGCAAGCAGCCCAACTGGAAGCCTCCAAGGGGTTCGCCAAGGATTTCATGATCCGGCACCACATCCCGACGGCCGTGTACTCCAAGGTCCAGGATCTCGAATCCGCCCATGCAGCCATTACCGGACCCTGCGTGGTCAAGGCAGACGGCCTGGCGGCGGGCAAGGGCGTCTATGTCTGTGAAGACGATGTGGCTGCCCATGAGGCCGTAGAGCAGCTATTCGGGGGTGCCCACGGAGAAGCGGGCGCCTCGGTGGTCATTGAGGCGTTGTTGACCGGGCCCGAGGTGTCGGTCCTGGCCTTGTGCGATGGGGAGCGTTTTGTGACCCTGCCCGTTGCCCAGGATCACAAGCGGCGATTCGAGGGGGACCAGGGCCCAAACACAGGTGGCATGGGGGCCTATGCACCGGTGGCTACCGGGGGTGATCTCGTGGCCCAGGTGGAGGCGTCGGTTATCGGGCCGACCCTGGCTGGCATGGCGCAGGAGGGGCGTCCCTTTGTGGGGGTGCTCTACGTGGGGTTGATGCTGACCGAGAGTGGTCCCCAGGTGCTGGAGTACAACGGTCGCTTTGGAGATCCGGAGTGCCAGCCGTTGTTGATGCTCCTGGACGAGGATCTCCTGCCCCTGCTTCACGCCTGCGCGGTGGGGGGGCTGGCGCCGCGTCGTTTGCGGATTCGCGGTGGGGCGACCTGTTGCGTGGTGATGGTGTCCGGCGGGTATCCGGGACCCTTCGAGAAGGGCCAACCCATCGAGGGCTTGGACACGGACCACGCGGATGTGGTGGTCTTTCAAGCGGGCACGTGCCGAAATGAGGCGGGGGAGTTGTGCACGAACGGTGGCCGGGTCCTGGGGGTCACGGCTTGGGGCCAGGATGTGCGGGGTGCCCGGGATCGGGCCTATGAAGTGGTGGGGACCATTGGATTCAGCGGGGCAGACTGGCGAAAGGACATCGCCTGGCGGGCCCTCGAGGAGCAGGAATGAGCAATCCAAGCGTGGGAATCCTGATGGGTTCTCTTTCAGATCGGGACGTGATGCTGGGTGCCACGTCGGTGCTCGATACGCTGGAAATCTCCTGGGAGATGAAGGTTCGTTCGGCCCACCGCACGCCAGCCGAGTCGTTGGAGTACGCACGCACCGCCCAGGAGAGAGGCCTGCAGGTCTTGATCTGTGGGGCGGGCATGGCGGCACACCTGGCGGGGGTGATGGCAGCGGAGAGCCTGCTTCCTGTCATCGGCGTGCCCATTGACGCTTCCCTGGGAGGTCTGGATGCTCTGTTGGCCACGGTGCAGATGCCACCGGGTGTGCCTGTTGCCACGGTGGCCATCGGGAAGGCCGGGGCGAAGAATGCTGCCTGGCTCGCGGCCCGCATCTTGGCACTGTCCGATGATGCCCTTGCTGCCCGCCTGGTGACGGCCCGGGCCGAGATGGCTGCCAAGGTGCTGGAGGCCGACAAATCCCTCGGGTGAACCTCGGACCCGCAATCGCTGCCCTCAACGCTCCCGGGGGGGTGGTGCTCTACCCCACGGAGACTCTGTACGGCCTGGGGGGACGCGCTTCGGACAGCGTCGCCTGTGCGCGGGTCAACACCCTCAAGGGATCGGAAGGGAAGCCCCTGGTGGTGTTGGTGAATGGGATTCCGGACTGGTTGGATCCCCGAGCCCTGTCCCTTGCGCAAGACCTTTGGCCCGGTCCGGTGACCCTGGTGGTGGCGGCCCCCGATGGCTTTGCGGACGGCGCGCAATCGGGAGACGGAACCCTTGCGGTGCGCTGGAGTCCCCACCGGGTGGTCGGGGCCCTTGTGGCAGCGGTGGGACCGATCACCTCCACCTCTGCAAACCGCCATGGTGCGCCACCCATCGAGACGCCCTCGGCACTGGAATTCTCAGTGGATGCGGTGATCGATGTGGGTATTCTTCCCCCCTGTTCCCCGTCGACTCTTGTGGATTCTCGATCCGGGAGGATTCTCAGGGAGGGGGCGGGTGTTGAACGGGTCCGTGCAGCACTGGACCACTTGGGTTTGATGCCTTAGAAACCCGGTCATGCAGAGTGGATACGCCAAGATGGGGAGTGGACCGAACCAGCCATTTCCCGTCAATCTCCGGGTGCGAATGGCCTCGCGGGATCCGGGGGCGCTGCCCTCGGAGCGGGAGGCCCTGGTGCGGTCCCTGTTTGATCGCCTGGTGACCTGCCTCCGCAAGGGCAGTCCCCAGCCCGCTTGCGTGGCTTTTTCCCGGCAGGCCGTCACCCAGTATGACCTCGATCCCCTGGTTCGAAACGGCATGGACCTGCATCGGTTCATCTCCTCCGTCGCTGGATCCGGGGAGTTCGACACGGTGGGCATTATCGGTGTGCTGCGGCCGCGGGACCGACGGCCGCCCCTGGCTGTGGTCTTCCTGGAGGACGACGACGGGCGCTGGTGGCACCTTTGGGCTGCTGTGGACGAGATGGAGGGAGATCTCTTGGGCGAACCCCGCTGGGCCTGTGCAGAAGAGGGAGGGGCCCGGCCCACAGGACTGGGGGGTTGGTGGTCTCGGGCGCGAAGCCAGCGCTTGCGCCTGCAGATGGATGGAACACATTCCACCATCCACTGACCGGTGGGAATGGACCGGTTAAACGCCCCCTGCGCCGGGCCATTGCGGTGCCAGCCAGAAAGGGGTCCAGAATGTACCGGGAACTCGACGATCCCGTCACCCTCGAAACCGAGGTGCTGCGGTTCTGGAAGGAAGAGGACGTCTTTGCGAAGGGCCTTGCCCTGTCCGAAGGCAGGAAGTCATTTGTCTTCTACGAGGGTCCTCCCACGGCCAATGGCACCCCGCACAATGGCCATGTCCTCACCCGGGCCATCAAGGACCTCTTTCCACGGTACAAGACCATGCGTGGCTACCATGTGCCCCGCAAGGGAGGGTGGGACACCCACGGACTGCCCGTCGAGGTGGAGGTGGAGAAGTCCCTGGGAATCCACGGCAAGGCGGCCATCCAGGACTATGGACTGGAGGCCTTCAACCGCAAGTGCATCGAGTCGGTCTTTACCTACACCCGGGAGTGGGAGGAGCTGACGGAGCGGATCGGGTTCTGGGTCAACCTGGACGAAGCCTATGTGACGTACCAGCGATCCTACGTGGAGAGCGTCTGGTGGGCCCTCTCCAAGCTCTTTGAAAAGGGGCTTCTTGAGCAGGGCCACAAGATTGTCTGGTGGTGGCCGCAAGGGGGAACTGCCTTGTCCGCTGGAGAGGTGGGCATGGGGTACAAGACCGTCGAGGACCCGTCCGTGACCGTGCGGTTTGCCCTGGCCGAGGAAAAGGGCACCTACCTGCTCGCCTGGACCACGACTCCCTGGACGTTGCCATCGAACACCGCCGTCTGCGTGCACCCGGACCTGGACTACGTCTATGTGCGCCACGAGGGAGACCTGCTCATTGTGGCGGACGCCCTGAAGGACCAGGTGGAGGGGGAGGTTGTGCGCACCGTGAAGGGCGCTGATCTGGTGGGACAGCGCTACACGCCCCTGTACCGATGGGCGGAGCCAGAAGGGGGAGACGGCTGGCGGGTGATCCCCGGCGAACATGTGAGCCTGGGGCAGGGGACGGGCCTCGTGCACACCGCCCCGGCCTTTGGCGAGGATGACTTCAAGATCGCACGGGAGCAGGGCATCGGGCTGCTTCAGCTGGTGAAACCCGACGGCACTTTTGATGAGCGGTCGGAGTTTGTGGCCGGGCTCTTCTTCAAGGATGCCAACAAGCCCATCTTGCAAGACTTGAAGGAGAGGGGCCTGTTGTTCTCCCGGGAGACCATTCGCCACGACTACCCGTTCTGTTGGCGGGCGGACGACGATCCCCTCATCCAATACGCCCGTCCCGGTTGGTTCATCCGGACCACGGAAAAGGTCCAGCAGGCCCTGGAGAACAACGGGGGCGTGAACTGGCTGCCGGAGCACATCCAGGAGGGCCGGTTTGGTGATTTCCTCCGCAACAACGTGGACTGGGCCCTCTCCCGGGAGCGGTTCTGGGGCACGCCCCTGAACATCTGGGTGTGTGTGGCCTGTGAGGACCGGATTGTTCCATCCTCCACCGCCGAGATTCTTGCCCTGAACCCGGATGCCTTCGACGCGGGGGTGGATCCGGATCTCCAGGTCCATCGCCCCTGGATCGACCGGGTGGTGCTGCCTTGTGCGTCCTGCGGCGGCGAGATGAAGCGGGTGCCCGAGGTCATCGACTGCTGGTTCGACTCCGGTTGCATGCCCTTTGCCCAGTGGGGCTTTCCGCATCGGAACCAGGAGACCTTCCAGGAGAGCTTTCCCGCTGACTTCATCTCCGAGGCCGTGGACCAGACCCGGGGGTGGTTCTACTCCCTGCTCATGATCTCCACCCTGCTTTTTGATGACGAGACCTGCGCCGAACTGGGCCTGGAAAAGGCAGGGTTTCCCCGGCCCTATCGCAACTGCGTGGTCCTGGGCCACGTGTGCGACATGGATGGAAAAAAAGAATCAAAGTCCAAGGGAAACTACACCCCGCCAGACCTGATCATCTCTGGAAAAATGCGACTTCGTGCAGTGCCGGATGAGTCCCTGCAACCAGGACAGGTGGGGCTTCGCAACGAATTGGTCCGATCCATCAACCTGGGCAAGAAAGAGCGCTTTCACGTGCAGGTAGACGAGGAACGCGTCGTGCTGGAACTGGTGGTGGCCGATGTGCAGGGGCGGGAGACCGCGCACTTGCATCCGGATGACATGGAACGCCTGTCTGAGGAGGGCTGGGTGGAGCTGGTGGCACCGTTTCCGGCCCCGGGTGCCGATGCCTTCCGGTGGCTGTTCTACGCATCGAATCCACCCTCCTCCAACACCCGCCTGTCCCTTCGAAGCATTCGAGAAGGCCAGCGGGAGTTCTTGCTTCGGTTGCGCAATGTCCACTCCTTTTTCGCGATCTACGCCAACATCGCCGGCTTTGACCCGGAACAGACGCCCCGCTCCGACCCGGGAACGAGGGACACGCTGGATCGCTGGATTCTCCAGGAGTTCGAGGCGCTGCGTTCCCGCGTGACAGAGCGCATGGATGAATACCGGCTGTACGAGGCGGCCCGGGACATTCAGGAGTTCGTGGACGGGCTCTCCAATTGGTATGTCCGTCGATCCCGGCGTCGGTTCTGGGGGGATGCCCCGCAGGATGCCTTGTGGACCCTCTACGAAGTGCTGACCTCCACGACCCGCCTGGTGGCCCCCTTTGTGCCCTTCATGGCTGAGGCCTTGTACCGGGACCTGGAGGGAGGCCGGGAGGGCGCGGATCTGTCGGTGCACCACTGCAACTGGCCAGAGGTGGGGGAGGCGGCGCTTGGGCCGGAACTTTCGGCGGACATGGCCCTTCTTCGGGAGCTTGCGAGTCTGGGCCTGTCGGCGCGAAGCCGGGTGGGTGTCCGGGTGCGCCAGCCCCTTGCTGCCATGGAGGTCATCCTGGCGGAACCGGAGCGTGCGGAGGGCTTGCGCCCCTTGTTGGGCATGCTGGCGGAGGAGTTGAATGTGCGAGAGGTGCGGTTCGCAGAACAGGCAGAGGAGTTCGTGGACTTCCGGGTCAAGCCCAACTTTCCCGTCCTGGGCAAGAAGCTGGGCAAGGACATGAAGGCCTGCGCTGCAGCCCTCGGCCAGCGGGCTGGAGCAGAAGTTCGCGCTGCCATCCTGGGGGAGGGTCTCACCCTGGAGCTTCCTGGGGGGACCGTGGTGCTGGGGCCCGAGGATGTGGTGGTGGAGGTGCAGCCAAAGGGGTCCTTCCAGGCGGCGGGGTCCTCCATGGCCGTGGTGGCGCTGCACAGCGAGCTGGATGCCGACCTGAAGGAGGAGGGGCTGGCACGGGAGGTGGTGAACCGCATCCAGGCCCGTCGCAAGGAGCTGGACCTGGGGTACACGGACCGAATCCACGTGGGGGTTGGCGGGGACGCCCCTGTTCTCCAGGCGGTGGAGCGGTTTCGAGACCATCTTTCCGCGGAGACTCTGGCCGTTGGCTGGGAGGCCCTTGCCGACGGGTCCGGGTCCCAGGAGTTGGAAGTAGATGGACACCGCCTGCTCCTGGAGGTCCGCCGGGCGTAGAATCGTGGCGTGGAAGATCTTCTCCCGCCCGAGGTTGCTCGACTTCTTGCCACCCATGGCCCGGTGCAGTTCGTGGCTGGGCGTGGCGGTGATCTGGCATCGGATCGATGCGCTGTGGCGCCCTTTGAAGATCGGCTGTTTCTCTTTGTGCGACGAGGCAGCCGCATCGAGGAAGCGCTGCTCTTGTGCACGGAAGCCCAGGTGATCGCGAGGCACGCGGATGGGGAGTACTCCATACGCATGGAGGGGCGCGCAGTGGCGGGGCGAGAGATCATGCCCCACCCACGCCGCCTGGAGCTCCTGCCATGGGTGCCCGAGGACGGAGATCCAAGACGGCTCCTGGCGATTCCGTTCTGGCCCGAGACCCTGGAGTTCATTCGGGATCCAGGGGGACCGACCGAGGAGAAGTTCTCCGGGAAGACGCCGGCGGGCATCGCCTTGCTGCCCAAGGCGCAGATGTGGCGCCAACTCTCTTTTGCCGGAGTCATGCCGGCGGTGGCTTTCTCCCTGATCCTGATCTGGTTGTTTGTCGGCATCTCTGGAGCGGAAATGCCCCTGCGGTTTGTGGCACTGGGGGTTGCAGCCACCTCCTCGGTGTTCCTCCTTGGGGGGGGGCGCCTCTGGTACCGGGCGACAGCCTTTGAACGGTGGCGAGAGGGGCGCTGCCGCGAGGAAGATGCTGCGGGCCTCGCCAAGGGGTTTCTCGCGCCTCGGGCAGCGCACCGGGCATCCTCTCAGATGCTCCTGGTGGGGATGGCGTTTCTGTTGGCCACGCTCTCCTGGGGCCGGTCGTTGATGGCTGTCACGTTTTTTTCCACGGGGCTATGGTTTCTGTGGCCGATCTGGTGGATGCATCTCGCACAGGATGCCCCCGAGCCCGAGGGTGACTGACATGCAGGTGGTCCTGAAAGGCAATTGGCCTTCCGCACTGACCGCAGGGATTCTCCTGCTGTCCCGGTCCCGCAGTTTTGGCATTCCCATTTCGGTCCAGCTGATGGGAGAGCCGGGCCTGGAAGGGGCGGTGTTTGGCCCCATGGTGGTCCAAGCCCATGTGTTGGCCTCCTGCGGCGTGGGGCGTGACCTGGGGGAGGGGGCGCTGGTGGTGGTGCCGGGGCCAGCGGTGGACCCCGTCTTGCTCTGCCTGGAACGGGATGGCCAGGGCCCTTGGTTTGAGGTGGATTCCAGTGGCGAGGGCATTCATACAGCCACAAAGGCGTTTGTGAGGCTTGTTCGGGATCGCCGTCCTGAAGCCCGGCACGCATCCAAGCTGCTGCGTCGGTTCTTTGAGGCCCTGGGCGTCCCGGCAGAACCCGCCGTGTTGGATCTGCTTTTCGGTGCACCCGCCCCGCCCTTGACCCGGCTCGCCCTGGCTGTGCGTGCAGGCCGGGCGATGACCGAGGGAGGGGGCCGGGAGATCATGGATTGGTTTGTCGGTGGATCCAACCGGATGGATGTGTTGCCTCCCACAGGACGGGAGATCATGGAGGCCTGGGAGTCCGGGTCCCTGGAATCCCAGCTGGAATTGCTGCATTCGCGCGCCCGGATCCAGGTGGAGGACCTGTTGGAGGCCATGGCGACCCTCGCCCGGGAAGATGGGGGGCGAGACCTGGAGATTCTCACGGGTTTTGGGGAGATTGCCGAATATCTCCTGGTGCTGCCCAAGCAGGGCATCCTTCCCCCGCTGGATGCAACGGCCGATGCCGTGGCGGTGGGCCTGTCCCGTGTGCTGGGGGCTCCTCCCGCCGGTTCCAATGCCCAAGAGAGCCTGGAGGAGATCTACCGTTTTCTGGGGGGGAGATTCACCGACCACTCCCCCTTTCCCATTCAGTTGCGAGACGATGCCCCCCCTTTGGAGCGCGTGGATCGCTGGAAGTGGTTCCTGGAGAACGTGTGCGAGGCGGCCGAGCACGCCGAGGGCCTCTGGAAGATGGTGACGGATCCGGTGAGTTGAACCGGGCGAGTCAGCGTCCTGTCGCGTAGGCTCCCCCCGGCTCTGGCTCGAACGCACCGCTGGCATCGGAAAAACAGAAGCGCTCCACCTGCAGGTTGCGCCCCTCCAGGGAGTACACATTGAAGTGCGCCGTACGGTCTTTCTTGGCCAAGGGCGCATAACCGCTGGCCCCGGGATTCAGGATGGAAATGCCCCCCAGCTCGTCTGGCAGGTTGGTTTGGAATCCATGGTGTTCGTGCCCATGGAGGATGGCGGTGATCGTGTCCGAATGACGCCCCAGAACCTGCTCCAGGGCCCGGGCGTTCTTCAGGGCGCGGGTGGGGGGGCCATAGGGTTCTCCCCGGCGATTTCTCAGGGGGTAGTGCAGCATGAGGAGTACCGATCGACCGGAGAGGGCGTCCGAGCCCAGGAGCGCGTCCAATCGCTCAATCTGGTCGTCCTTGATCAGCCCCACGGAGAGGGGGTGGGCACGGCAGGTGTCCACGGTGATGCAGGCGAGGTGGTCCGTGGGCAGGTGCAGGCGAGGCCAGGGTCCGGTGCCGGTGAATTCGGAGAACAGGTCCTCGATCCGTCGGGAGCGTTCCGCGTCTACGGTGTACACGTCGTGGTTTCCCGACACCATGACCGACGGTTGGGCTTCCAGGAGCTGCGAAAACAAGGCCGCAAAGGCCTCAAACTCCTCAGGGGTGCCTTGGGCGGTGAGATCGCCTGTGCACACCAGGACATCCGGCTGGGTGGCTGCCACGGCGTTGGGAAGGGCCTCCTGCACACGCCGGGAAAAGTGCCCCTTGCGGCCAAGCGCGTAGAGATTGACGGATCCCAACAGTCTCTTCGGCGTGAGCTGCGTGATGCGGGGTGGCACCATCACGTGGATGTCGGTGATGTGGGCGATTCTTGTCATGGTGCCAATGGAACGGACTTCGGGCAGGGTGGCAAGCGGTTATGGGGCCCTATCGGAGGCAAATTGGCCCGGGACCCTCGTACAGTACTCGACGATGCAGCCCGGGCTCGCCAGAGTTGCGAGATCCTGGGGCGGGATGGGGCCTGGATCAAGGGGAGCTTTGTACGGGTAGACAAGGCGGGGGTTGTCGTGGTGGCGCCGGGCAGCACCTTTTCCGGCGGGGAGGATGTGCGGGTGTGTTTTGAGCATGAAGAAGGTCCCTGTACCTTCGAGGCTTCAGTTCTTCGTGCAGGGGTCCCCGTGCCAGACCGCTCGCAGCACGGCCTGATGCTGGGCTTTATCGATGGCTTCAAGGATGGGGTGGAAACGGACGCGCCGGGTACCCAAGGCTCCCTCACCGTGCTGCCACCGGTGGGGCGGGGATTGGAGCTGTTGGGAGGCGAGGCGCGGGTGGTGGACCTGTCGGTCCAGGAGTTGACCTTCACGGTCCCGGCGCAGGTTCCCCTGAAGTTCGTGGAAGGGGGGACTGTTCGCCTCCGTTTCCGGCGGCCGGACCTGGGGGAACACGGTGTGGAAGGCCTGGTGCTCAAGCTGGCGCCTTCGGAGGACTGGGTCTTCTATGGCATCCGATTTGAAGAGGTCGACGACACGGACTCCCACCTGAGATTCATCGAGTCCTTTCGAGAGGGCAGCATTCAGGGCAGCTGACCGATCTCCGCCAGGCTGTCACGGCCCAGGATGCGGCGCTCCTCACCATTGACGTACAGGATTTCCTCGAAGGAAGCGGCTTGCGTGCCGTCGGAGACGAGGGGCCTCAGAGCCCAGAGGCCGGTCAAGCGGCGGGGGTTCAAGAACCGTATCTGGTGCCTGCGCAGCCAGGTGCATGCATGGGCGGACCGGGGAAAGTCCCATGCCAGGGCGGGACTGTGGGGCAGGATGGCGTGGCCGATGGAGCGGGTGGAGGCCAGCTTCATGCGGTGGTTTGTGGAAAACGCCTGGGCGTAGACAAACAACTCGCCAATGGTCTTCCACTGGGAGCCGTAGCCGGCGGTTGCGCGGACACACTCCCGGGCCACGCGGACCACCTCTGGATCCGGTGCGCCATGGGTCACGGTGGTTCCTACATCCGCATAGACTGATGCCTCGCCAGGGCCCAGGTCCAGCACGACGACATCCCCTACCTTCAGCCGGTTTCGCTTGGAGGGATTCTTCCAGACCGCGTTGCTCTGGGAGCCGACGCCCAACTCCACTTCCGGCGGGTGAAACCAGCGGTTGAAGCCGTGGCCCCCCGCGCGTTCCCTGGCCACCTGGGCGATGTCCCATTCGCTCATTCCTGTTTCCAGGCTGGCGACCACCTCAGACAAAAGGGCAAATCCCCGGCGCTGGGCATCATCGAAGGCATCGAGCAAGGAGGCATCCATGGGCGGATGGTATCCCGGGCGGGTCAGAGGGCGGGGTCTGGCACCGCCTGGTGCATGTATGCGGACAGGTCCACAAACGGTGCTCCGCCGTCTCGGAGGCGGTGGTAGACCTGCCAGGTGGTGCTGACCCGCTTTACGTAGTGTCGGGTCTGCCGAAAGGGAATCGACTCGACGTACTCGTCCGTGGGCAGGTTGCCCCAGGCGGCCAACCACTTGCCCACGTTGCCTTCCCCGGCGTTGTAGCCAGCCAGCGCCAGGGCAGGGTTTCCCCCGTATCGCTCCACAAGGAACTGCAGGTAGCGGGCCCCGATGGGCAGGTTTGTGGCCGGAGCAAACAGGTCCGCCCTGCTCACGGTGAGTCCCATCCAGGCAGCGACCCGTTTGCCCGTGGCCGGCATGAGCTGGGACAGGCCTCGTGCACCGGCGTAGGACACGATGTTCTTGTTGAAATTCGATTCCTCTCGCACAAGGGCGTGGAAGAGGCGCGGATCGAAGTCGTGTCCCTGGGAGGCGGTCTGGACCTCGGCCCACCAGGTGTCCGGGTAGGCCACATCCAGCACCGCCAATCCCTGCTCACCCAGTTGTTCTGCGGGGTGGCTTGCAAGGTATTGGCGCAGGGCATCATGGCTTCCGAGCCAGTCGCCCCCTCCCGCGCGCAGGTTGGCCATCCAGGCTGCCTCAGCGGGCTGCAATGGAGCCGGTGGATCCAGCGAGAGCAGCGCTTCCTGGGGCAACCCCAGGCGGTACAAGGCAAGGGCGTCCTTGACGGATGGATCCGCCTGAAATTCCACCCGGTGCTGCCACGGCGCCGGGGGGGAGAGGGGGAGAGTTGCTGTTGGAAGCCCCTTTGCCACGTCCGGGGCTTCCACCGCCAACCTCGCTGCTGCGAGGACGCCATACCAGGAGTACGGGTGGTCCCGGCAGATCGCAGCAAAGCGGTCGATGGCCTCTTGTCGTTGGTCTGGATTGGACTGGGTGGGGTGTTCCCGATCCGGGTACAGGCGCCACCTTGCGGACCAGTACCGGGCTGCCCGGTGGTGGACCGGGTCGGCCTCCAGGGGCAACTCCTCTACCGCCCGGTCCGTCCAGGCCAGCGCCTTCTCGGTGTCGCCGGCGAGCCAGTGGCTCCACGCCAGGCGCCAGAAGGCCTCCCCGGCCATGTCACCCGCGGGGTACCGGTTCACCTGGCGAGCCCAAGACGCTTGGGCCTTGGCTGGATCCCCGGCTTCCTGGAAGGCGATGCCCGCCAACAACAACCCGTCGTCGGCGTAGCTGTGGTCCGGGGTCTGGTCGGCGATCCGGCTGTAGTGAATCGCTGCCGATGCCCAAGCCCCTTTTCGCTCCAGGGACTTCCCGGCCAGGTAGAAGGACTTTGCGCTTCGGTCCGCATCATGCCCCACGCACCGGGTGCCCGCGGGAGACAACACCCGCTCTGCCTCCGTGACCCGGTTCTGCCGAAACAAGGAGCGCCCGTGGGCAAACCAGTACCTGCAGGCCTCCGGGCTCGCCTCGCCGACTCTCGAGGTGTTCTTGGCCAGGAGTGTCGAAGCCTCCTTGAAACGCCCCAGGCCCATAAGGCTGGCGCCCCGCACCCCTACTTCCTGCCAGGTGGGGAAGGGGCCGCTTGCGGCAAGGATGGAGGTGGCGCGCTTTCCTTGTGGGGTGCCGGGGTAGGCTGCCCAGAGACGACGAAGATGGGGATAGGCAGGCTCGGTTGTGGTGCCCAACTGTTCGGCGAGGAACAGCAGCACCTGGTCCAGGTTCGGCGCCGGATCCGACTGTTTCGCCAGCTCCTGCAACAACTGGAGGGCTTCCTCCTGCCGATTGCTTGCAAGCAGTGACCGGGCCCGGGCGGTCTGCGCCTGGTTGTACAGGCGGGAAGTTCCATCGACCCGGCCGAGAGCGAGCGCAGCACCGGCGGGGTCCCCAGTGGCCAGGAGAATCTCCCCTTCCAGGAGCGACGCGTGGTTCGATGGCGCCAGGCGGGCCTGCCGAATTGCAGGCACCAGGTCAGCTGCTTCGGCTGCACGCCCCGCTCGGACCAGGGACCATCCCAGCAGAAAGGCATGATCTCCCATCCTCTCCTTCCCGAGGGCCGAGGGTTCCAGTTCCAAGAGCTTCTTGGCTGCAGAATCGAACCGATTGGCTGCGAGGTCATCCAGCAGGGACTGGGGGAGAGGGAGCCAGGGGTCCGGGGCACCGAATTCTACGGTGACCGTGGCGGTCGAAACAGGGACTTCTGCGGGCGGATTTGCGTTGGTGGCTGTGGACCCGGGAAGTAAGATCAGCAGCGCAGAAAGGGCGCGTGGCAAGCGAGGCAAGGGTTTGGGTTCCCAAGTTGGCGGTGCGGAACCATAACATCCGGGCCAGCCGGTTCCATTCCCCGGAGGAGGGGGTTCAAAGGAGGTTCCCAACAAGGGTATGATTTCGCACTCCTGCCTGCTCCAAGGCTGGATAAAGGAGAGCTTCGCATTGCCTGCACTCCGGAGTGCTGATTGACCAAGACTGTCGAGACCCTTTCCGGCGATCACGATCGGTCTGAATACGTTCGCCTTGTCTCGCTTCTCATTCGTGGCGGGCATGACGGCCTTCTCACGGTTTCCTTTGGAAAGCACGAGCGTCAGATCGGGTTCCTGCAGGGCTGTCCCGTGCACTACGCAAGCAATGTGGCGGAGGATGATCTCTCCCGGACCCTGGTGCAATCCAAGCTCATTCCCCGCAAGAGAATGGTCTGGATCGAGAAGAAGCTGGGACCGGAAGAGTCGCTGGAGGATGCGATCATTTTCACGGGGACCCTGGAGCCGGATGTCCTGACGGGGCACCTGGACGATCGCCTTCGGACCACCATCGGATCACCCTTGCGGTGGGGCACGGGAACATGGACTTTCCAGCCCCTCGTGGAGTTCGACTCCAGCACCATCGATGCGCGACTGCTGCCTTCTCTGGACGGGGTGAAGGCCCTTTGGCAGGGCGTTCTTCGGCAGGTGAGCTTGGAAGAGGCCTTTCCCGTGGTCACCTCGGAGGAGAGCGTGCCCTACCAGGCCCACGCCGACCTGGCCGAGTGGATGGAACTCCTGGAGTTGGAAGGGCCCTTTTCGGCGGTGGCGGGCGAACTCAAGTCGGGGCGGACCACCACAGAACTCTTCCAGAGCGTTCCGGACAACACAGGGACCTTGCCGCGGTTGCTCTGGTTCCTGGAGGTGGGCGGCCTGGTGCAGCGGCAGGGTTCCGCTGCGTCTATGGCAGCCGCCACCCTGGTGGGACGCTTGTTGATGGGACTTGGGGAATTGGAGCAGGAGCCCATCCCGGAAGAGGAAGTCGTACACGAGGGCACGATTGCCATTGCAGAGCTGCACCGGGCACGCATGGAGAAGGACTACTACACCTTTGCGGGAATCCACCCGGACGCGACCGATGACCTGGCCCGCGTCGGCAAGGGTGTGCTGAGGGACTGGAGCTTGATGGGAGCCGATGCCACGTTGCCAGAGACGGCCCGGCAGCAGCTGGCAGAGTTGATCCGTGGACTTGGACAGGTGCTTTCTGTGCTCACCGATCCGGAGCAACGCGAGGCCTATGACCAGCAGATGGTCCGGGGAACGGCAGACGTGGTGCGGGTGGCCCGATCCGCCACCCCTGCGACCCTGGCGGCTGTCTTGGAAGCCCAGGAGGGCGAGCTGGGGAATGGGACTGAAGGCATAGGTTTGGAGGGCGCCGCGCAGCGGGAGGATCTCACAGACGAGGAGCGTGAGCTGCTTGAGATGGGCGGGTCGGTCTTCAAGAAGGAAGAAGCTGAGGAAGAGGATGAAGACGCCTCCTTTCTCAAGGGGGGAAGGAAGAAGAAGGACCCACCCACCGCGTCCTATGCAAGTGCTCGTTCCCTGGTGGAGGCAGGGGACTACAAGGGGGCGCTACCGCTGCTTGAGAAGGCCCGGTTCGAGTGTCCCACGTCTCCCGATGTACTTGCGGACCTGGCCTGGTGTACCTGGCGCACGCGGGACTTCAATCCGACAGCCCTGCACGAGGCGGATGAGTTTCTGCGCCTGGCCTTGAGCTTTGATGGTCGCCACTTGCCGACCTTGGAATACCAGGCCCGGGTGGCCCTGGAATTGGAAGATCACGATGAAGCGGTCAAGGCGTTGAAGCGCTTGCTGAATGTGGAGCCAGGTCATGAATGGGCCACGCGCTTCCTGGAAGAGCAGACCGACACGCCAGGGAAGGGGATCTTCAGCCTCTTCAAGGGACGGAGTACCTGATGGACGGACAAACCCGCGTTGTGCTTGTCATGGACGAGGAGCTCCAGGCCGCGGAGTTCATCGAGGGCTACACCAAGGGGCGCGGCATCCTTGTAGAGCACCATCCCAAGCTGGTGGAAGGGATGGAACTTGCCCGGGAAAAGAACCCGTTTCTGGTGGTGGTGAACGGCGATGTGCCGGAAGGACTCGCCTTGTTCGACAGCATGAAAAAGGACGCCCACCTGGCCGGCATCCCGGTTTTGCTTCTGTCCGGGGGCGGGGGAAGGCGCCGACTGCTTCACCGGCTCTTTGGGTCCGCGCGCCCCGATTACATGGCGACTCGGCCCTTGGACGCCGACTTCTTCGGGCCCCACCTGGACGACCTGTTGGGTGTGGACCGGAAGAAGGAGGCGGAAGCCTCCAAGGACCTCAAGAGCCGGAAGAAGCTCTACGAAATGAACCAGGACAAGAAGGACTCCAGCTGGGCGGTGGTGGAGGCCGCTGGGACCGAGGATGCTGTCGGAGAGGCCGCATCGGAGGAGGCAACGGCCTTGGCCGAGGACGCGGCACGCATGGTGCAGGAAGCCAGAGAGCGTCCGCAGATGGCTGCCCCTGAGGAGCCCGTTCAGGAAGAGGAGCCTGCGGTGGAGGAAGACGTGATCGAGGAAGAGCCTGCGGTCGAGGAGCCGCCTGCGGTGGAGGAAGACGTGATCGAGGAAGAGCCTGCGGTCGAGGAGCCGCCTGCGGTGGAGGAGCCGCCTGCGGTCGAGGAGCCGCCTGCCGCCGAGGAGCCGCCTGCTGCCGAGAAAGCGCCTGCCGCCGAAGAAATGGCAGCCTTGCTACGGCGCATTGGGGAGATCGAGACCCGGCTCCTGGAGTCCCAGGTGGACCTGGAGGCTGCCAACAATGCCCTCCTGGATGCACGGAAGGAAGCGGCGGGTGCGGCGGAGCGAGAGGCGGCCGCCTGGAATTCCGCCAGTGAAGCAGCCCGAAATGAGGGGCAGGCCAGAGAGGGCCTTGCGGCTATCCAGAAGGAGCTGGAAAACATGCAGTCGGCTCGCGCCAAGGAAGGCGACGAGTTGCAGGAACTTCGCCAGGAGCTCTCCGGGCTCACAAACCGGGCGGAGGAGACTCGCACCCACGTGGAGTCGGCTCGCACGGAAGCCGGTTCCCTGCGGTTTGCCATGGTGGAGGCCAACTCCGAGGCGGCTTCCGCACGAGACGAGCGGGATGCTGCCATGGAGACCGTCCGCGCTGCCCGCAGCGAGATGGAGGCAGGTGCCCGGCGCGAGGAGAAGCTTCGCGACGCGCGGGACGCGGCAGAGATCGCCCGCCAGAAGCTGGGTGCAGAGTTGGAGGCGCTACGCGCTGAGTTGGCGGAGCAGGCAGGCCAGGCCGAGGGGAGTCAGCAGGCCGTTGCCCAGTTGCAGGATCAGCTCTCTTCCACCCAGGAGGCCCACCAGGAGGCCCAGCTTCAATCCCAGTTGGAGCTGGAGACCCTGCGCCAGGAACACAGGGATTCCTTTGCCACGCTGGAGGATCAACTCTCCGCTGCCCAGGCCGCCAAAGAAGATGCAACCAAAGGGCAGGAGTCTACGCTCTCGGAAGCCCGAACGGAGCTGGCCACCGCCCGTGCCCAGCAGGAAGAGGCGCTGCAGTCCTTGCAAGCAGAACAAGAGGAGGCGCTGCAATCCGCCCTCTCCCAGCAGGAGGAGACGCTACGGTCCTTGCATGTAGAACGGGAAGAGGCGCTGCAATCCGCCC
>CAZSZE010000039.1:0-2541 GCA_964610645.1 uncultured Enterobacterales bacterium | reverse complement strand
CGCTACGGTCCTTGCATGTAGAACGGGAAGAGGCGCTGCAATCCGCCCGTTCCCAACAGGAAGAGGCGCTGCAGTCTGCCCGTTCCCAACAGGAGGAGGCACTGCAAACCGCCCAGGCAGAGCATGCGGCGGCCCTTGCTGCTCTCCAAACCGAACTTCAGGAGGTCCGAGCGGACCACGAGGCAGCGGTCCACGGTGTGCAATCGGAGCTGGAGGATGCCGGGCATGCTCTTGCGGAAGCCACGGCGAGCCATGCCCAGGCGCTGGAGGAGACCCGGGCGCAGCTGGAAGCGGCCCGTGCCGAGCACAGCGAATTCGCGGATACAACCCAGGTAGAGTTGTTGGACCTGGAAGCAAGCCACGAGGTCAGCCTGGGTGCGGCCCGACTGGCTGTGGAAGCCCTGAAGGCAGAGCATGAGCAGTCCCTGGCCGAGGCGATCTCAGCAGTCGAGCGAACCCAGGCCGAGCACAGCGAGGAAGCGGCGTCTCTCCAGGCAGAGCTCGCCGAGGAGCGTGCTGCCCACCAGCAAGGGCTTGCACAGGCCCACGCCTCCCATCAGGAAGCACTGGAGGAGACCCACGCGGCCCACCAGGAGGCCTTGGAGGAGGCCCAGGCGCAGGTGCTCCAGGCACATGTGTCCCAGGATGCTGCCCTGCAGGCTTCTCGCGATGAGTGGGAGAGAGAGCGCCAGGCCCTTCACGTGGATCTCACCGAGGCCCACGCCACGGGAGAGGCCGCCGAGCAGCTCCGCGCAGACCTCGCACGGGCCCAACTGGAGCTGGAAGAGGCCCTCCAAGCCCATTCGGAGGCGCTCTCCACCGCACAGGCCGATTCCGCCGACACCCTGGCGGGCCACCGACAGGAAACCGAGGACGCCATGGCGCTTCTTCGAGAGGAGCTGGAGGTTGCAAGGGCAGACGCAGAGGCAAGCCTGTCCCGGACCCATTCCGAGGCAGCGGAAGCAAGGGAATCCCAGGAGGAAGCCCACCAGGTGCAGCAGTTGGATGCCCAACTCCACCGCCAGCAACTTGTGGAAGAGCTGGGCGAGGTCCAGGCAGATCTCCAATCGCTGCAAGAGGCGGTGGCCCAGGAGCGCTCCGACGCAGATGCCGCCGCCGAGCAGGCGCGGGAGGGCCTCTTGGCGGCCCAGGATGCCCATCGATCAGAGGTCCACGGTTTCGAAGAGCAAATCGAGTCCCTGGACACCCAACTCCAGGCCTCCCGGGAAGCACGGCGCAGCATTTCAGAGGAGGCTCAGCACGCGTTGGAGGCCCTCGAGGCCGCCCAGGCGCAGCACCAGGAATTGGGAGAGTCCCTGGATGGAGAGCGGCAGGCGCGGGAACACGCCTCGCAGGGTTTGCATACTGCCCAGGAGGATCTCCTGGCGCAGGAGGACCGTCGGGTGGCTTTGGAGGCAGAGTTGGAGGGAGTGCGCCAGGAGCTGCAGGGTAAGCTTCGGGAGGCCCACGGCGCCCGCGATGCCACCGAGGCCGCCGCAGGGGAGCTGCGAGAGCAACTGGAGCAGCACCGGACGGGGGTCGATGAAGCCCAGAGCGCCCTGGAGGAGGTTCGACAACAGCACATGGGCGCTGCGGAGGCGAGAGACGCCCTGCGCCGGGAGTTGGACGAGGAGCGCCAGCAGTCCAGAGAGCTCATGGAGAGCCTGGAGGCCGCCCTGGCAGATGCGCAGGGGGCCCGGGCCCTGGCGGAGTCCTCCCGATTGGATCGAGACGAGGTGCACCACGAGGTGGAGTCGCTTCGCCTGGCCTGCGAAGAGGAGCGGCGAGCGGGAACGGCAGCCCTGGAGGAGTCTCAGAAACTCGCGGCACAATTGGAGGACTTGCGGGGAGACCGGGACCAGACCCGAGAAGGCCTCAAGGATGCGATGAACCAGCGCTCCGCCGTACTGGAGCAGTTGGCAGAGCTGCAGGCTCTCCTGGAGGCCGAGCAGGACGCAACCGAAACGGTCCGCCGGGAGTTGGCGGGGGCCGAGGAGATTCTGACCGAGGCACGGCAGGAAGTCGTGACCGCGCTGGAGGAAGCAGCGGCCATCCACACGGAAAAGGGCGCGATGGAGGACCAGGTCCAGGAGCTGAGGCAGTCCCACGAGGAGCACCTGGCGGAGCAGCTCGAGCGGCTGGAGGAGCGTCTCCAAGGTGCACGGGAAGCGCACGACATCGAGATGACTGGACTTCTACATGCCCAAGAGGAGCGTCGTGCGGCCTGGGAGCAGGAACACACCGTCGTGCAAGATCGCTTTGATGCGCACACACTGGAGAGCGCCGAGGCCCAGGACAACCTGTTGGCGGAGCTGGCGGATTCGCGCTCCGAGAACGAGCAGGCCCACGAGCAGCGCCTCGCCGCGGAAGAGGAGGCCCGGTCCCTGAAGGAAAGCCACGCAACGGATTTGTCCCAGGTGGAAGAGCGGTTGTCGGAGTCCGAGGCCGCCCTGGGGGCGTCCAACCTCCGCGTGGAGTCTGGACAGGAGGCCCAGGACAACCTGTTGGCGGAGCTGGCGGATTCGCGCTCCGAGAACGAGC
>CAZSZE010000038.1:12931-39255 GCA_964610645.1 uncultured Enterobacterales bacterium | reverse complement strand
CGGTCCCGACATCCCGGAGGGATGGGGTATCCCCCCCGCCAGTCGGGACGAACGAGGGCGTTCGGGGGCCGCCGCGACCTACCCCCGCACACGCTCGAATTCTACGAGGAACCCCACCAGGGCATCCACGCTCGCCTCGGGGCAGGCGTTGTAGATGCTTGCCCGCAGGCCGCCGACGGATCGGTGGCCCTTGATGCCGGAGATGCCCGCCTGGGCTGCTTCGGCCACGAGGGTCTTTTCGAGGGTCTCGTCCCCCAGGCGCCAGGTGACGTTCATGCGGGATCGACACGAGAGGTCCGCGTGGGGCTTCCAGAAGTCAGAGCTGTCCAACAAGGTGTAGATCTTCTGGGCCTTGCGCTCGTTGGTCGCCACCACCGTGTCGAGTCCCTGCTCCTCGACCCACGACAGCACTCGGTCCAAGACCCAGATGCCCAGGGTGTTCGGCGTGTTGAACATGCTCCCCTTCTCCACGTGCAGTCGGTACCGCATCATGCTGGGCAGGTCGGGGTCGGAACGCTCCAGGGCCCACGGGGACAAGGTGACGACGGTCACCCCTGAGGGCCCCAGGTTCTTCTGGGCCCCAGCATAGATGATGTCGTAGGCCCCTCCTTCCACGTGGCGGGATGCAATGTCCGAGCTCATGTCGCAGGCCAGGTGCGCCCCCTGCGGCCGGGACTGGAATTGGGTGCCCGAGATGGTGTTGTTCGACGTGAAATGCGTGTAGACCGCATCGGGAGAAGGGGTCCAGTCGCTGTCGTCGGGCACCCGGTGGTACCCCGTGTCCCCACCGGAGAAAGCCACCCGCGGGCTCCCAAAGTGCCGGGCTTCCACCACCGCCTTCTTGGCCCAGGTGCCCGTGTCCAGGTAGTCTGCTACCCCCCCGCGCAGGAGGTTCTGGGCCAGCATGAGGAACTGGGTGGAAGCGCCACCCTGCAACAGCAGCACGTGGTGGTCGTCGGGCAAAGCAAGCACCCGCCGAATACGCGCCCGGGCCGAATCCACCACCTCGCCGAAAGCCGCCGAGCGGTGGGAAGTCTCCATCAGACCCAACCCCGTCCCGGCAAAGTTGGGAAGCTGCGAGGCCAGGTCCTCGACCACGACCTCTGGGAGGACCGCCGGGCCGGCGGAGAAATTGTGGATGCGTCCATGACTCATGGGCGGTTCTCCAGGGATTCAAGGTTGACGCAATTCACCACCTCCCCGGTGGTGTCGAAAATCTGCAGGATGCGGCAGGCCTCGTGGGCCACTGCCTCCTGGGCCTGGCTTGTGGAGGCGCCGATGTGGTGGGTGCCGTAGACCCCCTCCATGCCCGACAGCTCGGTGGTCCACTCCCCATCCGCCCCGGGCTCATCACAGTAGACATCGAGGCCCGCCCGAATGCCCTTCTCCCGAATCGCCGCGCCCAGCGCAGCCTCATCCACGACCTCTCCCCGGGAGGTGTTGATGAAGATCGCACCGGGAGGCAGCGCATCGAACACCGTGGCATCCACCATGCCCCGGGTCTGGTCGGTCAGGGCCAGGTGCACGGTGAAGACATCCGACTGGCGGGCCAGGTCCGACAGGTCAGCGGCCATCTGAACCCCAAGTGCTTCCGCAGCCTCAGGGGTGAGCCAGGGATCCAACCCCACGATGTTCATGCCGAAGGCTTTTCCCCGCGCGATCACCTCTCGCCCAATGCTCCCGCAGCCAAGCACTCCCAAGGTGCGTCCGAAGATCCCGGACGCCTTGGCATAGTGCTTCTTGCGCCACTGGCCGGCCCGCAGGTCGGCCACTCCATCGGCGATTCGCCGGTCCGCATTCAAGATGTGTCCCCAGGCAAGCTCCGCCACGGCGGTGGCATTCTTCCCGGGACAGTTGGCCACATAGATGCCCCGAGACGAGGCAGTGGGCAGGTCAATCGTGTTGAAACCCGCTCCCGCGCGAACGATCAACCCCAGGCGTCCCGCGGCTTCGATGTGCTCCTTCTCCACCCGGGTGGATCGCACCACCAGCACCTCCGGATCGAATTCGGCCAGGGCCTGGACCAGGGACTCCTTGGCGAGGGACGGATCCATCCGGATCTCGCATCCGCTGGATCGCAGGGTCGAGAGGGGGCTTTCCGGAAGTTTGTCTGCAAGGAGAATGCGCAGCATGGGGCCATTCCGAGTGAGAGACAGTGGTTCTGCTAACCCGGCTCGCTGGGAAACGTTTGGAGCGCATCGGGCCAACGGGCGCCCCACACCATGGGTTGGTTTCGATCCGCTCCAGGTGAAACGGTCGTATACTTCTTGGCGGATCCCGACTGGAGCATCCATGGCACATATCCTCGTGGTCGATGACGAATCTTTGATTCGTCGGGCCATCACCCGCATCCTCACCACAGAAGGCCACCAGGTGGTGACCGCAGGCGATGGCACGGAGGGTCTCCGCTATGCCGGGGACACGGCCTTCGACCTGGCGCTGGTGGACTACGACATGCCGGGAAGAGATGGACTGTGGACCCTTTCGAGTCTGCGAGAGATCCAGCCGGGCTGTATTCGCGTGCTCATCACTGGACGCACGGACTTCCCGATTGTGGTGGAGGCCATCAACCGTGGAGAAGTGCTCCGCGTGCTCCAAAAACCCTTTGAGCCGAACCGCCTTCGAGAGGTGGTGCGGGAAGCATTCGGCGCGGTCAAGCGAATGGAGGCAATCCGGGAGGCCCAGCAACGCGCGGTCGAGGAGTCGGAACGCGCGGTCCTGGACGAGTGCCTGCGCTCGGATCACTTCCAGTTGGCCTTGCAGCCGATTGTGCATGCCCAGGGAGGGGGGGTCTTCGGGTACGAGTGCCTGCTTCGGTCCACCCATCCGGTGTTGGACGGACCGGTGGCCATTTTGCGCATGGCCGAGCGGTCCTCCATGTTGACCGAGCTGGGGGGGCTGGTGGCACGCCGTGCAGCGGACCACTTCATCAACATTCGCCCGGACGCCGTGCTGTTTGTGAACCTCCATCCAGACCAGCTGGCGGATCCGGATGCGTTGATCGAGAGTCTGCTTCCCCTGGTGCCCCACGCGGAACGATGCGCCCTGGAGATCACCGAGCGCAGCCGCCTGCGCGGCATTGACGAGTGGGAGCGGGCTGTGGACAAGCTCCAGTCTGCGGGGTTCTCCATCGCTGTGGATGACCTGGGGGCTGGCTACAACGCCCTGTCCATGCTGGCGGATCTGCAGCCGAGCTACATCAAGATCGACATGTCCATTGTGCGCGGCGTGGACACGGAGCCCAGGAAGCAGCGGTTGGTGGACCTGCTGGCCAAGTTCTCAGATGCCACCGGCGCTGCCATGGTGGCGGAAGGTGTGGAGACCGAGCCCGAGGCCGTGGTGCTCCGCCGGTGTGGAGCCCACCTGCTGCAGGGCTATCTCTTCGGCCGGCCCTCGCTGGGCCTCCCGGGGGATCTTGGAATTGTCGCTGGTTGATCGGGTTAGCTGGAGGCCATGAGCCCCACACTGTACCGAGGGTCAGCGTCCTACGACGGGCCGCGGCCTGTGCTCACCATCGGGAACTTTGACGGGGTGCACCTGGGGCACCAGGCCCTGTTGTCCCGGACGGTGGGCTTGGCCCGGAAACTGGGTGCGCCTGCGGTGGCCTACACCTTTGAGCCCCATCCCCGGGTGGTCCTGCAGCCGGATCGGCACCCGCCTCGGATTCTGCACATTGATGATCGGATTCGCCTCCTGGGCGAGGCAGGCATCGAGGCGGTGGTGGTGGAGGAATTCAGCGCAGCCTTTTCCAAACGCCCCGCCTCCTGGTTTGTGGAAGAGGTCCTGGAACATCGCCTGGCACCGAGGTCTTTGGTGGTGGGCCATGACTTTCGGTTTGGGCAGGGACGAGAAGGAACCCGGGAGGTTGTGCAGAAGGGCCTGCCTGATCTCCCGATGGACTGCCTGGATGCCCTGGAAGCGGATGGGGTCGTGGTGTCTTCCTCGCGGGTGCGGGAGCGGGTGGCAGCTGGAAATGTAGAAGGGGCCGCCACTCTCCTGGGGCGCCCCTATTTTGTTCGGGGGGCGGTGGTGCCCGGCGACGGGCGTGGCAAGACCCTGGGTTTCCCAACGGCCAACCTGGAGCTGTCGTCGGAGTTGACTCCAGGCCGCGGGATCTATGCAGTGCAGGTGGAGCGGGATGGCCACCTCCTGGCGGGTGTCGCAAACCTGGGGCTCCGTCCCACGTTTGGGGGCAGGCAGTTTGCAGTGGAGGTTCACGTGCTGGACTTTGCTGGGGATCTGTACGGGGAGGCGTTGGCCGTGCACTTTGTGGGACGGGTTCGGGACGAGCAGCGCTTTGACTCGGCGGAGGCGCTTGTGGAGCGGATTGCCCTGGATGTCGTCGAAGCCAGGGAGATCCTGGGGCGGTGAAGGTTTCCCCTACCCGCGTGCTGGGGCTGGTCGGGCACCGTGCCCGGTACAGCCTCTCCCCAAAGATGCACAACGCCATGCTGCGGGCCAAGGGGGTGGATGCGGTCTATGTGCTCTTCGATGCCCACCCGGAGGCCGCGGAGGCGGTGGCGGCCTCCCTGCGGACGCTGGACATCGCCGGGGTCAACCTGACGGTGCCATTCAAGGAGCGGATCGTTCCCTTTCTGGACGGAATGACCGTGGCTGCACGGGAGGCGGGCGCGGTCAACCTGGTGACCCAGGTGGAAGGGGAACTCACGGGGTTCAACACGGATGGGGCGGGGCTGCTGGCAGCCCTGGAGGAGGAACACGACTGGAACTCGGAGGGGCGGAGTGCTGTGGTGTTGGGTGCTGGGGGGGCTGCACGGGCTGTGTCTGCATCCCTGGCGGCAGCGGGAGCGAGGCGGGTGACCTTCCTGAACCGGGGGTTGGCGCGCGGGGAGCGGGCCTGCGAACAGCTGCAGGCGGTTCACCCGGAGACCGAATTTGGTGTTTTGCCCCTGGAGGGGGAAAGCATGAAGCAGGCAGCGCCAGGTGTTGACCTGGTCGTGAATTGCCTCGCATCGGGAGGCGAAGAGGCGGTTCGCCTGTTCGATGTGTCGTCTCTTCCTCCCCAGGCGATCTGGGCTGACATCAACTATTGGATGGCTGATCCTCCGCAGTTGGAGGTGTGTCGCACCCGAGGTCTTCGGGTGAGCGACGGCTTCGGAATGCTGGTTCACCAGGGGGTGATCTCCTTCGAGTTGTTCACGGGAGAGCCGGTGACAGCGATGGAAATGCGCCAGGCGCTGGAAGCAACAGGTTGCGTCCCGGAAACCGCGAGGTAGGATCTGCGTGATGCCTGTCCCTCTTCCCAGTCTGTTCGCCATGCTTGTGTCCGGGTTGGCGATCTTCTACCTGGCGGTGGCGTTGTGGCCTTCCGGTGAAGAGCAGGAAGCCCAGGTACGCCTGGGTCTCAAGGGTGTCGAGGCAGAGGAGATGTCGCCCATCGTGGCCATCATGATGCCCCTGTACACCCTGCTGATTCCAAGCGTGGCCTGGATCAAAGCCCCGAAATACCGCGCCAACCTGGACCGGAAGTTCATTACGGCCGGCATGACGGGCATGATGAGTTCCACGGAGTTTCTGGCCTACAAGCTGCTCATGTGCATCTTGTTCGGGTTGCTCTTTGTGGCGGTCCTGTTTCGGGGATTGCTCGGCTGGCAGGAGCCGATTTGGATGAGTGCAGTGGTCTTGCTCATCGGTTTCCAGTTCCCGGACTTCTGGCTCAACGGAGAGGTCAAACAGCGCCAGGGCTTGATTCGACGGGCGCTTCCCTACGTGATGGACCTGCTGACATTGTCCGTGGAGGCAGGGCTCGACTTTGTGCAGGGGGTGGGCAAGGTCTGTGAAAAGGCACGGCGCAGTCCCCTGATTGAGGAGCTGTCCTTCTTTCTGGGAGAGATTCAGCTGGGTTCTTCCCGCCAGCAGTCTCTGCGAAACCTCTCCTGGCGGGCGGACATGCAGGAGATCAGGAGTTTCTCGGCGCTCCTGATTCAAGCGGACATTCTTGGTGCCTCCGTTGGGCCGGTGTTGCGGGCCCAGTCCGACTTGATCCGGACCCGGCGCTTTCAGGCAGCAGAAATGGAGGGCGCATATGCAGCCCAGAAAATCCTGTTTCCCTTGATCATCTGCATCATGCCGGCGGTTTTTGTGGTGATCTTCGGACCCATCATCCTGAATTTCATCTACGGGTCCGCGGTCATCGGTTTCTGAGAATGGACAGGATTCGGGTGTACAACCGCACGCGGGATGTGGTGATTGCAGAGAATGCAAAGCATGCCCGGGGGCTGAAGGACCGCATGGTGGGGCTCCTGGGAAGCGAGGAATGGGGGGACAGCGATGGGCTTGTTTTGGACCCGTGCAACAGCGTCCACATGTTCGGAATGGCGTATGCCATCGATGTCTTGTTCACCGGGCAGGATGGGCGCGTCATGAAGGCCGTGCAGTCTCTTCGCCCCTGGCGCATGAGCCCGGTGGTCTGGGGGGCACGTACTGCGATAGAGTTGCCTCTTGGCAGGGTTGCTTCTACGGGCACCTGTGTCGGCGATGAGGTGGCGTTGGAACCTATGGAGATCGAATGAAGCTCCTGATTGTGCAAGGACCCAAGGAAGGCGAGTTCCGCCTGCCCGAGGGCGAGCACATTGCGGGCCGGGATCCGTCCAACCCCATTCACCTGCCCAGCAAGCGGGTCAGTCGCCAGCACTGCAGCTTTACGGTGCGGGGACAGATGTGCGTTGTCCAGGACCTTGGCAGCTCCAACGGCGTGATTGTGGATGGGGCCAGGGTGGAGGAGCTCGAACTCCCCGATGGAATCCGCCTGCAGTTGGGGGACTACGTCCTGGCGTTTGAACAGCAGGCGGAGACTGCAGAGGCGCTGCCGTCTTTTGGGGCGGACCCACCGCCGGTGCCTGGGGCGCCGTCTGCATTTGGAGGGGAGCTGCCCGCTTCGGGTGGCTGGGAGATGGAACCCGCTGACTCCGTGGCGTTTGGAGGGGAGGCGCCTGCATTTGGTGACTTTCCCGGTGGCGGATTTGGGGGGCCTCCTGCTGCGGAATCGGTGCCTTCGCCTTCCCCGGAAGCAGCCCTTCCCGCGCTCGAGGGCGGATTCGGTTCGACGGCCGATGGCGGTGGATTCGGTTCGACGGCGGGCGGCGGCTTTGGACAGTCCATGTCGGGGGCCTCCATGGTCCGATCCGTGGATCCTGCGGCTGTGGCGGGTCACCAGGCACCGCCTGCAGAGGAGCCCGAGGGCGTCATGCGCCATGTGGCGGCGGCGACCCAGTTCCTGGTGGGGCTCCCCTGGCTCGCTCGCTTGGGGGGGGTGACGTTCCTGGCGGCTCTGTTCATGATGGTCGCTCCCCTGGGTGGAATCCTGGCCATGATGGGCCAGGCGAATTCGGCCATGGAGCGCCTGGCCATCCAGCAGGGGGCCTCCATGGCTGAGATCCTGGCCCACCACAATGGGCCGATGCTGGCCAAGGGGAGGGAGACCGACCTGGACATCCTGCCCGTCTCCAAGCGGGTTGGGGTGTTGGATGCACTCATCACGGGGCCCCAGGGGTATGTGAAAGCGCCAGCAGCCAAGCGGGGGCGGTCGTTGAGCAACCACCCTCTCTACAATGAGAGCTTCACCTCCCGTCGTCCAGCCACCCGGATGCACGATGGAAACCTGGAGGTCATGGCCCCGGTCATCGTATCTGTACAGGGGCTGCCACCCGGAATCGTCGGCTACACCTTCCTCGTGTATGACACCAAGAAGGTGGTGGAGTCCGTGGGCCAGCCCACCATGCGGGCATTGGCCTCTTTTGTGTTGGTTCTCCTGATATTCGCTGGTTTGTTTCTGGTGGTCTGGCAGCTGGCGACCCGGCCCGTTCGCGCCTTGAGGGAGGAGACCGAACTTGCCATTCGCGGGCATGTTCCCCAGGTGCGTTCCAGGGTGCGTTGGGACTCACTGGAGGAGTTGGCCCACTCCATCAACCGGACCCTCGATCGCATGGGCGGTGACGGAGCGGGGGGCCAGGGCGGGTCAGAGGCCCTTGAGACGGTGTTGGAGGCGGTTCCGGATCCGCTGTTTGTGTTGAATTCCTCGTTGCAGTTGACCTTGGCGAACCGCGCCGCTCTGCACATGTTCCAACTGGATGCCGCAGCATTGGGGTCACCCGTCTCACAGGTGGTGACGGATCCAGACCTCTCCGGTAGACTTCAGCACATGTTGCAGTGCATCGGCGCGGGCCAGGGTACGATTTTCGCGGATCATGTAAGCGTAGGCGGCCAGGCGCGTCGATTGACGGTAGCGGGTCGGCCCCTTGGGGGCGGGCAGTTGTCTCATGCTGTGGTGGTGGTGACGTGAATCAGCCTCTCTTGTCGGTCACTGGCGGCCCCGCTTCCGGGCGGGTGGTGCCCATTGACATGAAGGGTGTGCGCATCGGTCGGGATCCAGCCAACGAAATGCACATTGATGATCCGGAAGTGAGTCGCCACCACGCGCGGGTGATTCTGCACAACGGGGTGATCTGGGTGCAGGACGCGGGCTCCCGAAACGGCGTGTTCGTCAACGGAACCAGGGTCAGCGGGAACCAGCAGGTGGGGCCGGGAGATCAGATCGTGATTGGTGCCCATGAATTCGTGGTGGGGCTCGATGGGACAAACACGGACTCCTCGGTCTCCGTGAACATGGACATTGCGGATTTGCGGGGCGGGTCGCCCGGTGCGCCACCGGCCATGGGCGGCAACCGCAGGACGCTGGTCCTGGGCGCCGTGGCGGTCCTGGTGGTCGGCGGTGTCGTGGCGGCCCTGGCCATGGGGGGCGGCGGAAGAACCGGCGCAACAAATGAGGCCGCTTCCGTGAAGGACGAAGTGAGCGTCTCCAGCCTCTTCAATGCAGCACCTCCCCCCACAGAGCCTGAAGTCCAGACATCGGTGGGTTCGACAGCGGCCCAACTGGCGGGGCAGATTTCCGGTGGAGGCAGGTCGAGCAATGAGATTCCTGCCCCCCCTGCGGGTGCGACCGCACAAAAACTGACGGCCAAAGCGGATGGGCTGCTCAACTCACAGCGCCTCTTCGATGCGCTGGTTGCTTACAAGCAAGCGCTCCAGCTGGATCCCGAGTGTCAGATCTGTCCCCTGCGGATCGAGAGCATCTCCACGAAGATCGAGCGGGATGTACAGCGGTCCTTCAGCGATGGTCTGCGCTATCAGTCTTCGCGCCAGTTTCGAGAAGCAGAGCGGGCCTTTCAGACCGTACTCAAGCTCACAAAGCCGGGCTCGGAAATGTTCTTGCAGGCAGAAGAAGGGCTAAAGCAGATCCAGGATGCGATGTAGGTAGGCGGGGGGAAGACAACCCCTCCTTTGGCGGTTTCCCCATGCTCCGGGTTAGTCTCAACCCGGGAGGATCAGGGCCGAATGTCGGGCAATCAGATCACCCTTGTGATTCGTCGGGACGGAGAAGTCCTCTTCAGACGCGACCTCGAGCCGGGCGCTTTTGACATTGGGCGTTCCGAGGACTGTGAGATCTGCCTCGAGGACATTGGCGTGTCCAGGCGGCACGCGCGGCTTCATGTGACCGACGATCGGGTGTTTATCGAGGACCTGGAATCGGGGAATGGATGCTGGTTTGACGGGCGCCAGGTCAAGAACCAGACCCTGGTGGATGGGGATGTCATTGTGATCGATCCGTTTTCCATGGCTCTGGAAGTCGAAGAGCCAAGCGTCACGGGGCTGGTGACGGACGAGCTGACGGATGCCGGTGAGGACGCCACCCAGCTCATTGGAATGGAAGATGAGATCTCTCTTTCCATGCCCATCAATGCTGCGACGGCTCGCCTGGAGGTGTTGGCCGGTGAGGGGTTGCCCTCGGAATTCGACCTGGATCGGGACATGACCATGGGCCGGTCGGACCAGCGCGACATCGTCCTGCTGGAGCCTGCTGCCTCTCGGTTGCACGCGGAGGTCAAGCAGGTGGATGGGGTCTGGCACGTTGTGGACAGCGGTTCTGCCAACGGGCTCTACGTCAACGGGCAGATCGCAACGAACCTGGCCCTGCAGGAAGGGGACGTCATTCGAATCGGCGCCACTGAATTTCGATTTGTGCAATTGGAGGGCCCCCCGGAGACCGGCACCTTGATGATGTCTCCCGAGGAGCTGCGGTCGTCCATGGACGAGACCTCTGACGATGCCACGGGAACCGAGGACTTCGGTGCCTTCTTGGGAGATTCCCCGGAGGAAGCGGGCGTTCCCGCACCGCCGGCCCTCTTTCCCATGGCTCCACCTCCTGCGGTGGACCCCCCCTTGTTGGACACGGCTCCGGTATTGTCCCCACCTCCGGTGGTCGCACCGCCTCCGCTGGTCTCTTCGCCCCCGGTGGGTGCACCCCCCCCACCTGGGGCGCCTCCCTCACCTGTTTCCTCGATGCCGCTCGCACCGGAGCTTCAGCCCAATCTGGGCGCCGTGCCCCACTCCGAGTACTCCTTTGGCGGCATGGAGATGCATCTGGACACCTCCCGCGGGGGCACCAAGAAGCTGAAATCGCGCGGTTCGGGGGATGGGCTTTTTGGCAACTGGGTGCGCACCCTGACCATTGGGCTCCTGGTCCTGGTGGGCGTGATGTTCACCTTCAAGACCGTGGGCGGAATCCTTGCCACCCGACCGACCCGTGGTGACGATGACAGTGGAGGGTTTGTGGTGGATGCTGATCCGGTCCGAAAGGCGAAGGCGGAGCGCCTGGTGCGAGAGGGGGTCGGTCTCTTTCGGGACAAGGGCAAGTACTTCGAGGCCTTCGTGAAGTTCAACGGCGCCCTGGAGCTGGTGCCCGCCCGGGAGGATGCCAAGCGTCTCCAGTACATGTCCTGCGAGTTTGTGGCCATCGACAAGCTGAAGGCGGCCGTGAACAACCGTGCAGCCTCGGACGAGGAACGAAGGGCGGCCAAGGCAGAGGCGATTGAGGTGGGCAACACGGCCTTGAAGAGGGGCCGGGCAGGGAGTGCCCTGGGCAAGGTGCGTCGCGCGCTGGAGATGAACCCTGGGGATCCGGAGTTGGCGGACCTGGAGGCCAAGCTCGCCAGTCGCCAGCGGGCCATCGGTCGCCAGGTGAAGAAGAGGAATGCCGCTCAATTGGCTGCAGAGATGACCCAGTTGGTGGGGCAGGGCAAACAGTCGCGGGGACGGGGAAACTTCGACGAGGCCATCAGCCGCTGCCAGCAAGCCATGGATCTGGATGGGAACCGGACCCAGACGGCCCTGTTCTACGAGGCGGAGAACTGCGTCAACACCGCGCGGGCAGATCGCAGGCGAGAGGCCCTGAGGTACTACAAGAAGGGGGTGAATCACATCAAAGCCGGGCGCCTGGTGGAGGCCCGCAAGGAGCTGAGAACGGCCCTTCGAAAGGACAAGGACTACGCTGCGGCCAGCACCAAGCTCAAGGATGTGCAGGCGCGGTTGAAAAAGCGGGCCCGAGAGGTCTACAACAACGCTCTGGTCATGGAGCAGTCCAACAACCTGGAGCTTGCGATTGCCTACTTCCAGGAGGTCAAGGACCTCGTGGATGATCCCAACGACAAGCTGTACCAGAAGGCGGGCCGGAAGCTGCAGAGGCTGACAGGCGGTTGATGCTATCCGGGATAGGCGCGCTGATGTGGGCGGCCTGCGCCACGCGGGTGCCGGCCCCGGAACCTGCGGCTGCCGTCGATGGGACCCGGTCGGAGATGCCCGCCCCCTGGCGGGAGGTGCTGGACGCAGCCGCGCAGGACGTGGATGTGGCCACGCGCAAGGAGGCGCTCGGCCTCCTGGTGGGCCATGGGGTTGCCCCAGAGCCCCACGCCAGCCGCGCCCTGTTTGATCCAAGTCCGTATGTGCGTCGTTCGGCGGTGGAGGCGCTGGAGGCGCGGCTGCCGGAACCGGACAGCCTCGCCTTGCTCCAGGCTTTTGTGCTCCGAGAGGATGTGGATCCCTATACGCGGGGACATGCAGGCCTGCTCCTGGCGGAAGCGGGTCACGCGGAAGCGCTGGAGGTCCTGGCGGCGGCGGCGGCAGCCGAGAGCGAGTGGTGGAAGGCCGCCCCCTTGCAATTGGCGGTCCTGGCCATGGGGGAGGACTCCGTGTTGCCGAGCTTGCAAGCCGGTCTTGCCCGGGGGGACTTCCCCCTGGAGATGGTGTTCTTCCATGATTGTGGGCGGCCAGAGCTGGTAGAAGGCCTGGTGGCTGCGGCTGCGCGTGTGGAAGAGGAACTGGTGCTGCCCATTGCGGCTTCCCTGGTGCGGTTGGGATCTCCCGAGGGGGCGTCCTTGTTTGCTGGACTGCTTGCTTCTCCGGTGACCGAGGCACGCCTGGAGGCCCTGGACTTTCTGGAGCCGTTGGCTGGTTCAGCGGTGGAGGGCCTCCTCCATGGTGCAACCCGGGATGGGGATCCCCTCGTGGCGAACTACGCCCGCCTGATCGAGGTCCGCCGGGGGGACCGGGCTCTCTCGGAAGCAATTGCCCTCGCGGAAGACCCGGACCGCCAGACCCGGTCCCAGGCCCTGTGGGCCCTGGAGGGTCGGGTTCAGCGGGAGGAGGCACTGTCGCGACGCGAGATGCAGCGCCTGGAATCCCTCGCCCGAGGAGCCCTGGAGGACTCGGAGTACCTCGTCGCCACCGCAGCGGTGCGCCTTCTGGGCGCGCTGGGAACCAAACAGGCGCGGTCGGCGCTGGAGGTGGGGCTGGAGGTGGAGTCCCTGCGGTTCCGGGTGGAGGTGGTACGGGCGCTGCTCGAGTCGCCTTAGGCTGTACCGGGTGGGCGGCGATTAGGGTTGGAAAACCTGCCTGATCACGAACTTCGAGTCGATTCAAAATGTTGGGTCTAAATCTGTAGACTCGTGCGATACTCGGCACCTTCTCAATGAGTTGAGCAGGAGGGAACAAATGAGATCCGAGCGAAAAAACCTTGTGGTCTTGTCATTCTGCGCGTTGCTGTTCTGGACTCCGGCTGGGGAAGCCTACGGTGAAACCATCGAGGATATGTCCCGCAAGGAGTGGGCTTGTAATGCGAAGCATCCGCGTGACATGTACGCCGTTCAAGCCTGTTTGAAAGAAATCACCGCGCAGTACCAGAACACCACCATGCGGTGGAAGGGAAGGGTGCGCGGTCATGCCGAGATTGTAGGGGCAACGGCAACCGGTTTTGGTTTCTACGCATCGGAGGGACCTTTTTACTTCTACGTTGAGTTGAAGAGGGGAAGTGAAGCCTTCAATCTCATGATGGACCCAAAGACGGACTGGGGGCCAAAGGGCCAGACGTGGTTCACAGCTACTGCCAAGTTTTCGGGTTGGAAGGGTGCCGGCGCTGCCCAGTGTGGTGGTAGACAAATGGGTTGTTATGTCCCCATGCTTCAGATCTCGAGTCCGAGCCAGCTCCAGAACGATTACTGAAAGAGGGGTCAAGTCCTGTCTCGGATTCAGTCCTTTCTCTTCCCCAGCACCACCCGAAACAGCGCCAGCACCCCACCGGTGTAGAACAGGATCGGCAGGATCCGGTGGCCGCCCAGGGTCGGAGCGTCCAGAAAGAGGGAGGCTGTTCCGCAGATGAGGCTGGTGCAGGCCAGGAGGGTGTAGGACAGGAGGCGCTCCCCCCGCTTGCGCGCTCCTCGGGTCGCTGCATCTTCGGACACGCGCACGCTCATGTGGAGGCGCTGCTGGTCCAGGTCGTCCATCAACTGGCTCACGGTAGTGGGCAGTCGGTTCAGGAGGGAGCTGGCCGTGACCAGGTTGTAGAAGAGGTCCTCCTTCAAGCGGGCCGGCGAGAAACGCTCCGCCACAAGCTTTTCCACGTAGGGCCGGGCCGTCTCCAGGGGGTCCACCTCGGGTATCAGGCTCTTGGCCAATCCCTCCGTGGTGAGCAGGGCCTTGAAGAACATGGTGAACGAGTGCGGCGTGCGCACCCGGTGGTGGATTGCGCCCTGGGCCAGCTCCGTGAGAAAGCGCCCCACCTGCACGTCCTTGACGCTCCCCTGCCAATTCCGGTGAATGAGCTCCACGCAGTCCCGCTCGAACGCCGGGTAGTCCACGCGCCCCGTCTTGATGCCGTTGTCGAAGAAGATCCGGGCCACCGTGCGAAAGTCACCGCGCTCCAGGGCAAAGATCATCGACACAAGGTCGTTCTGCATCTCCTTGGTGAGACGGCCGGTCATGCCGAAATCCAACAGCCCAATCACCTCCCCAGGCAGGACCAGCACGTTGCCAGGGTGGAGGTCCCCGTGGAAGAACCCATGGTCCAGGAGCATGCGGTAGTTCAGATCCAGGTACCGCTCTCCCACGAGTTTCATGTCAAAGCCCTGGTCCCGCGCCTCCCGGATGCGGGCCCCGTCCAGGTACTCCATGCACAGCACCGCCGACGTGGTCAACTCGGGCACCACCCGTGGAATGCGCACGCACGGGTCCCCTGCGAAGTTGTCCTCGAACTGGCGGATGTTCGCCGCCTCCAGGGCAAAGTCCATTTCGCATTCCAGGGCCCGCTCAAACTCACGCAGGATTCCATCGGGATCAAAAAACGTCGTGTTGGGGTACTCGACCACCATGCGCTTGATGAGCAGCTGGAGAATCGACAGGTCCGAGCGCACCTGCTTCAGGATGCCCGGGCGCCGAATCTTGAAGACCACCTGCTCCCCCCCCACCAGGGTGGCCCGGTGGACCTGGGCGATGGAGGCCGTGGCGATGGGGGTCTCATCAAAGTCTGCCAGCTTGGACCGCCAGTCGACTCCCAGCTCCCGCTGCAGCTGCTGTTCGATGCCCGGAAAGGGGATCGGTCCCACGTTGTCTTGCAGGGTCTGGAGGGCATCGGTGTAGGCGACCGGAAACACATCTCCCCGGGTGGAAAGAACCTGCCCCAGCTTGATGAACGTGGGTCCCAACTCCTGAAAGGCCGAGGCCACTCGCTCCGGATTCGATTCAAATGTCCGCACCCGGGACTTGAATCCTGGAATCTCCAGGGTGGACACCAGCGCCCCCAGGCCGTGGCCCATGAGAATGCCCGCCACCTCGCGCATGCGGCCGATGTCCCGCACCGTCGTGGTGAGGCCGCCGACCGTGGAGACAAATGGGGAGACAAATCGCATGGCCCCCAGCCTAACCCAGGTGCCCCCTACCCCAGCGACAGGAGCTGTTCGATGCGCTGCGTCCATCCCGGGAGAAGTGCGGGGGCCAGGCGGGCATCCCGGGGCCGGGGACCCAGCGGCAGCTCCGACACGATCTCCACGCGGTCGCCCAGCCCCATTTCCGCAGCCAGGGCCAGGGCCAGCGCCGCCCAAGTGGTTTCGACGGACCCAATGGCGTGTGTGATTCCGAAAGGCAGATCCAGCACCACATCGGCCAGGTCTTCGACCCAGGTGGGCTGCACCACCCAGTGATCCAGGGCCTGCACACGTCCGGACCGCAGCCGGGACGCCAGGGTGGAGGGGAAGTTGGTTCCGCCCTGTCCGTAGAGCCAGCCGGTTCGAATGACGTCACCGCCCTGGGCAAGAACGCCCTGTTCGGCAGCGACCTTTTGTTGCCCATAGGCGTTGACGGGAGAGGTTGGGTCCCCGGGAGAGTGGGGACCGTCCGCGCCAAAGACGTAGTTGCTGGACAAGAGGGTGGTGGGCACAAGCCGAGCAAAGGCGATGGGGGCCTCTACGTTGACGGCCTGGGCCCGGGGATCGGAGCTGCACCGATCCACGCCGGTCACCGCCGCACAGAACACCACCCTGTCGGGTTGGTGGGCCTCCAGGAAACGGTCTCGCTGCACCGGGTCCGTGACGTCCAACTTCGCGTGGGTGGGAGCGAGGAGTCCCCGCCGTGCCAGCGCGCCGCCCAGCAGGCCGCCCCCACCCGTCACGAGGATTCGCATTGCGGTCCTGGGGGCGAAGAGAAGCACAAGCGTTTGACATGGAACACCGCGCTTTCGTACGCTGCAAACGTAGGCACAAGCCCCCTGGGGGCATGGAGAGAGCAGGTTATGGCGCTGCTGGTCACCGGTATCGAATACCACGGCCGACTGGCTCGCCGGGACGGGCGCCCGGCGAATCCGGGCACCTATGACCTACGCTTTGCTCTGCACTCCGATGAACGCATCAAGCGGAGCTGTTGGACCGAGGACCACACCTCCGTTGTGGTGGCTCCCGGAGGCTTCTTTACGCTGGTCCTCGGGCTGACCACTCCCATCAAGGCTGAATACTTCAGCACGGGACCCCGGTGGGCGTCGGTGCGGATTGTGCGGCGAGGCGAACTGGAGGAAGAAACAGGTCCCCGCGTGCCGGTGTTGGGGGGCGTTGTTTGCCTGGAGCAGCACACGCGCAAGGTGGTGGCTCGCTTGAGCCGCCTCGAGGAGGTGGCCAACGAATCCGCCCGTGGGCCGCAGGCCCTGGAGATGCAGTCCTCCGTCCAGGCACTCAATGAGCGCCTTGGCCAGTTGGAGGATGGGCGCCTGGACCAGGTGGAGACCCTTTTGCGTGAGCTCTCCCGGCGGGTGAAGGCCCTGGACGGAGAAGGTCGCCGCATGGAGTTGTTGGAGGAGCGGGTGGACGAGTTGGATGGCCCCAGCGGGGAACTCCAGGAGCTTGTCGAGCGCATGGACGACCTTGGGACGGCGGAGCGTGGCGCCGGGGCGGGGGTTGGTGTGAGCGCTGCAACCACCGAGAAGCGTGAAGACGACCGCGAGCTGGTTGACAGGATCCTGCGGCTGGAACAAGCCACCGCGGAGCTGGGGGGACGGATCGAGACCTTGCTGATCTTGATCGAGAGCGAGTCCATGGCGGAGGCCACGTGGGACCTGCCTGCGGCCTTGGCTACCGATCTTGATGTGACCGCCACCTGAAAGGGACGCTGATGTCGGGTGCACTTGTCTTGCCTGCCTGGGCGGAAGATCTGCGGTCTCGCTACCTGGCGGGTGAGGCCAGCGTGTTCCTGCTCCACGGGAACGTGCGGGATCTCTTTCGCTGGGAAGAGGACGGCTCGCTGGAGTACTTGCCCCTTCGGGTCTTTCTGGAGCGATTCCTTGCTCGCTCCAAGGAGATTGTGCTCACGTGGAACTGTTCCGAAGGCGTCACCTTCTCCGAAAAGAAGATGGCCACTGCCGTGGAACGCATCGTGAATACCCGGCGCATGGTGGATGGCGAGCCACCCATGGGAGAACTGCCACAGGATGCCGCAGGGGTGCTGTCCCTGGTGGAGGAGCTGGTCACCACCTCGGACTCCGGGGTGTCGGTTGTGCTCGACTACGTGGAGACCCTGGTGCCCAAGGCGGACCTCTCCTACATGGGAGAAGCCGACAAGGCCAACCTCGTGGCGCTCCAGCGATGGACCCAGGATCCAGATCTTCAGAAATCCGACAACCTCGTGTTGCTGGTGACCCAGCACATGAGTGACCTGAACCGCCGGCTGCTTTCTTCCGCCCAGCTGGTGCCCATCGAGATTCACCTGCCCGATGCCGCAGAGCGGGAGGCCTACATTGGCAACCTGGACCACACGGGTGTCACCATGGAAATGGAGGACGCCGCCCTGGCCCAGCACACCGCTGGCCTCTCCCTGGTCCATGTGCGCAGCCTGGTGCGCCAGGCGAGGCAGTCCGGGGAGCCGATCACCTTTCGCACCGTGGCGCTCCGAAAGAAGGCCATCATCGAACAGGAATGCAGCGGGTTGGTGGAGTTCGTGGATCCCCGCCACGATTTCAGTCATGTGGGGGGACTCGAGCGCATCAAGACCGACCTGATGGGCATTGCGGCTGCCATCAAGGGGGGGCGCCGCAACCAGGTGCCGATGGGGGTGATTTTCGTGGGCCCCATGGGCACGGGCAAGACCTACGTGGCCGAGGCCTTTGCCGGGGAGTCGGGCCTGACCTGCATCCGCTTCAAGAACTTTCGGGAGAAGTGGGTGGGGTCCACAGAGGCCAACCTGGAAAAGGTGCTCCAGGTGGTGGAAGCCCTGGGGTATGTCCTGCTGATTATCGACGAGGCCGACCGGTCCCTTTCCTCGGGGGGCGAAAGCGATGGAGGCACGAATTCCCGGGTGATCGCCCGCCTGAAGGAATTCATGTCCGACACCTCCCACCGGGGGCGGGTCGTGATTCTGCTCATGACCAACCGGCCCGACAAGTTGGATGCAGACCTCAAGCGTCCGGGGCGGTTTGACCTGAAGATCCCGTTCTTTTTCCCCGAGTCGCGGGTGGAGCGCGAAGCCGTCGTGCGGGCCCTGGTGCGGAAGAATCGCTTGCCCTTGGAGGAAGGCGCTGAGATTGCCGGTGTGGTCGAGGGAACCGATGGGTACTCAGCCGCAGAGATCGAGGCGGTCTTGTTGGCGGCTTCCGCCAACGCCGGGCGGGACGGGCGGGAGGAGATCAGCCAGGAAGACCTGTCCAATGCGGTCTTGGATGTGATTCCCTCCAAGGACACCCGCATGTTGGCTTTCATGGAGATGCTCGCGGTCTTCGAGGCCAGCTCCAGGAGAATGCTCCCGGAGCGTTATCGTGACCTCGGCGCCGACGAGGTCCAGGCCCGGCTGGACGAGTTGCGCCATCTGTTGGGGCACCGCGTTCTGCCTTGACATCCCCCCCCAAACCCCCTAAAAGCCGGGGGTTGCGACGGGTGGTCCCCGTCCGCCACCGTTTGGGAGCCTCCCATGTATGCAGTCGTAAAAACTTCTGGCCGCCAGATTCGCGTCTCTGCGGGGGACCACGTGCAAGTGGACCGCCTCGATGCGGAGGTGGGGACCGAGATCTCTTTGGATGACGTGCTCATGGTCGGCGACGGCGATGACGTCAAGATCGGTGACCCCACCCTGAAGGGCGCCAAGGTGAAGGTCAAGGTGCTTTCCCATGAGCTTGGCGACAAGGTCATCACCTACAAGTACAAGCGCCGGAAGCGCAGCCGCAAGATCCGCGGGTTTCGGCACTCCCACACCACCCTCGAAATTATGGCCATCGAGGCTTAGGAGGCTGCCATGGCACATAAAAAGGGCCAGGGTTCCACCCGGAACGGACGTGACTCCAACCCCCAATACCGGGGTGTGAAGAAGGGTGATGGCCAAGCGGTTCGCGCTGGAAACATCCTGGTGCGCCAGTTGGGCACCCGCTTTCACGCGGGCCAGAACGTGGGCACCGGTCGAGATTGGACGCTCTTCTCCCTGGTTGACGGAACGGTTCGCTTTGAGACCTTCCGCGGCGGGAAGAAGCGCATCTCCGTCTACGCAGACCAGTAGACCTTAGGCGCCCATGCGCTTCATTGACGAGGTTGAGATCACCTGTGTGTCCGGCCGTGGCGGGGACGGGGCACTCTCGTTTCGCAGGGAGCCGTACACCCCGCGGGGGGGGCCTGATGGTGGGGACGGTGGCCGTGGTGGCAACGTGGTCCTGGTGGCCACCCGGCGCCTGAACACCCTGTACCACCTGCGGGGAACACGCCTGTACCCGGCAAAGGGCGGCGGCGGCGGCGGCGCCAAGAACATGACGGGCCGCAATGGAAAGGACCGGGTCATCGAGGTCCCGGTGGGGACGGTGATTCGGGATCTGGATGAGGAGGTCCAGGTGGCGGATCTTGCCGAGGAGGGAAGGGTGGCCGTGGTTTGCCGCGGTGGGCGCGGTGGGCGGGGCAACTGCCACTTCAAGTCGTCCACGAACCGGACCCCGCGGCAGGTGGAGCAGGGCGGCCCTGCGGTACAGCGCCGCTTGGGGCTCGAGCTGAAGCTCCTGGCGGATGTGGGCTTGCTGGGCTTTCCAAACGCCGGGAAGTCCACCCTGATCTCGCGTATCTCCCGCGCAAAGCCCAAGGTGGCGGACTACCCCTTCACCACCCTGGTTCCCAACCTTGGCGTGGTGTCTCCTGGGGGCGAAGAGAGCTTTGTGGTGGCGGACATCCCGGGCCTCGTAGCCGGGGCGAGCGAGGGGATCGGGTTGGGGCATCGCTTTCTGCGCCACGTGGAGCGCTGCAGTTTTCTGTTGCACATGGTGAGCGCCATGGAGATTGGCGAGGCGGTGGAAGATCCCCTGGAGCGCTTTGAGGCGCTGGTGGGGGAGCTGGCTGCGTTTTCCGAGAAGCTGGCCAGTCGCACCCAGATTCCGGTGCTCACAAAGGTGGATCTGTTGTCGGACGAAGAACTGGCGCCCCTCCTGCAGCGGTTCGAACTGCAGCTTGGGATGCGGCCCTGGTGCATCAGTTCGGTCACCGGGCAGGGAATCGATGACCTGGTGGGAGAATGCGCTCGTCGCCTCCGATCTATGCTCGAGGAGGACGAGGAGTAGAGGCGGTGGCCGGTTTTGCCACAGCGGTGTCGGCGATCCTGCTCCTCCTCTCTTGTGGGAGAGGGGCGGTCTCCGAGGAATCAGCCCTCTTGGCATCCAAGGAGGTCTCGTTTGAGTCGGTGACTGGCCTGGGGCCCCACCGGATGTCGTCCACGCTTTCCTGGGATCGGGGATCGGCGCGGGGAGGGAGAACCACTGAGACCCTGGAGCTTGTCTGGGGCGATTTGGATCACTTCCAGGTGCGACGCCTGCGGGATGATCGTTTGGCCACCGAGGTGCTGGTGGTGGGGGGCGTGGCCTACACCCGCGCTGGGAAGGGCCGCTTCCGGCAGGCGCGAGATGCGGAACTGTACCGGGTCCAACTGGCTGGGACCTGGAGCTACTGGGAGCGTGCGCTGGAGCCGTTTCGGGGCGCCCATGTGTCCACGGCGGATGGAGATGAGGTGGTGGAGTCTCGGCCCGCGCGCCGGTTTCTTTTGTCCATGACCTCCCAGGAGGGGGCGCCAACTCCCAGCCCACACCGCCCCAAGTCACTGTCCGGTAGCTTTGTCCTGGACGAGGCCACGGCCGTGCGCCTTCGGGCAGAGATGAAAGGCGTCTACCTCGAGTCCGGAAACGACGAGCGACCGGTTACGGTCGGTTTGGAGCTGGAAAGAGCCGACTTCGGGGTGTTCCCGGACCTGTCCCCTCCCTCCCGCGCGAGGCGCCCGTTGCTCGAGGACCGGCCAGCGAGGGACTGAGTCTCCCTCAAGCCGGCAACTCCTCTTGCCGAGCAGGGGAAGACACGGGTACGATAGAGTCTGGTCGTACGCGAACTGTCCGCTTGGACCGCCCCTTTTTGTGAACCTTCCCTTGAACCCCAAACCCCGCTTCCATGAACGCATCTGCGGGTGTCGGGTTCGGTCGGCTTCCATGGCCCTTCACTCCGAAGGAATCCGTTGAGAACCAACGGACCTTCCTTCTTCAATTCCCCCAACCAGGGAGGTTGCTATTCGCGACTCGCGTGACTTCGCTCGCCTTGCCACTCAGATCGCCGACGACAAGAAGGCCGAGGACATTGTTGTCCTGAACCTCGAGGGTCGCGTTTCCTTCTGCGACCAGTTCGTCATCTGCAACGGAACCAACCGTCGCCATGTACGGGCCATTGCAGAAGCGATCCTGGAGACCTTCAAGCTGGAATACGACGTGGCCCCCATTTCCACAGAGGGATTCGACGGCGCCCGTTGGGTGCTGCTGGATTTCGGAGACATTGTGGTGCACGTCTTTGATGAGCCCATGCGGGGCTTCTACGACCTGGAGGGACTCTGGAGTGATGCCCCTCGTACAGAACTGAAGCCAAGAGGGGAAGCGCCCCGGATTGCCAGCACCGCAGTGTGAAGATTCGGCTGATCACATTCTCCCGAGGCCGCACGGGCTGGGCGGACACGGCCGCCAAGGACTATGGGCGACGGATCGCCCGGTACACCTCCTTTGAGGAGGTACAAGCACGGCCCTACCGGGGGAGCGCTGTCGGAGAAGGACAGAAAGACGAGGGGGAACGGCTTCTGAAGCTTGTGCGGCCCAGGGAGTGGCTCATCGCGCTCGACGAGCGGGGCGACTCCCTCTCCTCCGAGGCGTGGGCCGAACTGTTGGAAAAAGCCGGGCAGGAACGGGCCTCAGGCCTGGTTTTTGCCATTGGAGGCGCCTACGGTCACGGGGAAGCTGTGCGATCCCAGGCCCGGCGCTGCATTTCCCTGTCCCCCATGGTGCTCAACCACCAGGTGGCCAGGGTGTTGGTCCTGGAGCAGCTGTACCGCGCCTGGACCATTATTCGGCGGGAACCCTACCACCACGCTTGACCTTTGCTGTTCGGTGTCTACCTACCGCTACAGGAGAGTTGAATCATGCGCGGATGGGTTTGTGATGTGTTGGACGTGCTGGCCCCCACCGAGTGCGCTGGCTGTGGTCAGGAGCGCTGGGGAAGAGAGGCAAGCGCCTGGTGCCCGGAGTGCATTGATGGGCTGCCCCGATCTCTGCGATCCCTGGTTCGGCGCCCCCCTGGGGTACAGAGAGCCTGGGGGTATGGCCCCTATGATGGGCGGGTAGGCGCCGGAATCCGACGGGGGAAATACCGGCCAGATCCGGTGTCCTTGCGGGAGCTGGGAGGATGGGTTGGCCAGGCCGCTGTCCTCTCGGTTCAGGGTGTGGACACCGTGGTCCCGGTGCCCCAGTCACGTTCCGCCTGGCGACGGCGAAGATTCTCCCCGGCGGAGGTGCTGGCGAAGGAGGTGGGGGCGTCCCTCGGTGTGCCCGTGCTGAAGGTGCTTCGCAGGGAAGAGCGGCGTGTCCAGGCGTCTCTCCCTCTTGCGGCCCGATCCCGCAATGTGGCCAAGGCCTTTTCTGCCCGCGTGCCGGGGAATCAGCGCCGAATCCTCCTGGTGGATGACGTGGTGACCAGCGGAGCGACTTCCTCCGATTGTGCCCGAGCACTTCTGGAGGCTGGCAGTGGATCGGTGGATCTGTTGGTGGCGGCCTACGTAAACATCACTTGACGTTGGTTGAATAATTCGGACACACGGCGTCTTGCTTTGTCGGACATTCCGCTGTCTTTGTGGAAACTTGACTGGCATGAACTTTGCATTCCACAAAGGATGAAATAAACGCCCGGTGCCAACCGTTGACGCCTGGTAAGCGACCCAAGGACGGGTTTTCCTCCAAACCTGTGAGGCCATCATGACGAAACGCAACCAACGCAAGACCACAACGAACATCGGTGACCTCGTTTCCTTGTTCTACGAGGAATATCTTTCCCTCTACGGGGACGAGGAACTTGCGACCGTGGCAGCTGCAGCCACCGTCAATGACATCCTGGCGGAGCAAGAGGCCATGGCGCCTGTCAACGCCGCTGCCCTCGTCGTCGCCGCATAATCGTATGCTTTTGTAACCAGTGAGAATACACTCACTGGTCCCCTTGGCGTCGGAGTTTTCTTCGGCGCCTTTCGGATCAACCTGTCCTTTCGGATCAGCCAGTTGATTCTTGAGCATCGTCGTCGGATTCTTCCCGGGCGCTCTTGAGAAGCCAGACAAACGCGGTCATTCCAAAGAAGAACAAGGCGAACCAGGCCCCGGCTTGGGAGCCGAGGATCCAGCCTCCCAGGCCAAACAAGGTTCCGTACACCGCGAGCAGGCCCGCCCCGACCCGCACCCCCGCGCCGCGCTCAAGCCCGGTTGCAACCTCCGGGTTTCTCGCAGCCACAGGTCCCCAGAAACCCACGGGGCGCGCCGCTCGGTAGAAGGCGTCCAGGCGCTCCGGCGGGGTGGGGGCCACAAACAACGCCAGCGGCACCCAAACGGCCATGCTGCCGAAGGCCACCCAGAGAATGCCCTCGGCCTTTGGAACACCGGCAGCCACCACCCAGAGGGACAAGGCGGTGGAGGTCACCAGCGCGGAGAGCTCTGAAATGGCATTGACCCGCCACCAGATCCACCGGGCCACCGCGACACTTCCCAGGCCACTGCCGAGTGTCAGCAGGAAGATCCAGACGGACACGATGGAATTCATACGCAGGGAGGCAAAGGCAGCCATTCCCGCCATGCACACCACCCCGATTCGACCGACCAGGACCTCTTTTCGGGGAGATCCACCCGGGGCCACAAACCGCTGCCACACATCGCGTACCAGGTAGCTCGCTCCCCAGTTCACGTGGGTATCAATGGTGGACATGAAGGCGGCAAGCAGGCTGACCAGCACAATGCCCAGGGCGCCGGGGGGAAGCTGCTGGACCAGAAGTGTGGCGTAGGTCGCCTCCCGGTCAAAGATGCACAGGTTGTCTGAGCATTGGTAGCCGGCGGAACACTGTACGAGCGTGTCGGCACAGGCCCCCATGTCCGGCATGCTGCCGAGAGGCCAGAACACAAGCGCTGCCAGCCCCACCAGGATCCAGGGCCAGGGCCGGATGGCATTGTGCAGCACCGCAAACCAGATGCTCGCCCGTTCTGCATCCGCAGGACTCCGGGTCGCCCCAATGCGCTGCACGATGTAGCCCACGCCCTCCGCTTGCCTCCACCACCCCACGGTCATCAGCACCGCGAAGAGGAAAATGGGCATCTGGGGGAGGTCCCCCTCCGGAACAAAGGACAGCATGGATCCAGCCTTCTCCGGGTAGGTCTCGTGCAGTTTCTCCACCAGGCCGGCGATGCCCCCAATCTCCGGGGCCCAAAGCACATGAACCAAGAGCAGGACCGCCCCCACCATGGCCAGGGTGAACTGGGCCAGGTCGGTCAGCACGACCGATCGCATGCCCCCCAGCATGCTGTAGAACACCGCCAGGGCCATCAGCCCGAAAGTCACCTGCAGCGGATCCTGCTCTGGAAACAGGTTCAGACTCACCTTTCGCATGGCAAGAATCACCCAGCCCATGGTCAGGCAGTTCAAGAACACCGCCTGGTAGGCCGCCTTCACCACCCGCAGAAGTGCAGATGTTCGCCCCGCGTACCGGACCTCCAGCACCTCGGCATCGGTCACCACCCGGAGGCGCCGCCAATACCGCGCAAAAATCACTGCAGCCACGACGTGGGCAATGCCCCAGCACCACCAGATCCAGTTCCCGGCAATGCCGCCAGTCGCCACAAGCCCCGTGACGGCCAGGGGCGTGTCCGCAGCAAAGGTGGTGGCCACAATCGAGGTGCCAGCCAGCCACCAGGGCAGGGAGCGCCCCGCGAGGAAGTACTCTTCGCTGCTTTGGCTTGCCCTGCGGGCCAGAGCCAGCCCCACCCCCAGGGCCCCCAACAGGTAGATCACAACGATGGAGAGGTCCAGAGGATGCATGACGAGGGATTCCATATCTCGCCAAAGCGGTCGCATGGTTACAATCATGGTGGACCCTCCTCTCTCCCTTCCTGCTGCTTCCCGCCTTGCTCTCCCAACCGACTCTCCGCGTTGATTCCGTCGACGTGATTCGCGCTTGTTGGGCCCCGGTCACCATTCGCGTGGCGTGGGAGCTCCACCGCGCCGGCTTGTCTCCGCGGGGGGACACCTTGTTCGAGGCCCGGGAGCACGCCCTTCTGTCTCTTCCAAGCGACGTGGAGCCAAACCAGGCTGAGACCCTCGCGTCCCTGTTCACGAGGGAGTACATCGAGCGGGTTCGACACCGACGCTATCGCCGCCGAATGGACTTGCAGGTGCGATTCGAGCCGCGCCATCGCTGGAGGGAGCGATTGGAAGACGTGCTGGATCCCCTCGGCCAATGGGTCTTTCGAATGGCCTACGGCGACGAGACCCCCCTGGAGAAGGTGGCGGAGATCGCGGGCCGGGACCTGGCCATCATCCAGAGCAGCCAGCAAGGGGTGCGCGGCGCCCTTCGCGCGATTTTGCAAGCGGATGCCATCTCCCTGGCCCACGTGGATCTACGGCAGCTGGATGACCTGTTGGTGGGACTGGCCAGCCTGCCTGCACCGGACTGCAAGGGTGGACAAGAGGCTGTGGAGATCGCGCGAAAGGGCCACGTGGAGCGGTGTTGTCGCTGTGCCCGGGCAAGCCGCCTGGTTCGAGGAGGGCATCTCTCGCCGGCGGACCTGGTTCCCCCGGGAGGAACCGATCCCATTGCCCGATCCCACACCACGGTTCTTGCCCTGCACCTCCACCCGGATGCCCGGCACCACCGGGACACGCTGCACGCCCGCCTGGGGCACCCCGGCATTCGCGCGGACGAGGACACGGTGCTCCTGCACCCGGCCCAGGCCCCGGACCTGAACGATGCCCTGTGGGAAGCAGCGGGGCGGGGAAGTCCTCCCCGCCAGTACATTCGAGGCGCCCAGGTGCAAGGACCGGGGCGGTGGTCCCACGGGGTCTTGTTGGGACCCGTGGCCGTGGCTGCTGCGGAGTTGACCCGCTCCAGGCAGTGGGGGGAGATCGATGCGGTGGGCCCCCTTCCCAGGCCTTTGCCGGCGGACCCTTCGGCTGGACGGTGGTGGAGTGTTGCCCTGCTCTTGTCGTTGTTGGCCTTCCTTGGAGGATTCCTGGTACTTGGACGGTCCAACGAGGCCCCCACCTTTCCCATGCAGGCGAGTTTTGCCAGGAGCGAGGGCTGGGTGGCTGCCCGGTTTGATGCGCCGGATGGCGCCTGGCTGGTGGCGGTGGTGGAAGGAGACGGGGGGC
>CAZSZE010000038.1:4182-12921 GCA_964610645.1 uncultured Enterobacterales bacterium | reverse complement strand
TCCCGGCGACCCTCCGACAAGGGAGAGCTGGCCACTGGCGTTGGGGACTACCAGCTTCGGTGGCCGGGGAAGCGCCTGCTGTTGGCGACAGTTCCCCAGGTGCCCCGGGACCTGCAGCCCCTTGTTTCCCGCTCCGCGCGGAGCGACGAGAGGCTGTCCGATTTTGCAGCGCGGCTCCAGGTGCGCTACCCCGGGACGGACGTTCGCCTTCAGGAACCCCTGGAGTTTGTCCCAACGGACAAAGGAGATTGAGCATGCGGGTCACACCGCTGGACATCATCCAGAAAAAGTTTTCCATGAACAAGAAGGGCTACGACCCGGAGGAAGTGGGGGCATTCCTGGAGGAGGTGCGAGAAGGCCTCGAGGAACTCATTCGGGAAAACCATGAGCAGAAGGGCTCCCTGTCGGAAAAGGACAAGGAAATTGCCCGCCTGCGTTCGGACGAGGATGCGGTCAAGGAAACCCTCATGGTGGCGCGGAAATTCAGTGAGGACATGAACGGATCAGCCCGCAGGGAGGCGGACCTTCTTCTGGGGGAGGCAAGGCTGGATGCCCAGCGCGTGCTGTCCCAGGCCCATGATGAGCACCGGGAGCTTCTCCAGGAGGTGATTCACCTCAAGAGCATTCGCTTGCAGCATCTTGCAGAGATGCGGGCGATCCTGGAGACCCACCACCGCTTGATCGAAGACGTGGAAAGCCGGCTGGAGGCTGCACCGGAGAGCGCGTGAATTCGCAGCATGTCCGATCCGCATCCGCCCGGTGGGATCTGCATCTGCACACCCGGCTGTCGGATGGCGCGAACTCCCCCGAAGAGGTGCTGGCCCTGTGCGCCCAGGGTGGCCTGGACGTGGTGGCCCTGACCGACCACGATCTCGGCCCGACCCTCCCTGCCGGGCGCCACACCTTTGGTGAGTACGCCTTGGACCTGCTGCACGGCGCAGAAATCTCGGTCCTCTATGAAGACGTTGAGTTGCACATGCTGGTCTACTTTCCCTCCCAGATGCCAGCGGAATTCCGGGAATTCTGCACCGGGCAGGCCCAGGGCCGCGCGAATCGCTACGAGTACATTCGTGAAAAGTTGAACCTCTCAGACATTCCTGAAGCGACCGAGGAGGCCCGGAGGGGGGAGACCTCCCTCACAAGATTCCACCTGGCCCAGGCGCTTGTTGCTGCAGGGCATGTAGGTTCCGTGGACGCCGCCTTCCGGGACCACCTCTCCCGTGGGAAGGGCCTTCTGCCTCCCCTGGAGTTGACCCTTGAAGAAGGCCTTGAGCGGGCACGCTCCGCAGGGGGAATCACCTCCTGGGCCCATCCGCCCCTGGCTTGGGCCACCGAGTGGGCCAGGCCCCTGCAGAAGCTGGGTCTCCATGCCCTGGAAGGGGTGCGGCCAAGAATGGGGGCCCCGAAGCGCCGCACCATGAAAAACCTCGCCAAGAAGGCGGGGTTGGCCCTCACCGGGGGCTCGGACTGGCATGGGTGGGGGTCCGAGACGTTGGGACGGTTTGCCGTGGATGGGCAGCAACTCTTTGGTTTCATTCGCCTCTTGGACGCAGCCCGGTGATGCGTGTGGCGATTGTGGGTGCGGGCCGGGTGGCCCAGGCCCTGTGTCGGGACCTCTCGGCCCAGGGGCACCGGGTCACCATTCTGGCGCCTTCCCCCGCTCCACTTCCAGCCTTGTGGCGGCACTGCGATGCTGTTTCTGGGGACGGGCTGCGCTCCGGCATGGAGGAGGCTGAGGTGGTGGTCTTCGCGGCGTGGAGCGCGGATGCAAGCCGGGTGAAGGACGTGGCTGAAATAGGGGTGTTGCAAGCAGCCCGGGCTGCCAAGGAAGCGGATGCAGAGCGGTTCATCCTCCTGGGACCCACCGGTGCATCGGCAGATTCGACCTCCGTGGGCGGCCGGGCGCACCATGCGGCCCGACAACAGGTGGCTGATCGTGCGCCACCTGCCGTGTGTCTGGGCCTTCCGGTGGTGTTTGGGCAAGGGGATGCGCTGACATCTCCGTGGTTGTCCGCCCTGTCCGCGGGAAAGGCACCCCGAATCGCTGGGCCCAATGCGTGGGTTCAGCCCTTGTGGATCCAGGACGCCACCCGGGCGGTGCGGCGGGTCATGGTGGGGGAGCATGACGGGGAATTCCTGGAGCTGTTGGGGCCGGAGCGCTGGCGGGTTTCTGCTCTTGCCCAGGAAGTCTGCACGCGGGAGGGACAGAAGCCGTCCCGGGTGCCCCGACGCATGTCCTCGGAGGTGGAGGCTTTGCTGCGGGACCAGCAGACCGCAGCGGACGATTGGGAGCGCCTTCACCTGGGGCCGAGGCGGACTTTGAACCAATGGCTGTCGAACCTGGGAGGGGAATGAAAACGGCGCTTGCAGCCTTGCCCTGCCAGCGGTACATCCAGGGCACTGGGAGGGCGCCGCAATGGCCGACACAGCAGAGTTCTTCAACTCAACCCTGCCAGAGAAGTTCGAGAGGCAAGGCGATCTGGCCGCCTCGGTAGGCAAGGTGTTCCAGTTCGACATCTCGGACGCTGGCACCTGGACCGTGGACATGAGTGGAGACTCGGGTGGGACCGTCTCCGAGGGCGCCCACGAAGCCCCGGACTGCGTCATTGCCTGTGCCAAGGAGGACTGGGAGTCACTGCTGGACAACCCGGGAATCGGCATGAAGCTGTTCATGACCGGCAAGCTGACCGCCAGCAACCTGGGCCTTGCCACCCAGCTGCAGAAGATCCTGGGGTAGAAACCGGGCTACCGCCCCCTCCTTCGAATCCAGGACCCGATCCCGGCCAACATGGCCAGGCCCGGTGCTGCCAACACGCTGACAAGCCACACAATGCGCATTTGTGCCTGGGTGGCATGCAGGGAGGGTGGCTCCCTGTCCTGGGCCCGCTCGGCAAGTTGCTCGTCCTCCTCAGCCAGCCAGGCCAATGCGTTCAGGAACAAGTCATCCCCCACGCCCTGGAGCACAAACTGGTTCGAGGGAAAGTCGGCATCCCCGAAGACCACGAGTCGCCCTTCCCCGGAACCGGCCGCCGGCTCGGAGGCTGCGCCCAGGGGAATGGGGCCCATGCGGTCGGTCTCGGGATCCGGCTCTGCAGCGATCTCGCCCAGGAGGCTCGCTGGATTCGTCTCTGCCCAGGCTTGGGCGGTGGTGACCGCCAGTAGCTCCAGGGTTCGCCCCTCTGTTTTCAACATGTCCACGCTTCGGGCGCCTTGCAGGACCACGCTGTGGCGCAAGCCATCCGCGATGGGGTGGGGGCCAAACGAGTTCGAGTCCAGCACCACCCAGGTGCCATCCACTCCGGCCAGCTGCCGTGTGGGGTCCACCTCCAGCACCAGGTCTCGGCCCACCGAGAACCCGTACTGGGAAAGCTCCGTCGCCAGGGGATCCACCGCATCTGGATTCACAGGATCCAGCAGCAGAAGTGCGGCCCCGCCCCTCGAGATGTGGTCCCAGATCAACGCCCGCTCCTCCGGGAGAAAGCCCACCCTGGGACCCGCCACCACGACGATCTCGCAGCCCCCGAGCCCCTCCCGGAGCAAGGTTCGGTTGTTTACCCGGTAGTTCTGGCCCTCAAGCCGTTGGATGACCGCCCCGTACCCCCCAAGCGTTTCATCCGCATCCACCCCGCGCTCCCCGTGGCCCACCGTGAAACAGAGCCGGTGCTCAATCCCCGAGGTCAGGCGCACAAGTCCGTCGAGCAGGGTCTTCTCCGAGGTCCGGCCGGACAAGACCTCGGATCGCTCCTCCTGCAAGAGGATGATCCGGTCGGAACCCAGTGCCGCCGGGTCCATGAACCTCTCATACTTGCGGTAGCTGGCCGGGTCCCGCACCGGGTCCAACGTGCGGTACTCCAGCTGGGAGGTGTGCAGCGCCATGCGCTTGATCAATGCCAGGAAGGCTGCTTGTTCCGGGCTTCCCGCAACAAAGAAGCCCACGACCTCCACGGGTGCCGACAGGGATGCAAGGATCTGAACGGTCTGGGACTTGAGGGTGTGGGCGCGGGACAGACTCAGGTCGAACTCCCGATCATGTCGAATTGCGACGGCATTGAGGGCCACCACCACAGCGGCCGCCAATCCAATCACCCCGGCAAACCTGCCCGCGTTGCGAAAGGTGGGATCCCGGACTGTCTCCTGCGCTGCCTCCCGGTCCAGCCACAGGTACAACAAGAGGAGTGCTGCACCCACGCCGCCAAAGGGGGCAGCCGCCACGGTCTCGGTCACCACCCTGTGGGCCAGGAACCCCAGCACCAGGACCGCGCCCAAGAGCCCACAGGAAACCCGTGCGATGCGTCTCATTCCGCCCACCGCATGGCTTCGATTCGCTGGTGGGCGACAAACAGGAAAAACGCCGTGAACCCCGCAAAGTACGCAAGGTCCCTCGTGTGCAGAGCCCCCCGGGTCAGCCGCCCCATGTGGTCCAGCAGGGATGCGTGGTCCACCAGGTTCGCCAGCCACCCGCTGGCCTGGGCATCTGTGGCGCCAAGCACCCAGAACCCCAGGAGAATCGCAAAAGAGATCGACAGCGCCACCAGCTGGCTCCGGGTCATGGCGGATGCAGCGAGACCCACAGCCAGGAAGGCGCTGGAGAGCAGGAGAATCGCCAGGTAGCAGGAAAGCAGCACCCCGGGGTCCGGCTCACCCAGCCACCACAACAGCACCGGGAAGTGCAGGGTACACAGCACCATCACCTTCACAAACCCCAGGGCGCCCAGGTACTTTCCAAGCACGATCTGCGTGGTGCTGACAGGCGATGTGAGAAGCAGTTCGAGGCTTCCCTCCTTTCGATCCTGGGCGATCAGGCCCATGCTGATGGCTGGGCAGAGAAAGAGCAGGATGACTGCCCAGCTCCCGAAAAAGGGAGCGATAAGGTGGTCGTTTAGGTTGACCGGGTCGTCCCAGGGGCTGGTGGCCGCCTGGAGTGCTGTTTCCGCATAGAGGCCGAGCATCCAGGCAAAGAACAGGCCCGTCATCAACAGCAGGGACGACAGGCAGGCCCATCCCACGGGGGTCGCGAAGATGGCACCGATCTCCCGGCGGGCGATGGACAGGACGGGCCTCATGCATCGCCCCGGGTCAAGCGCATGAACCGCTCTTCCAGTCGGTTTCTGCGGGTCAACTCCAGCAGCCCGAACTCGGTGGCGACCTTTGAGATGGCCTCTCGATCCGTCTCGCCAGGAAGGGAATAGCGGCCTCCTTCCATGGCTTCGACCCGTCCATCTCCTGCGACTGCTTCCAGGGCCTTCAGGGCTGCTGGTCCAGGATGCGCCACCTGTAGTTGCAGGGTCTGCAGGGCGCCCATGTCGTCCTGGGCGACAATGCGCCCTTTGTGAATCACCAGCACTCGCGTGCAGAGCGACTCGACCTCTGCCAGGACATGGGTGGAAAGCAGGATGGCTCTTCGTTCATCGGCCAGCCCACGAATGAGGCTGCGGATTTCCAGCCGTTGGGCAGGATCTAGACCTGTTTCCGGTTCATCCAGGATGAGGACCGCCGGTTTGTGCACCAGGGCTTGTGCGAGCCCGACCCTTTGCTGGTAGCCCTTGGAGAGGTTTCCTATCAGTCGATGCGCCACGGCCTCCAATCCCGTCTGGGCCATGACGGAGGCAACCGCCGATTTCGGTGTGGCCCCTTTGAGTCGGGCAGCATGGGCCAGGTAGCCCCTGACGGACATCTCGGGATGGACCGGCGGACGTTCCGGAAGGTACCCAACCTTGCTCTTTGCAAAACGGGGGCTCTTCTGGATGTCGTGCCCGTCGATGGAGGCCGATCCGGAGGAAGGTCCGAGCGAACCGGCAAGAATCCTCATGGTAGTGGTTTTTCCGGCCCCGTTGAGACCCAGGAAGCCCACGACTTCACCTGCTCCGACCCGAAATGCCAGGTCGGCAATTGCGGTCGTAGGACCGAAGCGTCGTGTGAGCCCCTGCACGTTGATCATGGGCTGCGTTCCGACTGGTGGTGAAGGGGAAAAGACACAGGATGGGGGTCGGATTTCACCAACAGTTGATCCCGTGCAATGGCCACGGGTAACCTGCCGGGGTGCTTAGCCACGGGTCCTACCGTCTTGGAGGGGCGATGAGCCGCCTTCGCGCTCCTGCGCCAGGGCTGATCTTCGCCTGGTTTGGAGTGGCTGTCGGGTGCGTCAGCTGGGAGCTTCCAGACCTGGACGGAGACGGGATCCCCAGTGGGGTGGATTGCAACGATCTCAATGCAGACATCTTTCCGGAGGCAGAGGAGGTCTGGTACGACGGCATCGACCAGAACTGTGATGGAGCCAATGACTTCGATCGGGATGGGGATGGCTTTGATTCCGCTTTGCACGAAAGGCCCAACGGCATGCTCGGGAAGGACTGCTGGGATGATCCCGGTGCGGGCGATGACTTCGAGGTCGTGGACGGGGAGGGGTTTGAACAACCGGCCTCTCACCAGGTCCATCCGGACGCCACAGACACCTGGTACGACGGGGTGGACTCGGACTGCGATGGCGCCAACGACTTTGATCAGGACGGCGATGGGTTCGATGCAGCGTTCCATCCTCGCCACGATGGGACCTTCGGCGATGACTGCGTCGATGGTTCCGAGCTGGACGATGTCTACGACGCCGAGACCTGGTCCGCCTGGACCAACCTGGGATTTGGGGAGGCGGAGATCAACCCGGAGGCTACGGACACCTGCTACGACGGAATCAACGCGGACTGCGACATCACCGAGGCCGACCCCCTGAACGACGGGGAGTACCGCAACGATTTCGATTGCGACAAGGATGGCTGGGACCGGCTCATCGATTGTGATGACAACGACCCCACCATCATGCCCAACGATGACCCCGATCCCTGGTACGACTGCATCGACGCCAACTGTGACAACAACGATGGCGACTGGGATGGGGATCGATACGTGCCGGATTCGGTCGAGGATGGCACGGGCGTTGAAATCATCAACTACGTGGACGTGAACTCCCCGGTCTACTGCGACCCCACCCAGTTCACCTGGCACCTGGACACTGGGGACTGCCACGACGATGCGGACAATGACCCGGAGGTGTTGCAGGGATTCAGCGCACTCACCTCGGCGGACGTCAACCCGGCTGCCACGGAGGTCCGGTACGACGGCGTGGATGCGGACTGCGACGGGGCCTCCGATTTCGATGCCGATGGGGACTTCTACGAGAGTGCGGACCATGCCCAGGACAACGCCGGCACGGTGTTTGGCCAGGACTGCGACGATACGAACGCGGAGGTCAACCCAAGTCGGTTTGAGAACTGCCTGACCACCTTTGACGACAACTGTGACGGATCAGACAACGACGAGGGAGGCTTTGCCTGTACGAACTTCTACACGGACGCCGATGGGGACACGTTTGGCACGGGGAATGCGACCTGTCGGTGCCAGGCCTACGGCCTCTTCACCTCGTCCAACAACACCGACTGCGATGACGGGGACGACACGGTCAATCCCTCCGCCCCGGAGATCTGCGACGGCCAGGACAACGACTGCAGTCGCAGCAGCAACTCCGATGGAATTCCCCTGGACGAGGTGGACAACGATGGGGACGCCACGGTGGAGTGTGCGCTGGATGCCGGGGGTTGGGATGGCACCACAGCCGTCACCGCGTGGGAGGACTGTGACGATGGGGACGTGACGATCCACCCGGCCGCCTCCGAGATCTGCGACGGCCAAGACAACGATTGTGACCTGGTCCTTCCCACCAACGAGATCGACAACGACTTCGATGGGCACGTGGAGTGTGCCATCCACTTCCAGGGATGGGATGGGTCAATCACAACTGGATTCACCAACATGTCCGGCGGGGACTGTGACGATGGCGACTCCTTCACGTTCCCGGGGGCTGCATCCAGTGAGAGCGTTGCCTCCGCCTGCCGAACCGATGCGGATCTCGACAGCTATGGCGACGTGTCCCCCGCCTCTGCAGTGACCGCTGGTACCGACTGTGACGACGCCGATTCCACTATCCATCCCACAGCCGCCGAACTTTGCGACGGCCAGGACAATGACTGCGACAACAGCCTTCCAGCGGTGGAGGACGACGATGACTCGGACGGCTACGTCGAGTGCACCATCGACTCGAATGGGTGGGATACCGTTCCCTTGAAACTTGGAGATGATTGCAACGACAACGGCGATTTGCCCCTCAACCTGACCATCGCCGCCAACATCCACCCAACCGCCACAGAGATCTGTGACGGGCTGGACAACGACTGCAACATTGCGATTCCAAACAACGAGATCGACAACGATGCAGACGGGCACGTGGAGTGCACGATCCACTCACAAGGCTGGTGGGGGTCCAAGACCAGTGGCTTCAGCGACATGTTCGGCGACGATTGTGACGACGCCCATGTGCTGACCTACCCGGGCGCGGCACCGAATGACTCCACAACCGCCTGCATGCGGGACGTGGACCTGGATGACTACGGCGATGACAACCCCTCTTCCGCCGTCACGGCAGGGACGGACTGCCTGGACACGGACGACACCGTCAGTCCAGCGGACGTTGAGATCTGTGATGGCCAAGACAACAACTGCAGCGCGGGGGTTCCAGGCAACGAAACAGACAACGATGGCGATGGGTACGTGGAGTGCACCATTGACTCCGGCGGCTGGGATGACTCCCCAACATTGCAAGGGGATGACTGCGACGACACCGATGCCACCATCCATCCCACAGCCAGCGAGCTTTGCGATGGCCAGGACAACAACTGCAACAACAGCCTCCCG
>CAZSZE010000038.1:0-4082 GCA_964610645.1 uncultured Enterobacterales bacterium | reverse complement strand
CCAACGAGGTGGACGACGACTCGGATGGCTACGTGGAGTGCGTACTCGATTCCGGGGGGTGGGATACCTCCCCGTCGAAGCAGGGCGGCGACTGCCTGGACACGGATGCAACGGTCAGTCCCGGGGACGCCGAAATCTGTGATGGGCAGGACAACGACTGCAGTGCAGGGGTTCCTGCAGACGAGACGGACAATGATTCCGATGGGTACGTGGAGTGCACCATCCATGCAAGCGGATGGGACGCCTCCCCGATCAAGCTCGGGGATGACTGTGATGACACAACCGCTGCGCGAGACCCCGGAAACACTGAAATCTGTGATGCATCAAACGTGGACGAGGACTGCGACAACCTCGCCGACGACCTTGATCCCAGCGCCACGGGCCAGACCACCTGGTACACCGACTCGGATTCCGATGGGTTTGGCACGGCCACGCCCAACCAGGACAAGTGTGATCAGCCCACAGGCTTCGTGGGCAATTCCACGGACTGCGATGACACTGACGCCACCGTCAATCCGTCCGCTTCCGAGATCTGCGATGGCCAGGACAACGACTGCAACACCGCTGTGCCCACCAATGAGACTGATGATGATGGGGACGGGTACGTGGAGTGCACCGAAGATGTGAACGGCTGGGATGGGACCGCGACCCTCTTTGAGGACTGCGACGATGGTGATGCCAACATCAACCCCGGGGGTTCCGAGATCTGTGATGCCTCCGATGCGGACGAGGACTGTGATGGCCTCTCCGATGACGATGACAGCTCGGCCACCGGCCAGACTGCCTGGTACACCGACTCGGATTCCGATGGCTACGGCGACCAGTCCGCTACAGCGACCCAGGCCTGCAACCAGCCGACGGGCCAGGCAGCGACCAACAACGACTGCGATGACACCGACAGCAGTATCAATCCTGGTGCCACAGAGATCTGCGATGCCTCTGCCACCGACGAGGACTGCAACGGCGTTGCAGATGACAACGACAGCGGTGTGACCGGCACCACCGACTACTACACGGACTCGGACGGGGATGGAGAAGGGGATGAGGATGGGACAGCACAAGCCCGGTGCATCCAACCCTCGGGCACGGTGGCTGACAACAGCGACTGTGATGACAGCGAGGTGCTCATCAACACGGGCGGCACGGAGATCTCCAACGAGGAGGATGACGACTGCGATGACCTGGTGGACGAGGGATTTCGCTCTGCTGGAGACATGATTATCACCGAGTTGGAAGGCGACCCCGCCGGGTTCAGTTCGGACCAGAGCCAGGGCCAGTGGATCGAGGTCTACAACACGAGCACCACGACGGATCACCACATGGGTGGATACGCGGTTTACACCAACTGCGATGGCTCGGGGGGGGGAGGGAGTGCCACAGCAAGGAGATTTTATATTCCCGTGGACGGGCTGACAGTTGGGGCCGGCGACTATGCGGTGTTGTGCAAATCTGCCTCCGCTGCCGGTGGAAACTGTGACTATGTGTATGGCAGCAACGTAAATGACTCGTCTTCAGCTGGCGTCACGTCTCATGCGTTGTTTAATATTGCTACAGGGACATGTCGGGTTCAGTTGTTCATGCCTTACGCAAGTCAGGAAGTTGACAAGGTCGCCCCTCGAGATGGAACGAGTAGCTGGCCGACCAAGGTAACAGGGGTGGCTTTCTGCCTTGACCCCAACCAATTGACGGACACTGCCAACGACGACGGTTCCAACTGGGGGTACCCAGCAACCACCGAGATCTACGACGCGGTAAACAGCAATTACGGGACCCCAGGCACGGCTGCTTCCAGCTGTAGTACTGGCACCTGGTCTCCCTAGGCTGTCGCCATGTGGACTTGGATTCTCCCCCTGCTGGTTTCCTCGGTTGCAGCGGAGTGCCCAGAGCGCATCACACCAGAGGCCTTTCGAACCCGGGTAGAGGCTGTCCGCGAGCCCGTGGCCTTTGCGGATCCAACAGCCCAGGGACAGATCGATGAGCTCCTCGCGCTCATGGAGAGCTGCATCAACGGTCCTGTACGCCGGGAGGACATTGCGGGCTTGTTCCTGGCCCGGGGTGCCTGGGAAATCCTCGCAGGTGCTGAAAGCGATTGGCACCAACAACTGGCCCGGGACCACCTGACCTGGGCCTATGCGGTTGGCAGCCGGGATGCCTGGGAGCCCATGTACGGTCCCCAGGTGGAAGAGGTGTTTGACGAGGTCTCCAGCCAGCTGCTGGAAAAAGGCGTGCTTGACCTGACCTTTCGCGCGGTCCCCGAGGTGACGGTGCTGGATGGGGAGGTTGTCCGAGAACAGGGCCGTCGGTTTGTGACCGCGGGTGCTCACCTGGTCCAGTGGAAGGATGAAAAGGGCTGGCACGGTGAGCTCATTCGTTTGGCGCCGGAGGAGACCAAGACCATCGGAGGCGGGCGTGCCTCCAGAGAAGGCGGCTCGCGGGGAGGCGGTCGGGAGAAGAAAAACACCTACAAGGTCAAGTGGGGCCCGCAACCTACGGGTCATGTGAATGCAATGGCTCGGTTTGGCGCCGATCTGGTCCGCGTGGGACACGACACGGGTGCTCTCAAGGGGGGCCACGTCTTTCCCGGAGCCCGAGCCGAGGGGCAGCTTTTCGTGTACCGTGCGCTCTCGATTCGTGTCGCAGCTGGCATGGGTCCGGGAGCCAGGGAGTACCGCCCCCCTGAAGGTCGCGAAGCCCTCCTGGGGGTTGGGGTTGGCCAGAGAACCGAAACCCTCTTCTGGGACGTCACAGTAGGGGGTGCCTACAAGGTAGTTGCTTCCCCGGTGAGCCGGGTTCAGTGGGACAGCCCTGTCTTTCGAGGGGTTGCGGTGCCAGCCGGCGTGGTCAGCGGGCATGTCGCCAGCAAACAGAACCGAGTCGATGTCCACGCCTCCCTTGCACCGTTGAACCCGGGCGGCGACCTGGGCCTGGGGCTGGAGGCAAGGGGACGCAAGGTGCTCGGGACAGGCAAGTCCGCGCCGATCCTGGGAGTGCATGCAGGCCGTTTCAGTCGTCCAGGTGCATCCTTGCGGTCAGACGTGTACCGCTTCCTGGTGCTGGAAGGGGGGCTCACATGGTCCTACTGATCGGCATGGTGATGGGGTGCTCCTCCTGGTGGTCCAAGGTGGAGGACTACGATGGCGATGGCCATGCGAGCTCGGTGGACTGCAACGATGCCGATGCTTCGATCCACCCGGAGGTTCAGGAGGTCTGGTACGACGGAATCGACCAGAATTGCGATGGGAACGATGCGGACCAGGACTTGGATACCTTTGTTGCGATTGAGCACGGCGGAGCCGACTGTTGGGATGACCCGTCCAGTGTAAAGGCGGGGTTTCGGCCAGTCAGTGGGCAGGGTTGGAGCGAGATGACGGCGGAAGAGGTGCATCCCGATGCGGAGGATCCACCCTACGACGGTGTGGACCAGAATTGCGACGGGGCGGGGGAATTCGATGTGGACGGTGACGGGGAAACCACGGATTCTTTTCCAGATCACGAAGGAGCGATCGGGGCGGATTGCGATGATGGGGATCCGGACGTTCGACCCGGGGCCACTGAGGTCTGGTACGACGGGGTCGACCAGGACTGCAGCGATGCGGAGGAGTGGTCCGACTTTGATGCGGACGAGGATGGCCACCCCGCGGGCTACCACGGGGGGACCCTCTATGATTTCGACGGTGTGGAGGAAGACTGCAACGACGACGGGGCGGATGCAGATGAGGATGGCGTCGCGGATGGGGCAGCCTTCTTTCCCAACAATGACCTGGACATCGGCTACGACTGCATTGATGCCAACTGCGATGGAAAAGACGCAGACCAGGACATGGACGGCTGGCTTTATCTTCGCCCGAATTACGAGGAAGACTGCGAGGACTGGAACAATCCGGCGGTGTTCTTTCGCCATGATCCCACGCAGGTCGGGGACTGCTGGGATGAGCCGGGTTCTACTCCCGTGGAGTTCCAGTCACTGACGGGAATCCAGTTGGATGCGGACGAGGTGAACCCGGGGATCACGGACGATGTTGTCTACGATGGCATCGATGCTGACTGTGCGGGGACCAGGACCATTGAACGTGATGGGATTG
>CAZSZE010000037.1:34622-39632 GCA_964610645.1 uncultured Enterobacterales bacterium | reverse complement strand
GCCGTGGCCGACAAGATCGGCAAGTTCGAGGCGGCCAACGGGGGCACCCTGTTCCTGGATGAGATCGCGGAAATGCCTGCCAACCTGCAGGTCAAGCTGCTGCGGGTGCTGCAGGACCGCATGGTGGAGCGGGTGGGCGATCTGGAGGGCCGACGGGTGGATATCCGCGTGGTCGCTGCCACCAACAAGGACCTGGACGAGCGAATCAAGGACGGTTCGTTCCGGGAGGACCTCTTCTACCGCCTCAACGAGGTGCCGGTGGACCTCCCTCCCTTGCGGGATCGGGGGGACGACATCCTGCAGCTGGCCCAGTACTTCCTGTCGCGGTTCGCTGCCAAGTACGACTCCAAGGCCAAGGGGTTCTCCAACCCCTGCGCCTCGGCCTTGAAGAGCTACTACTGGCCGGGCAACGTCCGGCAGCTTGAGAACCGGGTCAAGAAGGCCATCATCATGTCGGACCGGGCCCAGTTGTCCCCGGACGACATGGGAATCGGCCGTGGCGACAAGCGCCAGGTCAAGCCCCTGGCGGATGCGGAGGAGGACTTCAAGAAGAAGTACATCCGCGAGGTCCTGGACATGAACGACTGGAACAAGGCCCAGACCGCCCGGGACCTGGACGTGGACCCCCGCACCATCTTCCGGTACATCGAAAAGTTCGATGACTGAAAAGGGGCCGCTTTCGTGCGCACCCTGGGCCTGACCGGGGGGGTTGCTACCGGCAAGTCCACGGTGGCCACCCTGCTCCGTGGGGAGCATGGCGTGCCGGTGTTTGATGCGGATGCCATCGCCCGGGAGATCGTGGCCCCGGGACAGCCCGCCTTGGCGGAGATTCAGGAGCGGTTCGGGGCAGACATGCTGCAGGCGGACGGCACGCTTGACCGGGCCCGCCTGCGGGAACACATCGTGTCGGATGCCGCAGCCCGCGCCGACCTGGAGGCCATCACGCATCCGCGCATCGGCGCCCGCATGTTGGAGCGGCTCGGGGAGCTGCGAGACCAGGGGGTGCCACTGGCGTTTGTAGAGGCTGCCCTGATGGTGGAGACCGGCACCTGGCGCATGTACGATGCACTGTGGGTCGTGACCTGTTCCCCGGACCTGCAGTGCACCCGGCTGGTGGCCCGCGATGGCGTCAGCGAGGCGGAGGCCCTGGCGCTCATCGCCACGCAGCTGCCCCTGGCCGAGAAAGAGGCCCTTGCCTCGGAGGTGCTGCGCAACGAGGGTGACCTCGCCGGGTTGCAGCGATCAGTCGCCGCTGCCTTCTCCCGCATCCAAGCCTGACACGCGTGGGTCCAATTGGGCCCGCTCCAGGTTCGCCTGGAAGACCGCCTGGTCCGGGGCCAGGCGCACGGCCTCCCGGAAATGGCCCAGGGCCTCCGCTACCTCTCCCCGGGTTGCAAGCACAATGCCCATGGCGTTCTGCACATCGGCATCCTCGGGCAGCAGATCCACCGCGAGCCTGCACTGGCTGACCGCCCCCAACCGGCCCCCGGGCGCCATCAACACGCACCCGGTACCGGTGGCCCAGGCAGCTTCCGGGTCCAGGGCCGAGGCCGCCTGCAAGTGCGCGATCGCTTGCCCTGGGTCCCCGGATTTCAACCAGGCCTGGGCGCGAACCGCCTCCGCCTCCCGCTGGTGCCGGGGGTTTCCGAACTCCACACCCGCCAACAACTCCAGGGCCTCCTGCGGCCGAGCCTCCACCACCGTTCTGGCAAGGTTCAAGCGGACCTGGGGATCGCCTGGGCGACGGCCATGAGCCCACTGCCACAATGTCTCCTCGCTCTGCCATGCACCGAGTTGGACCTGGGACAAAGCACCCAGGACGATCGACAGCCCCACGAGCCCCCCTTGCACACGCCGGCTGAACCCCTGCTGTCCCCACTGGGACAAGAGCAGCACCACACCCACCGCTGGCACCACCAGGAAACCATCCGCCTCCCTGGGAGCCCCCACCGCAAAACCCGAGGTGGCCAGCAAGGGCAGAAACAAGAGCACCCAACCCACCCGGTGCTGACCGTCCCTTCTTGCAAACCACCCCCCGACCCCCAGAACCACAGCCCACCCAAGAACAACCCACAGGACGCCCGGATCTGGTTGCAGTGTGCCGGGCGTTCCTGGAATCGGCACCGCCAACGACAGCAGCTCCGTCACCGTCCGCCCCGGCGCAGCCAGGACGGAGGCTGCATCCGGCCCCCCCTCGACCCCATCCCACCCCCGAATGACCCCGGCGCGGGCCGCAGCAAAGAGCGCTGCAGCCCCCAGGGGAAGCGCTGACCGGGCCTCACTCCGGTTGGCAAGCCACCAGGCCAGCCCAAAGACCACCCCGATCTCCTTGCAACCGCAGGCCAACAACACCAGAGCCGCAGCCACGCCGGCCCGCCTGGACCCCAGCGCCCACACCCCGAACGCTGCACAGAGCACATCCGTCCGGGCAGCCACATTTGCTACACCTTCCACCTGGACCGGGTGCACCACAAACAACAGCACCAGCAGCCCCGCGACCCTGTCAGGGATTGCATTCAGCCGCAGGAGGCGAAAGAGTCCCCCCGCGAGCACCCCGAAAGCCAACACATTTGTTGCGTGAAACGCCCAGGCCGCACCCCCCCCAACTGCGTGGTCCACGTAGTAGGAAAAGCTGACCACCGGCCGCCAATAGGGCGAGACCCGCACCTGAGGGGAAAAATGGAACAGGTCATGGGACAGGGCCTCCCACAGGGTCGACCAGCTCCCCAGAGCCTCGTTCAGCTCGATCAGCCCCCGGTCATCGTAGACAAACCCAAATCCAACGGATCGCCCATACAGGGCCGCCACCAGCAGAATCAGCGCCCCGAAAGCCCGGGCGGGGAATGTGCCCACGTCAATAGGTCAGCAGGCTCTCGACCGGCACATCCCCAAGGAGGGCGCGTCCATCGAGAAAGCCCAACTCCACCACAAAAGCACAGCCCACGACCTCCCCACCCAGACTCCTGACCAGCTCACAGGTCGCAGCCGCCGTCCCACCGGTGGCCAGCAGGTCATCGATCACCAGCACCTTCTGGCCCGCCTTCACCGCGTCCACGTGCATCTCCAGGCGGTTCTTGCCGTACTCCAGGGCGTAGTCGACCCCCACCGACTCATAGGGGAGCTTGCCGGGCTTTCGCGCCGGCACAAACGCCCGGTCGAGGGACATGGCCAGGGGCACGCCAAACAGGAACCCCCGGGACTCCATGCCCACCACCACGTCGACCCCAGCATCCGCATAGTGAGCCACGAAATGGTCGTTGATCCGCCGCATCAGGGCCGGCTGGGCCAACACGGGGGTGATGTCCTTGAAGATGATTCCCGGCTCGGGGAAATCGGGAATGTCGCGAATGGCCGCAGCCACGTCTTCCGCAAGCATGGGGAGTCCTCCAGGCCGGTCAACATAGCCCCACCGGGGGTGTTAGGCATGGGCCGATGTCGACGACGAATGCCCCTCGCCACCTGTCGCAGGAATTGGAGCAGATCCGGGCCGGTCTGAACGGTCAGGACACCACCCTTGGGGCCCTGGTGGATGAGGTCGGCGAGCGGGGCTTTGGGCTCGTGTTCCTGGTTCTCGCCCTGCCCGCTGCCCTTCCCCTTCCCGCCCCTGGGTATGCCACGCCCTTTGGGATCGTCATGGCCCTGCTCGCGGGGCAGATGTTTCTGGGGCACAGCACCCCGTGGTTGCCCGAGGCGGCCCGCAAGCGGCGGCTTTCCTACGGCCTCGTGGACTTCAGCATTCGCAACGGAGGCCGGCTGCTGACCGTTGTGGAGTGGATCGTGCGCCCTCGCATCCGGTCCCTGGCGCGCCACCGGGTGTTCTTGAGTGCGGTGGCCGTGATTGTGGTGTGCATGTCCCTGTTCATGATGCTGCCGATTCCCCTGACCAACACCGCCCCGAGCTTTGTGATTTTCGTCCTGGCTGCGGGCATCCTGGAGGAGGACGGTCTGCTGCTCCTGGCGGGAATCCTGCTCGCTCCGGTGGCCGGCCTGATCGCCATCGCTGCGCTGGTGTTCGGCTTGCGCCATGGCATGGGCGCCGTGGAGGAAACCGTGAAGCCCTGGCTCAGGTCTCTGTGGGGGGGCTGACCAGCGGCCAGTCGGACAACGACTCCAGGGTGGACCGGGCCGTCATCTCCGGCTGCAGGGGCGTCAAGCTGGCGTATCCTGCCCGCACGGTGCGCCCGTCGCTCCCGGGCGTCTCGCAGAACTTCTGGTGGGTGCCACCGATCCAGAAGTAGGGCCTGCCCCGCAGGTCCAGGCGCTTCTCGGCCATGGGGTGGTACCGGCGGCGCCCCATGTGGGTCGCCACGATGCCCTTGACCTCCGCCGCCGGCAGGTCCGGCACGTTCAGGTTGAGCAGAACGCCCTGGGGAAGGCCCTGCTCCAGGATTTCAGCGGCAACCTCCATGGCCAGACTGCCGGCGGTGTCCCAGTGGTGTGCCTCCTGGCCAAAATCCACGGACAGCGACACAGCCAGGGCCGGCAAATGGTGCAAGGCGCCCTCTCGCGCCGCCGCGACCGTCCCGGAGTACAGCACGTCATCGCCGAGGTTCGCCCCGCGGTTGATTCCGGAAATGACCAGGGCGGGCTCCTCCGGCAAGACCTGGTGCAGCGCCAGGTAAACACAGTCCGCGGGGGTGCCATCCACGCCGAACCACTGGTCTCCGCGGTCCTGAATGCGCAGGGGCCTGTGCATGGTGAGGGAATGGGAGCAGGCCGAGCGCTCGGCATCGGGGGCCACCACCCAGACATCCCCCAGGTTGGCCGCAGCCTTTGCCAGCGCGCCAAGTCCCGGCGCATCGATCCCGTCGTCGTTTGAGAGAAGAAGAATCATCGATTGCCCCCGACTTCCAGCCCTTGCGCCGGCCCGATTGAAAGGAATTTCGTCGCGCGCTTTTCAGGGCCCGGAACTGGGATAGAGTAACCCCTCCCTCCCCGCGGCCCCCCCCCGGGGGGGGGGGGCGCGGGGCGGCGGCCGGGGGGCGGGGGGGGGCGGGGCGGGGGCGGGGG
>CAZSZE010000037.1:22679-34612 GCA_964610645.1 uncultured Enterobacterales bacterium | reverse complement strand
CCCTCGTTACGCCGACCTCTTCCAGCGAATGCGGGACCCGGATCCCGTCAAGAGTGATGCTGCCTTTGATGCGGTCCTCTTTGATCGCGGACACGCCCTGCCCGACATCGTGGAGTGCTACAACCTGGCCGCCAAGGACCATGTGATCCGCTTCTACTCGGTCCAGCTCCTGGGCTTTTCCGGGTGCGAGGAGGCCATTCCCACCCTGCTCATCGCCCTGGAGGATCCAGAGCCCATGGTGCGTGCGGAGGCCTGCCGCTCCCTGGAGGACATCGGCTGCCGGACCCCGGAAGTCTGTTCCACCCTGGAGGCCCACCTGAACGATATCGATTCGGGCGTGGCCAAGGCGGCCCACGAGGCCTTGCAGTTGTTGGCCAAGAAGTGATGGTGGACAGACAATGATCGAATCCAGCGCCAAGGTACTGGCTCTCCAGGGGCTGCTGATGTTCAAGGGAACGCCCCCTTCAGCCCTGGCGGAGCTGGGCAAGCTGGGCAAGATCCGGTCCCTGGGGGTTGGCGATGTGGCCATGACCCAAGGGGAGGATTCCACCTCAGCACTGCTCATTCTCAAGGGTGAAATGGAGGCGGTGGTGACCTCGGGCAACGCCGAGCGAGTGGTGGGCACCATCCGTGCCGGGGAGCTGGTGGGAGAGACCTGCCTGTTCAGCCGGGGCGGCAAGCGCAGCGCCACGGTGCGAGCCACCCAGCCCAGCCGGGTCATGATCCTGGGGCCCCGCATCATGTCCGCAAGCGTCAACAACGCAGCCCTGGTGTTTCTGGAGATCCACATGCTCGGCACCATGTCCCGGCGCATTCGGAACACCAACCAGACCATCCAGGCCTTCTGGGATGCAGCGGCACCCGCGCCCATGCGGCAGCCGTCCGGGTCCAAGAAGGGTCCCAAGTCCATGAAGGACCGGCTGCGGGCCTTCTTCGGGGGAGACGAATGAGCGTTGCCTTTGCCAAAGCCCTGCTGGAATCCACCCAGCAGCGCGGGGTCGAGCCCGGGGACCTCTCAGATGTACTGGAGCGCTGTGAGGATCGACGGCTCCAGCCGGGCATGATGGTCTGCAAGGAAAAGAAGGACGCCAACGATCTCTTTTTCCTGCTGGAGGGAGACGTCAGCGTCGTCAAGACCGACCCCCGCGGGCGCCTGCATGAGCTGGCGGCCCTCTCGGCACCGGCGCTGCTGGGCCACATGGCGCTCATCGAGCGCACCCAGCGATCTGCCACGTGCATGACCAAGAACCCCGTGCATCTTCGCGTGCTCGATCGCGACACCTACGAGTCCCTGCTCAAGGAGCCCAGCGGTGCAGGCCGGGCCATGCGGCGCCTGGTGCTGGGCGCCCTCGCAAAGCAGCTGGCCTCGGGAAACGCTCGCCTCCGGGACATGCTCGCGCCCGAGGCGGAGGATGCGGCGGACGACATCGCCACCGAGGGACAACTGGTGGCCACCAGCGCAGCCCTTGAGGGCTGGCACCAGGAATAGTCCCCTTGTACGACGCCATCGTGCTGGGCACCGGGGGAATCGGGCGTGCCAGGCTCTGGGGCCTCGACCGGGTCCCTGCTCCCGGACCTGGCCCCGCTGCTGAGGGTCGTGCGCAAGGCCCTGCTCTGGTACCCCCGGGCATTCCGGACGACGCGCCGGTCTATCTCTACGAAACACCGGGGGGGGTGTTCTATGGGTTTCCCCCGGATGCCCAGGGACGAAACAAGGTGGTGGAGCACACGGGGGGGAGACCGCATCCCCCCGCGATTCTGGCGCGCCCCCTCTCTCCCACGCGACGCGACACCCACGTGGGGAGATACCCCATCCCCCCCTCCTGGTGTCGCGATTTCGGACAGATCGGCACCCTCGCAGACTGCGACACCCTCGGTTTGTCACTCCACCGGACAGATCGGCACCCTCGCAGACTGCGACACCCCCGGTTTGTCACTCCACCGGACAGATCGGCACCCTCGCAGACTGCGACACCCCCGGTTTGTCACTCCACCGGACAGATCGACACCCTCGCAGACTGCGAACCCGAGTTGTGTCCGCGAAACGCGTCACTTCCCGGGGGGGATACCGCATCCCCCCCCGATTCTGGCGTGTTCGCCTTCGAAACTGAAGCTACCCCGTTTCCGTGGACAGGTAAGTTCATCGTCGTCGTCGAGGGCAGCGAGACGCTCGTAGTGTCTCCAGGCCACGATTTGGAAACTACTCGGCTGCTGCTTCGGTCCCTTCCGCAGCCGTCCCTACCGCAGTCGTCCCCTCCGCCCCCATCAAGAGCCCCAGGATTTCGCTGGTCTTTGCCTCGACGGCGCGGGCATCGTCCAGGGTCAGCAGCTCGGTCTTGCGGGTGATCTCCCCGATCTGCACGAGCGCGTCATTCAACGGCTTCAGGCCGTCCCGGGGAATGCTGTCCATGCCCTCCGTGCGCACGTACTCAAGAAAGTGATCCACCACATCCCCGTGGCGCAGGAGGGTCTGCGCGGCCCCGGTGCGCTCGGACTGCACAATGGCCTTGGACACGAGGTTCACTCCCGCCAGCCAAGTGCCAGCCTGCACCAGGATTCCCGTGGGATCATCCGGGCCCCAGCCTTCCCCTGGCACCTTCATGGCCAGCATCTCCTCGAACTCCCGGAGGAACTCGGACCGGGAGGCCGTCCCGTTTTCCACGCGGGTGATGGTGTCCGCGATGGCGCTCTGCACCCCCGCGCCAGCGCCAATGGTCTTCATGCCTTTTTCCACAGATTTCAAGCGCCCCAGGAAGGCTTCCGGGCTGGCATCCTCCCCGGTGAAGATGGCGTCCGCAGCGACAATGCCTGTCCACACAGCAGCGATGTGCTTGTTGTCCGCCCGAATGTCCAGGTTGCGTTCCGGGATGAGCTCCGCGATCTTCACATCCATCCCAGTGGCGCGCATGGCACGGATGACCTCGTTGGGCGACGGGGTCAGGGACTCCTGTGGATCCGCGTCTTCCATCTCCTGTTCGACCAGGGCATCCGGCTCGGGCACGGGAGCCGCAGGGGCAGCCTCCTCAGGTGTGGAACCACCACAGGCCGGGAGAAGAAGGACGGGAAGGATCAGAAAACGCATGGTCATGCTCCGTGAAGGACACCGAGTATAGTGCAACCCGCGCCGGAAAGATCAGCCGGTGTGGCCGGGGGCAGTTCCCTGGGCCCAGGTCCAGGACCCTGACGGGGTTTGAATCAACTCCGGACGGCCTTCGTGCACCAGGCCCGCGGGGGACCGCGTGAGCTCTCTCACCTCCACTCCGGCGACGGCCTCCTCTCCTGCCAGCACCAGGACGGTCGGGTGTTCTGCCTCCGCCACCAACTCCTGGAGCACCGCATCGGCTGCCTCGTCCTCATCGGGTGCCTCCAGAGCTGCGGTTCCCTGAACCACCACGGCGACCGTCCCCAGCTCCGCCAGCCGTTCTCCGGCTGCCACCAACTCGCCCACCGTGGGCCGGGCCGATTCCAGGGCGAACACGGGTCCGTTCCCCGATGCGCCCTCCCCACCCGCCTGGAGCACCAGCCCCTGGTTTCCAAACCAGTGCACCAGGGCATTCACCAAAATGTAGCTGTCCGCATCGCCCGGAACCGAAACCACCTGCACGTTGCCCTCGGTGTTCCAGCCCGGCGGCCAGGAGAAGGACTGTCCCCCCAGGTGGCGAACCCCCGGCGGGCGACTGGCGCGGCTGGAGAACCAGGCGCCTCCCCCGACTCCAAACACCAACCCCGCCGCCAGGATGACCGGCAGCCAGTCCCGTCCCTTCGGTTGGGCTGGCACAGGCACGGGCGCGGTGGCGGAGGCGCTGGCGGTTGCACCGGAGGAAACCGGAGCTGCTGTGGTGGGCGCCACCGGGTCCCCTGGCGTCACCTGCTCAGGGGGGGCCGCGCCCCCATCCGAGGCATATCTCAACGAGTCGACAGCACCGGCCTTCCAAGTCAAGCGCAGAGATGGGCTGGAAAGACCCGCCTCCAGGGTGGTTGTGCCCTGCCAGACAACCTGTCCATCCGCTTGAAGCGTCAAGGCCGTCTCCCCGCCCACCGCCACGCTTCCCAGGCCCGAAAACATGCCGTCGTCGCTTGCGATGTCGATGCCCTGCCCATCGTCGACCAGAAGCGCCTCTCCCCCATCGCTGCCGATTCCAAGGGCCACCTTCTTTCCCTGAAGGCTGCGGTCTCCATCGCTGAGAATCACCAGGAAGCCGCCCCCCACCGGTGCAAGAGGTGCATCCGTCGCCACCGGCACCTGGCCGTTGACGTCGCTCAAAGGCGGCGGAGACCCGAACTCAGGCGCCTCCAGGGGCTCCTGGCCAAAGACGGCTCCCACCAGGACCCACAAGGTCAAGCAGCCCACGATCTCACTCCTTCCCGCCCCGAGAGGTGCGGTGTCCATACCCACTACCCAAGAACAAGGCCGGAAGCACGAGCATCACGTGGTGCGGCCACCGGGTGGGCCAGGCCAGAAGCACCACCAGGCCGCAAAGTGCCCAGACCCCAAAGAACCGGACCCGGGGCAGCTTCCACCCCCGCGCAAACCCCCACAAGCCAAGAACCACAGCCACCGGCTCCACGGGAATCCAGGGCTGGGCCGGATGCCACCTCCAGGCCAGGGGCGCCGCCAGGTGGGAAAACACAGCCCAGGGTGGCTTGGACATTCCCGACTCCTGGAGACCCGCGGCGTACGCCGGATGAAACCCCACCGAGCGCCACAGCTCCCCAAATGGGTCCCCCCAACACTGGGGATTGGCCAGCAGGAACACCGCAACCATGAGCATGGGGCCGCCCCACAGAAGCCGGGGTACCTTTCGGTTTCGAATTGCCTCGCCGACCCCGCTCGCCAACAAGACCCCCCCCAACACCCCATAGGGGTACTTGCCGGCTGCAGCCGCGCCCACCAGTGCCCAGGCCCACCACCGGCCTCTCTTTCTCCTTCCAAAGAACCACAAGACGGCCGCCAGGGCGGTCAGCATCCCCGGCAGCGTCTCCAGGGAGGCCTGGGCGCTGTACTTGATGTGAAGGGGGTGAATCGCCAGGAGGAACCCCATTCCCGGGTGGATCCAGGCCACGCCCCCCACCAATGCGGTCCCCAGGACCGCGGAGATCGCCCGGCACACCCCCAGTTGTTCCGCACGGGAGAGCGCGCGACCACCCACCGCCAGCCCCAGGCCATACACGGCCTTCACCAGCCCCGGGTGCTCCCGGTTGACGGTCACGGCGCCCAAGGAGGCGCCTCCCGGAGCCCACGCCAACCCATACGCCTGGGCCGCCTCCAGGGTGATCGGCTCGTCGTAGTCCATGGGCAGGGTTGTCGTGGCCCAGAGGCGAAGGGCCAGCGCCACTGCACACACGAGCGCAACCCAACCAAGGCGCCGGCCCATCATGGGCATTCCCCGCGCACATGGAGCGTCATCTGTTCCTTGAACTGCCCTACCCCAACCAACTGTATTTGCTTGCAGAATCTCCCCTCGACACCCTTGACGAGGTCCGCCCTCCATCGCTCCGTCTCCCCCTGGGAATAGCCACGGTTCCAGCCATCATGGAGAAACAGGCGCTCCCCGAGGAGCACTGCCCCCACGTGGGGTGCACCTGTGCGCATGACCACCTCTTCCGGGGTGACGCGCAGAGGGGTCCCGCTGCGAGCCAGGGAGAAGGCGCCCAGCTCCAGTCCCGGGAGAACCCGCCGGCCGGCTTCAACTGCCACCAGGGGCTCAAACCCCAGCAAGACCTCGTCGGGGCCCAAAGCAGCGGCTACCTCCCTCCCCAGGACCCGGCACCCCTCCCCGGGAGCCCGTCCGGCTGCATTGATCTCAAGGGCCTGGGCACCCCACAAGAGGTGCACCCCTGCCACAGCCCACCAGCCCTGCCGCCTCCGGCCGGAAACCACTCCCAGCCAATCGGCCCCCACAAGGGCCACCAACGGCCAGAGCACCACCATGTACTCCCCGTGCTCCGTGCCCGGCAAGAGGTGCACCCCCAAACCCGCGCCCAGCATGGGCAGCAAGGGGACTGCGGCGGCCTCCCCTGCCGGTGCTGCCCAGGGACGTACCATTCCTCCCAACACCACGACCGGCGCGACAAAAAGCGCCATGTGCCCCAACAGGAGCGCCTTTCCTCCCAGCAACGAGACCAGGCCTTCTTCCCCATAGGGTCCCATGTGCACCCCCCAGACCTGGTCCAGGACGGCGCCCGGGTCCAGTCCCCACCACGGCAGGCACCCCAGGCAAGCGCCCACCGCTGCTCCGCCCCAGATCCAACCGGCTCGACGGCGCCACAGAAGCAGGGCCAGGAGCGGGCCCCCAAGGCTCAACCGCACCCCGGTGGTGCCAAGCGCAAGGGCAGCCGCTCCGAGAAACTGCCCCTTCCGGCTCTGCCCCGCCAGGCACCAAAGGGAGAACGAAAGCAGAAAGGCCCCCGGCACAAACCCCTTCACCCGGACCAGGTGCCCGAGCACCAGAGGATTCACCAGGAGCAGCAGGAGCACGAGTGTGCCCGATCGGTGCAAGCGCCTTGCAGTGAGCACGCCGAAGAGTCCCATCCCCAGGGCCAGCCCCGCAGACACGCGGCGCCCTTGAACCAGCGCCTCTCCAGGCGTGCCCTGGCCCAGGCTGTAGACCGCCGCCAAAAGGGGGCCCTGTGGAAAGGCGAAGTCCCGCGCGGGAAGCCGGCCCTCCTGCCAGGCCTGCCCTGCGAGGAGAATCCATCCTTCGTCGTGGTTCACGGGCACCAAGGAAGCACCGAGGAGGGCCCCCAACAACAGCAGCCCAAGGCAGCCCCATTCCCACCGGTTCATGGGGTCTCCCCGCTGCCCGGGAGAAAGCAGAACGCCCCCAGGTAGGACAAGGCCGCCAACCCCAGCACCCACGTGAATCCAAGGTTCATGGACACCACCACGCTCCCGATGGAGCCCACCACCGTGAGGCACCCGTTGATGGCCCAGGCCCAGGGAATGCTCCCCGGGAGCCTGGATTCCAGCCGCCGAATCCCCAGGGCCATCGGCACCCCCATGGCAACCCCAGGTGCCGCCAACAGCGCGAGCGCCAGGGCCACCCGAGCCGTGACCGACCACCCAAGACTCCAGGCAACGAATCCGGGCAACACCGCCCCGACCCCCACCACGAGGCCGCCAATGCACGCCCCCCAGAGAATGCCTTGCTGGCGGGTGGGATCCAGGTGCTGGGACCACCGCGCCCCCAGCCCGGCCCACACCAAGAGTCCCCCCAGGCTCACCGGCACGGAGAGCCCCGGATGCCCCAGAAGCAGGAGCATCTTCTGCATCAGCCCCAGTTCCGCCAGGATGAATCCCAGGCCAATTCCGGCAAAGAACAGCCCGGACCGCCCAGGCCCGTGTTTGGTGGTCCGCCTCCAGCGCAAGGGGAGCCAAAGCAGGCAGAACGCGGCCAGTCCATGCAGGCCCAGCTGGCCCAGAATCAAGAGTGGATTGCCCTGGCTCACGTGGGTGGGCTCCCGCAGCGTCTCCCGGGCCCTGGCGGGAGCATCCCACCGGGTGAAGGCGAAAAAGTAGGGACGATCATCCACGGGCGGGCGGATGTCTCGGGAAAAGGCAGCAATGAATCCGGCTGGGTCCGGGCTGCGAATGAACTGCTCCACCAGCCCCTCTCCGGGGAGGCCCGGCAAGTAGATGGGTTCCAATCCATGTTCCTGCACCAGGGCGGCCAGGTCCGCCCGCTGCTCGTCGGAAAACCCCTCCGGAGCCACCACCGTCGAGACCAGGTGGTGCGACGCCCCCAAGACCGCCACGCAGTCCTCGAAGGGGCGCTGCATTCGACCCTCCAGAGCAGCGCGTTCCAGGGCAAGGAGCCGCAGGGTTTCCATCTCCGCCCCCATGCGCACCACCTGCAGCAGTCCCCCGGGGCGCACCCGCTCCAACAGGCTCCCAAACCCCTCCCGGGTGTACAGGTGGTTTTCCGCCAACATGTACGCACCCGAGGTCAAAGCAGCCCAGGTGTCGATGCCCGACATCTGGACCAGGTCAAAGTGCTCGTCGATCCGGCTCCAGGCGGATCGCCCCTCCTCCGTGGTGAGGTGGACCCGGGGATCGGAGAGGAGGGCGCGAGAGTACTCCGGCAGAATCTCCCGGTGGATCCGCAGCATCTGTGGGTTCATGTCCACGCCGCGCACGGACCGGGCACCTGCCTCCAGCACGCTCCACACGTCGTTTCCGCCCCCAAACCCAACCACAAACACGCTTGGTTCCTCCAGCAGCTGCGCGCTGAGTCCATACAGGGAGCCCAACAGCAAGCCCCGGGAGTCGGGGTGCCCGGTAAAGTCCGCGAGGAACGTGCTGGCGCTCCCATCCTGCACCACCTCCACCTGGGGCGGGAGAACGGCCTCGGCATGGGCTGCCCCAAGGGAGACCAGCTCGCGCTCTCCGGGAGCGAGATCCACCACGTCCACCCGGCTGGTGGTGCTCCAGGCACTCCAGAGAAACGGGCCGTCGCGTTTGCTTGGCAGCGGGGCCAGCGAATCAAGCACCGGGGCGAGGAGCAGACAAACAACCACACCGACCCAGGCTCGCCGGGTTCCCATGAAAGCCGCAGCCCCCAGGGCGCATGCTGCAGCCATCGCCTGGACCCCTCCCGCCCCCATGGCTGGCAACAGGAGCGGCACCGCGCAACACCCCACCCCCGCCGCGATGAGGTCCACTCCATACAGGCGACCTGCCTGGGCGCCCCAGCGGGAGAGGGCAAGGCCCACAAAAGCCCCCCCAAAGAAAAAGGGCGGCGCCGTGGCCACATTGAAGAACAACAACGAGAAGATCCCCGTGGCGTCCATCGGGCCGCGGTGCACGGGGAGCCACAGGACCACAGCCCAGGCCAGCCCCAAGGCCGCCCCATGGGCAAGGGCCATTCGAGAGAGCCAAGACTTGGGGGTCTGCCACCAGGAGGCCCGGGTGAGGGCCAGTACCGTGCCGCTGGCCCCGAACATGAGCAGGCAGTTGCTCACCACGAGGTAGCTGAAGTGGAAGTGGTAGCGGAGGGAGCTGACCCGGGTGAGGAGAATCTCGTACAGCAGCAGGGACAGGGCCACGGCGGCCACCGCGACAAACGTGGACCGGCCAGGGACATCGGCTGCCGAGGCACCTGTCGTCACCGGGAGCGTCATCGAGGCCTCAACGTGTGCCCCATGCTATCTGAGTCCAAGAATGCACCGCGTAGCCATCGGCACCATGGTCTTCAACGAGGCGGCCAACCTTCCCCGCCTGTTGCCGCGTTTGTCCGCTCTGGGCGCGCCGGGGGTCTGTGTGACCGACATCCTGGTGGTGTGCAGTGGCTGCAGCGATGACAGCGAGGCCCTTGTGCGCCGGGCAGCGAGGCGCGATTCCCGTATTCGCCTGGTCTCCGAGCCTCGTCGCCGGGGAAAGGCGGCTGCAATCAACCGGTTTCTGGCTCTGCTGCCCCGGGAGGTCGACTCCTGCGTACTGGTGAGCGCCGATGTGCTGCCCGCCCCGGATGCCCTCGGCGCCTTGCTGCGCCCCTTTGCGGATCCCCGGGTGGGAATGACCGGCGGATGCCCCATTCCCACCAACCCGGCGACCGGACTGCTCCACCGGGTGGTGCGGTTCCAATGGGCCGTCCACCACCGCCTCGCTGCCCGGTCCCCCAAGCTCGGGGAGATGGTGGCCTTTCGCAACGTGGTGGACCAGATTGATGCCCAGACCCCCGTGGACGAGGCCAGTCTCGAGGCGCAGATCGTGGAGCAGGGGCTCGTGCTGGCCTATGCACCCGAGGCGCGGGTGGCGAACCGCGGCCCGGACAACCTCGCGGAGCTGCTTGTCCAACGCCAGCGCATCTGGAACGGGCACCTCAGGCTGCGACGGGGCACCGGATACGAGGTGGCCAGCTATCGCTTGCGAAATGTGCTGCCTCCCGTTTGGGACCAGGTCCGGGCCCATCCCCGGGACCTCCCGGTGGCTGTGGCTGCCGGGGTGATCGAGGGCATCGCCCGCACCCTTGGCACGGCCGACCAGGCCCTCCTGGGGCGCACCCCCACCACCTGGCGGGCGCTCCCGAGCACGAAACGCCTCGCATCGTGAAGCAGAAGATCGCCGCTGCGCTCCTGGGCGTGGCGGTCGCGGTCCTCTCCCTGGAGGCTGCATCCCGGTTTGTTGTGGGGGTGGGTGATTGGCCCCTGGGCGACCGGTACCTGGTGGAGCGCACACCGTACTTCACCCCCACCCTCTCCCCGGAGCTGCCCTACTACGGGGACACGCGGCTTTCCGCCGACGCGCGCGGCCTCCACTTCCTGGAGGAACCCGGTGCCAGCTGGACCGCCTCCTGGGAGCACGAAGGTCTCCGCATCGTCTGCCTGGGGGACTCCCTGACCCAGATCTGGCCGGCACCGGACCAGGTGAACTACACGCGGCACCTCTCGGGCCTTCTGAGCGAGACCCTCGGTGCACCCGTGGAAGTGCTGCCGCTCGGGGTCGGCGGGTACATCCCTGCCCAAGCCATCGCCGCTTTCGGGCCCTGGCTCTCCCGCCTCTCGCCAGACTTGCTCCTCCTCCAGCTCGGACCCAACGACCTGGACAGCCTGGCGCGGGGAACCCGGGGACTGCGCAGCAGGCTGCATCCAAGGCAGTGGCCGGAGGCGGAGCTGCGGGGGCGGAACCAGAAGCGTCCCCAGGCCCGTCCCAGGAGCCATGCCCTCTGGTGGTGGCGGTACGGTTTCGGACGGTGGCGAAATGGGGATCGGAACTTCCGCCTGGCGCTGGCGGGGCACGCCGCCGAACTTCCGGAGGCCCTGGCCGCGTTTTCTGCGATCGCAAAGGAGCTGGGCGTGCCGTCAGCTGCCCTCGTGTTTCCATTTTTCGAGGGGGGCCACACGGTCCTGGAAGAGGACCGCCTGGCTTCTCTTCTCCAGGCTGCAGAAATCCCCTCCCTCCTCTTGCGGGAGCCCATGTCGTCAGCCTCCGCAGGGGGGATTGGTGCGCTCTCTATCGATGGAATCCACCCAAACCAGGACGGACACCGGGTCGCCGCGGAAGCCATCGCCCCTTACGTCCTTCCCATGCTGGAGCGGTGAATTGGACGTTCTTCTGGTCGCACCCCACTTTCCCAGTCCCGCCCAAGCACGGGATGGCCAGGGGTTGTACGTGCTCCAGGCAAGCCGGGCCCTGGCGGCGCGGGGGTGCCGGGTGCATGCGCTGGCGCTTCGTTTTGAGGGGCTGGAAGCAGCGGAGAGGGTGGGGCCTGTGACCGTGCAGCGGGTAGACCCCCCCCAGCCCCTGGAGAGTGTGTTTCAGCTGTACGCCCAGGGCCACCTGCGTCCCGCCATGAACGCCCTTGCCGGTGCAGCCCAGGCAGAAGCCAAGCGGCACGGACGCGTGGCCTGGTGCCACGGGTATGAGTGCGGAGAAGCAGCCCGGAGCCTGGCCAAGGCCGGTGTACCCGTGGTGGGCGTGCTGCACTACCTCGTGGCCCAGGAGTCCCTGCACGACCTGGCGGTAGGCGACGATGCCATTCGCCGTCGGGCCTTCCGGAGCCCCCTCGCAAACCTGGCGGGATCCATGTGTCCCCTTCCCCTCCGCCCGGGCCTGGTGCGCACCGCAGCGCGGCAGTCCCACTGGGTGCGCAATCTCCCTGCGCCCGCCCCGATCAAGGAGCAGTTCCAGAAACTCGCGCTGGAAACACAGCTGTGCCGGCATGCCCACGCTCTGGTGGCGGTGGGTCCCCGGTTCGCCCGTACCGTGTCGACGCTCTATCCGGAGGCTGCGGCGCGGGTTCGATCCTCCCGGGCCGGGGTGCCCCAGTCGAATGTGGGTCCCGCCTGGCCCTGGCCCCGGGCCCCGGAGCGTCTTCGAGCCCTGGCCGTGGGGCGTCCTACGGGACAGAAGGGATGGGACTACCTGGTGGAGGCCCTCGCCCGGCTGGAGTCCCGGAAGCCCGCGTTGGCGGCTCGGTTGGACCTTGTGATCG
>CAZSZE010000037.1:0-22669 GCA_964610645.1 uncultured Enterobacterales bacterium | reverse complement strand
GACATGCGTGACATCGGCCGTGACATCCGTGACCTTGTGATCGCAGGGGGGCTGGGGGAAGCCACCAGCCCGTGGAGCCACTTCAGCCGCCGGGTTGGACGGGGACTTGCCGCCCTGTCCCACGTGCGGGTGCACAACGCCGGGGAGATCTCCCATGGGGAGGTGTTGGGCCTGATGCAAGGGGCGGATCTGCTGGTGCACCCCGCGGTGTTTGAACCCTTTGGCATGGTGGTCCTGGAGGCGATGTCCCAGGCGTGTTCGGTTCTCACCACGGATGCAGATGGGCCGGCGGACCTCGTGGAGGCCCCCTGGGGCCAGCGCGTTCCCTTTGAAGACCCCGTTCGGCGAGTCATGGGCCTGGAGGCTGCATTGGAGGACCAGCTTCTTCTGACCAGAACCCAGCTGGATGCCCACGGAACGGCGGCGCGGGAGGCTGCCGGGTCCTTCAGCTGGGAGCGCTGTGCGGCTGATCACCTGGCTGCAATGGAAGCGGCCGTCGCAATCTCCAAAGCACCCACCCCTGCCCGGCCCCGCACGACAGAATGGCCCCCACCGGCCCCCAGCGAGGCACAAGGACCCCGCCCAACGCCAGCATAATCACTGCTGCGCCGGCCAGGGTCCGAACCGTGGCCCGAATGTCCGCCTGACCCGCCCAGAGCAGCCGACACAAGGCGAGGAACAAGACCGGCGCCAGGAGGAACGAGGCAAGCAGCGCCCCTTGCAGCTCCTGGAGATCCACCCGGTAGGCCCAGGCAATCCACTCTCGCCCCAGCCATCCAACCACCGCCAGAACCACCCCCAGGACCACAGCGCCGCGCCCGATGTTTCGCCGGTGCGCCTTGTCCGCCGACAAGGTCAGGCTGGTCACGAGCCAGGGCACCAGGGCCCCCGCTCGAATCCAGGCCTTGGCGGCCTCCAGGAGTCCCACGTCTTCCGCACCCGCTGCCAAGCGCACCAGGAGCACATCCAGGTTGTCGATGCCCCAGCAGCCCATTCCAAAGGCCAGAAACCAGAGGTCCGTGCGATCCATGGGGTCCCCGCCTCGGGGCCGCACCGCTGCAGCAGGACCTGCCAGGGCAGCCACTGCAGCCAGGACCATCGCCCCCGTTCCCACCGCCCACCAGGCCCCCAACGCCACCGGTCCTCCACCCACCACCACGCCGACTCCCAGGCAGGCCGCGGACCCCAGGAGCCCACAGGCCTCCATGCGCCAGGCCCCCTGCCCCCGCAGCCAGGTGAAGACAAAGGCTGTGCACCCCTGCAAGGCCGCCCCGAGGGCCATCCAGCGGGCCAGGGGTCCGAGAGCAAGGACCCCGCCGACCCAAGGCGCTGCCACCACCAGCCCCAGGTGCACCGGAACGAGTCCTGCCAGGTACCGACCATGGCCCCGGGCTGCGACCCCATCGGCTGCATCCGCAGACAGGTAGAGCGCCCGATCCGGCAGACCGCGGCCCGCCAGCGTCCCCCCCACCCAGGAGACCGCCAACACACTCCCCATCACCCCCAGTGCTTCCAGCCCTCCCACCCGGCTCATGAACACCGAAAACAAGAGCACCGCTGCCTTGTGGACCATGGTGGCCCCCCACAGGAGGGAGGCGCCCCCCAGGCGGGCCCGCCACTGCTCCCGCGCATCAACCTCCACAGATCACCACCGGGGCCAGGGGCTCGCCCGGTTCGGCCCGCTCAAAAAAGGGGCTCCCCTGCCCCCCCCGCTGGACCCAAGCACCCGAAAGCACCCGCGCCAGGAACGGGTCCAGGAGGTCCCCGGCCTGGCACCCCACGTTCTTCCCCAACCACGCCAACTCCTCCGCACCGGGCGGCCAGGGTTGAAACCCGTCGTCCAGGTGCACAAGCAAGTCGATGTTGTCCGCCGAAACCCCGGCATACCCGGCCTCCCGAAGACGGGGATCCGAGAGGTTCAGGAACTGCAGGTCCGGGCGGCGAATTCCCGCGAGGTACCGGAAGGCGTAGTCGTGGCGGTACCCCATGGGCAGGTACCCCACGAACCGCACGGCGCCCGGCTCCCAGTGGCGGTCCAGCCAGTCCAGGAGGGTGCGTGTGTCCCGGGCCACGGCAAGGGTCCCGGCCTCCTCTCCTGGCCGCAGGAGGTCCACTCGCCGCAGTCGCCAGTCGGCCAGGGGCACCGGCTGCCGAACCCACCGCAAGGACTCCGGCCAGCTGGCTTCCGATGTGCTGGAAAACACCACCAGTTGGAACAAAGCCACCCCGGCGGCGATTCGCGCGAGCCAGGGCCGCGTTGCCCCCGCCACCCCCACCACCAGGGCCAGGGGGGGCACCAGCCCCACGGCGTACCAGGAGGCCTTGCGCTGCATCCAGGTGAAGGCCACAAACGGCACGAGAAACCAGGCGGCCCACAGCCACTTGTGGGCAGCCCCTGAGCCCCGGAGAAGAACCAACGAAACCACGAGACACCCGGCAAGCAGCGGCGCGAAGTAGTCCGTTCCCACCAGGATCAGGTAGGCCCAGAAAAAGGACTGTGGCCCTGCAAGCGCCCCTTGGGAGGCCCCCAGATCCAGCTGCACCGGGGGGTCCCGGAACGCTGTCAACACCTGCAACACCGCCCCATGGACCTGGTCCCACTCCGTGAGAAGGGCCAGGGGGATCACCACGAGTCCCAAGCCCAATAGGGCACCGCGGCCATCCCTCCGCACCGCCTGCACCACGGTGATCGCAGCGGGACCCACCACCAGCAGGCCCGCTCCCACAAGATCCGCTGCCCCCTCCCCCGAGCGCATCAAGGACCAAGTGACCAGCGAAAGCGCCCCGCACACCCCCCGGCGCCGCAGGCCATCGGAGGCAAGACAAAGCCACACCACCGTGACCCCCATGGCCGCCACTGGGAGGTGGCACTCCAGGTACCTGGAAAATCCGAACAACCCGGGACAGCCTGCAGCCACCACCGCAGCAAGCAGCCCCGCTCGGGAGCTGTGCACATGGCACCCGATGGCGTACAACCCCCCCAGCAAGAGCAACAGGTACCCGGTGAACACCCACTGCACAGCCCACGGCGCCGACACAACGGCCGCCACCCCCGCCGCCACCCCCATGGGATGGGGCAGCTGCGTCCAATGCCGGGCCCGGTTGTTGGAGAAAAACCGCGCCAGACCGTCCAGGGGATTGCCCTCCCCTTCCACAAACCAGGTGGGATGAAACATCCCAAACCCGGGATCCTGCGGCTGAAACCCCAGAAACAGCCGCTGAAACTGGGGAATTGTCAGGAAGGCATCGTGGGAGCTGTGGGGGGGCGTGGGGAAGGCGTGGCCAAACCACAGGTTCACGACTGCGACGCCGAGCAGCAACAACAACAGCCAACGCCGATCATCCATGGCTGGAAGTCTAAACAGTGCGGGACCGGTGGTGCTTGTGTCGAGGCCCAAAGCCCGATCAAAGAACCCCGGCCTTTCGGCCGGGGCCCAGCTGGTCGGGGAGACAGGATTTGAACCTGCGACCCCTTGACCCCCAGTCAAGTGCGCTACCAGGCTGCGCTACTCCCCGTCAGCGGGCCCACACTAATGTGCGCGAGTGGGCGAGTCAACCGGCCGATCAGTTGTCGGCGGTGACGCTTTGCTCGGTCAACTCCGTGCGAAAGGCAGCCAACTCGCCCCGGAGATCCCGCAGGCGCTGTGCAGCCAACTGCAGCTGTTCGATCTCCACGCCCGCAACCTGCTTCCGGGGGGCGCCGTCGTCCTTCTGGCTCAAGACCTTCCGGGCACCGGCAATGGTGAAACCCTCGGAATGCAGGAGCCGTCGCACCCGGAGAAAGCGCTCAATGTCCCTCTTCCGGTACAGGCGCTGCCCCGAGCTGGAGCGGTGAGGCCGCATGCGGAATTCAGTCTCCCAGTAGCGAAGCACATGGGGCTCGACCCCCACCAGCTCCGCCACCTCGCCGATGCGAAAGTACAGCTTGTCCGGAAGCGTCTCAGTCATCAGGACTCCGCTGCCCCATCCCATGGGTCTTCAGCATGGCCGTTCAGCGCGGTCTTCAGCACCGGCGATGGCTTGAAGGTCAACACCCGGCGAGCGCCAATGGTGATGGCCGCGTTGGTCTGGGGGTTCCGGCCTCGCCGGGCCTGCTTTTGCTGCACCACGAAGTTGCCGAAGCCGGAAATCTTGACCTTGTCACCGGTCTCGAGGGCACTCTTCATGACCTCGAAGACACACTCCACGATCTCGCTGGCCTCCTTCTTGGAGAAACCAATGTTCTCGTAGACCCTCTCTACTAGGTCCGCCTTGGTCATGGTGCGATTGGATTGAACGTCGGAAGGCATGGGTTGCTGCTCCTTATCTCTCGTCCGAGGAAGTGTCCTGGACGCTTGGGCCTTCATCGTCATCGTCGACGACATCCCAGAATTTAAATGTGAAAATATCCGTTCGGCTTTCGCCTTCCTCGCCCACTGAGACGAGGTCGAGGACAAACAGTCCCCGGTCTTCACTGTCCCGCACGAGGTCCAACTCCCGCTCCGGACGGTGCGGGGAGGTGATTGCAACACTGACGCGATCCACGATGTACTCGTTCTCGATTGCGACGGTTGCCGTGAGCATGTGTTCCGTGCCGATGGGACCGCCCCCGGGGCTCACGGCGGCTTCTCCCACCACGTTGGCTCCGGTGTTGGACAGGATTTCCGTGGAGACATCCTCCAGGAGATCCGCGTAGCCCACCTTCACGTGCACGTCATCCTCGTGGCTGCTGAAAGCCTCATACTCAGTCTTCTCGTCCTCACAGGCCTCAATGCCCAGCAGTCCAAGGAGAAGGAGCGCCCGCACGGTCTAGGCCAATGCCTTCTTGGCGCGATCCACAACCGCTGCAAAGGCAGCCGGATCCGTGATGGCAAGGTCCGAGAGGATCTTTCGATCCAGCTCCACCTGGGCCAACTTCAGCCCATGGATGAACTTGGAATAGGACAAATCATGCACCATGAGGGCGGCGTTGATCCGCACAATCCACAAGCGACGGAATTGACGTTTCCGCTCCTTGCGGCCCCGGTAGGCATACGACTGGGCCTTCATGACGGCCTGGTTGGCCTGGCGGAGGGTGTTCTTGCGGGCGGCGTGAAAGCCCTTGGACCGCTTGAACAGCTTGTTTTTCCGTGCCTTGCGAGGCGCGGCAAATGTGGCGCGTGCCATTTTCGACTCCTTTCAACCGTTTCCCTGCCCGGAGGCGGTGGCGGCGGGTCGTTGCTGCGACTGAAGTGCCTTCAGACGCAATGTTGCTGCCTGCTCCCGGAACCCGAATGGCCCCAGCCGCAACCAGCGAAAAAGCTATTTGTAGGGAATCAGCACCCGGACCTGCTTTGCATCCGCATCGCAGAGGTTGTCTCCGGTCCGGGCATGCCGCTTCCAGGAGGTGGACTTCTTGGAGAGAATGTGGCGACGCTTCGTCTTGTTGAACCGGATCTTTCCGGAGCCGGTCACCTTGAATCGCTTCGCGGCGCCGCGGTTGGTCTTCATTTTCGGCATGGTGGAATCCTCTACTTCTTGATCGGCGCGAGAATCATGACCATTTGGCGTCCATCCATCCTGGGCCGGGCTTCGATGGAAGCCAGGTCCTCAACGGCGCCTGCAAGGTCCTCGCAGCGGGCCACGCCTATATCGCGGTGTGCATGCTCCCGTCCACGGAAACGCACAGTTACCTTGACTTTGTCCCCGGCTTCCAGGAACTTCCGCGTGTTCCGCAGCTTCACCTGGTAGTCGTGTTCATCGGTCTTGGGCCGGATCTTGACCTCCTTGACCGAGACCGTGGCCTGGTTCTTTCGGGCCAGGGCGTCCTTCTTCTTTTTTTCGTACTTCAACCGCCCGTAGTCCGTGATTCGGCACACGGGTGGACGCGCACTGCTGGCCACCTCAATCAGGTCCAGTCCACGGGATCGCGCGAGATCCACCGCGTCCTTGGTCAGGAATTCGCCGAGCTTCTCCCCTTGTTCATCGATCACCAGTACCCGGGGGGCGCGAATTCTGTCATTGACTCGCGCTTCGTTGTCACGATCCGGGTAGCGGTTCGGCCGCCTTGTCTTCCGCAAAAGGTCTGCTCCAGCTTGAGGGGATTGCCGACACCACGCCGGCAGGAGGATTCCTACCCGGCACGTGGCGGCCTGTCAACGGCTTGGCACAGTGAATCCGGAGCCCGGCCCACTTGAGCCGGGCTCCGGAGGGTTGGGGTAGGCATGGGCGGGCTTGAACCGCCGACCCCCGCCGTGTCAGGACGGTGCTCTCCCACTGAGCTACATGCCTTCAAAGAGAGTCCCACCAGAAGATGGGACCGGACCCCTTGTACTCACCGTCCATGGGGACGTCAAGACGGGTTCTGGCGCGCCAGCGAATCAAGGAGATGGGATGCGAGAAGCGGAGCCGCATCAGCCGCCTTCCACGGGCCCCCTCCCTCTGCCTCCACACAGGTCAAGCTGCCCGGTTCAAGGCCACATGGACGAATCAAGGCGGCCTCAGATCCGACGGGCTGCAGGTTCAATGCAAAGCCATGCATGGAGACCCCGCGCCTGAAGTGCAGGCCTACGCTGGCGATTTTCCTGTCCCCGACCCACACCCCGGGATGATCGCAGCGCGTCTCGCTCTCGATCTCCCGGGTCGCCAACCAGCTCTGCAGCCCGGACTCGATTGCGGCCACGGTGGTCCGCACCTTCCAGCCCCGCCGGGCCACCGCGCAGATAAGGTACCCCACCAGCTGCCCGGGCCCGTGCCAGGTCGCGAGCCCCCCGCGCTCCGTGTGGACCAGGTCGATTCCAAGGGCCTTCAAGTTCTCTGCCGCCTGGGACATCTCCACCGGACGTCTCCCGGTGGTCACCACGGAGACATGCTCCAGCAAGGCCAGGCACTCTGCATCTTCCCCGGCCAGCACGGCTTCTCTTCTGCTGCGCTGCCGCTCCCAGGTCGCACGGTACGGCTGTTCCGCTCCCCACCACTCCCAGGAGAGTGGAGAGGACAGCCCCACGTCATTCACCGTCCACCAGGATTGCCACCGGTGCTGCCGAGAGCAGGTCCGCGCCTGCAGCAATGGCCCGCACCCGGGCTGCATCTCGCGCGGAGAGCACCAGGTCTCCCCCCCGCTCCACCCGGTCCACCACCACGATGAGCGGCTGCATGCCCACCCGCTCGGCCAGCCCATGCGCCACGGGATCCTGGATCCAAATCACTGGTGAGCGGCCCACGGAGCGGGACGCCGACAGCGATTCGGCATCGTAGAGGGTGTCCCCATCGGGGGCGAGAAGCCGCGGGGCAAACACAGGCTGCACCGACAGTCCACGGGCATCCACCAGCAAACCGGAGGAGGTTCCCGGGTTGGCTGCGGGCTCCGCATCTCCGAAACCGACTCCCACCAGGGCCGGCCGAATCCACTCCACCAGGGGCAGCTCGGCGATCACCTCTACCTTTCCGGAAGCTCGATAGCGCGTCTCCACCACCCTCCAGTGCCCCCGCCCCTCCTGCAACCCCTCTTCCAGGGCACGGGCCCTGTCTGAGTTCTGGGCAATGAGGTCCCCGCAGGTGCGTCGGGCATCCACCGGGATCTCCCGTGCCAGGCCCTTCAACGTGGCCACCAACTTCAGGCGTGCTTCCTGCTCAGTGGTCTTGAAGCTCCCCCCACTCACCGGGTTTGGCACCGCGCTGGCCTCGACCGTCAACACACCGCGGGTCCAGTCCACCCGCCCCCCGGACAGCTCCTCCACCACCGAGTTGTCTGCAAGGGCCACACAGAGAAAGAGCGCAATCAACGGAACCTCACCGCACCGCGACCGCGAAAGATGCGGGCGATGCCATCGGTCAGCCCCTCGTCGGCAGCCACCTTGAAGTCGCTGCCCAGGCGAAGCGTCACCTCAGACTCCCCTGTGCGGCGCAGGATGATGCGCGTGGCGCAGCTGCCGGGCGATCCCTTCAACAACTCACGCAGCTCACGAATCCGCGTGGAGTCCACCTCGGACTGCAGAAGGCGAATGTGGACCTCCCGGGTGCGGCGCTCCCGGAGATCGGCCAAGAGCTCCACGCCATCCGCCAGGAGCTTGCCCTCCTCTCCTTTTCGCTCCACCTTTCCCCGCAGCAGGAAGGGCTTCTCGGACTCCAGGACCGCCCGTGATCTGGCCCAGGTCTCCGGAAAGAACACGCAGTCCACCACCCCGTCCGCATCCTCCAGGCGCACAAAGGCCATGCGCCCACCCTTCCGGGTATTCACCTTGCGGATTTCAGCAGCCATGCCGGCCACAGCCACCTCCTTGCCGTCCCCCATGGAGGAGAGCCCCGGCACTGTGCAGGTGGCATGCTTGGCGACCTCGTCGGCGAATCCTTCCACCGGATGACCGGAAAAGAAGAAACCAAGGGCCTCCTTTTCCTCTCCAAGGCGCCGGGCGACATTCCACTCGATCACGTCGGGGAACCGAAATCCAGGGGCGGGCCCGGAAAGTCCCGCTCCGAAGAGCTGGGCCTGCCCTGCACGCTTGTCCGCCTGCTGGCGCTGGGCACAAGACACCGCGCTCTCAAGCCCCGCCAACAGCGCAGCACGGGGGGAACCCACCCAGTCGAACGCACCGCTCCGAGCGAGGTTTTCCAGCACCCGCTTGTTCACCCGGGTGTAGTCCAGGCGTTCCAGGCAATCATCCAGGTCCTGGAAGGTGCCCCCGGCCTCCACCCGGGCCTCGAGAATGGCATCCACGGCGCCGCCCCCGACGTTCTTCACCGCCTCCAGGCCAAATCGGATGGCCTCGGTTCCCGGACGTACATCAAAGGCCTTCTGGGACTCGTTCACGTCGGGCGGAAGCACCTCCACCCCCGCTCGCTTGCAGTCCCCGATGTACAGCAGCAGCTTGTCCGTGTTGCTGGACTCAATGGACATGATCGCCGCCATGTACTCCGGCCGGTGGTTGGCCTTGAGCCAGGCCGTCTGGTACGCCACCACGCCATAGGCCGCCGAGTGGCTCTTGTTGAAACCGTAGTCGGCGAACTTGGCCAGCAACTCGAAGATGTGCTCGGCCTGCTCCCGCGCCACATTATTTGCGACAGCCCCTTCCACAAAGCGCACCTGCTGCTTGTCCATTTCCTCCTTGATCTTCTTGCCCATGGCCCGTCGCAACAAGTCGGCCTCTCCCAGGCTGTAGGAGGCCAGCACCTGGGCGGTTCGCATGACCTGTTCCTGGTAGAGCACGACCCCGTAGGTCTCCTCCAGGATGGGGCGCAGGCTCGGGTGCAGGTAGTCCGGCTGCCGGCGGCCATGGCGACAGTCCACAAACGTGTCCACCATGCCCGAGTTCAGGGGGCCCGGGCGGTACAGGGCCACGAGCGGCACCATGTCCATCAACCCCTTGGGCTTCAGCTTCACCAGGAGCTCCCGCATGCCGCTGGACTCGACCTGGAAGACCCCCAGGGAATCTCCACGCCCGAGCATCTCCGCCACCGCCGGATCGTTTTCGTCGATGTCGCCCAACTCAATGCGTTCGCCGGTGTTCCGCTCGATCAAGGCCACCGCATCCCGAATCTGATCCAGGGTCTTGAGCCCCAGGAAATCAAACTTGATCAGCCCGATGCTCTCCGCCGACTTCATGTCGAATTGCACCACCGGCCCCCCATCGGGTCCGTCTCGGTACAAGGGTGTCAGCTCCACCAGGGGGCGGTCGGCGATCACCACCCCAGCCGCGTGCACGCCTGTTTGCCGGGTCAGCCCTTCCAACCCCTGGGCCAGCTCCAGGATGCGCCGCACCCGGGGGTCGAGATTCGCCAGGTTGGCGAGGGCTTCTTCTTTGAGAGCGGCCTTCAGGGTGATTCCCAGCTCTTCCGGGATCAACTTGGCAATGCGATCCGCCTCGTTGAAGTTCAGGTCCAGCACCCGGGCCACATCCCGCACCGCCAGCTTGGCCTTCAGGTTGCCGTAGGTGATGATCTGGGCCACAAAGTCCTCGCCATATCGCTGGCGGGTGTGCTCGATGACCTCCTCCCGGCGATCCTGGCAGAAGTCGATGTCGATATCGGGCATGGACACCCGGGCCTTGTTCAGGAACCGCTCGAACAGCAGGCCGAACCGGACCGGGTCGATCTCGGTGATGCGCAGGGCCCAGGCCGCCACAGAACCCGCGGCGGAGCCACGGGCGGGACCCACGGGAATGCCGTTGTCTTTGGCCCAGTTGATGAACTCCGCGACAATCAGGAAATAGGCGGGGAAGCCCATGGAGGTGATGGTCTCGATCTCCTCTTCCAGGCGCTCGAGGTACTCCGCATGCCCTTCCTCGTCGATTTCGGCCAGGCGAAACGAAAGACCCGTGCGGCAGGCCCATTCAAAGAAGCCATCCAGGGTCCCCGCCCCGGCCGGCAGAGAGGGCGTGTCCTCCCCCGGCTCCGGGAGACCCCAACATCGAGGCGGCGGGAAGGCATCGTAGAAGAACCGGAAGTTCTCTTCTGTGTCCTGGTCCCCATCCGGCGGGGTGCTGCTGGGAAAGTAGTAGGTGTCGAAGGAAAATCGGTAGTCGCAGCGCTCGGCAACCTCCACCGTTCGGTCCAGGGCGGGCCCATCCTCCGGGAACAAGGCCCGCATGTCCCCTTCTGACTTCAGGAACAGCTGGTCCGTCTGGAGCCGCGGGTGCTCGGCATCGTTCAGGGACAAGCCCCGCCCGATGCACTGGAGCAGATCAAGGGTGACAGCGTCCTCCGGGGCCAGGGTGTGCACCGCGTTGGTCACGATGGTTTGCAGCCCGTAGGTTTGCGCCCATTCCCGGCACAGGGCGTTGGCCTCCCCATCGCCGGGAAAGCCCACATCCTGGAGCTCCACAAACAGCTGCTCGCTGGAGAAGCGTGTCGCCAGGGCCGCCAGTTGCTCCTCTGCCCGGTCTTTCCGACCCCCAGCCAGGGGGCCTCGCACCGGGCCCCGAATCCCGGAGGTCAGGAGGATCAGCCCCTCCGAGTGGCGCTGAAGCCCCTCCAGGTCCACCCGGGGCTTGAAATGCATGCCGTCGAAGATGGCATCGGTGATCAAGCGGCAGAGATTCTTGTACCCCGTCTCGTTTTCCACCAGGCAGACCAACTGGTAGCCCGCCTCTGCGGCGGAACCCGGCCGATGCCCCAGACCCCGGGGGTCGACCCACAACCCAGCGCCAAACACCGGGTGGATTCCCGCTTCCTTGCAGCTCTTGTCGAAAGTGACGGCGCCGTAGAGGTTGCAGTGGTCCGTCAGGGCCACGTGCTCCTGGCCCAGAGCAGCCGCTGCCGGCGCGAGTTCCTTGATGGGAATTGCGCCGTCGAGCAGGGAAAACTGCGAGTGGACGTGGAGGTGGGCGAATGCCATGGGTGGGAGCGATTCCGGGGAGTGTCCGGTATCCCGCCACCGCTCGCGGCTCCACATCCTTGCGTGGCCAGGAGGCCCCGGCTACCGTTTCACTTTGGAGAGGTGTTCGCTGCGGCAACGGGTCCCCGCCCTGGTCTCTCTGGTTGTGCTCTGTTTGGCGTGCGCCTTGTTCTGGGGAACAGCGGTGTCCACGACCTGGGCACGCATCAATGCCCTGGAGACCATTGAGACCTACGGTTTCGCCGTTCACCAGCAGCTTTTGTACAATTTCGCGGTCCACGGGGACTTCTTCCAGACGATTCACATGGGCTACGACGATGCCTGGACCTGGTCCGGTCACCGCTCGCTGACCCTGGTGTTCAATGGCCTGCTGTACGGGGTTTCGCCCAGCGCCCTGTGGCTGTCGAAGCTTCACATTGCCGAGGTCATGGCCGGGGTGATTCCAGCGGCGTTGTTGGGGCGCCTGGCACTCAAGTCCGACTGGGGGCTGGTCCTGGGGGGGTTGTTGTACCTGGGCGCGCCCCCGACCCTGGCGTTGGCCCTCCAGGACTACCAGGATCTCGTACTTGCAGCGCCGGCGCTCCTCGTGGCCCTGGTGGGTTTTTCGTCCGGCCGCACCTGGGTCGTCGTGCTGCTGGCGGTGGTGGGTTGCCTGCCGAGGGAGGAGTGCGTTCCCCTGGTGGTGGCCTGTGCTGCCATCGCCCAGCCACCCGAGAACCGAAGCCGCCGCACCAACCTGCTGATCGGCCTTGGGGTGGCGGCCGCCTACACCGGGGTCACCGCCCTGGCTTTTCCCATGGCGGACACGCAGCACGACATGCCTCTGCAGAACGCGCTCCTGGGTCTGTTCCATTGGCCCCCGCAGATTTTTCTGGACGGATGGCCGTATCTGACCAGCTTCTACGCGCTCTTGTGGGCCCCCCTTGGGTTCTTGGCGCTGCTCTCCCCGGTGACGCTCTTGCCCGGGGTGGGCTTGCTGCTGTTCCACATGACCGTGCCGTGGGGGCATGGGGTGGACCGTTCCTGGGGCGCCCATGTGCACCACATGGGGCCACTCTTGCCGTTCTTTGTGGCGGCCACGATTGTGGGGTTGTGCCGGGCCTTGCGCTGGGTTCAGGCGGTGCCGCGCCTGCCGCCGGTGGCACGCACGCCGGTGGCCTTGGTGGTTCTGCTTGGGCTGGGGGTGTATGGCGTCCAGTGGGACCGGTCCTGGTACCACCACTACAACGTGGTGGCGTCGATGGCGCCGAAGGCGCCGGCCTATACGCACCCGGCTTGGGTGCTGGTGCGCCAGCTGCCCGCGGAGGCTGTTCCCATTGTCTCCAAGACCGTGTCCCTGGCGGTTTCCGATCGGACCCGGTCGTTTACCTGGGACGACAGCCTGCAGGAGAAGGAGCCGGGCAAGGGGCTCGGCGCCGGCACCCACCTCATCACGGACAAGCGAAACACGGCGGTGGTGGCCTGGGCCATGGCCATGGAGGGTGCTGCTGTCATCGAGGAGGCGGGGCCCTATGTGTTGGTGGGTTGGAACCCGGGGGCCGTGGACCTGCAGGTGCCGGCCGAGGCGCCCCAGGTGATGCAGGACCTGGCGCCCTGGCCTGGCATGCCGCCCCATCGACAAGCCATTGCCGGGGTACCGCCGCGGGTGGCGCCTCCCCCGCCTCCCCAGCCGTTGTGGGACACCCAGCCGCACACCGGTCCCGGGGAAAAGCCTCGTGGAGGGCCGGCCGCGCCGGCTGGACCTGTCAATCCAGGGGATCAAGCTCCTCGAACGGGTGCTCCATGACTCGCCGGAAGGACTTGGTCAGCTTGGCGGCGTGGCCCCCATCGATGAACCGGTGATCAAAGCTTGCATGGACTCCCATCATCCGGCCAGGGACGATGGCGCCTGATTCATCCACCACCGGCACGCTCTTGACCTCTCCAGGGGCGATGAAGATGGGCACGCGGGAGTAGGGCACCAAAGGAACGTAGGCCACATCCAGCCCGAGGCTTCCGATGCTGGTCACGACCGCACCGCCGAAAGGATCCTTGGGAAGGCCTGCCCAGCGCAGATCCAGGTTCAGGGTGTAGAGAAGGAAGCCCAGGGTGTTCATGAAGAAGTTCATGCACATGAAGGGGATCTTGCGAATGGTGTCCTTGGACTTCTTCATGGCCTTGTCCTGGCCGGTGCGGATGTCCTTCACCTGGGCTTTCAGCTGGGCGATCTGCTCCGAGAGGGTGATGGCGTCCGCCTTGCGAACGACAGCGCTGGAGAGGTCCACCTCCCCGGTCTTGTGATCGTCTGTGAGCACCAGCACTCCGATGTCCACGTCTTCCCGCAGGTAGATGCGGTTGAAGCGCAGGACGCCGTTGGCTTCCGGGTGGAGGCGCAGGGATTTTGCGATGGCGGCCGTCACGACGTGCGTGATCGTGAGCTTCTCCCCCTTCTTTTCCCGAAAGGCTGCGATGTATCGCTCGGCGGCTTCCATTCGGATTTCCATGGAGCCGTAGACCGTCGGGTCATAGGCGGTGCGCCAGGTGCCGATGGCCACCTTTCGGAAGGGCGACACTTTTTTTAGCTTCGTGAGACTTACGTTGGGCATGGTGGGTTCCTGGAGTCGGTGATGAATTCCTTGAGCATTTCGTTGGTGGCGTAGAGCTCCCCCACGTCCGGGGCGCTCAGAAGCGCCTTGGCCAGGGTGTCCACCAGCTGGTTTCCTGGAGGGGCTTTCGCCAGGCACTGGACGCAGTGGTCCAGCACGGCGGCTTCCCGGCCGGGGGCGATCTCGACGGCGTCCTCGGACACCAGGCGGTGCAGCACACGCTCGACCGTGTCCGAGAGGAGGGACACTACTTGCCCAGTTCGTAGAGGTTGATGAAGCGGCTGCCCTGGATGGGGATGCGGCCCAGGAGGGCTGTTTCCCGGTTGACCTGCTTGGAGCCGACCTCCGTGAGGAGGATGCGGCCTCGGTGCGCCGACAGGTTCATGAGCCAGCGGGCCAGGAAAAACGGGCCGGCCAGCTCCCAGTCCTCACCGGGACGCCGGGTGTCTGCCTGGAGACGGGCCACCCCGGGCGCCACACCGGCTGAGAGCCGAAAGCCGGCGGTGGTGGTGATGCGCTGCAAGCTGTCTGCCAACTCGACCACCCTGGAGAGGGCCTCCCGCAGACCTCCGCGGGCCACCCACACAGCGAGAATGCTTCTCTCTCCCTTCTCCCAGATCTCCCCTTCCACGTCGACCACCATTTCCGCCCACTCCGCCACCAGGTGCTCCAGGCTGGTGGAAGGGGGAGCGATGCTCCGCGGGGGCGATGCGGCTTCCAGGGCCAGGACAACCACCGGCGAGGGGGGCAAGGCGCGGCCTCGGGCAGCGGCCGGACTGCGCTGGGTATCTGGACGGGACTGGGCCGCCTCGATCACCTGCTTGAGGTGCGCCGACAGGTCCGTGTTCGTGACCCGGTGTCCCTCGCGGACCTTGAGGGCGGTCAGGTGCTCCAGCATTTCGCCGGCGGACTGAAAACGGTCTTCCGGCTTTCGAGCGAGGGCGGTGAGGAGGAACTCCTCCAGCTCCTCGGAGATCTCGCTGCGGTAGCCGCGGGGAGACGGCACTTCCGCCCGGCGCACCCGGGCCAGGGTCTCCTCGCGGATCTTGGCCTTGAACAGCCGGCGACCGGTGACCAGCTCGTAGAGGACGATGGCGAGGGAGAAGAGGTCGGAGCGGCCATCGAGGGACTTGCCCCCCACCTGCTCGGGGCTCATGTAGGCGGTCTTCCCGCGAATTACCTGGTGCTGGCTCTTGGCCTGGAACCCGGCGCGGGAGATGCCGAAGTCCCCCAGTTTCACCTCTCCGGCGAAGCTGATCATGATGTTCTGCGGGGAGATGTCGCAGTGGACGATGTTGAGGGCATCGCCCTTTTCATCCAGGCGCTCGTGGGCGAACTCGAGGGCCTTGAGCACTTCCCCGGCCACAAAGCAGGCGATGGGGATGGGAAAGGGGCCGAGTTTCTTGGCCCGGGAGGCGAGGCGAGCCAGGTCCAGGCCGTGGACGTATTCCATGGCGATGAAGTACTGGCCGTCGACCTCTCCCAGCTCGAAGACCTGGACGATGTTGACGTGCAGCAGGGAGACGGCGATGCGGGCCTCGTCGATGAAGAGGCGAATGAACTCGTCGTCCTCGGAGAGGTGGCTCAGGATGCGTTTGATGACGAGGATTTTCTCGAAGCCGGCCATGCCGTAGGCGCGGGCCCGGTACACCTCGGCCATCCCCCCCGTGGCGATCTTCTCGAGGAGGTGGTATTTGCCGAATTCTTCGACCTGGCTCGAGGACACCGGGACTCTCCGACGGCACGAAAAGTGCGCAGCGAATCCTAACCCGGCGGAGCAATACGATGTCGCCCTTTGAAGCGCTGGTAGAGCTGGTTGCAACCCTGCGGGGGCCGGATGGCTGTCCGTGGGACCGGGCGCAGGATCCGCGGTCGCTGCGGCCGTACGTTTTGGAGGAGGCATACGAGGTGGTGGCGGCGCTGGATGCCGGGGACCTGGGGGAGCTGAAGGGGGAGCTGGGGGATGTGTTGTTCCAGGTGTTGCTGCTGTCGCAGATGGCCAAGGAGGTGGGGGAGTGGGACATCGAGGCGGTGTGCCGGGCGATCACGGAGAAGATGATCGACCGGCATCCCCACGTGTTCGACCCGGAGCACGAGGAGGAGGACCCGGGATCGGTGGCGGCTTGGGAGGCGCGGAAGGCCAAGGGGCGAAAGGCGGGGCAGTCCATGTTGGACTCGATTCCCGCGGGGTTGCCAGCACTGTTGGCGGCGTACCGCATGGGGGAGAAGGTGTCGCGGGTGGGGTTTGACTGGCCGGATCTCTCGGGGGTGCGGGCGAAAGTGGACGAGGAGTTGGGGGAGCTGGAGGCCGCCATCGCGGGGGGAGTGCAGGAGGAGATTGTTCATGAGTACGGAGACCTGCTGCTGGCGGTGGCCAACATGGGGCGTTTCCTGGACATCGGGCCCGAGGAGGCGCTGCGGGAGGCGTCGGCGCGGTTCGGCCGGCGGTTCAGGATAGTGGAATCCCTGTCCGAGGAGCGGGGTCTTTCCCTGCACGAGCTCGACCTGGCGGGCTTGGAAGCACTCTGGAGCGAAGCCAAGAAATGAGGCTGTTGTTGCTGTTCACGGTGCTGCCCGCGCTGGAGCTGTACCTGCTTCTGAAGATCGGGGCCGTCATCGGCGCATTCGACACGCTGCTCTTGATCTTCGTGACGGGTGTACTCGGCGCCACCATGGCCCGGCGGGAGGGATTCGCCGTCCTCGCCCAACTCTCTGCCGAAGCCGAACAGGGTTTCCCCTCCGGCACCCGGGTGGTCGAGGGCTTGCTCATCCTGGCGGGCGGACTGTTGCTGTTGACCCCCGGCGTCGTGACGGATTTCCTGGGCTTCTCCCTGATCCTCCCGCTGACCCGCCGGCCGCTGGCGGAGCGGGCGAAGACGTGGATCGTTCGAAGCGGCGCTGGCTCAGGCGGGGCGTTCACCTTTGGCAGCCGCGGCCCTCCTGGCCGGGACCCGAAGGCGCCGACCAACGACCCGTTCGAGCATCCGAGGGCGTGAACCGCGACACGGGGGCGTTGGGAGTGACCAAATCGCCGAGAGATAGGCTATCCCCCCCACCTTCCGGTCACACTTGAGAGGAAGCGCTGTGTTGGGCCAGGCGGATCTGCAGTTGCTTTCGAGCTGCGACGAGGTGAGGTTTGGGCACCTTTCGGCCCCGGAGACGGTGGGCGTAGCTCAAGGAGGTTTCGAGGCGCTGCGCGAGTTGTCTTGCAGAAAGGTCGGCCTTGGTCGCCACCGCGATGAGGGACCTGGCACGAGTTCGGTCCTGGGCCCTGGCCTGGTGCCCCCCAAGGGCGGAAAGACCGGCGTCAATCAGCGCCTCAGCTGGCAATTCCGCGACGCCCTGCTGGTTCCCCTCGCCTGGGAGACCCTCGGCGCCTACCTTCAAGGCTCCCGCCTGCCGCCGAAGCTCCCGCCAAAACTGCCTCGGAAGATGCTCCTCAGCCAAGCGCAACATGGGCTCGTTGCCGACGCGCAGACCCAGAAAGTCCGAGAGGCTTGAGGCGTCGTGCTGGGGGTCCCGGCCCAGGCCGTGGTGCTCTCGCTGCCGATGGATGTAGTGGAACACGTTCTGCAGGTGCCACTGGTCCCGCACCGCCTTGCAGTGGGCCTCGGCGAAACCCGTGTGCAGGGTGAGGTGGGACTGCAGCGTGATCTCCACCCGCCGGGCGAACTCGCCGGCGTCCTCCCGGGAGCAGAACAGCAGCGAGTGGATGTGGGTGTCCGCGGCGGCAAAGGCGAGGAGGCCCACCTCCCTTCCGTGCCAGTGGAAGATGTGGGCGAGCTTTCGCCGGGCGTTGGGGGAAGGCGCGATGACCGCGTCCTCCTTGAGTCGCATCATCACGTGCCAGGCAAGGGCGGCCATGGTCGATTCCGCGGTGCCGGTCCATAGAGCCACATGGAAATGCGATCGACAAGCGGTATTCTCGATGAAGGCAGTCAAGACCCGCCAAGTCGCCCCAACAGTCCTGCTACACTGCGCGAAATGCTCCCTCGGAAATCTGGGCGACCCTTCCGTTGGGGGCCGTTTGGCGGGGGCGGGTGGTGGTGGAGTGATGTTGGGGGGGGGAGAGGCAGGTGGCAGGGCCAACCCGGGCGGGCACAGGGGCCCGCCCCTACGCCAGAGGTTTCGCCGGGTCCAACTCCGTGCGAGATGTGGGGTGGACGGCCCGCCCCTACGCCAGAGGTTTCGCGCCAAGCCCCAAGTAGAACGCGTGGTGGCTGGCGTGCTCGTTCTCCGGGTCCAGTTCCGCGGCCTTGGCGAAATGTTCTGTGGACTCGGCGAGAATCCCCCGAAAGGTCTCCTCGTCCCCAAACACGACCTCGTCCAACGCCGCCTTCTCGCGCAGGATCTCCCCCAAAATCCCATGGGCGAGTGACAGGGCCTGCTTTTCCGTCAGGTCCTCCACCCACTGCCCCCCCTGGGCCAGCCATTTCAAGGCCTCTCGCGCTTCTGACTCCGCCTCGGGCAAGCGCTCCGCCTCCAGATGGATATGGGCCAGCTCCAAGCGCGGCTCGGGAAGGCGCGGCTCCAGCTTCAACAGGTCCTGCAGCGCCTTGGTGGCACCTTCCACATCCCCCGCAACGCGCAACTCCAGGGCTGCGAGAAAGCGCGGTGCCAGCGTCATCAACAGGTCTTCAGAAGGATCCACGGGGGTCGAGTCGGTCATCGGCCGCCGTTTAACCCGTCGAAGGGACCTCAGACGACGGAACCGCCCCCTTCCACGGAACCAACTCCACCTGCACACAGGTCCCCACCTCCACCGGCACCAGGCGAATCTCCCCGCGGCACTGCTCCACCAGCCTTCTCGCGAGGTACAACCCCAGCCCCGTCCCCTCGTCCGCCGCCTTCGTGGTGAAGAACGGCTCAAAGACCTGCTCGGTCAGCTCACTGGGGATGCCCGAGCCCTCGTCCTGGACCTCCAGGGTCACCAGCCCGTCCTGCATGTCTGTGCGAATGCGCACTTCCGAGTCCTGGGGACTGGCATCAAAGGCGTTCTGGACCAGGTTCACCAGCACCTGCAGCAGCGAAGTCCCCTCCCCGGCCACCGCCGGGAGCCCCCCATGAAACTCCGCCACAATCCGAATGCCCCGGCTTTTGGAAAGATGCTCCAGCAGCCCCATGGCAGCCTTGACCTCCGCCTCCAGGTCCATCGGGGCCAGCACCCCCGTGTCGTCCCGGGCAAAGGCCCCCACCGTGCCCACAATCCCCTCCATCAGCTCCGTCTGTCGCACCAACTCGGCCAGGTACCGCGCCACACCCCCCTCGGCCTTGACCTGCGCCAGCTGGGCCAGCGATCGAATTGCAAAGAGCGGCTGCCGCAGCTCATGGGTCAGCGTGGCCGTCATCAGTCCCAGCTCCGCCAGGCGGGCGAGGCGGATCCTGTCCCGATCGGCTGGATCGCTCACTGGGCCTCCGGCTGCTGGTACCGCTGCTTCAACTCCACGACAATCTCGCATGGCGCCGACACGTTGTCATGGGCATCCACCGTCGCAATCCCCACCGTGTAGGCCCCAACCGCTGAAATCGCGCCATCGAATCCCCGCCCATCCCACTCCAACACCTCCGTCGCCGCCAGCGCCACCTGGCGGAAGGAATAGACGGTTTCGCCGCTCCGGGTCACGTCAAGCAGCCACTCGGTGGAAAGGGCCGAGGCCGCAGCCGTGACCTCCACCTTGTCCGCCTCCTCCGCCAAGCCCAGGAGGCTCCCATCATCGCCGTCTGGCACGAACTCCGCCGTGCTCTCCTGGCAACTGGACACGGAGATTCCCTCGTCAGCCACCGCACCAAACTGCCCCACGTAGTCGGCGCTCCCCCCGGAATAGTCCCCGGAGAGCGGGTTGTTCCCGCCGGCGTCCGACACGCTGGAGAGCACCTCAATGGACCAGATCCCCAGGGAGGCATCCTCTGCCTGCACCAGCGCCCCGGTCAGCACCGATCCAGTTGCATCCAAGGCCAGGCTGTCCCAGGCCACCACCCCCGACGGCCCGGTCAAGATCACGCTGGCATCCACAACACTCGATGCCCGAATGCCCTCGGAGAACTCCACCACCACCTCACTGAAAATCTCCGCTGTCTGCCCCATGGGGTCGACATCCGTGACCCACGGCAGGGCATCGTCCCCCAACACCTCCACATCCACCGCCCCCCAGGACGCACCGTTCAAGGTACCAGCCTCCACGCTGCTTGTGCCTCCATACAGGGACGCCGAAAGGTCCAGGTCAAAGGTGCCCCTCCCCGCAGCGTCCAGCACCAGGGCCAGGCCCTCCCCCGTGGCGCTCGGGCCAGCGCCAAGTTCCCCGAGGTTGGTTCTTACATGGAGGGTCTGCCCCGCGGCTGCATCCCCCTCGCAATCCTGCGCCTCCACATCAATCGTCGTGATCCCACTGGTCGCGGAACCCGCAGTGACCTGGGCCAGAAACGACGTCACCCCCACCGGTCCCGCCACGGAATCGTCCTGGTTCGCCAGCCAGATGATCGCCTCGGATTCGGCCCCGCACCCCGCATCGTCCGCCACCACCAGGCCCAGGACAAATGCGCCCTCCTCGGTCTTCTTCAGGTTGAAGGAATCGGCGGTGGTTCGCTGGGAGACGCCGTCTCCAACCAGGTGGTACGCCGCCAGACTGCGCCCGGTTGGAACCGTGCTGCTGGAGAAGTCAAGGCCCAGGGTCACACTGCCTCCCACCAGGCAGTCCACGTGCTCTGCCTGGCCATCGACCAGCAGGGACGCCGTCGGGGCCACCGGACAAGAGGGATCCAGCGCATCCAACAAGCTGGAGGTGCCAGACGTGCCCACCGCATCCTGGCCCTGGACCCGGTCGGCAATCTGCGCCGTGTCCCAGGTCATGCTGCCCTCTCCCGCGCCATCCACAAAATCCACCACACTCACCGCAAGGGCGGCCCCCTGTGCCGATGACAGGGTCACAGGTCCCACAAAGTCGGGCACCGCGTTGCCAAAGGCATCCACCCCGCGCACATCGATCCCAAGAGATTCACCGAGCCACGTCCAGCTCTGGGCGGTCTCCACCTCCAGGGAGTCCAGGGGTCCCGCCTCCACCACCAAAAAGGCCTCTCCCAGGACCACCCCACCCTGGCTGGCCCGCACGACCACCGGATCGCCTGCACCCATCGGCTGGAGCGCCAGGGCCTGCCCCGTCCCATCCGCTGCCAGGGTCACCGGTGTCTCCGTGAGGCCCCCCACACTGTCCGAGAGGAGCACAACCGGATCGGTCTGCACGATGTACGCGTTGCCATAGGCATCAAAGCCCGCAAGCGCCGCATCCACCAGCTCCCCCGCCACCAGCGAGGCGCGGGACAGGACCAGGTCCACTACCGCCAGGTCTCCATTGTCCACGGTGAACGGCGCCGTGGTCGTGGCCACTCCAAGGGTGGGCACCGACGCGGTGAGCACCTGGGCCAGGGCCGCGGTCTCCAGCACGCATTCCAGGCCATACACCGCCGGCGCGGTCTCTTCCTGGTACATGCAGGGCGCACTCCCGGTGCCATCATCCACCTCAATGGGATCCACTCCACCGGGCTGGAACGGGACTGCATTTCCAAAGAAATCCATCACCCGCACCTCCAGACCGAACGCGCTTCCCGCCACCACCGGGGACCCGATCGAGACCACCTCCAGTGCAGCAGGATCCGCTGGCAAGACCTCCACCGAGCCACTCAATCCCAGGTGGCCCTCGGGATCCTCGGCCATCACCAGCACAGAAGCACTGGCGACCTCCAACACCAGCTCGCAGTACAGGAACCCCTCTCCGCTGGCCGGGCTGCAGGTGCTGGACACCACCCCCCCCAGCGTGTCCTGGAATGAAATGCCCGTATCGACCAGGCCCACACCATTGCCAAATGCATCCTCCGCCCCCACCAGGACCCCCAGGGTCTCCCCTGCAACCACGCTGGACTGCAAGGCAAAGACCGTCAGACTGTCCACGGGACCCGGCGCCACTGAAAAGGCCACGGAGTTGCCACTTGCCTCCCCCGCCGCCACCAGGCGATTGACGGGACAGCCAGCGCTGCTCGCCCGCTCCAACAGGACCGTGTGGGGGAAGCTGCCCCCAAAGGTGACCTGCTCCCGGTAGTCACCACACTCCTCGAAAAGCCAGATGGTCCCCGGCTCATCCTCCACCGGATTGCCAAAGGCATCCTGCAGCCCCAACATCACCGCGAACTCCTCCCCGGCCGTGGCCACAAATCCTGCGTCGGGCAAGAGAATCGTGACATCCCGGGCATCCCCCGTGGTGTACAGGATGCGCACGGAATCCTCCCGGATGACCCCATCTGTCTCCAGGCTCTCCACCACCACCCGGAGATCGTCCGGGACCGTGCTGGCGAGGACGACGTACCCGGTGCCGTCGGAAAACAAGCGCCCCTCCACCCCCACACCGTCGTCCAGGTCCACCTGCTCTGTGAGCCCCCCCTGTTGGAAGATGACCCCCTCTGCCTCCAGGTCGGACTCCACCCGCACCGCCACGCGAATGTCCTTGGGGACAGTCTCCCCGTCCGGGTCCGCAAGGGACAAGCGCACCACCGACATCTCGTTCACGGTCTGCACCACGCTGTCGACCTCAGCCACCAGGTGGTCCGCCCGGGTGTCCTGCAGGGTGAACGCCTCATCCAACACCAAGCGCTGCCCCCCGGGGGTAAGCAGATCCACGTCATACCGACCGGTGGCATGCCCCTCAGGCACCACCCCGGCGAGGCGCCGGTAGTCCAGCAGCTCGACCCCGCCCACGGCAAACCGCCCGTTGTCATTTTCCAACCAGACCTGGAACTGGGCATTCAC
>CAZSZE010000036.1:10842-39723 GCA_964610645.1 uncultured Enterobacterales bacterium | reverse complement strand
GCTGCCGCAACTGCCACCGCCAGTGGTGCAGTGGGCCGTGTTTGAGCAATCGTTGTCGCAGCAGTCGTAGTCGCCGTCGTAGTCATTGTCCAAGCCGTCAGAACAGGTGTCATCGGTGTTCTCGTTACCGCCGCTGCCAGAGCAGTAGTTGGACCCCGTGCAGTCAGAGTCAGCGCAGTCGGTGTCTCCATCGTTGTCGTTGTCGTAGTTGTCTCCGCAGATGGTCTCGGTGCCGCCCCCGCACCCCTCGTCTGTACTGCCATCACAGTCGTCATCGGTGTTGTTGTTGCAAGTCTCGGTGGCGCCGGGATTGATGGCGAAAGCTGCGTCGTTGCAGTCACCGTCTAAGGGGACCTTTCCGGATAGAGCCGCGCAGGATTGAACGGCATTCGCGGTCTGGCCATATCCATCGCTATCGTCGTCGCGGTACCATGAGATCCAGCTCGCTTGCGTAGGGTTGTCGTCCACGGCGTTGCTGCAATTGTCGTCCACCCCGTTTCCGCAGACTTCCGTGGCGGCGGGGGAGACGGAGGAATCACCGTCGTCGCAGTCGTCCATGTTCGAGCCGTAGCCGTTGGGCTGTGAGCAGGCGCGGACTGTGTCTGAAGTCAGGCCGTAGTTGTCGCCATCTACGTCCAGGTAGTAGGTGGGCGCGTCAAAGGCGTACTGCAGATCAGTGAGGGAGTCATCGTCGTCCACGTCTCCGTCGCAGTCGCTGTCTGTGCCGGTGCAAAGTTCAGTTGCGCTCGGGTTGGTCGTGCTGCTGGTGTCGTCGCAGTCGGCCGAGTTGCTTACGTAGCCAGCAGGTTGGAAGCAGGCGCTCATCATGCTGATCGGGTCGCCGTAGCCGTCCGCATCTCCGTCTTGGTACCAAGTATGAGCATCAACAGAGCTGGATTCGTAGAGGCGCCCGTCGCAGTCGTAATCTACGGTGCCACAGTATTCGTCGGCACCCGGGTGCACCGTATTGTCGGAGTCATCGCAGTCGGTGTCGTCTCCGACGTACCCGGACGGAGCGGTACAGGCGGTTTCGGTATCATTGGTAGTTCCAAAACTGTCCAGGTCTGAATCCCGGAACCACACCACCGCATCGCTCGAATCGTCTGGGTCTACAGTCCCATCACAGTCGTTGTCGGCGTCGTCGCAGATCTCGGTGCCCCCTGGGTAGGAGCTGGCGTCGGTGTCGTCGCAGTCGGTGTCATCCGGCACGTAGCCGCTGGGCTGTACGCAGGCCGCGATGGTGTTGAATGCATCGCCGTAACCGTCGGCATCGAGGTCTTGGTACCAGGGAAGCTGGTCTGCTACCGCGGAATCCTCGTCGTCTACTAGACCATCGCAGTTGTTGTCCACGTCGTCGCAGATCTCGGTGGCGGCCGGGTTGATGTTCTCGTCCTGGTCGTTGCAGTCGTCCGGGCCTGGGTTGCCCGGCCCGACCCACCCGCTCGGGGCGATCTCCTCGCAATGCACGTAGTTGTCCCCGTCGCTGTCGATCTCATCCGCTGGCGTACCTGTTGTGCCGCACTCGTTGGCCTGTCCATCACAGATTTCGTCGGCACCCGGGTACACGGTGGCATCGTCGTCGTTGCAGTCAAAGGAGGTCGCGCCCTCCTCGGGAATGTGGTTCGCCGGTTGGTCGCAGCTGTCCCTTGCGCCTTCCGAGCCAAAGCCGTCTCCATCCAGGTCTGGTAGCCAGTGGCTGGCATCGACCGCATCGTCCTCGTTGGTTTCGCCGTCGCAGTCGTGGTTCAGGCCGTCGCAGTACTCGTCTGCACCTGGGTGAATCGTCGGGTTGCTCTCGTCACAGTCGTTCCCACCCGTGGGCTCGTTGGGGCCGGTCCAACCGCCTTCGTCTACAATGCATGCCACGTAGCCGTCGTTGTCGGTGTCGAATTCATAGTCCGAAATCGAGCCGTCACAGTCGTTGTCCAGGCCGTCGCAGAGTTCTTCCGCCGCCGGGTAGCTGTTCGCATCCAGGTCGTCGCAGTCGTTGCCGCCGTGCTCCACATCGACAAAGCCATCCCCGTCGTTGTCGACGCCGAGCGCTGTCTTCGGGGAGTCGGGGATGCAGGCTGTAAGCAGCAGGAAAGAAAGAGAAAGTCTGCGTGTCATGGCCAACAACCTACCACCGGGTGTGAAGAGTGACGCCCCCCGTTCCATTCGGGCGCAACATGGGCTCTAAAGTGAAGCCTGTGGGGGCATCCAGGAAGAAGGAACTGGAGGCACCTGCTGCCCCCAGGCCGAGCAGCGCCAGTCCAAGGATGTGCCTCTGCTTGCCGGCGTTGAAATCAATTTCGAGTTTGTCAATTTCGTCTTGTCCTGCGAGGCCACTCTCCGGCATTTCGTCCCGGGCACTGTTCATGCTGTTGTAGCCCAGGCCGGCCAGGGCACCGCCCAGGACCGCTACCCCCGCTCCGCCGTACAGCAGTCCGGTGGTCACGAGGGATGAGCTTGCGCCTCCATCGGTACTCGGGGTCACGGCGGCCTCAGCAACCGCGTCGCCCGCCGGGCTTCCGTCGGCAGCAGCGTCGGAGGCTTCCAGGGCAGCGATTTCCTCGTCGGACACACCCGACAAGGCGGTCCACTTCCAGGGGCCGGGATCAAACTGCCAAAGCACCTGGCCGGGGAGGGACACATAGGCGATGGCTCCCTGGCTGTTGGCAGCCAGCACTGCTTCCAGGCGGCCCCGGGTGGCACCATCACTGGCCCAGTCGGCGCGATCATCCTCGAGTTGTCCCGGAAAGAGCATCGCTGCCCGGGTCTCTTCCGGGAGATCCAACACGTAGGTGGTCAAAGGGCTGCCTTCGGTCCCCAATTGAAGCACATGGGCGCCTGGCTTGAGCGCTACCTTTTCTGCGTCTGCCTGTACAACTCCGTCGACCCACAACTGGGTGGTCTGTGGTGGCACCAGGTGGAAGTCCTTCGTCTCCCCCACCTTGATCGCAGCCACAGCGCCCTTGAAGGCGGTGCGGCCATCCGGCGGGAAGTTCTCATCCCAGGTGATGTCCGGCTTGAGGTTGGCGGCCTGCACGAATTCGGGCCAGGCAGCTCCCTGATCTCCACTGCCCACCGCCACCATGGCCCGCAGGTAGTGGGCCCGGGAGGCAACCTCTGCGTTGAGAGGTTCGGTGAGACAGCGCTCCAGGGCCACGGCCTTGTCCAGGTCCGCCTTGGCAGACTCGAATTCCATGAAGAGCACTTTGGACTCGGTGGCCTCCACGAGGGCCTGGATCGCGGCGTTGGTGCCCGGGTCTCCTTCACAGTGGGAAACAGTGGCTCCCACCACCACCACCGGGAGGTCCCCGGAGACCAGGGCGGTCAGGGTCTGTGCCTGGAGGTTGGCCAGGGTGCGCCCGCCGAACAGGGCCACCTTGGCCCGGGCGACGTCTTCGGTCTCCTGGGAGCCGTACAAGACCAGCTCCGTGGCATGGGCCGAGGAGGCAGCAAGGGACAACAGGACCAGGGACAACGTCTTCATGAGAAAGCCGAACCTATCAAGGTGCAGGGCCTGTGTCAGGGGGTCTTGAGTCGCCACAAGAAGTCCGGCCCCGTGTCATCCGGGTCCTGGCCCAAAGATGCGGCGAGGTCCGAGGTGTACCTGGGGTCCTGTCGGTGGTCGTAGACCAGGAGAAACAGGGTCTTGTGGGCGGCTCTGGCCTGGGAAAGTTCTGGGCGGACATGGTCGTTCACGTAGACGGTGATCTCCCCCATCTGCCGGGGCTGGCCATGACGGTGGTCCAGGAAGTCGAATTCATAGGGGTCGGCAATGGGAAGGCGCTGCCAGGGAGAGATGCGCTGAAGAACAGCGGAAGTTGCGCTCTTGTCATCGTCTTCTACCCGCGGTGGGGCAAGCAGGTAGATGCCATCGCCGGGCTGTGCTTCTGCGAGAGCGGTGTCGATGGCGCGTGGCTCCTGGGTGAGCAGAGACCGCCACGCCGCCCCATTCTGGATGCCGAGCATGGCTCCCTGGGCCAGGGCCACTCCCACCACAACGCGCGTGTGGAGGATGGTTTGGATACCGGCTGCCACCAGGAGGGCGCCGGGAACTCCCAGGGCCAGGTAGTAGGGAAACTGGTGCGGGGCAGCGATGCCGAAGATCTGGAGTCCCCAGATGAGGAGCAGGGTGCCCGCCCAGATGCGGGCGAGGTGTGGCTCCTTCCGGGCACCTTGCCAGGCGATGGGCACCAGCAACAAGGCCAGGGGGCCAAACCGATCCAGGAACGCTGTGCCCATGAGCCCCAAGCGAACGGGGGGTTGTCGAAAGGTGCCGGGTTCTGTCACCAGGGCGAGGGCGGGCAGTACCAGGGGCACCGCGGCCAGGCCGATCCACGCCAGGGGCTTCCACCGCTTGGGCCGGGGCAGGGTCCAACACGCCAGGGCGGCGACCCCGCCTGCCAGGAAGTGGGTCCACACCGCGAGGGCGCCCAGGGCGCCGAGCCAGGCGGTCGAGCCTGTCGCAGCCCGCTCCCGTGCCCAGAACACCCCCCCCAACACGCCGCACAGCAGAGGATAGTTGTTGGCCTCGGCGGCATAGGCCACCTGGATCGGAGCAGTGGCCAGGAGCAACCCCGCTACGGGGTGTAGCCGGCACACGAAAAACACGGCCGCAAGCGAGAACAACACGCTGGCCAGGAGCAGCACCCCGGGGGCCGGGAACCACAACTCCTGGAAGCTGTGCAGCAGGGGGTACAGCGGTGGGTGCAGCCCGGAGAACGTGGTCAGGGCCTCCCAGACCCGGCCGCTTTCCAGGGATTCCCAGGTACGGGCATCGTAGGCCGCGTAGTGCCAGGTCCATTCGTCCCAGCGCAAGGGGATCCGAAGAGTCCGGAGGAGTGCTGCCACCAGGAGGGTCGCGGGAACGGCCCATCGGGGCCAGGAGGCAGCAGGGGGTTGGACAGCAGGTTTCACCGTCCCAAGCATAGTTCGAAAGCGCTGTTCGACTGAGTGGGCTGGCGGCCCTACATTCATGGGCCGGAGTCCAAATGAACCAGTTTCCCTTGCTGTTTGCCCTTCTTGCTGCCTGTGCCCACACCTCAGAGGTCAAGACTCCAGCAGCCGAAACTGGATTGTCCTACCCTGCAGCCCCTCGCGGAGACGTGGTGGACAGCTACCACGGCACGGATGTGGCGGACCCCTACCGGTGGCTGGAGGATCCGGACACCCCGGAGTCCCGCACGTGGATCGACGCACAGAACACGCTGACCCAGTCGTGGCTCGGGGAGGTTCCCAAGCGCGGGGCCATCCAGGAGCGCCTGGAGAAGATCTGGGACTACGAGCGGTTCGGTCACCCGGTGAAGCGGGGGACCCACTACTTCTACACCCACAACGACGGCCTGCAGGACCAGGCGGTGCTCCTGGTGACGGAGAACCTGGAGGAGGACGGGCGGGTCCTCTTGGATCCCAACACCTTTTCCGAGGATGGCACGGTCTCCCTGGCCGGGTGGAGCCCCAGCCGCAACGGCGCATGGCTGGCCTACGGGGTGTCCGATGGGGGCTCGGACTGGAAGACCTGGCGGGTCCTCAACGTGGAGACCGGCGAGGTGCTGGAAGATCGGCTCGAGTGGATGAAGTGGGGCGGGGTGAGCTGGACCCTGGACGATGCGGGCTTCTACTACGGCCGCTACCCCCAGCCAGAGGATGGCGCAGCGCTACAGGCGGCCAACTACCACCAGAAGCTCTACCACCACCGCCTTCACACCTCTGGCAGTGAAGACACGCTGGTGCTGGAGACTCCCGAGGAGCCCGAGTGGAGCTTCTGGGCGCCCGTGACCGAGGACGGCTCGACCCTGGTGGTGCACGTCTTCAAGGACACGGGGCCGCGGAACCTGCTCTTCACCCTGGACCTCACCAACCCGGAGGCCACCCTCCAGAAGCACATCTCCGAGTTTGAGTCGGCCTGGATTCTTCTGGGCAAGGTGGGGGATCGCTTGTGGCTCCAGACCAACGATGGGGCCCCGAAAGAGCGGGTGGTCACCCTGGATCTCACCGACCCCAAGGCCCCGGTGGTGGAGGTGATTCCCGAGGGCGAGAACGCGCTTGTGTCGGTGTCCATGGTCGGGGAGCGCCTCCTGACCACGGCCCTGGTCGATGTGGTCTCCCAGGTGGATGTCTACGGGCTCGATGGCGCCCATGTGCGAACCGTCGAGCTGCCTGGCCCCATGCGGGCCGCTGGGTTCGGTGGGCGAATCGCGGACCCGGAGACCTTCTACACCACCGTGGGCTACACCGAGCCGGGCACGACTTGGCGGGTCAATGTCCAGACCGGCGAGACTTCTATGTTTCGGCGCACGGACGTGGACTTCAACGCTGGCGCCTACGTGACCGAACAACTCTTCTATGAGAGCCAGGACGGCACCCGGATTCCGCTCTTTGTGACCCACGCCCGGGACATCCCCCTGGACGGCTCCCACCCCACCCTGCTCTATGGGTACGGCGGCTTCAACATCTCGATCCAGCCCCACTTTTCGCCAGCGGTCGCCGTATGGCTGGAGATGGGGGGCATCTACGCGGTGGCGAATATCCGTGGCGGTGGCGAGTACGGGGAGGCCTGGCACGAGGCGGGGATCCACAAGAACAAGCAGAACGTCTTTGATGACTTCATCGCGGCGGCGGAGTTCCTTGTGGCGAGTGGCTTTACCCGGGTGGACAAGCTCGCCATCCAGGGGCGCAGCAACGGCGGACTGTTGGTGGGGGCGACCCTGTTGCAGCGCCCGGATCTGTTTGGTGCCGCGCTGCCGGCGGTCGGTGTGTTGGACATGCTGCGCTACCACGAGTTCACTATCGGCCACGCCTGGGCTGCGGACTACGGGACCCGGGACGACCCGGAGATGTTTGCCGCACTTCTGGCCTACTCCCCGGTCCACAACACCCACCCCGGCACGCAGTACCCGGCCACCATGATCCTCACCGGGGACCACGATGATCGCGTGGTGCCGGCCCACAGCTTCAAGTTCGCGGCGGCGTTGCAGCACGCACAGGCGGGCGATGCGCCGGTCCTGGCCAGGATTGAGACCCGGGCGGGGCATGGGAGCGGCAAGTCCACCACCATGCGCATCGAGGAAGTGACAGACGAGTGGAGTTTTCTTGTGCGGGCTCTTGAAGTGGATCTTTCCGGGTTCGGGACCAGCGGGGACTGACGGGTTCTGTCCGTGACGGGCCGAGCGGCTACACTCTCTCGCAGGGAGGCCACCAGATGGAGGTGATTGTCCGGGTCCGCCAGGATGGGGTGGAAGGGGACCTGTTCCTCCACGACCTGGAGGAAGACATTCGCCATGGCCGGGTGCCCCCGACAGCCGAGCTGAAGTACGCACCCTGGACCGGGAATCGGTTTCTCCCCATGGGCTCCCTGGAGCCGTTGGCCGATGCCTTTGGCTCGCCGAGTGCTCGCTTTGCCATGCACCTGCGCGGGGGACCTTTTCCGTGGTTGTCCACGATTCTCACCGCGGCGGTCCTGGCGACGGGGCTGCTGCAGATCGGCATCCTGCTCCTGGGGGGGCACATGGGAAGCTGGGGGCGGGTGCTGGCCCAGGCGTTTGCAGATGGCGTCACGGGGTTCGACCCGATGGTGTTGGACGGGGTCTGGTGGTCTCCCTGGAGCTCCCAGTTTGTGCATGGCGGGCCGGGGCACCTGTTTCCAAATCTGGCGGTGGTGGGCTACGCGGGTTTTCGGGTGGAACGGGCGCTTGGGGTGGGGGGCTACGCGGTGGTGGCCGCAGCCTCGGTGTTGTGCGGCAGCGTGGCGGTCGCCCTTCTCGAACCCCTGCCGGTCATGGGCTCCTCCTTGTTGGGCTACGGGTTCTTCGGGGCCTTGTTGGCCATCGGCTTCCGGTTTGGGGACTCGATTCCAACCCACTTCCGCAGGTTCTATGGCTACGGGAACCTGACCCTGTTCGCGCTCTTGTTTATCAGCGGCCTGGGTGCGGAGACGGCCTCCCATGTGGGCCATGCGGGTGGGTTCACGGCGGGGTTTCTCACGGCCATGGTCCTCTCAACGGAGACCACAGCCCCCCGGGAGCTGGTCCGAACGGTGCGCAGCCGAAATCTGGGTGTGGCCCTGGCCCTGGTGGGCTTTCCGGCAGTTTTTGCCCCCCTTGCCCGGCACAACCCGGATCTGCTCTTTCGCGGGGGGGAACGGGTGGAGGTGCTGCAGGCTGGGGTGAGCTTGCGGCTGCCGTCCCGCTTGTCGCAGAACCCCGTGCGGATGCGCGGATTGCCGGCCTGGACCACCTCGGGGGTGTCCAAGGAGGTGGTGTTCTGTGGGTTGGAGCGCATTGCGCCCGGACAGGCAGGAGAGGCAGCCTTTCTTGCGAGCTGGTCGGTGGAGGATGTGGGCGCTGCCTTGGCCATGGAGTCGGCAGATCCGGTGGGGCCTGGGTGGCACGCATGGAAGGCCCGGCTTCCGGCCACGGGACAGGGGGGCAGCCCGTTGCATGTGATGGAGCAACAGCTCCTGCGAGGCGAGTGGCTTCTTCGCCTGGGGTACGTGGTGGAGGAGACAGCCGAGGGTCGACCGGGGGGGCGCTCCCGGGTCTTTGAGCAGGTGATTCAGTCGGTGGAGGTGGGGGAGCTGCCGGCGCTCATGCGGGCGCGGGACCAATGGGAGGGCAGTCCGACGGCTGCCGCTGTTCCATACGCGGTGCAGCTTTCCCGGGCCGGGCAGTGGGAGGCCGCGGACCGGGTCCTGGCGGAGCGGCTGGCGGGGGAGGAGGATGAGCGGGCGGTGGCGGTGCGGCTGGAGATGTGGGCCAACCAGCCGAAGCAGATCACTCTGTCTGCCTTGGATTGGTTGGAGAACCTGGACACCGCCGCGGGAAGTGTGGCGCGGCAGGCGGGGTGGACGCGGCTGCACGTGGCCCTGGGGAATTGTGCGGAGGGACAGGAGGGCCTGGCATTGCTGGGGGAGAATCCACGGGCGGGGGGAGAAGTCCCTCTCCTTGTGGATGCCTTTTTGGAGCGCTGCGCCTGGAGAGATGGACCGGGCCTGGGGGTGCGCCTGCAGAACCCTGAGGGGCAACCGCTTTCTTGTCGGGCGACCCTCTGGCGGGTGGTAGAGGGGGAACGGGCCCTGTGGCCCGGTTCCGCGGGGGATTGCAAGGGAGGAGCGCTTTCCTGGGCAGACCTGGAACCGGGTGCCTATCGCTTGATGGCCCAGGCGCCGGGACGGGTGCTGCTGGACCGGGATCTTGTGGTGCAAGAAGAAGCGGTTGACCTGGGGGAGGTGTTCCTGGAAGTGGGCGGTGTGCTCTCCGGACGGGTGGTCCGCGGTGGCCAGCCGGTTCCCGGGGTGGCGGTCAGTCTACGGGGAGGGCGCCGGCACACGGAGACCGGACCGGATGGTTCTTTCGCAATGGAAGGAGTGCCCCTGGGGGAGACGCGCGTGTGGGCCTCGATGGGGAAGGAGGGGGCCCGCGTGGACGTGCAGATGACCGATGCGGGGGCGAGAGTGGAGCTGGCGCTGGAGACCCTCCCGGAACAGGGGGTGTTTGGCTTGCGGTTTGAGGCTGTGCCGGGAGGCGCACGAATTGTGGCGGTGCACCCTTCTGGTCCACTGGTAGGAGTGGCGGTGCCCGGGGACATCCTCCAATCGGTGGATGGAGTGGAGCTTGTGGGAATGGACCGCCAGTCCATGTTGCGGGCCCTGGAAGGCCGTCCTGGTGAGGTGTCGCGGTGGAGACTTCTTCGGGTGGATCGGGTGCTGGACCTGGAGGTGCAGCGGGTGGGGGCCTCAGCACTCTGAGGCCGGCCGTCCGTTCCCTCGATCTGGCCAATGTCACGACCGGAATCGGCCCATTCTGGGGGGAGATACCGCATCTCCCCCCGTTTCTGGCGACCTCGGAGCTGGCCGATGCGCCACCGCCCCGACCCACGGACGGCGCCGCGCCTGGCGGCTGCATGGACAGCCATGGACAACCCTGCCGGGTTGCCCACCGCCTGCCCATACATCCTTGGACAACCCTGGCGGGTTGCCCACAGCCGCTTGGACAACCCTGCGGGTTGCCCACACCGCCCGTAGGTCCGATGATTACGGGGTGAGAGGGGGGCATGGATTGGCTTCGATTGGTGTGGGGCGGACAATTCGGGCATCCGCACTTTGCGGATGGGACTTTGGTCCGGTGGGCGGACAATTCGGGCATCCGCACGGTGCGGATTGGACTTTGGTCCGGATTGGGAGGCCCGATGCGCCAGAACCAGGGGGGGATAGGCCATCCCCCCCCCGCCCATGTCCCATTGGGGCGGCGGCAGGTGACACCAGCAGGGGGGAGATAGGCCATCCCCCCCCCGCCCATGTCCCTTTCGGGCGGAGGCAGGGGGCCGACCCTACGAGCGGGTGGGCAAAAAAGAAGGGAGCGGAACCTGCGTTCCGCTCCCAATACCTGATGTGGGTATGTAGCCAACCTCGCCCTGGATGGCGCCCGACGGGACCGAGGTCCACGACCGGATACGCAAGGGTCTTTTTCCGCAAGAGCGGACGGGGTCGGCCAGTAACCGGAGACCTGAAGGCACGAGGCCTGGAGGGACCGGAGGGCACGACCGCTTAGGGATGCGACCCTGTCAGCCAGGGCTTGGCTGACGCTTCAATGTCGGGCGGAGTCGACTGCTCCATCCACCCTCCTTTCAGGAGTTTTTGTGCCTTGGTTGCATGATCACTGTAGCACTGATGTCCGGCTTTCCAACAACTATTTTCGGGAACGACGCATGAGTGACAAGTGCCTGGAATTTCGCGCAATTCAAGCGACACACGGCGGCGTTTCGGAGGTTCTCCGTCAGGAAAGCCATTGCAGTGCAGCCAGGGGGACTCCAGCAGCCAGGGAAGCGGCTGCACCCTTTGGGTGGAGGGCTCTTCCCCCTGAGGACTTTGAGAGGTGGTAGACCGGCCTGACCCACCAGGCAGTGATTGTGGAATGAAGGGTGAGAATGGCCCACCAGGGCAAGGAGCCCAGGGTGAGTTTCCCCAGTTGGGCCACCACCAGCGCTGCACAACCCAGGCGCAGAAGTGTTGCCACTGATCGGCTTCCCCGGAAGTGGAAGTGCTCATAGACCGCGAGGCAGATGGGGTGCAGTCCCACCCCGATGATCCAAGCACCCAGGGCCCGTGCCTCAGGGGGCTGTGGCGACGGCAAGGTCACACCCTCAGGTTCGTTGACCGGCCCAGGACTCCAGCAAAGGGCTGCAGGGCTTCCGCGACCTCGCCGTCCAGGAAGGCGATTGTCTGCTCGGGGGCGCGGCCGACAAATGTGCTTGGCTCCATCAACGCATCCATGTCCGGAAGGATCGGTGCAAACAAAGCGTCCTCCCGCACCCGCTGCAGCAGGTCGTTTTCCCGCCCGTGTTGTTTGACCTGTGCGGCGGCTGCCTGGGAATGAACACGAATGGCCTCGTGGACCTGCTGTCGATCTCCGCCCGCCCGGACCATGGCCATGATCAGGTTCTCCGTCGCCATGAAGGGCAGCTCGGACTCCACCCGCTTGCGGATGATCTCCGGGTAGACCACCAGGCCCCGGGACACGTTGAGCAGGGTCTCCAGCACGCCGTCCGCAGCGAGGAAGGCATTGGGGAGAATGATGCGCCGGTTGGCGGAGTCATCGAGGGTGCGTTCCATCCACTGGACCGCAGCGGTCCACGCGGCGTCTTGGCCCACGGTGACCAGGTGCCGGGACAGGGCGCAAATGCGCTCCGACCGCATGGGGTTGCGCTTGTAGGCCATGGCGGACGAGCCGATCTGCTTTGAGCCAAAGGGCTCTTCCACCTCCTTGAGGTTGGCCAGGAGGCGGATGTCCGTGGCCAGCTTGTGGGTGGTGACCCCCAGTCCGGAGAGGGCGGAGAGCACCGTGTAATCCACCTTGCGCGGGTAGGTCTGGCCCGTCACTGCATAGGCTGCATCGAAACCAAAGGACTGCGTGACGGCAGCATCCAGTGCTTCGACTTTGCTGTGGTCCCCGTCAAACAGGGACAGAAAGGAGGCCTGGGTGCCGGTGGTGCCCTTCACTCCCCGAAAGCGCAGGCCGTCGCGCACCTGCTGCAGGCGCTGCAGATCCGTAAGCAGGTCCTGGATCCAGAGGCAGGTCCGCTTTCCGACGGTGGTGAGTTGGGCCGGCTGGTAGTGGGTGAAGCCCAGGGTGGGAAGGGCGGCGTGGGTGCGGGCAAATCCGCTCAATGCATCGATGACATTGGCCAGCTTGGGCAGGAGCAGATCCAATGCATCCCGCAGGATCAAGAGGTCCGTGTTGTCCCCCACAAAGCAGGACGTGGCCCCCAGGTGCAGGATGGGCCGCGCGGTGGGGGCAATGTCTCCCCAAGCATGGACGTGGGCCATCACGTCGTGGCGGAGCTCCTTCTCATAGACAGCGGCTGCATCGAGGTCGATTTGGTCCAGGGTGTCCCGCATTTCCTGGAGCTGCGCATCGGTGATGGGCAACCCTATTGTCTGCTCCGCTTCGGCAAGGGACAGCCAAAGGCGCCGCCAGGTGGTGAACTTGTGGTGGGGAGAGAAAAGCGCGGACATCTCGGGGCTCGCGTACCGCGAAGCCAGGGGATGATCGGCGACTCTCGGGTCCATGGTGCCTCCATTCAAGAGGCGTGAAAGTAACCCGGTGCCTGGAGATGGAGGGCCCGCACCTGCTAGTCTTGGGTCGCATGTCTGACGACGCACACGACCTGCTGTCGTTTCTCGCGGCGAGCCCTTCCCCCTTTCACTGTGTGGCTGAGGCCGCGCGTCGCCTGGAATCTCAGGGTTTCCAGGCCCTGGATGAGGGGTCACCTCCTGTGGACGTTCCGCCCGGTGACAAGCGCTATGTCACGCGGGGGGGCACCTTGATCGCCTGGCGGGCGGGCACAGCCTCGCCGGTGGAAGCCGGGTTCCACATCCTCGCAGCCCACACGGATTCTCCCAACCTTCGGATCAAGCCGGACCCGGAGATCGGGCGCCATGGCTGGGTCCAATGGGGGGTGGAGATGTACGGTGGCGTGCTCTTGTCCACCTGGATGGATCGAGACCTGGGGCTCTCCGGGCGGGTGGCGGTTCGAGGCAAGGAAGGCATCTCCCTGCACCTCGTTCGGGTGGATCGGCCCGTGGCCCGGGTGCCCAACCTGGCCATTCACATGGATCGGACGGTGAACCAGACCGGGCTGAAGATCAACGCCCACAAGCACCTCTCTCCCGTCCTGGCACTGTGCGATGGGGGGGGGTCGTGTGATCGGGAAGGGGGACAGGACCGGCTGCAGAAACTTGTGGGGGAGGCCCTGGACCTGGACCCGTGCGACATTCTTGGATGGGACCTGGGACTTCATGACCTCCAGGCCCCAACCCTTGGGGGATTGGATGACGAGTTTGTCTTTTCCGCCCGCCTGGACAACCAGTTTTCCGCACATTGTGTCACCGCAGCCATGGCAGGGCACGGGACGGACACGCCCTCCACCGCGGTGGCGGTGCTCTTTGATCACGAAGAGGTCGGCTCCACATCTGCCCAGGGTGCCCAGTCAGCGCTCCTGCGAAACACCCTGGATCGCATCCTCCGGGACCACACGGAGCAGGCGCCCGGCGGATACGAGCGGGCCGTTGCCCATTCCTGCCTGGTCAGTGCGGACATGGCCCACGCCCTGCACCCCAACCATCCGGACAAGCACGATGGCCTGCATTTGCCCATGCCCAACAGCGGTCCGGTCGTGAAGAGCAACGCCCGTCACCGGTATGCCACGGATGCAGCGGGAAGGGCCTGGGTCAAGCAAGCCGGCGCGGCGCTGGGCCTGGATGTGCAGGAGTACATCCACCGGGCGGACATGGCCTGTGGCACGACCATCGGGCCGATCACGTCGGCAACGCTCGGGGTGAGAACCGTGGACATCGGCTGCGCGATGCTGTCCATGCACTCCATCCGCGAGCAGGCCGGTGCCCGGGATGTGGAGCCGATGACGCGGTTGTTGGGACAGTTGTTGGTGGAGGCGATGCCGACCTAGCGCTGAGCCTGGTTCTTAGATCCCCTCCGCATTCCTCTGCACGCTGCTCACCCCTTCCATCAGCCCGGACAACGTGTCCTGGTGCTCGGTGGTGAAGGTCCCCTCGTGGGGGTGGAGCAGCATGACCTCGTGGTCGATGAAGTGGACCCCGGCGGGCAGGGTGAAAGGGGTGCCGCTGCCTGAAGGTGCGTAGTCGGCGCCGATCACGATGATGTAGGGGTTGTAGTTGGCAAGTCCCGCCGGGTAGGTCGGGGGGTGTTGGTAGCCGAAGGACAGGCCCCAGGTGCTGTTGTTGACGTTGGCCCAGGTCCAGGCGGGATCGGTTGTGAACGTGGCGCCGCTGGAGATGGCGTCCTGCCTGCTCTCCCAGGGGCGGATTCCTGAAACAAACTCGTTGGGATGGTTGAAGACCACGGTGGAGTTGGTGACGTGGTGGGTTTTCGCCCAGAGCTCCGGGCGGCCATCAAACAGGAAGTAGATGTAGCTGAAGTCGTAGCCACCAATGGCCCCGGTGGTTTCAAGCATGGCGACCACGGGCCCGGACTGCTGCAGGTCCATGGTGCCGGTGGTGTACATGGGCGTCTGGGACCAGGTGGTGTTGACGTAGCCTCCGTTGCCACAGCAGGAGGTGGTCTGGCTGGTGAGAATGGGGCTGGCGCCGTGGACCAGGGACTCGACCAGGCCTCCCTTGGAGGCATCGAACAGGACCGTGGTGCCGGCGTTGGAGAGCTCGCTTGTGGTGGCGTTCAATCCGGTGGTGTAGGCGGGGTTCGTGCCGCTCGTGTCGAAGTAGAGGGCGATCTCCACGGATGCAGACGCGACCAGTTGTTCCAGGGTCGTGGTGTCCTCGTCCTCCTCGTAGAGGAACACCACGCTGCCAGCTCCATCGCCGGCTGCATCGGTGTGGTCCTGCTTGTCGAAGAGGCCCCAGACCAAATCCAGGAATTGACTGGGCAAGGCGGGCTGGCCCAGGGCGCAGTCCTGGAGAATGACCCGCAGGCTCTCCGGGGCAAAGCTCCCGCTGGCTCCAAGGCTCGCGAGGGCAGCCGCAAAGTCCACATCCAGTGCCACCGGAGGACCATCGACGTTCCATGCGGCCGCTGTCAGGGTGACGGGAATCCGGTAGGGCACGGATGGATCCCACCAGGAGGTGGCCGGGTCCGTGCTTCCATCGCAGTCGTTGTCGGCCCCATCGCAGACCTCGGTTCCACCGGGGAACGCGCTGGCATCTGCATCGTCGCAGTCCGTGGTGTTGGTCACAAAACCGCTTGGCTGGCTGCAGGACCGGGTCAGGCTGGCGCCGTCCCCAAAGCCGTCGCCGTCGGCGTCGGCGTAGAAGGTGAGCGCATCGGCTGCATCGTCCTCGTCTGTGGTTCCATCGCAGTCATTGTCGATGCCATCGCAGGTCTCGGTGGCAGAGGGGTTCACCGCTGCAGCGGTGTCATCGCAGTCGGTGGCGTCCTCTACGAAACCCGTGGGTGCAGCGCAGGCCAGGGTGGTGCTGTTTGCATCCCCCACGCCGTCGCCGTCCGTGTCGGCGTACCAGGTGGATGCATCGGCGGACGAGTCGGGATCGGTGGTCCCGTCGCAGTCGTTGTCGGCTCCGTCACAGACCTCTGTGCCCCCGGGGAAGGCGCTGGAATCCAGGTCATCGCAGTCTGTGGCGTCTGCGACGTGGTTGGCCGGCTGGTTGCAGGCGGTCTCGGGCTGGCTTGCATCCCCAAACCCGTCGCCGTCGTGGTCCAGGTACCAGGTGGCGGAATCGGTGGCATCGGGCTCGTCCACCGTGCCGTCACAGTCGTTGTCGATGCTGTCGCAGATTTCCGCAGCCCCCGGGTTCACCGCCGCCACGCCGTCGTCGCAGTCCGTGTTGTCTTCGACGGTTCCGCTCGGGGCGTTGCAGGCCACGCTGGAGGCGCCCGGGTCACCCCAGGAGTCGCCATCGGTGTCCGCGTACCAGGTCGTGGCATCGGGGGAGGTGTCCGGGTCCACCACGCCGTCGCAGTCATTGTCCGCGCCGTCACAGACCTCTGTGCCGCCGGGGAAGGCAGCAGCGTTCAGGTCGTCGCAGTCCGTGTTGTCCGCGGTGTGGCCCGACGGCTGGTTGCAATCGAGTGTGGTGTGGTTGGGATCGCCAAAGGCATCTCCATCCGCATCCCGGTACCAGATGCTGCCATCGGTCAGTCCCGGATCCGCTGCATCGATCCACCCATTGCAGTCGTCGTCCAGGCCGTTGCAGATCTCGGCAGCACCTGGGTGCACCCCTGCATCCGCATCGTCGCAGTCGTTCTGGTTGTCCGCAAATCCAGAGGGCTGCTCACAGGCCTGCACCGCGTCCTGGGTGGCAGCCCCATACCCGTCGCCGTCGGTGTCCGGGTACCAGGTTGCAGCATCCACGGCGGTGGACTCGTCCACGGTGCCGTTGCAGTCGTTGTCGCGGCCATCGCAGATCTCCACGCCCCCCGGGTGGTCGGTGGGCTGGGCATCGTCGCAGTCCTGGGCGTCGGCCACGTAGCCCGTGGCTCCCTCACAGCTCTGGGCTGAGGTCGCCGGGTCCCCGTACCCGTCCCCATCAAAGTCTGCGTACCAGGTGTCCCCGACCGAGTCGTCGATGGCGCCGTTGCAGTCGTTGTCCAGGTCGTCGCAGACCTCGGTTGCATTCGGGTGGATGTCGGCATTTGAGTCGTTGCAGTCGTTTGCGTAGAGGTACCCGTCCCCATCGAGATCGTCGTCGGGGGTGGTCTCGTCACAGTCGTTGTCGATCCCGTCGTAGGGCAGCTCCTCGCCTTCCGGGTGGACCATCGCATCGTCGTCGTCGCAGTCATCGGGCACGTGGTAGCCGTCGCCATCGGCATCCGTGGTCAGGTCCCCTACCTTGAGGTCCTCCCTGTTTCGGCAGCCAGAGAGCAGGATCAACACGAGAAACGCAGTGCGCATGGGATCTCCGGGGGGCCAATGGGTCCCAGAGAATACCGCAGGACGGGGGGGAGCTACTCCGGTTGCTGCACGGTGAAGGCGCCCAGGTCCATGCAGATGCCACCTTCCGGCTGCGTGCACGCCTGGATGTTCCAGGTGCCCGGCTGGATGCCCTGGTCCAGGGCGATGTCGATGCGGCCGTGGCTGCGGCCGATGTAGCAGCGGCGGAGGCCTCCCCGGAGCTTGTTCGTGCACTCCAGGGAATTCAAGGCTGTCGCCCCGGTTTCATCGGTCCACTGCAGGAACACCGGCGCTTGCATGGCGTAGTCGAATTGGATCCACTCGGTGTCGTCCAGGGACCAGATCTTCTGGGTGCCATCGATGATGCCGATGTCCCAGGTGGGGGCAGCTGGCAGCTGTTCCGTGGCCATCTGAGAGCCGAGGGTTTCTTGGGATTGGACTTCCATCGGCGCTGCCTCCGGTTCCGTCGACGGGGCCCGAAGAACAAACAGGGCCACGAGGGCTGCTGCCCCGACGGCAAGAACGCGCACGCCGCGCTTGGACCAGTGCACCACCTTGCGCGTGGTACGACGGCGGTCGTAGTTGGCCCGCCAGGCAAAGAGGGCGTCCTCTGCCTCGGTTTGAAACTCGTCGCGGGACTCGTCCAGGGAGGACAAATCCAGATCTTCTGGGGGGAAATGGGGCATGGAGAAATCCGCCAAGTGGGGACTTCATCCTTACATGACAATGCATATTTTGCAAGTGACTTCAGGTAGTACGGTATCTATCCATAGGGTATGCACTAGTCTATGGATTGACGTGGCAAGAGCCACAACGGCGGGACTCTACAAATCCTCCAGCGGATCCCCGGCCTCGGGCAGGGTGGGGTCGCAGAACTGGATGTACCAGCCCTTCTTCGTGAAGCGGCTCTCCTCGTCCAGGGCCTGGGCAAACATCGGCAGCTCCTGGTCCTTTTCCGCCTTCAGGAGCAGCGGTGTGGCCTGGTAGCTGTTGACGCACTCAACAAAACGATCTTGCACCCGGTTGCTCAAGGAGTTTTCCACGGCCTCGTGGCACTTTGCGTGCCGGCGGCGGGTTCCCCGATCGCAGATCTTGACCTTGGCCTCTGCGGAAAAGGCAGCCCACAGGTTCACGACGCTCTTGCGCTTGTAGTGGCGGGCCACCTCCTTGGCGTCCTCGGTTTTCTTGATCTGCTCGCCCAGCGCCTTGACCGTTTCCTTCAGTTCCACCAGGAGCTCGTCTCGCTCGGTCTCCGCTTCCTGCAGCCGGGTCTTGAGACTCTCGATTTCCACTTCCATGGCCTTCCAACGAACCGCAGCAGCAGCCCGCCGTTCGTCGTCCTTGATTTCCTTGAGTTCAAACCGGTTCAGCTCCTCCTCTCGTGCCTCGAGCAGGTCTTTCAGCTGTTCCACCTCGGTTTGGGCTTCCGCAAGCAGCTCCGTGTCGGACTTGGGTGGGGGCGCCTCTCCCGTGTCCTCGGCTTCCACTACCTCCGGCTCGGGCGGGGGTTCGGCATCTCCTGAGAGCAGGGCGTTTGAGAGCCAGCCGATGGCCAGGGACAACACGACCAGAATGGTGGGCCACAGCCAGGACGGGGTGCTGCGCTGGGGGACGGTTTCGTCGAACTCGTCGATCATGGGTGGACCTCCGGGTGCCAAGCGGGCACTTTAGTCTTCTTTACTGTCCCGATCCATGGCGCCATGGCGAACTCTTCCCGAAATCCCTGCTTTTCCATGGACGACTCGGCTGTGCTGGTACACGGGGATAACCTCGCCGCGATGGAGGCGCTGCTGCCCTCTCACGCGGGGCGATTCCGATTGGTCACGATCGATCCACCCTTTGATACCGGCCAGACCTGGCGCACCGTGGAAGGAGAGGTGGCCTACCGGGATGTGTTCCGGATGCCCTACCTGGAGATGATGGAAAAGCGCCTGGTGCTCATCCGGGAGCTTCTGGCCGAGGACGGCAGCCTGCTGCTCCACTGCGACTCCCGTCGCTCTCACCACCTGGCGGTGCTCTGCGACAAGGTGTTTGGCATGGGCGCCCGGGGGAGCGACCCCCATGCAGCGGGATTTCGAAACGAGATCGTCTGGATGTATGGACTCGGCGGCTCCAGCCCCCGCTACTACCCCCGCAAGCACGACACGATCTTCTGGTACACCCGGGGCCGGGACTGGGTCTTTCATCCGCCCATGGTGGCAGCCACTTCCCAGCGAATGGCGGGCCAGCAGAAGAAGTGTCCCGACACGTGGGACATTCCCAGCTTGAACAACATGGCCAAGGAGCGCACCGGGTACCCCACGCAAAAGCCCGAGGCGCTGCTGGAGCGCATTCTCCGGGCGCACTCTGAGCCGGGGGACCTGGTGGCGGACTTCTTCTGCGGTTCCGGAACGGCCCTGGTCGTGGCTGCCCGGGAGGGCCGGCGCTGGGTGGGATGCGATGCCTCGGATGTGGCGATCGACACGGCGGGCAAGCGGCTTGGCGCAGCGGGTGTGACCTTTCGGCGACAACGGCTGGTTCCGGAGGAGCCCCAGGATTAGGGTGGCCCCTCTGGAGGAGTCCATGCCCCATCCACAGGTCGAGGCGGTTGCTGGGCGCGGCGCCAGCCAGTTCGAGCAAACCCTGGAGCGCCTGGTGGCCTACCTGCGCTACCCGGCAATTTCCTGCCAGTCGGAAAACGCGAAGGACGTGGCAGCCCTGGGTGAGCGGATTCGCCAGGATCTTGAGGCGCTGGGAATGGACAACTCCCGGCTGCTGACTGTGGAGGGTGCGCTACCGGTCGTGGCTGCAGAGTGGCTCCGCGCGGGAGATGACAAGCCCACGGTGCTCATCTATGGACACATGGATCTCCAGCCGGTCAACGAGCCCGAGTGGAGAACGGATCCCCACGTGGCGACCCGCATGGGGGATCGGCTCTACGCCCGGGGGGCAGCAGACGACATGGGCGGCTGGGTTTCGCACCTCGCAGCCATCCAGGCCTGGTTGGAGGAAACCGGGGAACTGCCCTGCAATGTCCGGTTGGTGATCGAGGGGGAGGAGGAGATCGGGTCGCCGAACCTTGAGCGGTACATGGATGCCTACCCGGAGATCTTCGAGGCCGACGTGATGGTGCTCACGGACTGCGAGAATCCCTCCACTGAGATTCCCGGGCTCACGGTCTCCTTGCGGGGCCTCTTGGAATTGGAGCTTACGTGCGAGGCGCTGGAGGCGGATGGGCACTCGGGGCTTTGGGGCAACATGGTGCCGGATGTCAGCACGGCCCTGATGCAGCTCATCTCCCGCCTCGTGGATTCGGATGGACGCATGCGGGTGGGTCGGATGGAGGTGCCCTCCGAGTGGAGCGAGAAGGCTTGGACCGTCCCCCTCACCTCGGATGTGATTCGTTCGGGTGCGCAGTTGATTCCGGGGGTCGACCCCTTGCCGGATCGGGAGACGCCGCCGGCCGAATGGTTGTGGCGGCAGCCTGCGGTCACGGTGGTGGCGACAACCCTGCCCCGGCCCGAGGAAAAGAAGAACGCCCTGCGGCGGGCAGCATCGGCGACCTTGTCAGTGCGCCTGGCGCCAGGGCAGACCGCCCAGGACATGCTGGCGATGCTGCGGGAAGTGCTCCTGGTGGAGCCTCCCGGGGGGGTGAAGGTGACTCTTCGAGAGGAGGGTTGGTCCGGGGAAGGATGGCTCTACACCCCGAAGGGGCCAGCGTTTGAGGCGGCGGATCGCGCCTACGAGGCGGCGTGGGGACACAAGCTCGTGCAGGTGGGCGTGGGGGGGTCCATTCCCTTTGTGGCGCTCTTTGGCCGGCGCTATGGCGACCTGCCCTTGATTCTGAACGGCGTGATGGATCCGCTCACGACGGCCCATGGCCCGAACGAGTCCCTCCACTTGGGGGTCTTTCAGAAGACGATCGAGGCGAACATTCGCCTGATGGATGAGCTGGGAGCGCTGGGGAAAGACGGGATTCGAGCGAACTAACGGACCTTTGCCTTCTCCTTGGTCTTGTCCGGTGGGGGGTCCACGGGGCCGGTAATCTCGCGGTCCGGGAAGCGGAAGACGATCTCTTCGGCCTCGTCCACATCGACCTTGACCCGGCCACCGCCTGCCAGGCGGCCAAACAGGATCTCGTCAGCCAGTGGCTCCTTGAGGTGTTCGTGGAGCGCGCGGCCCATGGCCCTGGCCCCGTACCGGGTGTCGTAGCCTCGTTCGCCGAGCCAGTTCCGGGCGGCCTCTGTGAGGTCGAAGGTGATGTCCCGCTCGGAGAGTTGCTCCTCCAGCTCCATGACGAACTTGTCCACCACCCGCAGGATGGCCTCCGTGGAGAGGCGATCAAACCAGACCACCGCATCCAGCCGGTTGCGGAACTCGGGACTGAACACGTTCTGAAGGGCGCTGGAAGCGCGGTCCTCGCTGGTTCCCTCCACGAATCCAAGGGTGCCGCGCCCCAACTCCCGGGCGCCGGCGTTGGTGGTCATGATCAAGACCACATTGCGGAAATCCGCCTTGCGCCCCTGGTTGTCCGTCAGGGTGGCGTGATCCATGACCTGCAGCAGCACGTTGTAGAGGTCCATGTGCGCCTTCTCAATCTCGTCCAGCAGGAGCACACAGTGGGGGTTCTTCACGATGGCATCCGTGAGCTGGCCCCCCTGGTCAAACCCCACGTACCCGGGAGGGGCCCCAGGCGTGAGACCGTGTGCTTCTCCATGTACTCGGACATGTCGAACCGGATGAACTCCACGCCCATGCAGAACGCGAGCTGCTTCGCCAGCTCGGTCTTGCCCACGCCGGTGGGTCCAGCGAACAGGAAGGAGCCCACGGGCTTCTCCGGGTGTCCCAGGCCAGCCCGGGAGAGCTTGACCGCCTTGGCGACCTTTTCCACGGCGTTGTTCTGGCCGAAGATCATGGACTTGAGGCGCTCGTCCAGGTCCCCCAGCTGCTTTCGGTCTGAGGCGGAAACCGATCTTGCCGGCACCCGGGCCATGCGGGCCACGGTGGCCTCCATGCGGTCCTCGTCCACGGTCTCCACTTCCGGCAGAAGCTGGGCCTCGGCACCGGCCTCGTCCATGACATCCACGGCGGAGTCGGGGAGCTGGCGATCCCGCAGGTGGCGCTGGGCCAGCTTGGCGGCGGCCGACAGGGAGCTGTCCGTGTAGGTGATTCCGTGGTGGCCCTCGTAGTGGGGTTTGAGGCCCTGGAGGATTTCCACCGCCTCTTCGATGGATGGCTCGGTCACGGTGAGGGTCTGGAATCTCCGGGACAAGGCCCGGTCGTGCTCGATGGAGGCTCGGTAGTCTTTGTGGGTGGTGGAACCGATACAGCGCAGCTTTCCACTCGAGAGCGCAGGCTTCAGCATGTTGCTGGCGTCCATGTGGCCGCCGGTTGTGGAGCCGGCACCCACCACCGTGTGGATCTCGTCCACAAAGAGAATGCCCTTCTCGTCCTCGGTGATGCCTGTGATCACGGCCTTGAGCCGCTCCTCGAAGTCGCCCCGGAACCGGGTGCCCGCCAGGAGGCCCCCCAGGTCCAGGGAGTAGATTCGCGCCTCCTTGAGCAGATCGGGCACCTCTCCTTCATGAATGCGGCTGGCCAGCCCCTCCACAATGGCGGTCTTGCCCACGCCGGGCTCCCCGATGAGCAGGGGATTGTTCTTCCGCCGCCGGGCGAGGATGTGGATGATCCGCTCCAGCTCGTTCTTGCGCCCCACGAGGGGATCCATGCGGCCTTCTGCAGCCTGGGCCACCAGTTCGGTGCAGAACTGCCCCAGGGGATTCCCAGTGGGGGCGAACGCCTCGTCCTCTCCTTCGACCCGAAAGACCGAGGGCTTCCCGACCCGGGAGATTCCGTGGGAGAGGAAGTTCATGACATCCAGCCGCGTGACGCCCTGCTGCTCCAGCAGGAAGATGGCGTGGCTGTCGCTCTCGCGGAACATGGAAACCAGCAGGTTTCCCGCCTTCATCTCACCCCGGCCTGCGCTCTGGACATGGTAGGCCGCCCGCTGGGTCGCCCGCTGGAAGGCGAGGGTGTACTCGGGAATCGACTCCCGGTTGAGGGGAAGCGGCTCCAACTCGTGCTCGAGAAAGGCCACCAGGGACAGGCGCAGGGCCTGGATGTCCGTGCCACAGGCCTCCAGGATTTCCAGGGCACCGGGGCCACTGGATTTTTCCACCTTCTCTTCCACGTTGATGCCGGCCTCGGCCAGCACCTCCAGGGACTCGGGCAGGTTGTGGAGCATGGCCAGGAGCACGTGCTCGAGGGTCAGGTACTCGTGGCGTCGGGTGCGGGCCAGGTGGGCAGCAAGGTGGAGGGTGATTTGGAGTTCTCGGGCGAGCACTAGACCTCCTCGGTCGTGCATTGCAGGGGGAATTCAGCTTGTTTGGCCATCTGGTTGGCCTTGCGGGCCTTGGTCTCGGCGATTTCTCGGGTGAAGACGCCAGCCATGCCCAGGCCGGACTCGTGGACGTGGAGCATGATGCGGGTGGCCTCCGGGAGATCGTGGTGAAAGACCTCCTGCAGGAGGAAAATCACAAACTCCATGGCGGTGTAGTCGTCGTTGTGGAGGAGCACCTTGTGCATGGCGGGCAGGCGGGTCTTGGGCTTTTCCTGGAGGCCCACTCCCCCCTCGTGGCGCGTGGTGCGCTCCTTGTCGTCGTCGCCGCCCATGCGGACGGGAATCGGAAGAAAAATCGCCATGTGCATCCATGGGAACCCAACCGGGCCCCGACATTCCAATTATGCACCGTCTTTGTGGTGCCAAGGGGCAGAACATGCGACTTGCGGAAAGGGCGGACAGAATTGGGTCGATCCTGGTCGATTTGTTCCCAAAACTGGACATTCCCCTGGACCACAAGGACCCCTACACCTTGTTGGTGGCGGTGCTGTTGTCGGCGCAATGTACGGACAAGAAGGTGAACCAGGTCACCCCCGCGCTCTTTGCCCGGGCCGACAATCCCGGTGACATGGCTGCCCTGGGGCGGGAGGCGATTCGGGAGATTATCCGGCCCTGTGGGCTGTCCCCCGCCAAGAGCAAGCACATCGAGCAGCTTTCGCGCATGCTGGTGGAGCTGCACAAGAGCGAGGTGCCACAGGACTGGGAGGCCCTGGAGGCCCTGCCCGGGGTGGGCCACAAGACCGCCGGCGTGGTGATGGCCCAGGCGTTCGGGGAGCCGGCTTTTCCCGTGGACACCCACATCCACCGTCTCGCCTGGCGCTGGAATCTTTCGTCGGGCCGCAACGTCGTCCAGACCGAGGGGGATCTCAAGAAGGCCTTTCCCATGGAACAATGGGGAACCATGCACCTGCGCATCATCTATTTCGGGCGGGAGTACTGTCCGGCACGGGGCCACGACCTGGCGAACTGCCCCATTTGCTCCTGGGCGTCTCCCCAGCGTGTGTTTGCGGAAGAGCGCCGAAAGATGCGGAGGAAGAAATGAGGGGGCTGCTCTTCTTCCTTGTGGCGTGTCCCTTTGTGGGGAAGGGGGACCTGGAGGATCGCCTCGATGCAGACGGTGACTCGTTCCCGATGGGCACTGACGTCGGGGAGGACTGCGACGACACCAACCCGGACATCCACCCCATGGCGGAGGAGATCTGCGACGGCATCGACAACGATTGCAACCCGGACACGGTCGATGGGGGCATGTCCTACCCGTTTTATCGAGATGCGGACGGGGATGGGTTCGGCGACCCGGGTGCTGTGCAGACGGCGTGTGACGCCTCCCTGGTGGGCAGCGGGTGGGTGGAAGCGGAGCTGGCCACCGACTGTGACGACACGGATGGGGACATTCACCCGGAGGCTGCGGAGGTCTGCGGAGACGGAGTGGACCAGAACTGCGACACCTCCCACGGCGATTGCGACCTGGCGGGCTCCTTTTCCCTGGAAGGGGCGGACGCGATCCTGACGGCAGAGGCGGCCTGGCCAGAGAACTCCCCCAATCGTCTTGGGATGTTTTTTTTGGCATCGACCTGGAGATCGCTGGGGATGTGAATGGGGATGGGCACCTGGACCTGCTGATCGGCGCGACCAACCCGGTGCTCAGCAACGAAGAGCTGGACTGGGACACGCAAGAAGGGGGCCTGGAGGACCACCCCGGGATGGAGCCTTCGGTTGCGTTTGTCGTCTATGGCCCCTTCTCGGGCAACATGGTGGTGGACGATGGAACCCACCCGGTGGCCGTCCTGGTCGGGATCTCCAGCACCGGATGGGGCGCCACAGTGACCGCGCCCGGCGACCTGGATGGAGATGGCCTGGACGACGTGGTGGTGGGCAGCATGGCGGGCTCCGTACTGGGGCAGCCCAATCTCGTGGCGTTTACCGGTGCCCCGATGGACCTGGTGTCTGCAGCGGGCTTCGATGGCGCATCTGGGGTCACCGCGGCTGAGGATCTCCTGGGCTTCTGGCTTTCGGCGCCGGGAGACATGGATGGGGATGGGGTGCAGGAGCTGCTGGTGTCGGCGCCGAAACAAGAGGTCGAGGGTGCGCGAAGCGCTGGAAGGGCCTGGTTGGTGCCCGGCAACCTTCTGAGCTTTCACCGGGTCGAAGACGTGAAGATCGCGCGGATCTCTGGCACCCAGAACAACGATGGGCTGGGGCGGTCGCTCCACGCCCTGGGGGACATGAACCAGGACGGGTACGGGGACTTTGGCATTGGCGCGCCCGGGCCGAATCTCTTTGGGAATGACGGCGAGTTGGGGGGGGAGTTTCCCACGGATGCGGGGCAGGTCTTGATCTTTCAGGGACCTGTTGACGGGGAACTCAATGGCGCTTCCGCGGACCTCGTTGTGTTGGGTGAGTCGATCCCAGGCATGGCTGGCAGCTCCCTCGGGGCGGGGGACCTGGACGCCGATGGCGCCCCGGACCTGGTGGTGGGGGCCCGGGAGAACAGCACCACGGGGCTCTTGGCCGGAGGTGTCTACATCTACTACGCGCCGATGGTGGGTGTGGAATCCGGCTTGACGCTGTCGGAGGCCGACGCCATTCTCCATGGCGAAAACCACGTGGACCTGGCGGGGTATGCCCTGGCCACGGGCCATGACTTCAACGGGGACGGTGGAGACGACCTGGTGATCGGGGCGCTGGGGGTGAATGAGGGCGAGGTCACCGGGTACGCGGGAGCGGTCTACCTGGTCTGGTCCGGGGGGCAATGACTCGGGATGACAGTGACGATGCCCATTGACGCCGTGCGGCCTTCTCTCTACCCATGGGGCCATGGGCATGGTTTTTCTCGCGTTCGGTGCGCTGGGATGGGCACCCCCTGTTCTTGCCCAAGACGAGGATCCTGCCGGACCTGCTGCGTGCGCAGAAGCCGCCAGCCCCCTGGAATTCTACGCGGCTGAGCGGGCGGGAGAGCAGGCTTTTGGGGACCTGGACATCGAGGGATTGCAGGCGGCCCGGGTGGCGGCCCTGGATGCTTTGCGCTGTCTGGATGTGGCCATGAGCGACCAGATGGCTGCAGCGTTTCACCGGCTGATGGCCATTGAGGCCTTCACCACCGGGGACAACGACCGGGTGAAGGTGGAGTTTGCCGCTGCCCGGCGGTTGCAGCCCGGCTACGCCATCAAGGACCGCGTGGCGCCTGAAGGGCATCCGTTGCGCACGCTTTATGATGAGGCCACCGACTCCAAACAAGGGCTTCCGGAGATCATCTGGCCGCCGGAGGGAGGGAGTGTCATGGTCGATGGCGTGCGAGGTGCGCCCCGATACTCGAACGTCTCCTGCGTGGTCCAGGTCTTTGATGCCCAGGGTGGCCTGGTGGAGACCGTGTACGCCAGCCCCGGGGATGCGCTCCCGATGTGGGGGCAGCCGTCGACCCTGCAGTCCGCCAATCTCAAGATGCCCCTGGCGGTAGGCACCGGCATGTCGGTTGTGGCGAGTGCGGTGCTCTACTCCATGGCCTGGCGCCAGTACCAGACCTTCAATGACCTGACGTTGAGCCTGGACGAGTCGGAGCTGGAGAACATCAAGTTTCAGAACAATGTGCTGGTCTATGGATCGGCGGGTGCTGGGGCGCTTGCATTTGGTTTGGGGGTGGGCGCCTACCGGGCCTGGTAGCGTTCGATCCCATGTCGGACACGACTCCACCGGACGGAACTTCCGTCGAGGAGTCCTTTCTCAGGCCCCTGGCGGACGGAAGGTACCGCCTCCTGGAGCCTCTGGGAGTGGGGGGAATGGCTTCGGTTTACAAGGCCTGGGATGAGCGCCTGCGCTGCCACCGGGCCGTCAAGCTCCTCTCCCCGGAGATGGCCAAGAACGCGAGTATCCGCAAGCGATTCGAGGCAGAGGCCCAGACCATGGCTCGGTTGCACCACCCGAATATCGTGGATGTGCAGGACGTGGGGTCGGATGGGGAGCGCCTGTTCATTGTGATGGAGTATGTGCCGGCCGGCAGCTTGATGGACTTTCTCCACGCGAATGGCCCCCTGCCGCCCCGGATGGCGGTGGAGGCCATGCTGCCGGTGCTGGCCGCTCTGCAGGAGGCCCATGATCACGGGGTGATCCACCGGGACATCAAGCCCCACAACGTGCTGATCACCATGGGGGGACGGCCCAAGGTCACGGACTTCGGCATTGCCCGGGTCACAACCGAAGACATGAGCATGACGAAGACCGGCAGCGTCATGGGCACCTGGGGTTTCATGGCGCCGGAGCAGCGGATCAGCGCCCGGAAGGTGGACGGTCGGGCGGATGTCTATGCCGCTGCCAGCACGCTCTACTGCCTGTTGACCAACGAAACGCCGGTGGATCTGTTTGCGGGAGCCCTGGACGGCGACATGCTGGCGCCGGTGCCCGAGGTGTTGCGGCCGGTGGTGGCCAGGGCCAGCCGGTACAAGCCCGAGGAGCGGTACGGATCAGCGGCCCAGCTGGGTGCCGCCCTGCAGGTGGTGCTGCCCGATCTGCCGCCCGTTCCCGAGGACTTTCCCGCCCTGGGGTTCACCACGGAGCAGCGGCAGGTCGCGCTGGATGGAGGCACGATCATTCCCCGTTCGGATCTGGACTCGGATGGTCCCCAGTCCATGCCCACGTTTTCCACGGCGTTTCTGGACCTGGAGGACGAGGAGGTTGAAGCCGATGGGGACTCAGCCCCACGCGGTCGGATGGGTCTCGTGGTGGCGGGCGGGTTGGCGGTTCTTGGGGCCTTGGGGTGGCTGGTCTGGCAAGGAACGAGAGAGGTGGAGGCCCCCGTGGCCGAGGTCGCACCGGTGGAAGAGGCGGTGGAAGAGGTGCCCCCGGACCCTGCTGCGATCAAGGCAGTGATGAAGGAGAACAACCCCCGGTTCGAGATTTGCTACGAGGCCGCTCTGAAGGATGACCCCACCCTGGAAGGGCGGGGGGTGATTGATCTGGCCGTGCGCAAGGGCGATGTGTACCGCGCCGAGGTGAAGGAAAACAGCATGGGGAGCGACGAGGTCGCAGGCTGCATCCAGCAAATGGTGCGGGGCATCCCGTTCCCGGAGGACATCTCGGGGGACATTCTGTACCCGTTCTGGTTTTCGAATCCGACGGTCGAGGCGGCCCCCGCCCCGGGGCTCAAGCCTCAGCGCACTCAAACCCCTGCCAAGGCCGCCTCTCCCGAACTGGAGCCAGATCCCGTCGAGGCTCCCCCACCCAAACCCGCGTTTACGGCGATTCCTACCGTGAAAGGCGAGGTGGAAGATCTGCGGTTTGTGTCTGTCTTCGGCACCCTCACCCGTCGCCGGGGGGATCTGCTGGAGGAGGGCGAGTGGCAGGTTCAGTATCGGTTTGAAGCGGGCGGGGGCTGGCTCACCGCCGACGCCCGCCTGCGAATCGGTGAGGGCCTCACCGATTCGGTGACCTGCGACGCTGTGTCCTTCAAGAAGTGCGTGGTGCGCCGGTAGGGTGGCTTCGGGCGTGCCAATCACGGTCAATGAGAGTCAGAACCCAGCCGGCTTCACTTCCCGCCTCTTTTCGCCCCAAGAAGGACATGGGGACAGGGGGGATGGGGTATCCCCCCCCCGTTGGTGTCCCCTTTGGGCGCTGGGAGGGAC
>CAZSZE010000036.1:0-10742 GCA_964610645.1 uncultured Enterobacterales bacterium | reverse complement strand
ATGGGGTATCCCCCCCCCGTTGGTGTCCCCTTTGGGCGCTGGGAGGGACATGGGGTCCGCCGGAATTTTCAGACTGTGCTCTTCGCCGGGGTTCGTTGTTCCCTCTTTGGGACCTCTACGAAATCCGAGGAGTCGTGCAGGCTACTCGTTGATGTAGAGCCAGCTTGGCTCGGTCTCGTGGGAGCCAAACAGGTCCAGGTCGCCGTCGCCTTCCAGGTCGAAGAGGATGGGGGATCGGGTTTGGCTGGAGAGGACGTGGGGGCCGATGAACCCACCGGCGCCGTTGCCCAGGAAGTACGTCACGTCCTCGTCCCTGCTGGCCAGCACGAGGTCGGGACAGGCATCCCCGTTCAGGTCGCCGGCCTTCACGTAGTGTGCATCGGCGGGGAGGGGTTCGGACTGGTCCATGAGGGTGAAGGTTCCGGCATCGTTCTCGAGGAAGAACAGGAGGGGATCGCCGCCGGCCAGGCGATGAGTGGGGATCGCGATATCCAGGTCTCCGTCGTCATCCCAGTCCAGAAGGATCGGGTATTTGGCCTCCTGTGCTGCGTCCAGGAGAAGTTGTTGGAACTGGATCAGTTGTCCATCGGATTGGGACAGCATCGCCACGAATTCCCCATTCTGGTTTCCCAAGGTCACGTCCGTTCGTCCATCTCCGTTGAGATCGGTGAAGGTCATCCTGGGCTTTTTGCCAACGTTGTTGGCGTTGCCACTGTTCACGTGGAAGAAGACCAGGTTCTCGTCGTTGCGCCAGACATGAAGGCCTGCGTCTACCCCCCAAAGCAGATCCAGGTCACCGTCCCCGTCCAGGTCCACCAGTTCCAACTCGTGGAACTCCCAGTTGAGTCGAACGGTGCTGTCGCCACCGGATTCGCCAAGGAACGTGGACGACTCGGTGAAGGTTCCATCGGGGTTTCCAAGGAGAAGCGTGGCTCCGCCTGCATTGTCGTAGCCGTGAAACAGGTCCACCCGGCCATCTCCGTTCACATCGCCCGTGGCCAGGGCGTTTGTGCTGCCGGAGATGGACACCTCCGTGGCGACCAGGGGTCCTGGGGAGCCGTGTGACAGCACGATGATCGTGTTGTCAGTGGGGTGCCTCGCAAGAATCTCCACCTTCCCGTCTCCATCCATGTCGTAGGTTTGCGCGTCGGTGGCCGAAGGGAGAGGGTTTCCGTCCAGCACCAGGTTGGGAGGCACGTCGGATGGCGTGCACTCCGTGGGCACGTCCGTGTCACTGTCGGCATCGGCATCGGCATCGGCATCCGCATCCGCATCCGCATCCGCCTCCGTGTCCGGCGTGCCGGTCTCCGAATCAATCGCGTCGGGCCGTGGAGGGGCATCGGGCAGGCAGGCCACTCCCAGAACCAGCAGAATGGCAATCCGTCGCATGAGCGCAGTCTACCCCGAGGGCTTGTCCCGGAACATCACCGTCCAGGTGCCTGTGTTTACCACGGAGTCATCCTGTTTCCTGACATCGCTCCGGAACTTCACCACGCCCTTTCCGCCCTTGGAAGAAGGGTGCAGCTCCTCCACGGTCAGGGTCATGCGAACGGTGTCCCCGAAAAACACCGGGCCCTTGTACTTGAAGGTCTGCTCCATGAGCGCCATGGTGGTTCCCTCGAAGATCCCCAGGGTCTGGCCGAGCCCGGTGGAGATGCTGGTCACCAGCATGCCGTGGGCGATGCGCTGCCCGAACGGGGTCTGCTCGGCGAAGGTCGCATCCGTGTGCAGGGGGTTGAAGTCCCCGGAAATGCCGGCGAACTGGACCACGTCGGTCTCGGTGACGGTGCGGCCGCAAGAGGTGTAGGCGTGGCCGACCTCGAAATCAGAAAACCATGTACCTCGGGGCATGACGTCTACTCCTTGGGTCCGGCGCCCAGGGCCAGCAAGAGGCCCACGCCATATCCGGTGCCGTTCTCGTCCTCGCTCCAGGCGGGACCGGCCAGGTCGACGTGGAGCCAGCGCGGGGCCGGGTCCGGAAGGTGGTTGGCGATGAACTGCCCAGCGCAGGATGCCTGGGCGTTTGCACGGTTTTTCACCGAGTTCTTCATGTCGGCGACGGATGACTTGAATTCACGTCTAAGCAGCTCCGGGGCGTAGAGCATCGGGTGGCAGGGTTCCCCGATGTCGCGTCCGGCCTTGACCGCTGCCTGTTCAACGGCCTCGTCGTTGGACATCACGCAGGCATGGATCTTTCCGGCCACCGTCAGGGCTGCCCCGGTCAGAGTCGCTGCATCCACCAGCAGGTCGGGCGCATACTCGGCAGCAGCGAACGCCACGCCATCTGCCAGCACCAGCCGCCCCTCGGCATCGGTGTTGTTCACCTCGACGGTCTTTCCGGACCACATCGTGATCACGTCATCCGGGCGCGTTGCATCCGGGCCGATCGCATTCTCGGCGATGCAGGCCAGGGCCACCAGCCGGTGCTCGACACCGCTCTCCACGGCTGCCTGGAAGGCCCCGAGCACCGCAGCACAGCCCCCCATGTCCCCCTTCATGCCGGGCATGCCGCCCTTGGTCTTGATGGACAGGCCGCCGGTGTCATAGACCAGCCCCTTGCCCACCCAGGCCACGGTGGTTTCAGCGCCGGCCGGGTGGTGGTCCAGCACCACGAGCGCCGGGGCTGTATTGGCGGCCCGCCCCACGCTGTACAAGCCGCCAAATCCGCGGTCCTTCAGCTCCTCGCCACGGATGACAGTCAGCGTGGCGCCGGTGCGCTCGGCGACGGCCTCGCACTCGGCCACCAGGGCATCGCAGTGCATCTCGGAGGTCGGGGTGTCGAACAGCCGGGCTGCAAGGCGCACGCCGTCCATGGCGGGGGCGATGCGCGGATCCACGTCGACCCCCCCGGGGCCCACCAGGTGCACGCGGACGGATCCACCGCCGCTGTTCTTGGTCTTGGCGCCGTAAAGGGGGAAGGCCCGAGCAACAGCCAGTGCAGCCGCCATGCCGTGTTCGGCAGCATCCAGGGCCAGCACCACGGTGTTTTCCCCTGATCCATCTGCTTGGGCCGCAAGCCGGGGAATCGCCCAGGCCCGGGAGGCGCTGTTGTGGCGGCTACAGGGCTCGGGCAAGACCGCAGCCACGACCTTCTGGGTGCCGACCCAGGTGGCCTCGGAGGCGCCTGCATCCCCGGGCTCTGCGCGGTCCAGCATGGCGTCCCAGGTCTCGGCCGGCACGGGCACCTGCTCCCGGATCACGCCGGAGCGCAAGCGCTCAGCCCGACCGATGAACACCAGGGTGTCGTGGCCTTCAAAGGGGGTGGCTTTATCAGCGAGGGTCAACGTGGTGGGGGTACGCATTCGGCGCAGCTAACACGGAGCTTGCCTGGGCGTGGCCCATCACAATAGGGGCTCCGCATCGGAGGCGTGATTGTGCCGGCGCAAGTCGCAAAAGGCTGGGCCCTGAAGCTGCTTTGGCTGCTCTTGCTGCCTGCTGCAAGTGTGGCCCTCTACCTTGGATATGCCCACATTCGCCTGGCCCATGGGTCCGGGAGTTTCGAGAGCCTCTGCGCCGTGAGCGGGCTTCTCAACTGCGATGCGGTGAACACCAGCCGCTATTCCGAGGTCCTGGGTGTGCCGACGAGTTTCTTTGCTGTGCCGGTGTACCTGGCCATGCTGATGCTTGTGGGCCGGGGGCTGCAGGACACTTCCCAGGGACGCAGTGCACGTCGTGGGCTGTTCGGCCTGGCGCTGATGAATGTGGGCGTGTCGGCCTTTCTGGCGTGGGAAAGCGCCATGGTGTTGCAGGTCTGGTGCCTGTTCTGCGTGAGTCTCTACGCGGTCCATGTTTTTGCCCTGTTCCTGGTGATGATTCCCCTGGGCGCCCGGATTCCCGGACTGCCTGCCGGCCGGGACCTGGCAAAGGTACTTGCCTCGGGGCTGGCCATCTTTGGCGCATTGGCCTTGGGGGCGCTCTTCGCGGGAGCCCAATTGGACGAGGTGGCCATTCGTGAGCTGGGGCTGTCGGCGGGTTCCTCCTCTCCGCTGGTGACCGAGCAGAAGGCTGGGGGCAAGGTGAAGCTCCCGGAACCTGTGGCGGAGATATCGGTGGCTGCACACAACCCCAGTGTGGGTCCCGAAGATGCAGCGGTGACCCTGGTGGAATTCGCAGACTTTGAGTGCGGCCACTGCCGCAAGCTGCGGTCGACCCTCGCGCCCCTGAAGGACAAGTACAAGGACCGGGTCCGGTTTGTTTTCAAGCACTACCCCATGGACCGCGAGTGCAACCCGAACATGAACCGCACCCACCATCGGTACGCCTGTGAGGCGGCGGTGGCGTCCCAGTGCGCTGGCAGGCAAGAGGCCTTCTGGCCCTTTCATGACCTGCTCTTCAAGAACCAGAAGGCGATGGAGCCCGAGGACCTGGTGCACTACGCAGAACTCCTGGAGTTGGACATCCCAGCGTTTTCCCTCTGCCTGAACGATGACAGCGTCAAGCAGGAGGTGCTGGCGGACATTTCCCTGGGCGGCGAGCTGGAACTCTCGGGGACCCCGCGCACCTATGTGAACGGCCGCCAGTTCCGGGGGGCTGTCAGCCGAGCGATTCTGGATGCCGCCATTCGCGTGGAGCTGGGAGAGGTCCAGGTAGATGCCGAGGGCAAGGTGGAGACCCGCCAGGAGTTTGCTGTGGGAGAGCCCCTTGCGGTCGGACCGGTGGACATGGCCCAGATCACCGTGGGAGGGCTGTCCTTCTGGATCGACCGGGTGGAGGCGAGCCTGGCTGCTGGTGGCAGGGCTCTGGCCCAAGCAGGTGTGGAGCCCGCCAGTGCCAACTGGTTTGAAGCCTCGAGTGCATGCGAGGCGGCTGGCAAGCGCATCTGCTCACAGGAAGAATGGTTGGCGGCCTGTGTGGGCGCCCGACCCGAGGACATGGACGGCGATGGCTCCTTCGTGGGAGAAATCCTGGAGGGGCGCCTGTATCCCTATGGGGATCACTACATGCGGGGGGTCTGTTGGGATGCTGGGGACCAGGAAAAGAACAAGCCCTTGGCCACGGGCCGCCGGGGGGCTTGCCGATCACCAGAAGGGGTCTACGATTTGACCGGCAACATCCAGGAGTGGGTGGGCACCACCGCCGAACAGGCTGTCTTGGTGGGGGGCGGCTGGTTCGCCCAGGACAAGTCCAGCTGTGGTGCAGCCGGCACCCGGTTTGGACCCGGCTATGAGAACCGCAGCACAGGCTTCCGGTGCTGTGCGGATGCCTCTCCAGGGACGGCCACCGCAGGTGCAAGCGAGGCTCCCGCACCCCACGGTGTCCAGGTCGGAGAGGAGCTTCCAACTTTCTCGGGAGAGGATCTGGGTGGCATCGGGGTGAGCACCGAGCAGATCATGGGCAAGGTCGGCTTGATCAACTTCTGGGCAAGCTGGTGCGCACCTTGCCAGCGAGAGCTTCCCCTTCTTGCACGCATGCAGGAGGAGTACGGCCCCAAGGGTTTCCAGGTGATCTCCGTGAACGTGGATCGGATTCCGGACAAGGCCCGGCCCTGGATCGTGCGGTTCAACTTGCCATTCCCGGTGATGATGGACCCGAATGCTGAGGTCATGGGGCTCTTTGATGTGATGGCCATGCCTACCTCCGTGCTGGTGGACATGGACGGCAACGTGCTCGAGGTACACACCGGGTTCAGCGATGCGTGGGCGAAAACCCTGCGAAATCGCCTGAACGAGATGTTGGAGTAGGGTTCGTGCCCCGGTCTTCCCCCCTGAAGGGACCTGCACGGTGGCGGCGCCTTGAAGTGGGGGTGCTGGTGGGTGCGCTGGTGCTGCGCATCCTGGGGGTGTGGAGTGTGGAGGCCACCGAGTTTGCCCAGAACCTGCTCGTAGACGCCCAGACCTACCTTTCCCAGGCCACAAGTCTGGAGCGGGGTGGGAGTCCCTTTCGAGATGGCTTCTACCAACCTCCCGGCTACCCCCTGTTCCTGGTGGCGGTGCGTGGCTTCACAGGACGCACCGAGTCGGTGTTGGCGGTGCGGTTGGTGCAGCTGTTGCTTGGCATGGCCACCACCTGGGGACTCATTCGACTCGGGCGCAAGGCGGGAGCACGCATGGGCGCCCGCTGGATGGGGGCAGCCGCGGGTGCGCTGTTTGTGCTGTACCCGTCGACGCTGCTTTTCGAGCAGGATCTCCTCACCCCGGCCCTGACCCAGTGCGCGGTGGTGATGTCCTTGCTGCTCCTCTGGCGAGAGGGGGGGCCGTCTCCGTTCCGTGCCCTCTTGGCCGGCGCCATTCTGGGCACGGCTGCGGTGGTGCACACCACGCTTCTCGCAGCCCTGGGAGCGGGCGCGGTTGGGCTGTGGATCTGGAAGGCGCCCCTTCGTCGTCGCATCGGTTCCCTGGCCCTCGGGGCGGGCCTTGCCCTGGCACCCACCACGGCGATCAACATGGCGCGCTGGGGACAGCCAACCCTCGTCTCCGACAACGCGGGCCTGAACTTCTACCTGGGAAACAACCCGGATTGGAAGCGCACCGCCTTTCTCCAGGCTGGCCTGCCGTTTCGAATGCTCATCATGGATGCGGAGCCGGGCAAGCGCCGCCTGACCCACGAGCGCAACGCCTATTGGAAGGCCCGGGCCTGGGATGAAATTGCCGAGGCGCCGGGGACCTGGCTTGGGACCCTGGCCACCAAGGCCGCCTGGAGTGTCAACCACCGGGAAATCCCCCGCAACGAGGACTACCGCTGCCGCACGGCCAAGGGCCCGATGCGCTGGATTGCCTGGCTCCCCGTGCGCTACGGATGGGTGTTTCCCCTGGGGCTGTTGGGGGCGGTGATGCTTTGGCGCCAGAAGCGGGCCGAGAGGATGGTGCCCCTGTTCTGGGCAGCCCTTCATGTCCCGATGATCTTCTTCCTGGTCTCGGACCGATACCGCATTGCCTCCTGGCCGCTGGTCTGCCTTTGTGCTGCAGCGGGCTGCGCTTGGGTGGTGCAGCAGTGGGGGGAGTGGAAAGGGGGTTGGCGGCCCACGAGCAAGCACTGGCCATGGCTTGGCCTGGTGGTCCTGCCGTGGATTCCCATTGACTCCATTACGGATTTTGATCGGGGATGGTGTGCCCGGGTCGAGGGCAACTTTGCCGTGGGCGATGGGGACCGGGACGAGGCCGTGGCCCGGTACAGGGAGGCGCTTGAGCTCAACCCGGATGACATCAGCACCCGGCACCACCTGGCCCAAACGCTGTTGGCGGAGGGAAAGCCAAGCCAGGCTGCTGGGGTGCTCGATCCAGTGCTGGCGGTGTTCCCGGGTTCCTTTTCCGCCCAGAAGTTGATGGCGCAGATCCAGCGGCGCATGGGCCAGTGGGAGGCTGTGGCGGAACACGCTGGGCGGGCCCATGCCATTCCCCACACCGGCCGGTCTACCGATGCCCTTTTCGTGGAGGCCCTGGTGCGAACCGGTCGTGAGGCAGAGGCCCGCGATGTGGTGAAGGCGAGCCCTGGCCTGGAGAGACACAGGCAGGTGCGCGAGCTGCTGGGGTTGTGAGCGCTTCTTACTGGTTGGTGGGGTCCTCCACGACCTCCAGAATGCGCCGCATTCCCGTGTGCTCCACCTCATCCAGTGGGATGTCGCAGAGGGAAACCAGCTGCTCGTTGGCCTGGCGAAGCTCCGTGATCAGCCGGCTGCCGATAGCAAGCTGAAAGAAGGCAGCAACGGCCGGCTCCATCTTCCAAAGGGTGTCCAGGGACGCCTGGTCCAGGGTCAACACCAGGGACGGGGATGTGGCCCGGGCGCGGTTCTTGTGGATGGCGGGCCGCAGGATGTTCTCTTCGCAGAGGAAACCGCCCTTGCCGATACGGCCCAGGGTGCGGTCATCGTCCTCTACTTCCAGGTCTCCGCTCTCCACGATGTACAGGGTGGCGGAGCGTCCGCCCTTTTCAAACAGGAGGTCGCCCGTGTCCAACTCTATGGCCTCAAACCGGGGGCCAAGGGCCTGGAGCACCCGCAACGGCAGGGCGGTGAGCAGAGGGCAGTTCGCGATGGATTCAACCCGGCCGGAGCTTCGCGGACCGCTCATTGTCCCTCCAACCACTTTCGCAGGGTGTTGGGCAAGGGCCCCGACTCGCCGCCCACGAGCTCCGTCAGGCGGTCCGACAGGAACTCCCGATCTCCCCCGTCGAGGGCTTCCCGAAGAAGATCTGCCCGGGCGCGAATGGCCATCAGTCGGTCACAGACCTGCTCGGTGCTCACCCGCAGAATGACCCCGGAAGCAGCGTCTTCCAGGACCAGCCTCTCCAGGAGGGTGTCCCGGGACAGCCAGGCCACGATGGTCTCTTCCAGGCAGGTGGCTGTGGCGGAGCGGGGTGCGGGAGAGAGCACTGCCATTTCCCCCACCACGGTGCCGGCGCCAATGTCCGCCAGGCGGATCTCCTCGGCGCTCGGGGCGAGGCGCGAGAGGCGCACGGAGCCCTCCAGGATGAGCAGCATGTAGTCCCCGGGGTCCCCTTCCCGAAACAGGACTTCCGACTCCGCATGGCGGGTCTGCACGAGGGTGCGGAGGAACCCCTGTTGTTCCTCGGGGGACAGGTTGCCCAACAGTGGAAAGGTGGTGTCCATTGCGGGCATCCTACTCCACCCGCAGGCGCGGGACAAAAAGTGTGTGCCAGAGGGGCCCCGAGGGGATAGAGCAGCGCCCTCCCGGCCGCTGTAGGCTGGCGAATTTACCACGTACAGGAGCACCCCATGGCACGCATGATCGCCGTGATTTCGATGCTTGGACTGGTGGCGGGTTGCGCTTCCAAGTCCGAGATGGACACCCTCAAGGCCGAGGTGGCCGCCCTGAACCAGAAGGTGGAGGAGCTTGCCAGCAAGCCCGCCGCTGCTGCAGCGCCCGACGCTGAGGCCGAGAACGCTGCCCGCGAGCTGCTCAAGAAGGCGCAGACCAAGCAGCGCGAAGGCGACATCGCCGGCGCGAAGTCTGCCCTGGCCGAGTTGACCAAGAAGTTTGGCAACACCCGGACCGCTGCCCGCTCCTCCCGCATGAAGGATGAGCTGGATGTGATTGGCAAGGAGGCCAAGGCCCTGAACTCCCCCGAGTGGATGCTGGGCGATGCCCCCGGATTCGACTTGACCAAGGATGCTGGGCTGGTGGTGTTCTTCGAGTCCTGGTGCCCCCACTGCAAGCGCGAGGTGCCGAAGCTGCAGGCCACGTTCGAGAAGTACAAGGGCAAGATGGGCGTGCTGGGTCTGACCAAGATCACCCGCTCCGCCACCCCCGAGAATGTGATGGAGCTGCTCACCTCCAACAACGTGACCTACCCGGTGGCCAAGGAAGATGGAACCGAGTCCCGCTACTACGCGGTGAGCGGAATTCCCGCTGCGATCTTTGTCAACGGCGGCAAGGTGCTGTGGCGCGGCCACCCGGGCACCCTGTCGGAAGACATGATCGAGAAGTTCCTCAACAACTAAGGGGCCTCCATGGGACGCTCGACTGTTGACCTGCTGGGAGAGGCTGCGGAGAGCCTCCTCTCCCATCGCTGTGAAGGCATTCCAAAGGAGCGCATTCACGTTCCTGGCGGCGACTTTGTGGACCGGGTCTTTCGGGACTCGGACCGCAACGTTCCAACGCTTCGCTCGATTCAGGCCCTCATCGATGGCGGCCGGCTTTCGGGCACAGGGTACGTGTCGATCCTGCCTGTGGATCAAGGCATCGAGCACTCCGCCGGGGCTTCTTTTGCCCCCAACCCGGAGTACTTCGACCCGGGAAACATCGTGGAGCTGGCTATCGAGGGGGGCTGCAATGCAGTGGCCTCCACCTTTGGTGTTCTCGGCTCGGTTTCCCGGAAGTACGCCCACAAGATTCCGTTCATCCTGAAGCTCAACCACAACGAGCTGCTCACGTCACCGAACACGTTTGACCAGGTGATGTTTGCCCAGGTGCAGGACGCCTGGAACATGGGCTGCGTCGGGGTGGGGGCCACGATCTACTTTGGGTCAGCCGACTCCCGGCGGCAGATCCTGGAGACGTCCCAGGCGTTCTCCATGGCGCATGAATTGGGAATGGCCACCGTCCTGTGGTGCTACCTGCGGAACGAAAACTTCAAGGCCGATGGAGTCGACTACCACGGTGCAGCGGACCTCACGGGGCAGGCCAACCACCTGGGGGTCACGATCCAGGCGGACATCATCAAGCAGAAGCTGGCCACGAACAACGGTGGCTATGCAGCCCTGAACATGGGCGACTCAAGCTACGGCAAGTTCGACCCGCGCATCTACGATGACCTCTGCAGCGACCACCCCATCGATCTGGTTCGGTACCAGGTGGCCAACTGCTACATGGGACGGGCGGGGTTGATCAACAGCGGGGGTGCGTCCGGGGGGGCGAGCGACCTGGCGCAGGCGGTTCGAACCGCAGTGATCAACAAGCGGGCCGGCGGCATGGGCCTCATCAGTGGTCGGAAGGCCTTCCAGCGCCCCCGGGCAGAAGGTGTGGCGCTGCTGCACGCGATCCAGGATGTGTACCTGGATGCGTCGATCGACGTGGCGTAGACTCCGGGAACGGGTCGGATCTGGGCTTGGAATCCGACCTCAACGGCCGGGGATAGGCCATCCCTCCCGGTTCGGGTCGGATCTGGGCGCGAAATCCGACCTCAACGGCCAAGGATAGCGCATCCCCCCCGGTTCGGGTCGGATCTGGGCGCGAAATCCGACCTCAACGGCCGGGGATAGTCCATCCCCCCCCCGTCCATGTCGCTCCCACACCTCCGAGGGGACACCAGCGCGGGAGGGATACGGCATCCCCCCCCCGTCCATG
>CAZSZE010000035.1:0-41525 GCA_964610645.1 uncultured Enterobacterales bacterium | reverse complement strand
TATACCCCCCGGGATCTGGCGAACCCCCCTTTGTGGCGAGGGCTACAAACGCAGCCTCTACGCCCTACAGCCTCCTATGAGGCTGAATCCAGCGCCCACAGAAACCGCCGGGCCACCTCTTCGTAGCCTTCGGGGGTGAAGTGGATCCAGTCGTCTGCCACCCAGGCGGGATCCTGCTGGCGCCAGGAGGCCTGGGAACCCGGCCCCCCCGTGGCTGCTTGCCAACTCCAACTGGCACAGCCCGCCTCCAGGGCAACCTCCGCCTGAATGGCTGCGATCTGCTGGGTGCGCTCCCAGGTGGCAATGCGCCCGTCTTCCAGGGGCAGGGATCGGTCTGAGGGCCCCACGAGAATGCATTCGGCGAGGGGAAGGGCCTGGTGCAGTACCGCCAATCCGGCCTGGAGGTCTCGCTTGTAGTCGGCCAACGCATACCGCGGGTCCAGGGCCTCGTTGGTTCCGTAGGCCAGCACGACGAGATCGGGATTCAGGGTCTGCAGGCCCTCGTCGAACACCGGATCGTTGCGCTTGCCCAAGTTGCGAATCGTGCTGCCCCGCACCCCCATGGCATCCACAATCACCCCACTGGCAGCGGCCTCTGCGGAGAGTCCGAGCAGGGTGATCGGGCCGTTTCCTGCGGGCCTTACGGTCAGTCGGTGGGCGCCGGGGGGGACCTGGATTTCCATTGCGATCAAGGTGTCTTCGGACCGCCGGGTGTCCTTGAGCAGCGGTTCTGCGCCGTCTACTTCCACCAACAGGTCACCGGCGCCGGGTTGGCCTTGCAGAAAGAGGGTCCAATGGGAGACGGTTCCGCCGTGGAGGTTGGTGGTGGTGGTGCCCACCCAGCCAAACCGGGCTGGATCATCGCTGGTGACAACCAGCCCCCCAATGCCGGGAAAGTGCGCCTTCCCGCCCTTGCCAGCCCAGTCCCCGGACCAACCTGGGGAGTAGCAGAGGTCCACATCCTGGGCGCGATAGGCCCGGTAGGGGGCGGCGGGAAGCACGAATCCATGGCCTCCATCGCCCCAGCGGGTCTGGAGGGAGCGGCGAAGTGCGCCGGTGAAGAAGTCGGCTTCTGTGTGGGAAGCGCCCATCACGGTGATCCGCAAAGGAGCGCCCTGTTCGGCATCCCGGAGGAGCTGTCCGACGCGTTGCAGGGTGCGGGCATCTCCCTGCAGGGGGGTGTGGTTTCCGGTGGTGGTCTTGGGCGGTTCCACGATTCGCCAGCCGTCCAGGCTCTCTGGGGTTGAAACCGTGCGCTTTCTCGTGGTTGTGGTGCCCTTGGCCGGGAGGTTGAGTGCGCTCTGGCAGGTCAGTGAGGGGGGGCCGGGCGCCTCGATCCGGGTCAGGACAATGCGGGAGGCGGGGGCCGTTGTCTTTGCTCCCAGGAGCAGCACGAGGGGAACCAGAAGAGGAACAATGCGCTGCATGGAGCCAGTGTATCGGGGGAGGGGACCTGGATTGGATTAGGATGGCTTAGGAGCGAGGGGGCCGGATGTTCCAGCGGTTGGCGGAGGCGGTACTGGCGCGGCGCCTTTTCTGGGGCGTGGGGCTTGTGTGCGTGGCGCTGTTCTTCATTGCGGGGATTCGCCACTTGCAGGTGGATTTCAGTGCCCGGTCCTTCTTCGGTGGGGAAGGGGAGGCGGTGCGGGTTCTGGAGGACTTCAAGGCGTTCTGGGGGGAGGACGACAACGGGCTGGTGGTGGTGATGGGGGGCAAAGGAGAGACGGTTCTTACCCGGAGCCGGCTGGAGCAGATGAAGGCCATGGAGGGGGCGTTCATGGAGGATCCCGCGGTGGATCGGGTGGTGGGGCTCACCACCATTCCGCGGTTCAAGCGGGACTTTCTGGGCCAGGCCCGGCCCGTGCCTCTGCTCTCCACCCTGCCCGGGGAGAGCGCCAGCGATGCCGCCTGGGAGAGCTGGCGCCAGTCGATCCTGGAGGATCCCCTCCTGGTGCCCTCCCTGCTGGCGGAGGATGGGCAGCACGCCGCCATGGTCCTTGTCCTGAACATCAACGTGGACGACATCGCCCTGGTCGGCCCGGTGGTCAACCGCCTGTCCAGCCTGGTGATGGAGCAGGAGTCAGCGGGGGATCTGGACCTGGAGGTGGGGGGCATCCCGATGGTGCGGGGAGAGGTGTCCAAAATGATCGTGGATGAGCAGGCCAAGCTCGTGCCCATCGCCATGGTCATCATCGGGATCCTCCTGACCATCCTCTTTCGCAGCGTGCACGGCACCTTGCTCCCCTTGGTGGCTGCGGTCCTGCCTTGCCTGATGTTGTTTGGGATCATGGGGCTCGTGGGGGAGCCGATCTCCCTGGTGAACCAGGCCTTTTCCACCTTGATTCCGGTCATCGCGGTGGCAGACGCCATCCACATGGTGAGTCGGTTTCGGGAGGAGCTGTGGCGTTCCACGCCTGAAGGGGAAGCGCCGTCTGTGGAAATGCGCGATGCCGCCGTGGCCACAGCCATGCAGCAGGTGGGCGCAGCGTGCCTCATGACGACCCTCACCACCATGGTGGGTTTCCTGTCACTGCGCATGGCGGAAATGCCGATTCTGCGGGGCTTTGGCACCTTTGCTGCCGTGGGAATTGCCCTGGCCTACGGGACGGTGCTGCTGTTCTTGCCGATCCTTCTTTCCGCTACAAAGCCCGTCGCCCGGCACCCTGGCAGTGCCGAGGGGTTGATGGGACCGTTTCTCTCCCGGTGTGCGGACCTGGCTCTGGGGCGTCCGTGGACATGCCTGGCCACCACGGGCGCCATCTGTGTGGGGGCGGCTCTGTATGGAGGCCGCGTGGAGGTGGACAACTGGTTGACCCAGACCCTTCCACCAGAAGCCTCCACCAGCATGGCCAACCGCATGCTGGACGAGGAACTCGGGGGGGTAATCTCTCTGCGCTACGACATGCACGGGGAAGAGGGCACCTTTGCCCGGCCGGAAGTGCTGGCCACCCTGGAGGAGCTGGAGCAACTGGCGCGGCAGTGGGATGGGGTCCGGGCGGTGAGCAGCCCGGCCTCCATGTTTGCCTACGGCAGCGAGGTGCTGGGGGGCCCCCGGGAGGTCCCACAGACCGATGCGCTGGTCCGGCACATTGCAAAGCGCCTGGAGGGACGGGAGGCCAAGGATGCGCTGGTCAGCGAGAAGTGGGATCGCGCCCAGCTTGTGATTCACACCAGGGACCTGGGGGCCAGGCTGTTCGGGGAGATGGCGGAGGAAATGGACCAGCAGATTGTGCCCATCCTTGCAGCCCAGGGCATTGCCGCCTTTCCCACGGGCACGCCGGTGGTGGCCTATGCGGGCATCAACCGAATCTCCCTCGATCTTCGAGACAGCCTCCTGATGGCCTTTGGCATCATCTCAGTGTTGTTGATGATCCTGGTGCGGAGCGTGCCCCTGGGGCTCATCTGCGTCGTGCCAAACGCTCTGCCCCTCCTGGTGGGCTACGGCTTGCTGGGGGTCATGGGGTGGGACCTGGAGCCGGCCACGGGCATCGTATTTACGGTGGCTCTGGGGATTGCCGTGGATGACACCATCCACCTGTTGGCCCGGTACCGGGAAGAACTACAGAGAGGCCGTGAACAAAGAGAGGCCCTCCGGGAGTCCATCCTGCACTGTGGCCGCGCCGTGCTGGTGACGACGATCCTCCTGGCCAGCGGATTCTACGTGAACACCGCCAGCGCCTTTCCCACCAATGTCTCTTTCGGGGGCATGGGGGGGACGGTGATCATCGCAGCCTTGTTCTGTGACCTCTTCGTTCTGCCCCCCCTGCTGCTGTTGTTCCATCACCCGGACGAAGTCAGCTCGTCGGTGCCCGCCCACAGCTGAAAACTGCGGTGGCGCTCCTCGGTGCCTCTTTCCTTTGGCTTTCACTGCCGAGTCGATTCGTGTCAGGGTGGTGCCCATGAGTTGGCGAGAACAGGTGGTGTTGGGTCGTTCCGGCTTGAAGGTCGGTCGCTTGGGAATTGGCGCGAGCTTTGGCGTGGGGGCAGCCCCCATCGAGCGGGCCTTCCACGAGTACGGGGTGAACTACTTCTACTGGGGGAGCATCCGGCGGGGGGGCATGAAAACGGCGATTCGCAACTTGCGGAGCCAGCGGGATGACGTGGTGGTGGCGCTCCAGACCTATGACCACACCGGCGTGCTCATGCAGGGCAGTGTGGAGCGGGGCCTGAAGTCCTTGGGGGTCGAGGTGGCCGATGTGCTGATTGTCGGATGGCGCAACGCCCGGCCGCCGCCGCGGATCCTGGATGCAGCCCGATCCCTGGTCGAGCAGGGGAAGGTCAAACACCTGGCCATGTCGGGCCACCACCGTCCCTTGTTCGGGGAACTCGCGCAGGATCCGGACAATCCCTTCGACATCTTCATGGTGCGCTACAACGCTGCCCACCCGGGTGCTGAGCAGGACATCTTCCCTCACCTGGCTGAAGGCGCACCGGGGGTCACCACCTACACGGGGACCTGCTGGGGGAAGTTGCTGGATCCCAAGCGCATGCCCGCGGGGGAGGTGCCCATGTCGGCAGCCGACTGCTATCGGTTCGCCCTCTCAAGCCCCCATGTGAACCTGTGCATCACGGGACCCAAGGACGATGCGCAGATGGAGCACGCCTTGACCGCCCTGGAGGCGGGTCCCCTGTCGGAGGACGAGGCCCAGAGGATTCGTCGCATCGGCGCCCACGTACACGGCGGACGGCTCTACACGGAATTCTAGTCTCCCGCGGCTTCCCCGGTCCCTTCCATGGACTCCAGCAGGGCCTTCACGTCTTCAGGCATGGTGATGGGGGCGAAGGCGTCCAGGTTGATCTCAAATGACAACAGGGTCTTCTGCATCTCGATGCTCGCCATGAAGATCGATTGCTCCAGGGCCAGCAAGAGCCCGCTCATCTCCTGGTAGTCGCGAAAGACCAGGGTCACAGGAATGGGGCCCATGGGGGTTTCCGCCCGGGTGGCCATGTTGAACATCAGACCCGTGGTGGCATCGAAGACAAAGCTGTCCGGGGTGCCCCAGGCCGACGTCACCTCCAGCTTCCACATGGGTTGGCCGTCTTCATCGATGCGCGTCACCACCCCGGGCTCCGGGTAGAAGGTCTCAAATTCGCTCATCCAGGTGAGGGAGGCGTCGCGGAGGGTGGTTTGCAGCTCCACGCCCTCCATCAGGCGAGGCCCCATCATGTTGTCCGTGGCCCAGCCCCGGGTGCCATCAGTTCCATGGGTGCCATCGGACAGGCTTGGAAAGCTCTGGTGGATCTCCATCTGGTTGGGGGCCAGAAACCGCACGACGCTTTTCCCCTCAATGCCCTGGGCGGGGATCAGCACCGCGTACGTCAGGATGGCGTTTTCGATGGCGGCCAGGGCGGCCTCTCCCCCCATGGCTTCGATGGAGGCATCCACGAGCTCAATGCCGGTGGGTGCTGTTGCCTCGGCAGGAGCCGCTTCTGGGGCCACCTTGGGTCCACAGGCGAGGAGGAAAGAGAACAGAAGAATGGTCATGGGTGCAACTCCGATTCAATCCAGGCAAGGGCAGCTTCCAGGGCTGGATCCCGTCCAGCTTCCAGGGCTTCAGCGGTCAAAGGAACGAGCTGGTCTGGCGTGACCCCCTGGCCCTCCAGGCGCACGCCGGTGGGTCCGTGGAGATCTCCGATGGCAAACTGGAGCCCATCTCCGTTGGGCAGGGCCTCGAAGATGGAAGGCAGGGCCATGCCCGCGCTGCGGGTGCCGAAGACGCGAGCCCGTCCCAGTCCCTGGAGGCCGGCGGCAAAGACCTCGGAGGTGCTGGCGGAGAGTCCATCCACAAGAATGGCCACGGGCCCGTCGGTTCGCTGGGCAGGCAGGCGCGGGTTGATGCGCAGCTCCAGGTCCATCTGGCGCTGGGTGATGCGCCCCAGGGACTGGCCGGGGGTGCCTACAAAGTGCCCGGCCATGCCCATGATCATGGCCACGACGCCCCCCGGGTTCCCGCGCAGGTCCACCACGATGGCGTTTGCTCCCAACTCCAGCAGGTCGATCATGGCCTCGGTGAACCGGGACCCCACCGGGTGCATGAACACGTTGAACCGGATCAGCCCCACACCCTCCCGGGCCAGCTCATGCTCGAACACCACGGTGATCGGAGGCAGGTAGCCCAACTGCACGACCTGGCCGGCGCTCTCCACGCGGGCAAGGCCGAACTCCCGGGGGGGCTCTCCCGGTCCGGAGGCAATGAACAGGGCCACGTCCTCTCCGGGGGGACCGGCCAGGATGCGGCCTGCTGCCCGTGCAGCGAATCCAACGGGCTGGCGTGCCTCCCGTGCTCGCTCCACCAAATCCTTCAAGTCCACGTCGTCGATCCCCACAACGATGTCTCCCGTGCGGAGTCCCGCGGTCTCGGCGGGACCGCCCGGAAGAACGCGGCTGATGCGAAGCGCTTCTTCTACCCACCGAACCTCCAGGCCCACGGTGCCGCTGGCAGAGAGACTCGATCCGGAGGTGCTGCCCTTGTTCTTGGCGTAGCCGGCCTCGTAGATGTCGCTCGGGACCACCTGGAAATGGGAGGCCTCCAAGCGGCCCAACATGTCGCTTAAGACGGGGCGCAGGTCCTTGTTGGTCTTTGCAGCCCGGGCATCGCCTACCAGCTCGTCGTGCACGGCCTGCCAGTCCAGCCCCCCCATGTCCGGGTCGTGGTGGGACTCGTGGACCCGCTTCCAGGCGTACTCAAAGCTCTGCAGCTGCACCGACGCCGGTGCTGCGGCAGGCTTGGGCGGGACACAGGCCGTACCCAGGACCAGGAGAAGTAGCATCACGCCCTGGGCCTTATCCGGTGCCGCCAGCCTGCGAGAAGAAGCAAGAGCACCAACGATCCTCCGACTCCCGCCAGCAGCCAGGCGGGCCGTGTGACCGCCAGGGCCTTGGCCACCGGACGCATTCGTTTCCCTCGAAACATCTGCTGCCACTTTGGAACCCGGACCGCTTGCAGGGCCAGCTCCCGGCTCTCCTCCTCCATGCGCCATTGGCCTTGGCGGTTCTCCTCGATCCCACCGGGCCCGAGGAGGAGCAGGCTGGAAGACAGCGTGTTCCAGCCGGGACCCAGGTAGATCTCCGAGGCAAAAACGGAGAGGGCATCGGGCTCATTTCCATTGATGAGCAGAAAGTCCTGTGCCTCGGGGGCGATTTCTGCGCGGAGTCCCACCTGAAACCCCACCGCGTGGCTCCGGGTGGAGGAAATGGGAGAATCCACTGGTTGGGCCAGCAAGGGCACGGCCTCGCCATCCACGTTCAGGACCAGGCCTGCCAGAAGCGCCTGGAGGTGGTCCTCCAGAGGGGTGTCACCCAGGCTGCGGGTGGGCACCAGCACCCGGTAGTCCACCACCACCTCGTTTTCCACCAGGGTCAGGCGCAGGTGGTGGGAGGTGCGCTGGGCGCCGATTGGATGGGCGGTGGCCAGGGGAAACAGGGCCAGGAGGTGCAGCAGGGGCACGGTTTGTCCGGGGGAGGTCAAGCATTCGGTTTTGCTTTCTTTTCCTTCTATCGCGGGCTATCTTTCGGGTGGTTCTCATGCGGACACTCCTCCTGTCAGTCGTCCTGTCTCTTGTTTCGCTGGGCTGCGCACAGGCCCAGGTGGACCTTCCCCTGGATCTGGATGGGGACGGGCTTCTGAGCGACTTGGAAGAACAACTGGGAACCGATCCTGATGACCCGGACTCCGACGGCGATGGCTGGAATGACGGAGACGAGGTCGACCAAAACACCGATCCCCTGGACGAAAACTCGAAGCCCTACGTGGGTGGGTGGTCGGCAGATGGCTGCAACCAGGACATCAGCGCCACCGGCAGCAAGGTGGGAGACGTCCCGGAAGATTTCGCCCTGGAAGACCAGTATGGCGACGAGGTGTCCCTTTATGACTTCTGCAACCGGGTGGTGGTGCTGATCGGCGCCGCCGAGTGGTGAGGCACCTGTCAAAGTGAAGCACCGGAGGTGCAGAAGTTGTTTGAGCAGTACGAGGATCAGGGGTTCATGCCCATCACGATGATGACGGAAGGCGGGCTCAAGGAATGGGCTGATGCCTATGAACTCACCCATCCAGTGGTGGCTGACCGTGGTTTCCCCTACTACAGCCAATTCGTGGACAGCAGCACCATCGGCATGCCCAACCTGACCTTGCTCGCGCCTGGGTTGGAAGTCATTTGGCGGGAGCGGGCCGGTTACCACCTGCTCGCCAGCGACATCGAGCCCTACCTGCCCGAGAACTACTAAACCGCTTGCGGGACGGATTCTTGGCAAATTTGGGTTGAGGAGCAAGGACTGTGAATCGGCTCGTTATTTGGCTCGCTTTCCTCTCTCTCTTGCCTGCCTGCTTGGAGGAGAGAGATCCTGACATGGATCAAGATGGGGACGGGCTCCTGAGCAGCGTGGAAGAAGAGCTGGGAACCGATCCTGATGACCCGGACACCGACGGCGATGGCTGGTCAGACGGAGACGAGGTCGACCAAAATACCGATCCCCTCGACTCCAACTCCAAGCCCTACGTGGGTGGGTGGTCGGCAGATGGCTGCAACCAGGACATCAGCGCCACCGGCAGCAAGGTGGGAGACGTCCCGGAAGATTTCGCCCTGGAAGACCAGTATGGCGACGAGGTGTCCCTTTATGACTTCTGCAACCGGGTGGTGGTGCTGATCGGCGCCGCCGAGTGGTGAGGCACCTGTCAAAGTGAAGCACCGGAGGTGCAGAAGTTGTTTGAGCAGTACGAGGATCAGGGGTTCATGCCCATCACGATGATGACGGAAGGCGGGCTCAAGGAATGGGCTGATGCCTATGAACTCACCCATCCAGTGGTGGCTGACCGTGGTTTCCCCTACTACAGCCAATTCGTGGACAGCAGCACCATCGGCATGCCCAACCTGACCTTGCTCGCGCCTGGGTTGGAAGTCATTTGGCGGGAGCGGGCCGGTTACCACCTGCTCGCCAGCGACATCGAGCCCTACCTGCCTGGAAACTACTGAGTCGTTTCCGGGGCTGACTCTCACGGCCCTTTGACCCGGTGAGAAGCGTGCCAATGCTGTGCATGCGTTAGGGTTTTCCGCGAGGAATCCCATGCGCCTTCTGCACTGTCTGGCTCTCTGTCTGGCCCTCTGTCTTCCAGGTATTGCCCAGGCCCAGTCCCTTCTTGGTGATGGACCTGTGGTGGCCGATGGGGTGACCGCCCACAGGCTGTATGTCTTGCTGCCGGGGTTGGCGTCGACGGATCGCATCCGGATCAAGGCCAAGGGGGGCACCGTGTTGTCCCAGTCGGTCCCGGTGCCGGGGATGTTGGCTGTGGATCTTTCGGTGGCTCCGGTGGTGGAGGCGGGCACGCTCGAGATGCGCATTCGGGCGAAGGGGGGCGTTGAAATCGACCAGGTGGTGGCGGTACAGGTTGTGCCGTCATCCGAAGGGGGGCTTGAGGTCACCTTTGAGCCCAAGGACCTGGTGAGCGGACTGCAGCGGGTCACGGTGACGGTGCAGGGGGCCCAGAGATCAGCTGTGCCGCCAGGTGCTCGCAGCTTTGCTCTCTCCGCCACGATGGGCGAAATCCAGGAGCTGCAGTCGATTGGGGACGGCGCCTGGAAGGCGTTCTACATTCCGCCCGTCGACCTGGAAGCCTCCGAGGCGGCCCTGTTCACCGCCACAGACCTCACCGCACCCGATCGCCTCGTGGGTGCCGGGGTGTTGAAGATCGGGGAGAGCCAGTCTGAAGCTGCGGAAGGGGAGGAGGTCGCGCCCTGGATGGGCTCCTCCGCTCAGCTGGCCTTCGCGCCCTTGCCCGAAGGCACGCGGGTGCCGGCGGGTCATGGCCTCCGACTACTCGTGGCCCATACGGATGCCGGGGGGCTTCCTGTGGAAGCTGCAACCCTTGCAGTGGAAGGTCCCGGAGCACCGGTGGCAGAAGTGGTGGGGGGCGGTTGGTACGCGATCGATATGACCGCGCCAGGTGAGTCGGGACCCTTTTCTGTGACGGCGACTGTCGGTGAGCTCTCTCACACCCTGGCGCTGGAGGCGGTGGGGGTGATTCCCCAGCTGTCCGTGCGCTCGGATCCCTCGGCGTTGGCCGAAGACACCCGGGACCTGGTTCTGACCACCTGGGCCAAGGACGCCAGCGGCCGGACCCTGCCCGGCCGGACCCTGCACCTGGGCTTGGAAGGTGCCACGTTGCGCGGCGCCACGAAGGATATGGGGAACGGTAGCTACACCTCCAAGGTACGCCTCGACCGGGGTGCCACGACCGTGGAGATTGCTGCTTCGGCGGAACTGGATGTGGGGACCCTGCCCCCAGCGGGGATTCGGATCTGGTCCGAGGCGGATGCGGTGCAGCTGGGAGTTTCGAGCAAGATGCCTGTGGGAGTGGTGGTGGTGGATGCGTTTGGGCTGCCCCTCACTGGACAGACAGTGAACCTGGCAGTTCCGCTGGGGGGAGGGGCGCTTCCTCCCACAGTGGCCACAGGCGACGGCGGGGTCGGCCACACGGAGTTTGTGCCTGGTTTGGATGCGGGTCCGGCGCTCTTGCGGGCCAGTCTCGACAACGGTCTCGTGCGCCAGTTGGCGCTTTGGCAGATTCCAGTGGGACAGAACGCTCCCTTGCTTCCCGCTCCCGGCACCGAGTCCTCCCGGGCGGTGCAGGGCGAGTGGCGCGGAGGATTTCCCACCTTGGGCCTGGTCCAGGCAGCGGCGGCGGTGGTCGCCCCGGTTGTGGCTGCTGCACCTGCTGCACCTGCACTCGCACCCCAGTCCACTCCGGAGCTGCCCTCCGCGCTAGAGGCACCCACGGAAACACCTGCCCCAGAGGAAACGACGGTCGCAGCGGATGCCTGGGGAACGCTCGGCACAGGTGTGGCGGAGGCACCCGTGCAGAAGGCCATGTCCTCCTCCGGTAGTCGCGGCGTAGGGGACACCATTCGTTATCCACTGCGGGCGAAGTTCCTCATCCAGGACTCCGGGTACCAGCTGATACAAACCACGGAGGAAGACTCCAGTACTGTGCCGCCGAATGCGGAAATAACGCTGCCCATCGGATTGCTGGGGATTGGGATCCAGGCGGAGTATTGGCTGATGGATGGAGCCCTTGCCGTGGAGTTCCGGGAACGATGGGGCCGCTTTACCGTGGATCCAGGAGGCACCGGTGCCTCCAAGGGCCAAACCCTGAGCAGCCTGTTTCTTGGCGCCCGCTACCGCATGGACACTGGAGGAGCCTTCAAGACAGAGGCCGGCGCCTCGCTGCTCAAGACCAATGTGGCAGCGTTTCGCTACATCAAGTCCCGGACCGATGCAGAACTGGTCAACTATGACGTGGTGGGTGCCCGTCTAGCCGGGGGGGCTGCCAAGTCGCTGGGGCCGGTGGAGTTGCGGGTGGAGTTGGCTGAGACCTTTGCACCCAAGCCGGTGAACACCTTTTTGGGCCTTTCCGGCGAAGCCCTTCTTTCCGGCATCAGCATCGAGAGAATGCCCCTGATGGTGCACGGCTCCTATGGGTTCGACATGCGCCACATGAGTGTGGTCCTGGATGGCGTCTCCACGAACGTGCTGGATCTCTCACACGTGTTCCAGGTGGGGGCGGGCATCGCCCTTTGATTGCCCGGGCCCTTGGGGCAGCCCTCTTCTGGGCGCTTGCTGGCGCCGGGCCAGCACAGGCCGCGGAACCCACAGGCCTTTGGGAGGTCACCGGCTCTGGCCCCGGGGTCACGGACTACGAGGGCCAGCTCCTGGTGGAGGAGAGGGGCCGCTCTCACTCCCTGAGTTGGCACACTGACCAGGGGGACTTCGAAGGGGTCGGTCTGGTGGTGGGGCGTCGTCTCTATGTGGGGTGGGGAACGGGCCGCGGCTACGGACTGGGGGTCCTCACCCGGGACGGTGTGGATTGGGCTGGAAGGTGGGTGGAACCCGCCAGTGTCGGCATGCAGGGCAAGGAGCGCTGGTCTCCGGTGGAAGTGGATGGGCTCTTGGGCACCTGGGATGTCCAAGGAGCGCTGCCCGGCCTGGGGGGAGCCTACTCCGGCCGTCTGACCGTGTCGGAGGACGGGGATCTCTTTCGCCTGGAGTGGGATGTGTTGGAGGACCAGTACACCGGCATCGGCATTCGGCGGGGCAGGAACCTCGTGGTGGTCTGGGGCTCCCCGGAGGCAGCAGGGCTGGCCGAGTACCGGATGCGAAGGCGCCGGGGAAGGGGCCGCTGGATGCGCGTGGACGGCGTGGGATGGGGGAAGGAGCGCCTTGAGCGAATGGCGCCCTAGGTTGTCTCAGTCCTCCCGCTCCGGATCCAGCACGTAGCCGACCCCGCGCACCGTGTGGATCAGCCCGGGTCCAAGCTTGTTGCGCAGGTTGCTGAAGTGCACCGCCAGCAGGTTGCTCTCCGGGTCGCTCTTCATGCCCCACACCTGGCTCAGGAGCTGCTCGGAGGTGATCACCCGCCCGGCGTTTGTGGCCAGAATCAGAAGCAAGGCGAACTCCTTGGCCGTGAGGGAGACCAGGTTGTCGTTGACCCACACCCGGTGGCCCTGGGGATCGATGCGCATTGGGCCCACCACCAGTCCCCGCGGGGTGGAGCGCCTATACAGCAGCCGATCCAGCCGCAGGAGCAATTCCTCAAAGGAAAAGGGCTTGGTCAAGTAGTCGTCGGCACCGCTCTTGAGCCCCTTGACCCGGCTGTCCACATCCGCGATGGCGGTCAGCAGGATGACGGGAACATCGTTGCCCGCGGCTCGGAGCTCATCGACAAGCTCCAGCCCGTCCCCATCAGGCAGCATGCGGTCCAGGACCAGGATGTCCGGAATGCCCTCGCGAAGCGCTGCCCTCGCCCCTTCCAGGGAGTCCGACACATCCACCGTGTGCCCTTCTGCAGAGAGCCCCTCGTCAAGCAACTGGGCGACGGGGACGGAATCCTCGACGACAAGCACGCGCATCACGCTGCTTGGACTGTACTCCTTTGCAGGGGCCATCTTGCAAGAATCCGGAGTGGGGGGTCAACGATTGGGATCAAATACATAACCAATGCTTCGGACCGTGTGAATCAAACCGGTTCCGATCTTTGTTCTGACCCGGTTGATGTAGACCGCCACACGGTTGGTACCGGGGTCATGCTGCAATCCCCAGACCCGCTGCAGGAGTTGGGCTGTGGTGAGAACGCGGCCCTGGTTGGATAGGAACAGGGACACCAAGTCGAATTCCTTGGCGGTCAGCTCTATTTCCTCGCCGTTGACCCAGGTGCGATGACCCTGGGGATCGATCTTGATCGGACCGGCCTCCAGGAGGTGCGGGCGCGGCGGCCCAGGAGCTTGTTCAGGCGGAGAGCGAGCTCCTCCATGGTGAAGGGTTTGCCCAGGTAGTCATCGGCTCCGGTGCGCAGGCCCTCGATGCGCTGATCATCCTTGTCCATGGTGGTGAGCATGATGATGGGGGTCTCATCTCCGAGGGCCCTCAGGTGGGACACGAGGGAGAGCCCGTCGCCGTCGGGAACCCAGCGATCCAGGACCATGCCGTCAAACTCGGACTCCGCCAGCAGGTCATGGGCCTGGGCGAGGGTGGTGGCAAGCGTGACGGTGAATCCCTCCGCCTTGAGTCCGCTCTCCACCAGACGGGCGACCGCCAGGGAGTCTTCCAAAACCAGAATCCGCAAGGGGCGCCTCCCGTGGAAGAGCCTACCAGATTCCCTCGTACAGCATCCCGTAGATGATCACGCCGGTGGCAGACACGTAGAGCCAAAGGGGCAGCGTGATTCTCGCCAGGGGGCGGTGGTTCTCAATCTGTCCGGTCCATCCGCGGTAGAGGGTGAGAAGTGCCATGGGCAAAATGACGGTGGCCAGCACGATGTGGCTGATCAGGATGGTGAAGTACAGGGTGGTTTGCTCCCCTTCGTAGTGCTGGGGGCCACTCTTGAACCAGTGGTAGATCACGTAGGTCACAAGAAAGGCTGCGGAACAGGCAAAAGCTGAGAGCATGGAGCGCTTGTGCGCCTCGATCCTCTTGCCTCGCACCAGGACCAGGCCCACCAGGAGCAACACCCCCGCCGTCCCATTCAACGTGGCGTTTACCAGGGGGAGTCCGCTGACATCCAGGCCTCCCTCCAGGTCGGCCGGTCGCGGACCCAGAATCAGGAAGGCAATCGCCCCGGTCAAGATGACGGAGACGATGAGGATGATGCGCTGCCAAAACGCATTGCGCTCCTCGAGTTCTGACATGGAGGACTCCGTTTTGCCGTCGTCTATCCGCTCTAGTCGTCCAGGGACTTCTCGGCCAACTCCTCTCTTTGGCGGCGCAAAAGCTCTTGGCTGATACGGTCCCGGGCGGTGTTGCTCATTTCCACGAATTGCATGCCGTACTCCCAGGGGGCCCCCAATTCTGCCGGGGGATCCGACCGACAGCAGACTGCTATCAAGGGAAGGACCCGGTCTTCAGCCAGGGGGAGATCCAGGCGAAGGCGGGCCTCCTCTGGAATGTAGTCATGGCTGTTCATACCGCATCCACCAATGGAGACATCCTCCAGAAAGCACTCGATGTCTTTTCCGGTGTCGTCATCCAGGTCGGAAATCAGGACGGCGTTCATCCGCCGCTGATCAAAGCCGCGGACCCGGTAGCCGGAACGGCGGTTGTGGAACCGAAGATCCGTTGGCGCTGTGATGACCAGGAGATCATGGGCCTTGGAGCGCTTTCTTTGCAAAGCAATCGGCACGGGCCCGGTCCGAATGACCCGGGCATCGAATTGGTACGTGCCTTCCGGCTGGGAAAATTCCACGACGATCTCCTGGTCGCGGGCCAGGTCCAGGTCGGGGCATCCCTCCAGTGCAATTCCCAAGCCCTCGCTGTGCTCCAGGGCGAAGGCCGGGCGCATGGTGGCCAGGTTGTGTTCGTCTGAGAAAATGCAGAGGTACATCAACTCCCCCAGCACGCGCGTCAGGGCTGCTTGTCCCGAGCGGGTGTCCTCCAACTCAAACGAGAAGTCATCGTCCGTCAATTGTCCGGACAACATCCAGAACGCCTCGGTAAAGCCCTCTCCCGTCAGGGGGGTGAAATGGAGATCACCCCCCTCGGGGGTCTCCATGTGGATGCCCGAGGTATCCGTGGTGTCCATGGGGGTGATGTCCTCCAGGGAGTACCGTTGGTGCTTTGTTCTCTCTGAGGGGGGGGCCGCCGGGAGAAACACCAGGGTCTTGGTGGTGATGCCCACCGCGCCTCGAACCGCTGCATTCTCCTGCTCCCAGAACAGGACGGGACCCGTCAGAAGAAGTGGCTCCGCGGGGTCCAGATCCAGGCGGTCCTTCCAGACCTCCATGAGCGCATCAAATCCCAGTGCGCCTTCTCCCCCTTCCTCAAGGTCTTCGACCAGGGCCTGGGTCATCAGGGGGGGAAGGATCTTCAAGCGGGCTTCGGGGTTATCCAGGGCGAAGGCCCAGGTGCTCATGGCGGACTCCAGGAGGAGCCTCTTGTCCACCAGGCCGGAGACCTCGATGCGGGTCAGGTTGGCCAGGGGGATGGTGATGTTGCGGGCACCGACCACCGAATCCAGGCGCCCTCGCGGAGTAAAGGAGAGGTTCCGGGGGCCCGCGATAAGCAGACCCGGGTGGTGAATGAATTTCCGGATGTGTTGGGCTTCCCAGGCGACGAGGCCCTCCAGCCGGTCCGTTTTTCGCAGGATCTGGGTGGAAGCCTCGGTCACCCCCATGGCTCGCAAGCTGCTGAAGAGCTTGGGGGCCAGGGGACCCCCGAAATGAAAGGACCCAGACTGTCCTTCGATCAGAAGGAGCCGTTGGATCGAGTTGTACCGAATGGTTTTTATCCAGGAAAGTGGTTCATCCAGGGCGTTGAACCGCCAGATGAAGGTCTCCAGGCCCCGCCCCGGTCGAAACCGGATGCGTCGATCCGTCAGGGTGATTTCCCCGCGGGTGGAAATGAGTCCGTTGGGGTAGATGGATGCCGCTCCCTGCACCAGCACCCTCTCCGTGCGATCGAACAGGCTCTCTTCCTCGTGGGGGTCCAGCAAGGACTCAAGACGCGTATGCACCCGCCGAGCGCCCTCTCCCGCGAACCGGTATTCTTCCTCCCCGACTGTGACAAAAAGGTTCCGTTCCAGGCCCTTGAGTTGGGTTTGGGAGATTTCCGTGGTGGAAACCGTGAACGCCCTGATCCCCACCATGCGGTCCAGCCGACCGGTGGGATTGAACAACATGCGTTGATTCGTAAGGGTGAGCACACCGCTGTACGCCAGGGGGCCTTGCATTCGCATGCAAAGCTCCTCGATCAGGAGCTGTTCGTTCTCGTTCAGGGCAATGGCGCTTTGCATTTCATGCCCGCCACAAAAGGTGTGCTTGCTCCTACTTATATCGCTCGGAAGATCCGGGCTCGGGATTACAAGCCTGCACCCGAATTTTGCGATCGACGGGTGCGCCCACCCACCCATGCAAGCGCAAAGAGCCAGAGGGGAAGGGTGTTGGCGGGATTGGGGCCGGAACTGCATCTGCCGCAGCCACCTGCCTTGATCTCTCCTTTGTCGAGGCCCTCTCCGGTGTCCAGCCCGTCTCCGGTGTCGTCGGTGTCGGGGCCCTCTCCGGGACCGTCCTCGCCGTTGCAGTCCTGGTCGATTCCGTCCCACTCCAGGTCGTCGGCACCGGGGTGGATGTCGGCATCCGTGTCGTCGCAATCGTCGCCGCCGGCGTCAGACCCGTCGTATCCGTCCCCGTCCACATCGGTCAGGTCCGCACCGTCGCAGTCCTGGTCGATTCCGTCGTAGGGGGTGTCTTCGACATCGGGGTGGATGGTGGGGTCTGCGTCGTCACAATCGTCGCCTCCCCATTGGACGAAGTCGTAGCCGTCCTGATCCGCGTCGTAGTCGCTGGCTCCATCGCAGTCCTGGTCGATTCCGTCGTACCAGATCTCGGAGGCAGCGGGGTTGGTGTCGGCACGGGAGTCGTCACACTCGGAACAGGCCGCCCAGCCGTCTGCGTCTTCATCGGCAAAGCCCACGGACCCGTCACAGTTGTAGTCGTTGGGGTCTGTGCAGTCCGATTCATCTGCATAGGGATGGAAGTCCGCGCTGTTGTCGTTGCAGTCAAATCCCGCGGACTGTGCTGTCACGTGGCCCGCTGGTGCCTCGCACCTGGACATGGAGATCGATTCGTTTCCAAATCCGTCCCCGTCCGTGTCTGCGTACCAGGAGGGGGAGGTGCTGGCATCGAGGGTAGCGTCGTCATCGTCCGCAGCACCGTTGCAGTTGTTGTCGATTCCCCCATCGCACACCTCGGTGGCATTCGGGTTCACCGCTGCATTTAAGTCGTTGCAGTCCGTCTGGGTGGTTGCGTACCCGCTTGCGACCTCGCAGAGCCAGGTTCCCGCATCGCCCAGGCCGCCGTATCCGTCGCCATCGGCATCGGTGTAGTACAAGGTCGCAGTGGCGGTGTCCAAGCTGCTGTCGGCATCATCCACGGCACCGTCACAGTCGTTGTCGATTCCGCCGTCACAGACCTCATCGGCATTGACATTGATGGTAGCGCTTGTGTCATCGCAGTCACTCCCTCCGCAGACCGTGGCATCGAATCCGTCGCCGTCCAGGTCGCAGGCATCCCCGTCCAGGCAGTCGTTGTCGATGCCGTCGTAGGGCACTTCCGTGTTGCCGGGGTAGGCCAAGGGCTCGTTGTCGTCACAGTCCCACATGACGATCCATCCGTCCGCATCGGCATCGACAAACAGGTCGGCGTCCGCGTGTTCTCCACCGTAGGCGCCGATGTCCGAGCGGCTTCCATCTGGGTCAAAGAGCGTGGCATCCCCTGCGTCGACAAGGGGGCTGCTGATCTGGGGGAAATGGTTGTCGTTTCCGCAGTTACCGTCGAGGGTGTAGTCCATCAGAAGTGGGTCGGTGTCCAGGCTGTTTGCACCGGTCTCGGTCTGGGTGCCGTCCAGGTGCCCCGGAGTGTTCTCGAAGAAGTCGTCGTAGTCCAGGCTGGTCACCGTGTCGTCGGTGTAGAGTCCGGACCCCCCTGTGGTCCAGGCCAGGACGTTGTTGACGAAGCGGGCGGGGGTTCCGGCGATTCCACCGCCATCCCCACCGGCGAGATTCCCCAAGAAGTTGTTGTTGACCACTTCTGCCGAGTCGCCGGAGTCGTCATCGTCAAAGTACAGGGCACCACCGTTCTCGCTGGCAGAGTTTTCCACAAGTTGGTTGTTGGTCCAGCTGTGCGTGCCGCCGCTCACGTCGGCCAACAACACGGCCCCGCCGCTCCCGGAGGTCGCGCTGTTCCCGCAAAATAGGTTTCGCCGGGAGACGACGTCCACTATTTCTTGTACGTGGAATGCTCCAGCCTCCAGGGAGGTGTTCCCCTCAATAGAGTTGTCCAATAGCTCCAGGGAGCCGCCATCCCGGGCAGCCATGAAGCCTGCGGTGTCCGTGCTTTCATTGTTCTTGAGTCGGGAATTGGAGATGCTCGCGCTGGCGCTGCTGCTATTGGGACGCCAGCGGATGGCACCGCCAACAGCTGAGGTGTTGGACTCGAACACGGAGTTCGTGATGGTCAGGTCGCCGCTGCTTCCGTGGTGGATTGCCCCGCCGTAGTCGCTGGATTGGTTGTTGGAGAGGGTCGATGCATGGATGGTGAGGCTGGCGCTGCCCGACATACGGACGGCCCCAGCGATGTAGCCCGAGGTGTTGTTGCTGACGGTCGAGCTACTCAGCTGCAGGCTGCCGTCGTCCACGAAGATCGCCCCGCCGTACCCGTCGGTTCCGGTGGCCGCGTTCTGGGTAAGGCTGGTGGCCGAGATCGATACGTCCGAGCCCTCGGCGTAGATTCCGCCGCCGTTGACGGTGGCGGAATTGGCCGAGAAGAGACTGCCATTCATGGAGAGCGTGCCGTCCACGACCGCCAGGGCGCCCCCGCTGCCTCCGCTGGTCCACCAGCTGCCGGCGCCGTTGGACTCGTTGTCGTAGAAGGTGGTGTTTTCCACCACGAGATCGCTGTCGCTGGCGTAGATGCCGCCGCCCATGGTCTCGACGACCCCGAACTCCACGTTGGTGTTCGCAAGATTCAGGGTGGATTCACTGCAGTAGATGTGGCCGGCGTAGCCACCACTGGCCTCGGAGGCGTAGAGGTCGGAGCTGTCGATGTCGGCGGTGCTTTCGTCCAGCACCAGCGAGCCGCCCGTGTTGGACACGGCGTTGCCGTCCAGGGTGACATTGGTGAGGGTCAGGGTGGAGGTTGTTGCGTAGATCCCGCCCCCGTCTTCTGCCCATCCGTCGGTAAAGTCCGAATTCGAGACGGTGAGGGTGGAATCGGAGACGTAGATGTGTCCGCCGTCGTCCTCGGACTCGTTTGCATCAAAGTTGGAGTCGTTGATGGTCACCGTGGCGCCATCGCGAATACGAATGGCACCGCCCTCCCGGCTCCGGGAAAAGCCGGAGATGTAGATGTTGGAGAGGGTGGCTGTGGCGTTTCGAATGTCGATTCCACGATCGTTGCTGCCCGTGGTGGACAGGGTGAATCCCTCCAGTGTCAACTCGGAGAAGGGGGACACGCTGATCACATTCCCGGTGCCGCGGAGGTTGGTGACGCCGGCACCAGAGAGCCCGACAATCTCGACGGAAATGTCGATGTCCAGGGTCTCGATGTACGTGCCGGGATCCACTTCCAGGCGATCGCCATCGGTTGCCACCGACAAGGCATCGTTGAGGGTCTGGTAGATCTGACTGGGCCCCACCGGGTAGGTGGTGGCCTGGGCGCTTGAAAACAAGCATAGGGCAGCAAGGGCAAAAACAGGCATGAAATGTCTCAGGAAGGCGTGGGAATAATAGCCGCCCTCGGCTTGGTCGTCACGGTTGTGGGATCGGTTGCACAGTCCACCTAGAGCCTCGGCGAACCCCCGGATCAGGCCAGTTCAAGTGATTTCAGGGCGGCTTCCAGTTGGTCGTCTTCGTCCCCGCCGTTCCAGGCAGCGTCTCGGGCAGCCTCCAGAGCCCCCCGAAAGGACGGGCCTGGGGAGTGCCCGAGGCTCTGGAGAAGCTGTCCGTCCACGCTGGTGCGCACAACCCGGCCCTCCCGCTCCCACCATGCAAGCCACTGGCGGGTCTTGGAATCCCGGCCCAGCGCCCACAAGAGGATCCGGGTGGAGGGCTCCAGGGGCTCCAAGAGGCGGCCGGCCTCCTTGTGCAGATTTGCACTTTCCAGGTTCTGGAGGGCTTCCTTCACCTGGCGTGGGCCGTGGGTCCATCTCGCTCGATCGTGCTTGTCTCCCGGCACCAGGTCCACCATGGCTTCCCGGTCTTCCTGGTGCAGCAGGGTGCCGATCAGCTGCCAGAGCACCGGCGGGGAGCCGGGCATGGGCCACCCCTGCTGTGCATAGTGCTCCAGGCTCTCCAGGATGTGGCTCAAGGAAAGCATGAACTCCGGTGTGGCCCGGGCATCCGGGTGCAGGGAAGGCAGCACCTCCCACTCCTCCAGGAGCCTCATGCAGTGGCTGACCCGGTCCTCTTCGAGGACCGCCTGGACTTCGGCCCCCATTCTCTCCCGCCCCAGGGATCGAAGCCCGTCGTTGGCCACCGCGTCGCGCAGGTGGAGCCGGGTGTCTGGATGGAGGGAGAACTTGAGGCGGGCGGCGAACCGCGCTGCCCGCCAGGCGCGGCAGGGGTCATCAAGGAAGGAGTGCCGGTGGTGTACCCGAATGAGGCCCGCCTCCAGGTCTTCCAGGGCATTGGGGGCGCAGCGCAGCGTGCCCAGCCGATCCGGATCCAGGCACAGGGCCATGGAGTTGATGGAGAAATCCCGGCGCAGAAGGTCCGTGTCCAGGTCAGCAGCTTCCACCACTGGAAGGGCCGCAGGGGACGGATACGTCTCCCGGCGAGCGGTGGTCAGGTCCACGGACATTCGCCCGGGGCGGGACCAGCGGGCCGTGAGAAAGGGGGCGTGAATCAGCGCCTCTCCGCCCTGGATGTCGGCGGCTCGCACGGCCAGGGTTCCGGCGTCTCCTTCCACCACGACATCCAGGTCCGACACCGGTCGACCCAGCAAGAGGTCCCGGGGGATGCCCCCAACCGCCCAGGCGGTGGCGCCAAGATCCCGGGCCTGCTCCCCCAGGAAGCAGAGGTCCTTCCACTGAAGCCCGAGAGCGTTTCGCGCCAGGTCCGCCAGTTCCCCCCTGGGCGGTGCGCTAGGCACCTTGGGCCCGGTCGAACTCGCCGGCCTTCAGGCGGCCCCAGTAGTCGTCCAGCCGTTCCTTCACCTTGCTCGAGAGCAGCACGACCCCGAGGATGTTGGGGAAGGCCATGCCGAGGATCATCAGGTCCGAGAAGTCGAGCACGTTGCCGAGCTTGAACACCGAACCGAAGAAGACGCACACCAGGAAGAGGTACTTGTAGGGGGTAGAGGCCCGGGGACCAAAGAGCCAGGTGGCGCAGCGCTCACCGTAGTAGCTCCACGAGATCATGGTGGAGATGGCGAACATCACCACCGCAAAGGAAAGGACCAGTGGGAACCAGGGCAGGACCGACTCAAAGGCTGCCGAGGTCATGAGCACGCCGTCCCCTGCATGGGTTTCGTAGGTGCCGGTGATGACCACCACAAGGCCGGTCATTGTGCACACCAGGATGGTGTCGATGAACGGACCGAGGGAGGCGACCACGCCTTCCCGGATGGGCTCGTTGGTGGAGGCTGCCGAGTGGGCGATGGCTGCGGAGCCCACCCCGGCCTCGTTGCTGAAGGCCGCCCGCTTGAACCCTTGTACCAGCACGCCGATCACCCCGCCGTACCCGATGGCTGCCGGCGAGAAAGCCTCCCCGAAAATCTTGCCGAAGGCAGCGGGGACTTCTGAGGCGTTGGCCACCAGGATCCAAAGCCCGGCCAACATGTAGACCCCGCACATGAGGGGGACAATGGTTCCCGCGGTGCTGCCGATGCGCTTGATGCCGCCCAGAATGACCATGCCCACAAGCACCGCCAGAATCAGCCCGTAGAGCCAGGATCGGTTTTCGCTGCCTCCCTCGATGGCCATGGGGTTGGTGGCTTCGTGGATGCCGGGAATCCCCGCCACCGTGAAGCTGCCCTTGGCTGGAATCTTCTCGATGGTTCCGGAGTCCGCTGCCACAATGTTCACGGGCTTGGAGCGGGGCCGATTGGCCTCGAGCACCTTGGCCTCCAGGGTGCGGAACACCAGCCCACTCTCATGCACGAGCCGGGTGCCCTTGGTGATTTCAATGGGTGCGGACTTGGCGGGGATGTTGTCTCCCACGTTGGCCCGGAGAAAGGCGATTCGTCCCTCGGCCTTTTCTCCTCCGAGCATGGGCACCACATCACCGACTGCAGCAAAGGACTGGTTGGCCTGGAACATGTTCCCGCCCCCCAGGCTTCCGCCAATGCACATCAAGGCGAAGACGACGGCCAGTACGCGTCCCAGGCGGGGCAGGCCCAATTCCGCCAGGCCCGCACCGAGATACCGCATGGGCCCGCCCAGCACCTGGCCATTCTCGTCCACGTGTCGGTACATCTGGCCCAGACTGCACTCGGTGAACTTGGAGGACATGCCCAGGAAGCCGGCCACGATCATCCAAAGCAGGGCCCCAGGGCCCCCAAGCCCGACAGCAATGGCAACCCCCGCGATGTTTCCCAGTCCGACAGTTGCAGAGAGAGCGGAGGAGAGTGCCTGGAAGTGGGAGATCTCCCCCGGGTCGCTCGGGTCGTCAAAGTCGCCGCGGGTGACCTTCAGGGCGTGGGTAAATCCGCGCAGGTTGATGAACTGCATGCGCAGGGTGAAGAAGACCGCGCCCACCACAAGCCACAGCACCACCAGGGGAAAGCCGCGTCCCTCGGGGTTGGGCAGAGGGCCTGCCTTCCAGAATTGGGCTTCTCCTCGCAGGGTGTACGCATCGGTTTCCTCGTCCACCGAGAGGATTTCAGCGATCTCGTCGCCGACCCGCACCCGGTGGCCCGCTTCCAGGGTCAGCACCTCGGGCTCAAGCACCACGACCGTGGGAACCACTTCCCAGAGCCCCTCGGGGCCGGGGCGGATCACCACCGGAAACTCTTCAATCCCCCGTGCCACCCAGAGCCCGTCAGTGCTTTCCGGCTCCGAGACGAAGTTGTCTGTGATCCCGATGTAGTCGGCGAACGGCTGGCCGTCGGGCAGTCCCGCGCCGGAGATGGGGAGTCCCGCCTCGACCGGGTTGATGGACATGGGCTGGATGGCGCCAGAGAGCACGCCGTCCTTTTCGGTAATCTCCAGCTCCACGTGGTTCATCGCGTGGCGAATGGCTTCCGAGGGGGCCGGGCGCACCTCGCTGCGGCGGGCGGTGAAAAGCTTCTGGAACGAAAAGCTGTTTGTGGCACCGTCGGCCTTCATCCCCGTGACTTCCCATCCCTGTTGGCCGGAGCTTTCAGCCATGGGCACCGTGAGCAGGGTCTTCAACTCAAAGCTCTCCCCGCTCGGGCTGCCCAGTCCGCGCAACCCCTCGCCCTCTCCGTCGGCCAGGGTGTTGTCCCAGAACATGACGTCCCAGAAGAGGACCTTGGCGAGGGGCGCCACCAGGTATTTCCCGAAGGCGGCATCCACCGCATCCATTCCTGTGGGGGCCTCTTCAGCGGCAGCGGGGGGCGTCTCTTCCGCATGTGCGGGCAGGGACATCGCAAGGGCAAGCAGCAGGGCGTTCAGGAACATGCCATCTCTCCGGGGGGGGCCTGGGGGCGGAACCCTATTTCGATGCCGAGGATCGAACCACCGAATCGGCGATTGAGCCACCGGGGAAGGGGGCGCCTCCTGGTACCCTCGGGGCATGCAGCGAGGACGGTGGATTCTCGGGGGCGCGATGCTCCTGGCGGCGGGCAGCTGGTTTTCCCAGCAGCGCCACGCGTGGGAGGCCCTGCGCCCCCAGTGGGGCCAGGACCTGGCTTTTTTCCACCAGATCGTTCACCACGCCATCTCGGGCCGCCCCTGGACCAGCCCCCTGTTGTTGGAGCCCACGGGGTTTTTCGACATGGTGCACTTCCACCCGATTCTCGCCGGGGTGGTGCCGATTTATTGGGTGTTTCGGACCCCGGAGACCCTGTTGGCCTTGAATGTCCTGGCGGTGGTTGTGGCCGCCTGGCCCTTGGCACTGCTGGGCAGGACGGCGTCCCGGCAAGCCGCCTTTGGGGTGGCCTGTGGGGTGGCCTGGCTCCTGTGGGTTCCAGCGGCCTGCGCAGCCCGCGCCGACTTTCGGCCCATGGTGTTTCTGATCCCGGGCCTCGCCTGGCTCGTCGTGGGGGTGTGGCGAAAGCGCCGGGTCGAGTGGGTGGCTGGAGCCCTGTTGTGCATGCTGGCCCGCGAGGAGAGCGCCTATCTGCTCCTGGCGGGCGGGCTGGCGCTCTGTGTCCTGCCCCTGAACGGCCCGAGACGCCGGGAAGGGCTGGGCCTGCTGATCCTGGGGGGGGTGTGGATGGGGTTCCTGCTTGTCTTCAAGGAGAACTTCTTTTTCCATTTTGATCCGCTTCAGGCAGTGCCGGCCTGGTCGCAGGGCCCCGCTGTGGACCCGGAGTTGGTGCGATCCCGGGCCGGGTTTCTCGGGAAGGCATGGCTTGGCGGCTACATCGGGGCTCCCCTGGTCCCCGCCCCCCTGGCTTTTGGGTTGGGCCCCATGGCCTGGCTTTGGATGGATCCGCTGCGGGAATGGCACGCCATGACCGGGACCACGGTGTACCTGCGGGATCCCCTGCTGCCCTTGATCGCCGTGTCGGGCACCGCTGCCGCCGGGTGGTTGGTGCGGCGCCGGCCCCGGTGGATGTGGGGGGTCGCAGCGGTTCTCGTCCTGGGCAACGGGCTCTCCTTTCACCAGGAGCGGGCGCGGCTCTCCGACCTCTACAACAGCCAGAAGGAGGAAGGGGAGACCCCTGAGCTGCAAGCGCTCTGGAAGCTCATTGATTCCGTTCCCCCGGAGGCCAGGGTGGCCACCGACTACCGTCTGGTTGCAGCGCTTTCCGGCCGCGAGGTGCTGTGGAATGTGGCCCATCTCTACATGGACGACGGGCGGCCCCACCACTGGTCGGAGGATTGGCCCCTGACCCTGGACCGGGTGGACACGGTGGTGGTGGCCTTGGGGGACCCCTTCACGCAGCGCCTTGACGGGTGGCAGCTCGTCCGGAAGGGTGGGGGATACGGTTTGTGGGTGTCTAGTGTCCTGAGTCGATAGTTCGCTGTCAGTGGGAGAGAGGGCGAAGCCGGTCGGGGGGTTCGGCAAACTCGACAAACTCGGCAAATTCGAGACTCGAATCTCGAGTCTCGACAAGCTCGACAGACTCGAGTCTCGAGTCTCGACAAGCTCGACAAGCTCGACAAGCTCGACAAGCTCGACACTCGACACTCGACACTCGACAGGGTGCAAACCGGACACATGGGTGACAAGTGTAGAACTGTGCAATGTGCAACCCGCCCGGGACATGGGTGAGCGTCGAGCGAGGAGCATCGAACCGTCGAGCCGTCGAGCCGTCGAGCCGTCGAGCCGTCGAGCCGTCGAGCATCGAGTCTGTCGAGCCGTCGAGCGTCGAGCGTCGAGCGTCGACCCCGCCCCCAACTCCCCCTCCGGACCTCCGGGGGGTTCTGCGAGGGCGGCCCCATCGGCCTGCGGCCGCTTTGTGAGGGCCGCCTTCTCGAATCCCCCTGCGGTCCTCCGGAGGGAAGAAATGGAGCACCGATTCGATCACGAAAACCTCGACGTCTACCGACTGGCCCTGGAGGTCGCCCGGTGGTTTCCCACGGTGACAGTCCCGCGGGGCAGGGCCTCGCTCAAGGAGCAGGGCTGCCGGGCGGCGGACTCGGTGGTACTCAACATCGCTGAAGGCAGGGCGAGGGGCGGTGGGGCTGGCAAGAACCACTTCCGAATTGCCCTGGGAAGCGCTGCGGAACTGTGCGCGGTGTTGGACCTGGTGCAATCGGGAGAGGCCACGGGGTTCCAGCAGAAGCTCCGGCGAATCGGAGCCATGCTGAACCGAATGTCGAAGTAGGTGGGCCCTCGATCCAAGGGCGACCCGCGTGGGAACCAAACACCAGGAGGGGGGCGCCCCTACCGCCCCTGTCCCGGACCCATGACGCCTTCGCTGCCGGGACAGACATCCACAGGGCTCCCGCGCACGCGGGTGAGGCCGTGGTTCAGGCACTCGGTCATGCGCCTCCCCTGGCAGTAGGCCAGCAGTTCGGCCCAGGCGGCTTCCTGTTCTTGCAGCTCGAGGCACTCCGGGCGCGCGGGCGAGGCGGCGCAGACCTGGTAGCGGGCATCTTCGCTGGCACAGACTGCAGCCCCGTCGTCCCAACCCCAGGTGTCGCACCCGGCGGGGCCCGCGGGCTGCCCATGGTCGTGAAAAGTGTGGGGGGTGTAGGGGGCCTGGCGGGTCTGGACCCGGTGGGTTCCGCCAGCGACGATGTAGCGGGTGGACAGCTTGCCGTCTGGTTCCCGGGCATCCAGTCGGGCACCGCCGGAGGCCCGGCAGGGACGGCCCTCTGCACAAGCCCAGGAGACCAGGGAGTCGTCCAGGTGCACCCACTGGGAGATCACCGCGCCGTAATCTACGACCCCTGTTTCAGGGTTCTGGCAGGACGGCCGGCCCCCGATGAGCTCTTCCTCCCCCGCAGCGCAGCGGCTGGGGTCGGCGGTGTCCCCGTACACAAACCGAAGGTTCCGGGTGGGTCCGGCCACGGCCAGCTCGTATTCCGTGTAGGTACACATGCGCCGGGGACCAAAGAGCCCGCTGGAGAGAAGTTCGTCGAATCGCTCCGCATCCCACGTGGTCAACCCGTCCCGGGCGTAGGGGCCCGCGCCGGGGAAGGGGCGAATGCTCATGCAGTAGCCCTCCACGGTCACGTCCCGGGTGGTGACGATCGGGTCTGCCAGGTCCGTCTGCACCCAGCAGGCGCTGGCGTCCCCAGCGGCGCTCTGGGCTGCCTCGCAGTGGGACTCGGGGGCATCCACCGTCTCCATCTGCGTGGTGTCCACCACCCCGTATGGCATGGGGGGACGCATTCCCGTTTGGTAGGCGCCCGCGGCCACGTGCACCATGCCGGGGGGGCAGGGGGCCTCGGATGCCGGGGGGAGGGCGGGGGGCGGAGGTGCTGAGGGCACAACCTCGCCACCGCAAGCAAGCAGGGCGAGCCAGATCATGAGGATGCCTAGAGTGCCCGTGCCAGAAACCGGATGGACTCGATTTCCTCGGCCCGGTCTCCCAGCGCCTCAGCGGCCTTTTCTGCAGCCTCGGTAAGATCGCTCGCCAGGAGAATCCAGTCGGCGGTGCCCTCTCCTGCGCCCACAGTGACCAGGTACCCGCTCAACCCGGATCGGGAGGCGCCAGGGGTCGCTGCGCGTCGCAGGGAGCGCGCTGGCGGTATGTCGTGGCGCTGCCGGTACATGCGCACGCCGTCCGGGGTGATGCCCGCCATCGAGGCGACTTCCCGATCCGAGAGCTTGCCGACGAGGTGCACATAGGGATCGAGCTTGGAGCGCCGTCGTCGTTCCCTGTGCATCATCTGGTTATCGGCCATGGGTGCTCATTCGGTGCGGTGCCCCGTGGGCCATTTGTACTTCCCGTTTGCATGTCGAGCAAGCAATTCCAACCAAACTCCACAGAACCGCACTCTGCTGCAGATTCGTGAGACTGCTGGCGGGTTGCCTGTTTTGGGTGGGTTGCGGTGGGGAGCAGGGGGAGGAGGTGCGTTTTCTTAGGGGTGGGGTGCTGGTTCCATCCCACTGGGAGCAGGGAAGGGAGGCGGGACCCGGACAGCGGTTTTGGGAGATCGACTGGAATCCGGGGGAGTGGCAGACGCTGGGACCCGTGGTGGCCGAGGCGCCGCTGCAGCCGGGCTGCGCGCCCTTGTACTCGTTGAAATTGGGGGATGTTTCTCGTCGGGTGGCCCTGGGGGGGACGGCGCCGGACACAGCCCTGGAGTTCTCTGAAGACGAAGAGCGGTTGGCTGTGGGCACGAGCCTGGGGGATCTCCTGGTGTTGGACGCGTGGACGGGAAAGGTCCAGGCGAGGCGGAAATTCCCCGAGGCGGTGGTCAAGGTGCTGGTTTTTTCTGGGGATGGGGAGACCCTCTACATGGCGGAGCAGTCGCCGGATGCTCTGGTGCATGCGCTGGATCCGGAGACCCTGGAGAGCCGGTGGACGCTGTCCCTGGCGGAGCGGGTCGGATCTTCGGCTGCGCCGGCGGGGGAGGACCTCTATGGGGTCTACTCCCTGCCCTCCGCCTATGGAATGGAGGCGCTTGCGGGGGGGGATCTGGTGCTCTCCGCGGTCCATGGATGGAATGACATCGATGGCGTGCGGCGGAACCTCTCGCAGCTACTCCGGGTGGATCCCCAGGGGCAGGTGGTGCAGGCCTGGCCCCCGGAGCCGGCGGACGTGACCCTGATGCATCCCCAGGTCGACGAGGCTGGCGGCCTGGTGGCGGTGCCCGTGGCCCGTTCCTCGGCTGGGCCGCCGCCGGACCTCCCCATCCCCGGGGTGGTGGTGCTGGACCTATCCGACTTCACCCTCCGCTCCAGCGTGGTCGCGGCGCCTTTGGCTCCGTGGTTCGACTCGGTCTTCTTCTGGGAGACCATCGACCTGGACGTGGAATCCGATGTGCTGCTCCTGGGGCTGGCGGATGGCCGGGTGCAGATCCACAACGTGGAAGGGCAGCTGAAGACGGAGCTGTCCCTGGGGGTGCCGGTGGTCACGGCTGGGGTGCCGATCTCCGCCTCCGTGGGGCACAGCCGACTGATGGGGAAGCAGGTGGTCACGTTGACCTCGGGCACGAACATCCCCGTCGCTGCCCTCTCCTCAGCACACCGACCGCCGGCTGCCCATCCCCAGGAAAACACCCTGTGGGTCCACGATCTGGAGGGAAACCTCGACTGGACCTGGCGGGGACCCCACGTGCTGGAGGGTCTGTCCTTTTCGCCGGAACACCGTTGGCTGGTGGTCGGGGCGGGTCCGCGCCGGGTTGATCACCGGGAGGATCTCTTCGGGGCCCTGGTCTTTGATGCTGCATCGGAAGACCTGTCCGTGTTCTGTCCCACGGAATCCCCGGTCTTTTTTCGCCACACCAGCACCCGGGATGGGCGGGTTGCAGTGGCAGAGAGTCCCTTTCTTCGGGAGGACGGCACGTTGGCCGGCGCCTACCGCGTGACGGTGCTTCGATGATGGTGCTTCGATGACGGCGCTGCTTCTTGCCTGGCTTGGGTGTGCCCCTGCGGTGCTGGACTTCCACGTGGATGTGGAGGGGCCGGGCCTGGTGATCACGGCGGATGCCCCCATGGAGGGGGTCCGGGTGCGCACCGGGTCGGGGAGCGTGGCAGCGGAGTTTCATGCCCCGGTTCCCCAGCAGACGCTTTGGGTTTCCCTGCCGTGGGCGCCGGGAGAGCGATTCAGCGTGGAGGCCTGGACGGCGGGACAGGAGAGCCGTCGGTTCTTTACGGCCCCCGCTGCAGAAGGACCGGTCTCGGTGCTCCTGGAGGTGCCCCTGGGCCAGGGTGGGCAGCGTTTCAAGGACGGGGCCCGCATCGAGGTGGCCATTCCGGAGCTGGGCCGGACACCCATTGGAATCGTTGTGACGGCCCTGCAGCCGTCCCTGGTTCGCGTCATCGCCAACGGGGAGGTGGAATCGCGCCGGCTGGGCACCGTGGGAGAACGAGGGGTCTTTGTCCTGGAGGTCGATGCCCGGGTGGATCTTCGGGTGGAAGTCGATGACTGGCAGCGTGCAGCGACCCTGGTCCCGGTGTCGGCGGGGGATCTTTCCCAGTCCCTGGTCCTGGTGTCCAGCGTCTTCCCGGCGGAGCCCAATGGGAAGCCGGATCCTGCGCGGCCCCAGGGGCGCGTGACCCTGCCGTCGGCGTGGTGGGCTGCGTGGATCCGCCACACGGGTCTCGGGCTGCGGCCGGCCGATGACCAGGCGCCCTGGGCATGGGAGGGGTTTGTACTGCGAAACGAGGGGGAGGCCGCCCTGAACGTGGTGATCACGAGCGAGGTGCTGGATGCTGCGGGCCTGCCCGCCCACGCCTTTCGGCCCCGGCTGCGGGAGCTGGATGGAGGGCTGGAACAGGTCAGTGCCCTGGTACGGCTGCCCCCCGGCGAGGACGTGGAGGCGGTGCTGCCCCTCTTCGTGGATCGCCAGAGTGCGGTGGAAGGCCAGTGGACGCGGCGGTTCCGGGTGTCTGCGTTGGGTGCGTCGGAGGCGCTCCTGGAGCAGGAAGCCCCCCTCTACGTGAGCCGGGGCAATGCCTGGGCCAGCCTGGGTTTCGCGGCTTCCCTGGTGGCCTCCCTACTCGGCCTGGGGTTGTTGGTGCTCCGCTCCCGCCGCTGGCTGTCCGGCTTTGCCACCTCCGAGCTGATGACGATTTCGCTGTTCGGGGCCCTCTGCTTCGCAGCCAATGCGGCCTCCCAGCTGGTGGCGCTGGTGGCGAGCGCGGTGCTGGGTCCCTTCAGCCCCCTCCTGACCGGCCTCTTGGATGATGCCTTTCGCATCTGCCTGCTCTCCACCCTGGTCACGCTGCTGCCCCGACCGGGTGCAGTGGCCCTGGCGGTGTTGGTGGGCACCCTGCTTAGGGGCCTCGCCCTGGGGAGCTTCACGCCGGTGGATGGAATGCTCCTCGGGGGCACGGTGGCCTTTTTGGAGGCGGGACTCTGGTTGGCGGGGTTGACCCGTTCCACGGCCTGGCGAAATGAGCGCCCCTTTCTGCGTTGGATCCGGTTGTCGGTGGCCTTTGGCGGTGCCTCGATCCTGGCTTCCGCCACGGGATTGGCTGCGGCCGTGGTGCTCTACCGCCTCTTTCTGGCGCAGTGGTACGTGGTGATGATCCTGGCCTTGCCCGGCTTTCTCTACGTGCTGGTGGCCTGCTGGGTGGCGGTTGGTTTTGCGGACTCGCTGCGGGCGGTGGAGTCATGAGGTTGTCCCTGGAAGGCGCCGGGTACCGCTACCCCTCCGGAGTGGAGGTGGGGCCGGTGGACCTCCACGTGGAGGCGGGGGAGCTGGTGCTGCTCACGGGGCCCACGGGCTGTGGCAAGTCCACGGTGCTCCGGCTTGCAGCGGGCCTGGCTCAGCGCCAGGGGCAGGGGGAGGTGCTGGGGTCCATTCGTGTGGATGGCGTGGATCCAGGCACCTGGACGCCAAAGGAGAGCGTGGCCCGCATTGGCTTTGTTTCCCAGTCTCCCCGGGACCAGGTGGTGGCGGGTCGAATGGGGGATGAGGTCGCGTTTCCCCTGGAGAGCGCGTGCTGGGAGCCAGATGCAATCCGGACGCGGGTGCTGGAGATGTTGGCTCAGCACGGCTTGCCCCCGGAGCCGGATCGGTCTTGTGTGGCGTTGTCCGGGGGGCAGTGCCAGCGCCTGGTGTTGGCCTCGGGGTTGGCGGGTGGCGGCGGGCTGCTGCTCCTGGATGAACCCCTGGCCCAACTGGATCCACGCGGGGCCGAGTCCCTCTTGCAGGAGCTTGTGCGCCTGGTGCGGGAACATAATCTCGCGGTGCTGCTGGTGGAACACCGCCTGGAGCAGGCCCTGGAGTACAGCGACCGCGTTCTGGTCATGGACGAGGGACGGATCGTGTGCGAGGGGCCGTCTGACCGCCCGCCCCTGGGTGAAATGGCGAGCCGGGGACTGCAGCTTCCGGGACTGTTGGAGCTGGATACCCGCCTTGCTGCACGGGGTCTGAGTCGGGAGGACCTGGTGGGGACCCCAATCGAGGCGCCTGTGTTGCCCGGGGGGACGCCACACCTTGAAGGACGGAACCTGGGGTTCTCTTTCGGCAGCGAGACCGCGCTCTCCGGGGTGGATTTCCAAGTGAAACCCGGGGAGCGGCTGGCCATTGTGGGGGGGAACGGGGCTGGGAAGTCCACCCTCTTGTCGGTGCTTTCCGGGGACCTGGACGGGGGAGAGGTGCAGCGGAACGGACGCCTGGTGGATGTGCCCCAGGAGCCCGACCTGGCGCTTTTCTGTGCCACGGTGCACGAGGAGTTGGCCCATGGGCCGCGGGAAGCGGGCAGCCCGGACGTGGAGAAAGAGGTGCAGGAAGCCGCGGAGGCCCTGGGGGTCCTGGACCTGTTGGATCGGCCGCCCCAGGCACTGTCCCGGGGCCAGAGAATGCGGGTGGCGGTTGCTGCAGCACTGGCGGCGGGGCCGGACATCCTGGTGCTGGACGAACCGACAAGCGGCCAGGATCGCGGCCAGGTGGAGCAGATGATGCACTCCCTGGCGGCGCACCTGGGGGACCGATCCCTGGTGTTTGCTACCCATGATCTGGACCTGGTCTCCCGGCATGCCACGCGGGTCCTGGTGCTGGAGGCCGGGCGGTGCATTGCGGATGGGGAACCGGCCCGAGTGCTGGCCGATCTACCCGAAAACGGACCCCTGGTGCTTCCCCCCCTGGCCCGGCTCTGTCTGGACAAGGGGTGGCAGCCGGCCTCGGCCCGCGCCTTGGTGGAGAGGTCCTGAATGGATCCCCGCACCCGGCTTGGACTGCTCGGCTCCGTGGGCCTGTGGGCCATCACCCTGGAACGGGTGGAGGGGTTGGCGGCTTTGACGGTGATCTGCGCCCTGGCCCTGGTGGTGCAGCCCATCGGCCGAGCCTGGCGTTTGCGCACGTTGTGGCTGCTCCTCGCGGCGATCTGGGGCTGTGCCCTCTCCCAGGGCATGTTCTACGCGGATCATCCCCGGGTTGCGGTGGTGTCTGCGGGGCCCCTTACGATCTACCGGGAGGGGCTCCTTCACGGGCTGGTGCAGTCCATGCGCCTGGCCAGCGTCAGCCTCGCGGGCATTGCCGTGGCGACTTCTACCTCCACCGATCGCATGTTGGCGGGGCTGGTGGCGTTGCGGGTGCCGTTTGGGCTGGCCTTTCTCGCGGTGGCAGCCCTGCGGTTTTTGCCGGACACGGTCCAGGAGCTGCTCGTGGTGCGCCGGGCCCGGGCGCGGCGCGGTCGGCCCGCTGGGGAGCGAGGTCCCTGGGCCCGCCTCGTACTGGAGATCAGCATGCTGCGGCCGGTGGTGTCCCGGGCGCTCAGGCGCTCCCGCACTCTGGCGGAGAGCCTGGATACCCGGGGCTTTGATCCGGTGGCAGAGCGCACCTCCTGGCGTCCGCTGCGCATGCAGGCCTGGGAGGTGGCCCTGGTGGCCGTGGCCCTGGGGGCAGCTTCCGCTGCAGCACTCGCCCGCCTGCTTTATGCCCTGTACGTGAGCGAGATCGCCTGGCATCCGGTGTTGCGCCCCCTCTATGGCTTCGTCCGGTCGTGGCTGTGATTGCGCTCTTCCTCTTGTTTCTAGGGACCGCCTGGGCCCAGGAGGCCCCCTCGGAGGAGGGCGATGAGGCTGCGGAAGAGGCGCAGGATGAGGGTGCTGAAGTCGGGGAGTTCGTGGTCCAGGAGGAGGGGAGCGTGGGGCCGGATCCGTCCCGGGTCAGCGGTGCCTTGACCGTCCTGGAGTTGGGACCGGATCTGTCCGGCGTGGCCGACCTGGGCGGCGTCTTGCAAGCGGCCTCCGGCACCACCATGAACCGCCTCGGGGGACTGGGGGCCTTTTCCGCCCTGACCATTCGCGGGTCGTCCTTTCGGCAGGTGCTGGTGTGCTTGGACGGTGTGCCTCTCAATCCCGATGGTTCCGCGGTGGTGAACCTCTCAGAGCTGTCAGCCCGGTCCTTCTCCCGGGTGGAGATCTACCGCAGCAATCCGCCGCCGGAATTCGGGGCAGCCCCCATGGGCGGGGTGGTGAACCTGGTCACAACCCCTTCGACCGAGCGGTCCGGGGCGGCCTCTGCTGCCTGGGCCAGCCACGGAACAGGCCGGATTGCAGCCTTCACCTCTGGGCAGGGCGATCTGGGGGAGTGGGTCACGGACACCACGTTGTCGGTGGAGGGGTTCCGGACCCGGGGGGATTTTGCCTTTTTCGATGACAACGGCACCGTCTACGACGATTCAGACGATGAAATGGGGGTGCGGAGCAACAACGACAAGTCCCAGCTGACGGCCCATGGACGCTTTCGGGTGGAGGGCCCCAGCTGGCGGCTCACCCTCCAGGACGCCCTCCTGGCCCGGGACCAGGGATTGGCCGGACACACGGTGCGACCCACGGATACGGTGCGGTACGAGGTGTCGCGAAACCTCGTGGTGGGCCAGGTGGATGGGGGATCAGGCGCGTTGCAGGGGCGTTTTCGACTCCATTCCATGCAGCGCACCGAGAGCCTGGATGACCGCGCGGGGGAAATCGGCGTGGGCTCCCGGTGGACCATGGATCGGGTCGACACTTTTGGGGCGTTGGCCCATGGTTCCTGGATACCCGGGCCGAATCTCGCGGGAACGGTGACCCTCGATGGCCGGTACGAGGTGATGGCGCCCCTGGATCGGGGGGTCGTGGACCAGGCCCCCTCCAGAAAGCGCTGGGTGGGCACGGCGACCGCGGGGTCCCAGCTGTGGGCCTGGGATGGCCGGGTTCGGGTGGATCCGATTGTGCGGGCGGGTCTTTGGCAGGGGGATGGCCTGGGGGAGGTGGTGCAGATCACGAGCGTGGATCCCCGGGGAGGCGTGCTGCTCCGACTTGTAGAGCCTGTTGCCTTGAAGGGCACCCTGGGGCGCTCCCTTCGGGTGCCGGACTTGTTGGAGCTGTACGGGGACTCCGGATCGATCCAGGGCAATCCGGGCCTTGCGCCGGAGCGGGCGGTCCAGTGGGATGCGGGATTCCGCGTGGAACAGGGCCGGGGGGAGGTGGCCGCCGCATGGGAGGCCAGCTGGTTCGACCGACAGTCCACGGATCTCATCACGTGGATCCAGAACGCCCAACGCACGCTCACGGCTGTGAACCTGGATGCGGCGCGGGTTCAAGGGGTGGAGACCGCCCTGGATGCGCAGTTCTGGGACCGGCTTCAAAGTCGAAGCTCCCTGACCTGGATTCACTCCCAGAACCTGTCGGAGGACCCGGCCTACGCGGGAAACCAGCTGCCGCGGATTCCCGAATGGGAGATTCACCAGTCCACGACGGTTCGGTTGAGGGACGGACTCTCCGTGGAGCACCGGTTCACCTGGTTGAGCGGCAACTACTGGGATGCCACCAATTGGTTCAGCGCTCCGCCTCGTCCCCTGCACGGCGCCCGGGTCCGAATTGGCCCGAACGGGGAGGGGTTTGGCCTGGAATTGTCAGGCTTGAACCTTGCAAACCACATTGTGGAGCAGGTGCCGCGGGATCCCCTGGCCACCGGTGAGCCGGACCTGGTGCCCCAGGCGGTGACGGACTTTGTGGGGTACCCCCTGGCCGGCCGCACGCTCATGGTGCGCCTGCGCTGGACGCCGCCGGTGGATGCTGGTCACCGTTAAATGAAAGAGGGCCCGCTGTTTCCAGCGGGCCCTGTGCGCCGGGCCGAGACCCAGCAATGTAGCGTTTGTCCTAGAAGAACACCGCGGTTCCGAAGGCGAGGTCAGTAGACAAGTCTACTGAGTCCAGAACGCTGGCGCCGAGGCTCTCTACGATCGTCACGGTCACGGCGTAGTTGTCGCCGAGCCAGTAGGCGATGCCGACATCGATGTTCACACCGAGGGTAAGACCATCAGTCAGGCCGGGCAGTCCCAGGCGGACGCCCGCGACAAAGTCCATGTCCTCGTTCAGTTCCATCCAGTAGGAAGCGCCCAGGTCCACGCCTACACTGACGTCGGGCAGGATGCCCAGGGCTGCGCCGGCGCTGATGCCGACACCATCTTGGATGAATGTCGTGTACGAGCCGGAAACCGCAGCAGTCAGGTCTCCAGGTGTCAGGTGGGCGCCACCGCCGAAGCCCATCGCTGTAGTTCCTTCCGCCGGGGCGGCGAGGGCACTGCTTGCGAAAGCCATCGAGAGACCAACGATTCCAATCAACTTCTTCATTTTTGCACTCCTGTACAGGATTCTGGTGACGCCGAGGACGCCTCCGATTTCAATGCTCCCAATCCAAGTGAACCCTTGTCAAGTCAATGGATAGTTTCGAAATCACATAAAGTCTGGATGAATGGCCATTCAGTTTTGACTGGAAGCGTGGACCCCGGTCGGGCCTGGGTTGGGGGGTTTTTCAACAGGAAGGTGCGAAAAATCGTTCGCAGGGCACTTTTTTTTTCATTTTGGTGCCTGTGTCGTGTTTCAGGGGGTGTTCGGTTCGGGGCGCTGTGTGCGTTCGGATCCGTGTGGAAAGCGAACGCTGGGGCCGTGGTGGACCGATTGCCCATGGGTTAGCTCGGGGCCGTCATGCCCAAGACCCGGTCCACACCTCGGCTCTCGTACCACCTGGCTGGTGATGAAAATGCGCCGGCTCTGGTGTTCGTCAACGGCCTGGGGGGGCGCTTGGAGGCCTGGTTCCACCAGGTGAAGCACTTCAAGGCGGATCACCGGGTGTTGAGCTTCGACAACCGGGGGGCGGGCCGGTCTGAAACCAGTGATGCACCGGCCACCATGAAGACCTTCGCCGGGGACGTGGTGCGGCTCATGGACGAGCTGGGGATGGAAACCGCCACACTTGTGGGGCTTTCCTTCGGCGGTCGGGTGGTCCAGGAGCTGGCCCTGGGATGGCCCGAGCGGGTAGAGCGCATGGTCATTGGGGGGACCTCCTGCGGGGGGAACGCCCATGTGGATGGGGAGGAGACCTTGCGAGAGCTGTTTGGAATGGGGCATTCCCCCGGGGAGGAGGAGATCTTCGAACGAATCGTTCCAGCCCTCTTCGGGCCGACCTACCGATCCCAGTTCGACAAGCACCTGCGGGTGCTCTCCAGGGCCTGGGCCCGGTTTCCGCCGGAGCCGGTGGGAATCGATCGCCAATGGGAGGCCTACGATGCGTTTGACACCGAGTCACGGCTCTCCGACATTCGCTGTCCGACCCTGATCCTGCACGGGACACTCGATGCCCTCTCCCCCGTGGCCAACGCGGAGTTCCTGGCTGCGCACATCCCGGGGGCCAGGCTGGTGCTGATGGACGACAACGGCCATTCCCCCAACGTGGAGTCCCCAGCGCGGTTCAACGAGGAGGTGCGGACCTTTCTTGCCGCCGAGCAGCCTGTTCTGTCAGGATAGTCCTTGCCCGTGGTTGTTCTTCTGCTCTCATTGCTGGTCCCCGCCCTGCTGGGCAACTTGGTCGGACGTGGAGTGCGTCAGTGGTGGGGAGGGCGAGTCTCAGGTGCCTTGTTTCCGGTGGGCGTGCTGTGTCTCGCAAGTCTCGCCGCATTGCTTGGGGGGGGCGGCGGGCTTCCCGTCGGGTTCTATGACCTGGCCCAGCTGCTGCTCCTGTTTGCGGTGGGCTTCTTGCAAGCCGTGCATGCCGCCTCGCTTTGGCAGCCAACCCGCGCGTGGTGGCTGGGGGCTGGGGGGAGTGTCGCCGGGCTGATCCTGTTGGAAATCGGCGCCCGCATGGTTCCGCCGCCGCCTCTCTTTCTGGAGCCGATGGGGGAGATGCGATTCCTTTCCCAGCAGTTGGGCCCTGCACCCGCCGAAGAGCTGGCCTATCCAGCCCTGTACCCCAGGCAGATGCAGGGGCGACTGGCCCAGGCTCAAGCGGGTGTGCCGGTGGTGCTGCACGTGGGGGACTCCATGGTGCAGGGCACCACCGTGGGTCTCGCCAACACCTTTGTGGCAGAGCTTGACCGCCTGGACCCCGGCCGGAGCCACGTCAATGCGGGGGTCGATGGAACGGGGCCCGATCACTACTTCCTGCTGATCCAGAACTGGATCAAGCAACTCCAGGTGGACACCGTTGTCCTGCACCTGTTCCCAGCCAACGACCTCATGGAGTTGGACCAGGGCCAGCGGTCCTGCCGAGGGGAGTCCCTGCTCACCTATGGGGACGGTCGCGTGCAGGCCCGCTGTGCTGAACCCGATTCCCAGGCGCCCTTTTGGCTGGCACCCGCCTTTGCTCAGGCACCCTATGCCATAAGACTTCTAAGCCACCACTCCGCCGCCGCCCGCCTGATCCAGGAGGCTTTGCTCAGGGTGCAAAAGGCCATGGTGTCTCCAAGCGGAGACTTCGCCTCCGAGCATTTGGGCCAGGTTCTCCAGGCCCTTGGAGACAGCCTCGCGGAAAGGGACATTCGCCTTGTCGTGACGGTGCTCCCCTTTCGAGGGCAACTGGAAGACCCGGACGCCCAACCCGAATCAACCCGCACCGAACGGGCCCAGACTTTGGCCACATGCAGGGAGTTGGAACTGCAAACCCTGGACCTGGAAGGCCACTTCCAGGCCCTGGTCGATGAAAAAGGCGCCGAGGCCCTGTTCCTGGACGAGATCCCGGGAGACATCCACTGGAGTACAGCAGGCCACGCTGCTGTGGCCGAGTGGCTTTCGGAGCGAATTTGACCGGCGGACGGGCAAAGCAACGAAGTAGGCTGAATTGTGTTCGCTGCTCTGCTGATCTCCTGCACGTGCCCGACCTTCGAGGAAATGGAGGTCGTCCCGGCGGATGACAGCGTGACGGAATCGCAGCTGGACGTGGTGCAAGTTGCGCTTGCACATTTTTCAGCCTGGACCGGAGACGTCGGCGTGTGTGTGCCTGAGATCCGTCTGCAGGAGGATCTGCCTGAGCCCCGGAATCTCGATGGCGTCTATGAGGTGACCGGGCAGTACGAAGGGGAGCATCGGCCCATTGTCATCGACAGCGATGCAGCAACCAGTCTGTGGCGGTCGACATTCCACGAACTCTGTCATGCGAACGACCAATTGGAGGGGCACTCCGATGCCATGACCTTCTTGGAAACAGCCGAGCTTAATCGGCTCGCCAGCCTCTCCGCCCTTCAGTACGAGCGCGAGCGCGAGGCTGCGGGACAGCAGCTCGACCTTCGGCTGGGAGTGGCAGGAAAAGACAGGCGCCCCAAGCACTCCCTTGGGAGCCCCGGTCCCCACACTTCCTACTGCGCCAGACCTTTGACCTGCGTGACGTTGTACCCAGCGCTCCACGTAAGGCTGCCGGACTGCACCCTCACCGCATAGCCTGCATCTCCACCAGGGCCTGGGTTTCGGGCCGAGTTCTGACCGGACCCACCTCCGCCACCACCGCCCCAGCCGCCCCCGGCGCCCCCCTGACCTTCCTGCCAGTCTGCAGACCCCGATTGTGCTGAGCCTCCACTGCCACCCCCTCCCGGAGAGCCCGGATTACCCCAAGCACCACCGGTTCCAGGGCTTCCATCGTAATTCACAGCCAGCCCTCCAGGAATGGGGCCCCAGCGGTTAGGCCCTGCCCCCCCATTGCCACCAGAAGCATTCTGTCCACCATGACAGCCCGCGCCACCTCCGGCACCTCCACCACCGCCTGTGGGGTCATCACTGGATCCACCGCCGCCACCACCACCGTAGATAAAACCACTGGCGTTATCGATGGTGACATCCACCGTCACAAGAATAGCGTCTCCACCATTTCCGCCTGCTCCCACGTTTTCACACGCACCATCCCCACCCCGTCCCTGGATTGTCCCCTGATTGAGCACCTCCACGGTAGACCCAGCAGGAAGACCCGAGGTCGTCAGTGCTGGTGTGGAGGTGGAACTACTCGCAAGGGTCACCCCCGGAAAGAGCGTGACAATCACCGCCACGGGCGTGCTGGGATTGCCTAGCGCACTAGCCACATCAACCGGGCCTGAAGAAGTGGTGATGTCCACGGTGTACACCTGGCACACAAGCTGTTGCCCATCGATAAAACCATCACAATCGTTGTCGATCCCATCCCCGCAATCCTCTACAGCTGAAGCATTCACAGCAGAATCGGCGTCGTCACAGTCGTCGCAAGAAAGGTATCCGTCCAAGTCCTGATCGGTGAGCTCACCGGTCAAAAACAAGCCATCGCAATTATTCTCAACGCCATCGCAGATCTCCACGGCATTGGGATTGATGGCGGGGTCCGTGTCATCACAGTCGTCACAGGACAAAAACCCATCCAAATCTACATCCGTCTCCGCTGCCGGCACCACACCATCACAGTCATTGTCGAGCCCATCGCAGACCTCCGCTGCGCCCAAAAAGATATTCGAGTTCCCATCGTCGCAATCCAGGCAAAGCGGTACCCCGTCTCCATCCGAATCCGTGGCCTCATCAGCCGGAATCAGGCCATCACAGTCATTGTCCTGGCCATCGCAAATCTCTGAGGTGCCCGGAAAAGAACTGGCGTTCCCATCATCGCAGTCCTCACACACGACGAACCCATCGGCGTCTGCATCGGTGACTTCATCTGAAGGAATGAAACCGTCACAGTCATTGTCCGCCCCATCGCAGACCTCTACCGCGCCCGGAAAAGAAAGCTCACTTGAGTCATCACAGTCCTCACAAGCCGCTGCACCATCGGCATCGAGGTCCACGTTCTCGTCGGAAGGAATCTGTCCATCACAGTCATTATCCAGACCGTCACAAGCCTCTACGGCACCGGGGTAGACCCCTGGATCCGTGTCATCACAGTCCCCATCCAGCCCACTGGTACCCGCAGGCGCACTGCAGGCCACCACCACCGTACCCGACACCCCATAGCCGTCCAGATCTGCATCGATAAACCAGGACGAGGCCGTGGAAACATCCAGGCTGGCATCCGCATCATCTACAAGGTAGTCACAATCATTGTCGATTCCATCGCAGACCTCTTGGGCGGCCGAGTTCACGTTCACTGCAGTGTCGTCACAGTCCTCACAGGCTGCAAAACCATCAGAGTCCAGGTCCACAAGACCCACCGAGCCATCGCAGTTGTAGTCGTTGGGATCGGTACAGTCGTTTTCCAGTGCTCCCGGGTGGTAGTCGGCATCCTGGTCGTTGCAGTCAGTGCCATCCGCAATCATCCCCGCCGGCGCTTCACAGGCAAGCAACTCTGAATCGGGCGCCCCATACCCATCGGCATCGGCGTCGAGGTACCAGGCGCTCGCATCCACCGAGTCCGCACCATCCACCTGACCATCGCAGTCATTGTCTATGCCATCGCAGATCTCATCTGCCCCTGGATAGACGCCTCCATCACTGTCATCGCAGTCTTCGGCTGGCGAGAACCCATCACCGTCCTCGTCCACGACAGGGCCTGTATCTTCCGGTCCGGTCTCCGACTGCCCAACAAAAATCTGCCCTTTCTGTGAAACACAGCCAAGGCCCAAAGCAACCACCACCCAGACATAGCGAACCCGCATGGAACAACTCCATTCAAACCGTGGACGGAATGCCTTCCAGTATAGGGGACAGCGAACTCTACCCCTACTTTCAGATTACAAATTTCAGCCCAAGATGGGCCGACACAACAGGTTTAAGAGTCACAATAGCTGCCTTCACAGCCCTGGCAAAACCCGGTCAACCCAAGTCAATCAGTACGTTCTTGACCTGGGTGAACTCCGATAGCGCATGCACGCCACCTTCCCTTCCCGATCCACTTCTCTTGAAGCCGCCAAAGGGAACATTGTTGGGGAGACTCCCATAGCAATTCACCCACACCACACCCGCACGAATGCCATGGGCCATGCGATGGGCTTTACCCAGGTCTCGCGTCCAGATACCTGCCGCCAGCCCAAACTCGGTATCGTTCGCCAGGCGAAGCGCCTCCTCCTCGGTATCAAACGGCATCACCGCAGCAACCGGGCCAAGGATAGGAAACATTAGTCCAAAACCGAGCCTGTATG
>CAZSZE010000034.1:0-42531 GCA_964610645.1 uncultured Enterobacterales bacterium | reverse complement strand
TGGCGGTCCGGGGCGGATCCAAAGCGGCAGGTGGGCCTGGGATTGGTCCTTCTTGCGGGGGCCCTGCTCCTGGCCAGCGCCGCCAGAACAGGGCTGGAGGATTGGCTGACCCGGGGGGACCCCTGGCTTGCAACGGTCACGGAAATGCAGCCCATGTGGGAGGGAGGACTGCTTGCGGGAGGCATGCGCTCGGTGCGCCTGCTGGGGCTCGGCGTGTTGCTGCTGCCCTTCTGCTGGGTCCACCTGGCCCGCACCGAGCGTGACTCCTCCACGCGGATGCTGCTCTGGGGCACCGCTGGATGCCTGGCGCTGGTGGTGATCCAGAATCGATTTGGCTGGACCCTGGCCCCGATGATGGGGGTGGTGATCGGGGCCTCCCTCGCCCGGCTCACGCCCCTGGCCCCGGCTCTCGCGATGGCCCTGTTTCTACGCAGTCCAGGGGAGGCCCACGCTGCATGGGTGGCGCCCAAAGCCCGGGAAAACAGGTCCCCCTGGGTCTTTGATGCCTACCGGTGGCTGGCCACCACGGACCCGGTGGATGCCATCCACCCGGAGTGGGGCGTGCTGGGGACCTGGCGCCATGGCCACTGGATCACTGTCCTGGGAGAGCGGCCTTCCGCCATCGGCCACTTCGGCACCTATGCCGGTGGGATTCCCCGCTACCACGCCACCGAGGCCATGTGGGCGGGCACCGTGGAGGACCTGCTGGGCCAGTTGGATGCCGGCCGGTACCGCTACGTGTTTGTGTCGGCCGATGAGCTGGACGATGTCCCGGGACCCCTTGGTCGCTTGCTGTTTGGCGGCAGTGCGGGGGGCGAGTTGCCGGCTGTCCCGGGCTTGAAACCGATGTACGCCTCTCCTGATCCCGATGGCATGGTGTCCACGGAGCTCCCGGGGGTGTGGGTGTACGAGCGGGTTCTCGGTGCCGGCCTGGAGGGAGTCGCGACGCCTGGGGCCCGGGTGGAATTCCTGCTGCCGGTCTTCTGGATGAACCAGTGGCGGCCCTGGCGGGCGGAGACCTTGGCCGATGCAACGGGTCGGTGGACCCTCCAGGTTCCTCTGTGGACCGGAGACACAGGCCGAGTCCAGAGCCAGGAGAGGGCGTTTGTGAAGGTCGAGGGCGCCGAGCCGGTGGAGATCGAGCTCTCCGAGGCCGCCGTGCGCCAGGGCCTCTCCGTGGCATTGCCTGCCCCGTGATCCTGTTTCCTTGGCGTCGTTATCCCCTCAAGAAGGCGGCGCCGACCCCCAAGGCAACGGCCACCACCACGGCTGGGTGCACTCCGGCCGCAAGCGCCCCGAGGGCCGCCAGGGCAATGACGCCTCCGATCCACGAGGTGATGCCCGTGGGCACCAGGGAAATCGCCACCCAGGCCAGCATCCCCACCACCACCGGCCTCACCGCTCCCAGGGCCCCTTCCATGGCCGGATGGGACCGGTACCGCAGAAAGAGACCTGCCAACAAGGTCATGAGCACCAGGGCCGGAGTGCCCACCCCCAACAGGGCCATGGCAGCCCCCCCAAGCCCCGCTTCCTTGTGGCCGACGTAGGCCGCCACCTTCAAGGCCAGGGGCCCCGGAAGCGCAGCGGACATGGCGAGCACCTCCAGGAACTCGCTCTCCGTGATCCACTCACCCTTTTCCACGCACTCCACCTGGAGCAGCGGAACCATGCCCGGCCCTCCGCCAAAGCCAAACAGGCCGGCGCGACCGAAGCCTAGAAGGAGATCCAGCAGGGCTAGATCTCCGTAAAGGTCAGGGTGGTGTTCAGGTCACCTGCGTCGTTGCCATCCACCTCGATGGGATCACTTCGAGAGAGGGTGTAGGTGCCCCCGCCTCCCGTGGCCGTCCCAGACTCGCCCCAGGAGACACCATCGGTGGACCAGATTGCCCAGGCATTCTCGGAGGTGAAGACAATGCCGTAGCGGAGGGTGGTCGGAAGCTCTCCCGGATTGTCCGAACAGGAGGTGTCCGTGTAGGTCACCGCCCCTTCGAAGGTCCGATCGCACGCTCCACACACGCCATCATCGCGCACTGTATTCAGCGTGCCGTTGAAGGACACTGCACAGCTGTTGTAGCCGGAGAGCTCCGCAAGCCAGCTGGCCTCGTAGGCGATGGTAGCCGAGTGGGACAGGGACGTCGGCCAATCACAGGAGAGGACGCCCGCGCAGTCGTCATCGTCGCAGTCCGTGAGGCCGTCGGCATCATCGTCCAGCCCGTCATCGCACTCGGTTTCGGGTTCGTCGCTGACGACGGTGATCGAGATGTTGTCTCTCACGGGCTTGCCCGCCACATCCGCTATCACCTGGAGATCCAGTTCTCCCACCGGGAGATCCGACACCGTCAGTGGATTGCCATCGGCGGCCCAGTCCACCCCAAAGACCGCCCAAGAAACCCCATCCACCTGGATGGGGACTCCATCTAGATCGGTGATGTCAGCGTTCAGGGTGACCGGCTCGCCCTCGGCGAAAACGTCGCCATCTGCCGGGGAGGCGATCGCCACCACGACCCGAGAGGGGTCGGTGACCGTCTCAGGCGCCGCACCTTCACAAGCAAACAGAAGGACGGGCAACAGCACAAACGCGTTTCTCATGGCTCCTCCACGCTGGCAGCCTAACCGGTGGCGAGACGGGCCGTCACCGTCACCAGAAGAGCCCGCCCCAGGAGGGCCGCAGGGTAGTCCCCAGCCGGTCCGGGCAGAACCCCGAGGTCCACGTTTTCAATGGAAGCCCGTCCGCTCTGTGGCACGGGGGGACTGGGCCAGGAGGTGCCTTCCAGAGGGCAGTCCACATCTCCTGGGGGAACCTGTTCCGGCACAAGGAAGGCCAGGTGAAACCAGGACGTGGCCCGCGCCACCTCCGTGTCCATGGACACGTGATCAAAGGACTGCGACATCCATGCGCTGCCCTCGCCCCCGAGCCTGGCCCCGACCCCCACCACGCCAAGCACCCGGTCCCGCAAGCCCGGCCGAGCATGAAGCGCCTGCGTTGCCTGCAGGGCCTCCACACCGCTCACCACCACCACCAGCCGATCCGACCGCCCCGGCGCCGCGGTTTCAAGGGCATCCGCCATCGCCTCCATGGTCCCCGGGACAATGCGGTGGACCTTCCCGGAAGGCAGGTGAGCTCCCATGGCTTCCTCCAGGGCTGCAGAAGCGCCCACAAAGGCCCAGTGCACGTTCTCGCAGCGACGGTGCAGCGCTGCCACCAGCTCCTCGCCAAAGCTCGCCACCTTGTCCCAGTCCACCCCCGCCCCCAACAGGTTGGACGGCGCATAGGCCTCCCCCAGAAAGGCCGGGTCATCGTACAGAAGATCGTCTGGGCCCTCGGTGCCGAAGATCCGGTGGATTCGGGCCGCCGTTCCCTCCAACGCTGCCAGGTCCGCCACCAGCGCCAACTCCCCCTCCAGGGCCGGCACTGGAACCTCGTGCTCCCCCGGGGCAGCGATTTTCTGGGAGAGATTCCTGGCGGCCGGGTGAAACCAGATCCACTTCCTCCCTCGGGCGTACCACTCGTCGGCCTTGCCCTCCTCGGACTCCACCTCCCCCCGCAGCAGCGTAGCCAGCACCACCTTGAAGTAGAGCTCCCAGTCCAGGACCGGGGGCCGCGGCAACGTGCGGGAAAACGCCACACCAAACAGGACGAGGGCCATGCTCCAGAGAAGGAGATCCGCAAGATTCACGCCGCCTCCTCCTGCTTGGGCAGGGACACCCGGGCCAACACCGTGTACAGGGCCAGGTACTCCCAGAAGGGTTTGTCGTCGAAGTTGAACTCGACGAATGACCAGGCCACATAGCCCACGATGGTTGCGGGCATCACCCAGGCAAAGACCTCGGCATCCGTGCCCCGTGTGCGCTCCAGGATGCCGCGTCCCATGCGGAAGACAACCACAGCACCCCAGAGGGCAAGCGACAAGCCGACGATTCCGTAGTGGGCCATCACTCCCCAGAAAATCCCGTGGGGATAGCGGTGAATGGAACTGAACAGCTTCCAGTCATACTGTTCCAGGACCACGGCAAAACTGCCGGGCCCAATGCCCAGGCCATAGGTGTTCTGGAACATCTCGATGCAGACCCACCAGCTGCGCCCCCGCACATCGGAGCGCCACAGGTTCCCCAGGTTGAGCCAGATGCGCATCAGGCCCTTTCGGGTCGAGTCCTCGCCCAGGAAGACGCCGACCCCAAACAGGATCACGCCCACCACCGCAAAGCGCAGCATCCACCGGCGAACGGTGGGGCGTGAACAAGCCACGAGCACCCCTCCAATGACGATGGCGTAGGCGCCGCCCCGGGAACCCGAGCGCAATTGAGCGAAAAAAATCGCCGCCCCACATCCCGCCAGAAGCAGACGAACCGCCCATCGCTTCTCCGTGAGGGCCAGCGCAAAAGCCAGCAGCACCGAGAACATGAGGTTCATGGCAAACCAGTTGGGCTGCTGCCCCAGGCCCGTCTCGCGCCCCCCCTGGGCCGCGATCTCCCACACCTTTCCGGTCGTAGCGACCTGGTTGAAGTCGGTGGTGACGCTGATCAGGGCCACCAGGAGCGAGGCCCCCACCCAGGTCAAGGCCATGCGCCGAAAGTCCTCCCACGTGCGCACGAAGACCCCGATGATGGTCGCGGACACGAGAATGACCCCGACCGCGACAAGTTCCTGGATCCCCGCCCCCGGACGGTGGGCCCATCCCAATCCAAGCATTTGCCAGAAAAACAAGCCCAAGAGGGGCGCACGCCAGGGAATTGCGGGGAACAACGAGCTCCTCCGCAACACGCCATGCGCCACGCACGCCACCAGAGCCAACCCCAGAAGCGGCTCGAAGACCCCCAGGTTCAAGCCCCCAATCCGCAGCCAGGACATGGAGCCCGTGGACAGGAGCCGCCCGAAGATCAAACCCCCCACCGCCACAAGGGGCCACCGCAGCCCCACACCAACCCCTATTGCTCCCAAAAGCACCCCAAGGGGCAGGCGCCAGTCCAGGAACACCAGCACCCCCAACAGGCACTGGACACCCAACACCCACCAAAAGACAGGCCGGACCAATCGAAGTCGCGGGGTCTCGGCAAGATCAGACGTCATCAGCATGGGGAGAATACCGCGTCCCAGCCCCCCCAAGGGGGTTCTCACCGTTGACAAGTCCAGGTGCCCTGCTACACTGGCACGAACCGGACGAGGGACTTAGGTACCTCGACGGAGGAGACACTCCAAACCCATTCCCGGACTTTCGGCCGGGAGTTCCCGGACTCAGCTGGATTCGGCTGAGTCCAAAACCGCAAGAAGAAAGAGAGAAAACTCATGAGCAACAACAAAGCCCTTTTCCTGATCGCAGCTGCTGCTTCTGCCCTGGCCCTCGCCGCCTGCCCCGCGGACGACGACACCGCTGACGACTCTTGCAACGCTTGCAACGCATGCAACGCATGCAACGCTTGCAACGCTTGCAACGCTTGCAACGCTTGCAACGCTTGCAACGCTTGCAACGCCTGCGGCTGATCAGTCGAAAGATAGAATTGAGGCCCCCGGTCATCCGACCGGGGGCTTCTTTCGTTAAAGGTCGATCGAGGTGACGTGATGGCCCAAGAAGAGGACTCCATTCTCCCGAAAGTCGCTGTACTCATGGTGGTGGTTGCCGCTGTCGTGAGCGCCAATCGATGGGGGAATTTCGGAAAAGAGACGCGGGAGACCCTGCCGGCGGAGGTCCAGAATCTACACGCCGCCACCCTCTCCGAGTACGAGGAGAAGACGCCCTTTGTGGAGAGCGAGTGGCTGGACCAGCACTTCACAGTGCCCGTGCCAGCCCAGGAAGAAGCACCGGAGGGGTGGCCCGAAATCACCGCCTCGCTTCATCCCGAGCAGTGCGGGGCCTGCCACCCCACCCAGTACGCAGACTGGAAGGACAGTTGGCACGCCATCGGCATGGGTCCCGGTATTCTGGGACAAATGGTCGACTGGGACGGAACCAACGACGAGAAGACCCGCCAGTGCAGCCGATGCCATGCCCCCCTGGCAGAGCAGTGGCCATTTCTCGAGGACGGCGTCCCCAACCCCGACTTCGATGCGGAAATGCGCGCCAAGGGCTTGACCTGCGCCGGGTGCCACGTGCGGGCCCACGAACGATTTGGCCCTCCCAAGGACGGCGACCCCATTGAAGGCGCTCCCCACGACGGCTTCACCGCCCGAGAGGAGTACAACGACTCCCGCTTCTGCTACGGCTGCCACGACTTCCAGCACGGAAATGGCCTGGAGAACAAGAAACTCCAGGAGACCTACGAGGAGTGGAGGCGCACGAGCTACGCAGCGGAGGGCGTCACCTGCCAGACCTGTCACATGCCCAAGGGGCGCCACCTGTTCAAGGGTGTGCACGACCTGGAAATGGTGAAGTCCGGCTTCACGGCCACGGTGGAGACCAGCGAAGAAGAACGATCCATCGGCGGAAGGCTCCGGGTGGAGAACACGGGCACCGGCCACCGGTTTCCCACCTACTCCACCCCCCAGGTCACCCTGGTCATGGAGCAGGTGGATGCCGACGGCACCGCCATCAAGGGCACCACCCAGACCGATGCCATCGGACGGTATGTGACCCCGAATCTAAAAGTCGAGCGCTTTGACACGCGGCTGATGCCCGGGGAGTCCCACGCCCTGGAGTACAGCGCAAAGCGCTCCAAGAAGGCGGTCGCCCTGACGGCGCGGGTGGAGATCTGGCCCGACGAGGCCTACCGGCGCTTCTACGAGATCAAGCTCAAGAAGCCCGAGAGGCATCCCATCGGCCTCGCCGAGGTGCAGAAGGCCCACCAGCACAGCATCGACAGTCGCTTTGTTGCCTGGGAGCAGCGCATCGAGCTGGAGTAGGGCACCCCATGTCCATTTTTCGCCGGTCCTGGGTCTCGCTGCTGGTTGCCTTGGGCACCTACGGGGTCCTGGCGGCCACCACCGTGACCGGGGTCGGCGTGGTGGGTGAGGTGGATGCCACCTGGGGGGCGCGGACGCCGCCAGCGGTCGTGGTGGGCTGGGACCAGGGAGAACCGATCTTCAGCGAAGGCACGGGGGGGCTCCTGGTCTCCTCGCAGACCCGCCCGGTCGAGCGGCTCTCCCTGGGCAGCTTCCAGGTTCCCCTGGCGGTGAACGCCTACACCGGTGGGCTCGCGGACTGGCCCGCACGTGTGGTGCACCGGGTGACTGGCTCACGTGACGCCGTGGTGGCCCTGCACGTGTTTCTTGGGGGGCTGCTGATCTTCTTGTGCCACCGCTTCCTCTTGTTTCACGGCACCGCAGTGGCCGCGGGCGTGACCAGCATGGCCCTGGCCGCCGACTGGAGCTTTGTCTACTACCGGAAGGTGCTCGGCGGAACGGAGGTGCTCTTGCAGGCCGGTGCGCTCCTGGCGTTGTGGGCCCTGTGGTCCCGGCGCTGGAAGAGCGGCCGCCACGGGACCGATGCAATTGCCGTGGGTCTCGGGATTGGACTGTTGGCCAAGGCCACCTTTGTCCCAACGGGGCTGGCGCTCCTTGCGGCAGCGGCTCTGACCCGCGGGGACCGACCGGACATGAAGCCGCCGGCGCCGCTGCAACTTGGGCGGGCCGCTGCAATCGTCGGAGTCTGCCTGGCCCCCTTGTGGATCACCTGGCTTCACCATTCCTTGTTCCCCCTGGACCTTCCGGTTCGAAGTCACGACACCCTGGGGCTGCAGCTTGAGCGGGTGGTGAGCTCGCTTGGGAGCCTGGCAGGAGGCACGGTTCCTGCGCGAGAAACAGGCAGCACCCTGGGGTGGTTCTTCTTCTGGCCCCTGCGCTGGTTCGAGGCGGCCCATGGGGCAGATGTGCCTCCGGGCATGGGTCCCTGGCGGTTGGTGGGTCTGGGGGTGCTCGTCGGTGGCACAGCCCGGGCCTGGCGCGGAAGGGAGCGCACACCCTCCGCTGCGCTGCTTCGGTTTCTCTCGCTCTTCGTTCCCCTGCAGGTGGTGGCCCTCTGGCTGTCGAACCATGATCTCCACCACCTGGCCCAGGCAAGCATCGGCTTGTGTCTGTGGCTCGGGCTGGCAGCGGATCGACTGGCGGCCATGGTGTCCCCTCCCCGTTCGTTTCGGCGGGCGGGGCTTGGGCTTGCCCTGGGTCTGCCGTGGATTCTCTCCGGCGCCCGCATGCTGGTGGAGACCGACCCGATGCTCGCCACGGTGGAGGACCCGCTGGTGACCGATGAAGGCCAGGGGGGGCTGGAGAAGATGCTCCGGGAGCACGGCGTCCACCGGGTCTGGACCACGGACTACACCCTCTACGGAATGTTGGAAGTACGCATGCCAGAACTGGAGGCCACCCACGCCTGGGGCGCTGTGGCCAACCGGCTGGGAGAGCGGCAATCCCTTCTGGCGGACCTCCTGCCCCAGGCCCGGGGAGGGCACTACCTGGTGGTGCGTCCCACGGACCCCTTGATCTACAACCTCGCCCCCACGGAAGACGAGATGGGGGCTGCAGCACAGGCCCTCGGGATTCCGCTGCGCCGCGTAGCGCTGCTTGAGGATACCCTCGGACCCTGGGCCCGCTTGTACGAGGTGCCATGAGCACGCTCACCCTGGCAGATGAGTTGCGGGCCCTCGCCCCTGCTCCCGAAGAAGTCGGGCGGGTGGTGCGCGTGGTCCTGCGGCCGGCGAGAGGGACCCGCAGTCGGGTGCAGAGCGCGATGCTCACGGTGGAGGGAGGCATGGAGAGGGATCGCTGGGGACTGCGTTCGCATGGTTCCAAAGCCCGCCAGCTTTCCGCCATTCGCGCCGACGTGATCGATGCCCTGGCGCGGGGGGCCGACCCCATTCTCTCCGGGGACAACCTGCACATCCTGCTCGACCTTTCGAGATCAAACCTCCCCTCGGGGACTCGGCTTCAGATCGGCTCTGCAGCCGTCGTGCAGGTGTCCGAGGAGATCCACGCCCCCTGCGCCCTCTTTTCTGGCCGCTTTGGCCAGGATGCCCACGACATCACCCTGGCGCCGGAGTTTGAAGAGGAGCGACTGCGCGGGGTGTTGCTGTCGGTGGTGGAGGGGGGTCGGGTTGCCGAGGGGGATGAGATTCGGATCTTGAGAGGCAGTCCCTGACGCGCACTGGGTATTCTCTTGCGCATGCTTTCACTGCTCCTGTCCGCTGCCCTCGCTGGGGAGCTCCCCCCGGGGCAGCCCATGGCGCGGGCGCTGGCGATTCACATGGGGGCCGATGGGCTCCAGCACCTGGGGGATGTGGTGGAGCGGGCGATGCCCGAGCGCATTCCCATTTCGGATCTTTCCGAAACGACGCAGTGCAGCGATGGTGACGTCACGCCCCTGGCCTACACCCTGGACCCCATGGACCTGCAAATCGGCGTGCAGAACGTGGCGCTGGAGCCGAGTGCCGGCCGGCTGGATTTGTGGATCACCTTGTACTTGTCCTCCACGGCCTCGTCGTTGCACGTCGCGGGGGATTGCTCCTTTCTGAGCGACCTGGACGAGGTCTGCACCGTGGAGCTGCCCGTGACCGCCGCGGAAGCCCACGTGGGAATCGCCATGGGGACAGTGGATGGCGCCATTGAGTCCACGGTGGACACCGTGTCCCTGTCGATCTCGCCGATGGGGAATCCCCTGGGCGATTGCCTGCTGGGAGATGCCATCGGCACCCTGCTCAACCAGGACGCCATGGCGCTGACAAACATCCTCATGGAGTTGATCGAACCGGAGTTGCAAGACCTGGGGACCACCATCGAGGAAGCCCTGGCGGATGCGTTTTCCGCTCTGGACGTGGAAACCGAGCTCTCCCTGGGAGATGCCGATGTGGTCCTGAGCCTCTTTTCCACCCGTTTCGAGCTGGACACGACCGGGCTGCTGATCGGCATGGGGGCCCGCGTGACGCCCTCCAGCTTGTCCCCCTGCGTGGTCTCCGGCGGAGGCTCAGATTTCGCCGATGCCGAGTGGCCGGTGTTCGATGGCACCGCCTGGGACACCAGCCTCCCCTATGACTTTGGTCTCTACCTGAACCGGGACTTCCTGGACCACATGGTGTGGGTGATCTGGGCTTCCGGGGGGCTGTGCTACGAAATGAAGGAGTTCGAGGGGGTCGCCACCTCCACGGAACTGTTCTCCGCATTCCTTTCCGAGGACTTCGCCACGCTCTTCCCTTCCAAGCAGGATGCCTGGCTGGGCTTTGCGCCAGCGGTGCCGCCCTATTTTCGCTTCCAGGAGGACGGTGCACCGCTTGTTCTGTCCGTCTCGGCTCTGACGGTAGAAGTCTACGCAAAGCTGGATGCACGCATCGCCCGCATGTTCGAGCTCACGGCGGACACGGAGATCGGACTCGACCCGGGGCTCAGCGCCGATTCACTGACCCCCGAGATTCTCTGGGACGAGGGGGGCATTCCCTTTGACGAGAATTGGAACGAGCTCCTGGAGGAGGGCTTTTCCTCCGGGCTTGAGATCTTGATGAGCACCCTGCTGGGAAGCGCCCTCTTGCCAGATGACCTTCTGCCCGCCATGGAAATGCCCAGCCTGTTTGGGGCCCGCCTGGAGAGCCTGTTCTGGATTCCCTCGGACGACGAACAATGGCAGGCGGGATTTGCGCGGCTGGATGTGGCCGGGGTGCAGCCCATGGAGTCGCCCGGGTGCAGTGGGGGGAGCCTGGGTTGCGATGGAGGAAGCGGTCCGGAGATCGACCTGGATGCACTGCTCGGTTGCAGCGGCAGCGGTGAATCAGGTTGTGGTGCAGAGGGCTGCAGCGGCACCTCCGGCTGTGGTGGCTGCTCCCAAACCGGTGGAGTGCCGGTGGGGTGGCTGATGGTCTGGGGTTGTTTGGGCCTGGCGGTGGTGCGGCGGCGGTAGCCGGCTGGAGCGATTCGGCTCATGGCATGAGGAGATATGCCTTGCCGGCGACGGTGCCACTTTGGTCATTGGCCCAGGCCCCCACCAGAATGTCATCAAGCCCATCGCCGTCTACATCACCGGCCCCTGAGATAGACCAGCCCGCATGGTCCTCGGAATGTTCACCCACAAAGCTGAAGTCGGCCGACGAGAGACTGTTCGTCGAATCCCAACTGATCTCCCCACCGGTTGACGCGGTGTCCAATACGACCAGGGTCACCACGTCGGAGCCCACCGCCCGCCGATCGTCGGCTACCTCCAGGTGAAGATCTGCAGCACCCGAGGGAATCACGGCTTCGCATGCGGTGCTTCCGTCTTCCTCGGGAACCTCCGCCGGGCAAATGACGGTGGTGCCCAGTGACCAGGTGGCCTGGAGCTTGCGATTCATCGTCCGGATCGCTCACATGCCCAGAGAACAAGACAAGGGCGCCTTCTTCCACCTCTGATCCGTCCTCGTGAGATAGAATTGTGGCTGCTGGGTTCGCGTTGAAACCCTTGCACCCGGCGCCAAGGCAAGCCAGCAAGCCGAACGCGAGCGCCGCTGGTCGAACCACTCCAAGACCCTGCGGAGCGAACGCGCTCACACGCAGATCCAGGTCCTACAGGACTGGGCCCCGCCGCACTCGGGAGCGACGCGTTGCAAGAGGGGAGGATGTTCGGAGGGCAGTCCGAAGCGAGGGCATGGTGGATCTCTTCTCCGGAACAGTCCCATACCCCATGCTACCTCCCTGGAATTGCAAGTGTGGCCGATCGGGTCAGGTCTTCATAGAAATCGCTCTATTGCGCGAATTCCCGGTCTCTCCACCAGGAGCGACCTCGCGGCTTCGCCGATCGGCCAGTTCGGGGGGGGGATACCGCATCCCCCCGGGGTTGCGGGACTGGCGGTGGCGAGCCGCGCTAGTTCTGCGCGACTGACTCCCCGAGGAGCAGGGCGTCGTATTCCCGCACGGCTGCCTGGAAGGCGGACATGGCCGAGGCCGGTAGCTGCCGGCGGATGGTGCCGTGGTAGTCCACAGGGTCAACGGTCTTGGATCCGCGGCCCAGTTGGTAATGGAGGTGGGGCGCCGTGGATCGGCCCGTGTTTCCGGTGGTCGCCAGAAGCTGCCCCGCCGTCACGTGCTGGTTGGCCCGAACCTTCACCTGGTCCAGGTGCAGGAACTTGGCCAGGGTGCCATCCGGATACCGCACCTCGACGCACATTCCGTTGGCCGCGGTGTTCCAATTCACCCGGGTCACGGTGCCCGCCTTGGGGGACACCAGCGGCGTTCCTGTGGGCGCGGTGAAGTCCATGCCCTGGTGGCGCGGCCGATCCTTGAGCAAGGACGTGACCTGCTCGTAGCTCTCCAACGGCCCGCCCACGAGGCGATGGGCCACCTCCTGGCCCTCCGCATCCCAGTAGCTGGGCCACTCGTCTCCGGGCGCATGGAACCGGTACGCCTTCAGGGTGAGTCCCAACTTCTGGCTCTCATACCAGGCCACAGGAACATCAGGCTCTTCCGCAGAGTCGCCGGTAAACACGGCCAGGACCCGGTCCCCTTGCTGCACATCCCGGCGCAGGTTTAGGTCCCACATGAACATCCGCGAATACACCGCAGCCAGGGCATCGCCACGCGCAGGCACGGCCTTCTGGAAAGTACGAGCCAAAGAGTGCTTCACCGGCGCGTCCACGTGGTGCCACCTTTGGACCACCGGCGTCGCCGGGACATCGTCCGCCACATCCGTGACCTGCGCTGGTTCAGCAACAGGCACCGTTGAATCCACCGCCACCGGAGCCAGGTGCTCCACCGGGGCTGCCCCCTCGGAAATGGGGTGGCTGGTCTGGTCCCCCTCACTGTCCCGCTCCAGGACCATGTACAGATTCACCGTCAGGGAAAGGGCCAGAACACCGTAGAGAAGAAACGGCGGGGAGGGGTCAGGAACTGATCGGGGCATGAATTCTGTCTCGAGAAGGTTCGGGCCGGCGCGAGAAAGAAATGCAGCCAGGCACAGCAGGTCCTTGGAACATCGCGCGTTGCTATCGACGTGTCAAGAGTTTGCCAGGAGTCAGCCCTCGGCCAGCACCGACTCGTAGACCCCTTCCAACTCCCGTGCACGGGCATCCCAACTGCATTCACGTTGAATGTGCTCCCGGGCCTTCTCTCCCAGGGCAGATCGGCGCCCCCTGTCCTGGCACAATCCCGCCAACTCGCGCGCGAACCCATCCACATCTCCATTTTTCACGGACACAGCACCCGGGAGCCGCTGCCACGACCCCGCTGAGCACACGGTGGGCAGCCCCATTCCGAGGGTGTTGAGCAGCTTGATGGGAAACCCGGTGCACCGGGTCCTGGGCAAGGCAGCCACATCCGCTGCCGCCAGGAGATTCCGGGTCTCGGCCCAGCTCCCGGCCTGCACAAACCGCCGGCGCTCCGGGGGAAGACCACAAGCTGCTTCCCAGGGCCCCGGGTCCGAAGCCGAGACCATGAGCAGTCCCGCGTGCTCCACCTGCTCCATGGCCGCCAGGAGCAGGGAGAGGTCCTGGTACGCATCCGGATTTCCGGCATACACCACCCAGGGCCGCCCCTCCAGGCCCCACCTCGTCCGGGTGGCGGCGCGTTGTCCTCCTTCCAGGTCCTCCGGGTCGACCCCGGGCGCCACGTGGTGGACCCGCCGGCACCCCAACTTCTCCAGGGCCGGCGCTGCCTTTTCGCTGATGGCAATGGCAGCATCCGCCCTGCGGGGAATCTGCTGGTCAAGCACCCTCCCCGCCCACCCGGCAGCACGCTGCAGCCCCACCGCCCTGAAGTACTGGGGCAGCTCCTCGCCAAGGGTGTTGTGGTTGTTGTAGATGACCGGACACGGGGAGGCCGTCCGGGCCAGGTAGGCCGCCAGAGGCGCCTCGTAGTTGTGGGCATGGACCAGGTCCGCATCCCGCATGAGCCGGGCCAGCACCCCCACCAGCGCCACATCCAGCCAGGGCTTGACCCAGTCCGGACCCGCCCTCATTCGCCGGTAGCCCGGCACCCGCGGCGTGCGAACCACCCTGAACTCCGAATCCTCCGACTGCACCCCGGAATCGCCATGCCCATAGCAGGCCACAACCACATCGTGTCCACGCCGCCCCAGGGCCCGGGACATGCCCCGGACATAGACCTGGGAACCCTGGAGGGAAGGGAACGGAAAGGCCGCAGCCTGCACAATCTTCAGGCGGGAGCTGGTCACAGGTAGCCGAGCCTTTCCAGGCGCTGGGCGATCTCCCGGGACTCCCAACCCTGCAGGGGAATGTCCGCGGAGGCCTCGGGGGCAATGCGCCCTTCCGTCCAGGTCGGGCGCACGCCCTCCATGGCTTCCCGAAGCACCCGTCCATCACAATGATCCGGAATGGCATGCCCCAGCAAGGCCAGCAGCGTGGGAATGCAATCGGGCATGCCCGCCTCCACTTCCGCCCCGGCCCGCACCCCTTCTCCGTGGAGAACCAGCACGCCACGCTGCCGATGGGAGCCGTTCGTGCCGGCGCCCTTGCCCCCCACGCACTCCGCTTGGGAGAGCCTTCGCCAGGCGGGGCCCGGACCGCTCGAGGGCAGCACCGTGAACGTGTGTCCCTCCACCAGGTGCAGCTCCAACACGAGGTCCGGCGACCGATCCACGCACGGCCCCTCGTAGATCTCCTCCCGTCGATGGACCTGCCGCACCACCGGTCGACCCTCCACCCTCCAGGCCAACAGGTCCTCCTTGAGACCCGACACGGTCTCCTCCACATTCTCCACCAGCCCCTCCGGATCCCTTCCCACAAGGTTCAGGTGCAGGGTGGCGCCGTAGTTCATCTCATCGGAAAAGGCGCGGGTGCGGGAAAAGTCGATGGCACCCCACCGGGACAGACTCTCCACCGCCCCCAACCAGTCCCCAGGCACGGCCCGCACCAGGGACTGCTGCGCCCCGGCCGGAAGGTGCCGCAGCGCCAGGGTGCGCGCCCGATCCACCGCCCGGCGCTTCCACCCGGGGCCTTCCTCCCCGAACGCCAACCACCCGGTCTGGGCCAGGTAGCGGTTGATGTACAAGGCGATGTCCCCCGATCCGCCAAAGCCATGGTCGGAAGCCACGCAGACAAGATCTGCCCCCGCACGCTCAAGGAGCCGGCCCAACGCAGCATCCAGAGCCTCGTACACCCGGTCAATGGCATCTCGAAACTCAGGCACATCTTGAAAGCGAGGCCCCTCCGGATCCCGGAACATCCAGAAGTGGTGGCTGACCGTGTCCGATTCCCCAAAGAGCAGCGTGAACCACTCCCACCGCTCCTGATCCAGGAGCCAGTTGGCAATGGCCTCCTTGCGCCTTACCTCCTCCAGCAGCGCCGAAAGCGCAGCTTCGTGCCACCCGGGACCAATCGTGATTTCCTGGAAGTCCGCGAAAGCCATGCCCCCGAAGCGCGCCTCCAGCTCCGCGTACAGGGAGGGGGGATGACAGAACCGGCCATCGATGGAGGTGGCCACCGGAGAGTCGAATCCACTGATGACCACCCCATCAATGGGATCCGGTGGGTAGGTGGTGGGCATCGCGAGGGACGCACACCGGTACCCCCGATCCGACAACAACCGATGCACGGTGGGCACCTTCCGGTGGGTCGCGTTGGTCATCTCGTGGCGGTAGGTGCCTGGAATCCGCCGCGTGAAGTCAAAGATCCCGTGGCGGCCGGGGTTGCAGCCGGACAGGAAAGACGACCAGCTCGGCAGGGTCATGGGGGGGGTCGTGCTGTTGAGGCGACTGCGGGATCCTTCCCGGCAAAGGCGGTGAAGCACGGGACAGCGCCCCTGGGAAAAGAGGGGCTCCAACACGTCGAATGTGGCCCCATCCAGGCCCACCACAAGGCACCTTGCACCGGTCATTCAAGAAGAGGTATCCGGCAATCGGGGCCGCGGGTATGTTGTCACGAGTTGTCACGAACCCCCGAAAACCATTGAACTAGCCACTTTGGCTCCGGTAGTCTCTGTTTATGAGCATGACGCTCGATTCCGCCAGTTCCCTCCTGGCGGGCCTCTCCTCTATTTCGCAGCCCTCGGCAAACGCCGCAGGATCTGCGTCCAAGGCTGAAGCCAAGGCCGGGTCCAACCCCGCCTTTACCGTCTCCCTGTCCAGCGCAGCGCTGGAAGGAACCAAGAGCACGGGGGCCCTCGACACGCTCTACAACGCCCGCGGCGCCACCACAAACATGGCGGGCACGGAGATTCCCCAGTTCCAGGCCAGCATCGATGCAGACGTGTCTGCCATTGAGATGATGCTGAGCGGCGACTACGGCCAACAGCTCGATGAGTTGATCAACAAGTAGCGCCCATCAAGAAGCAGGGTTGCAGTCCCACGGCCCCTCCGGCCGGGCATCTCCCTCGTGCAACACCACCGCCACCCCCGTCGTGGCCTGCGTGAGCAGCGACTCCAGCACCGCCGTACCGGTTTCCCTCCGTCCTGGCGCCTCCAGAGCATCCGCACCCTCCACCACCACGCGCACCGGACCAAAGAGTGACAGCGCTGCAGCCGCATCCAAGACCGCCTCCACCGACGGGCGGGCGCTCTCCATGCGGCGAACCCCTTCTGGAGCCCACTCCCCAGCGGGAAGAAACAGGATCTGCGCCTCCCGTTGAAGACTGCGAACGCGCTCCTCCAGGGAGGGAAGATCAGGCCCCATCGTCCAAAGCACGCGGTTCGACCCCGCCGACGTCTTCGTAGGTACCCACACGCTGTGCCCATCCGGCCGGCCCCAGACCCGCTCCGCCCACAACGCCCCAAGGGCCGCCCCGGAGACAGCAAGAGCCGCCATGAATCCAACAAGCATCACTTCCATGGTGCTTCCTTATCGCCCTGCCCCCCCTGTCGGAGATAAGCTAATCCTCCTGGAGTTCTCCATGCGCACCTCGATTGCCTTCTTCCTGCTGCCCCTGTTTGCCATTGGCTGCAAGAGTGGTGCCCTCGATGCAGACGAAGACGGCTTCACGACCCTGACCGATTGCGACGATCACGACACCCAGATCAACCCCGGCATCCCCGAGTTGTGTGACGGCATCGACAACGACTGTGATGGGCAGATCGACGAGGAGCAGGCCGAGGACGCCTTGATCTGGTTCCGCGATGCAGATGGAGACGGGTACGGCGACCCGTCGAACCCCCAGGCCGCCTGCCATATCCCCCATGGGTACGTGGCCAACGAGCTGGACTGCAACGATCGCGACCCGGCCTTCCACCCCGGCGCCCTGGAGAGCGACTGCACCGACGACACGGACTACAACTGCGATGGAAGCGTGGGATTCGCGGATGAGGATGGGGATGACGAACCCGCCTGCACCGACTGTGACGACAGCGATTCCAATGTGGGCAGCGGCATCACCTGGTACGCAGATGCCGATGGCGACGGGTTCGGTGGAGACCAGTTCTTCGTCAACGAGTGCACTGCCCCCGTGGGGTACGTGGACAACGACGACGACTGCAACGACCTGGACCCGGTGGTGTTTCCCGCCGCCACGGAAGTCTGCGACGAGCTGGACAACGACTGCGACGGAACCGTGGACGAGCTGGTCACCAGCGTCTTCTTCCAGGACCTGGATTCCGATGGCTATGGCGACCCGGACACGACCGTGGCCGCCTGCGAGGCCCCCAGCGGCTACGTGGCCAACGAGTCTGACTGCAACGATGCCGACAGCACCGTGAGTCCCGCTTCTCTGGAGTTCTGCGACAACCGGGACAACAACTGCGACAGCGTCATCGATGAGGACAGCGCCGTGGATGCACCGACGTGGTTCCACGACGCGGACAAGGACGACTACGGCGATCCCAACGCCCCCCAGAACGCCTGCGCAGCCCCCACGGACCACGTCTCCGACAACACGGATTGCAACGACGACGACGGGAGCATCCACCCGGGGGCCGAAGACACGCCCGAAGATGGAATCGACCAGGACTGCGATGGCTCCGATGCCCTCGCCAGCAGTGCATCCGGCGGCTACCTCGGGGATCTCGCCATCTCCACCACCGCAGAGATGGGTGTCTTCTGTCAGCTGTACGACCGAATCTACGGCGACCTGACCATCGACTCCACAAGCCTCACAAGCCTGTCTGGCCTCTCCTGCCTCACGGAGATCCACGGGGACTTCGACGTGAAAAACAACGCCTCCCTGACCACACTCCAGATCCCGAATCTGGACCTCCTCGGCGGCAACGTGGAGTTGAACGCCAACCCGGCCCTTTCCTCCATCGAGTTGGGCACAGCCACCGAGGTGGACGGAGATCTCAGCATTGTCGAGCTGGGGGCGATCACCAACCTGGATGACCTTGCGGCCCTGACCGACGTGGGGGGAACGCTCCTGATTTCCGACAACATCTCCGTCAACGACGTGACCGGACTGCACGGCCTCACGCGGGTCGGGGGAGACTTCGGGGTGATCGACAACACCGCCCTTGCCACATCGGATGCAGTCACCTTGCGGGACACCATCGGTGTGGGCAACATCGGCGGCACGGTCACGATCTCCGGGAACGCGCCCTAGCAGCCCTCGGGAGAGATAGCCACCGAGGTGGCCGGCGGCCGGCCGTTCGCGTCCGAGTCGGGGCTCCGCAGAGGGATCGACGTGCCTGTGACCGCGGTTCGCTGACTCCGACTGGGCCTTGTGGGGCGTGGAGCGACACTCGGAGGGCCTCGGCGTACTCCTGAGGCGTACGTCGGCATCGCGAGCGTTGCCCGCTGACCGGTTGCGGCGTCGAAGCTACGCTGCGCGTTTCCGCTGGCTGCTCCTGCGCCGGGCGATTCGGAGACCGCCGCCCTCGGTCGGCTCGAGATCCTCGTTGACGACGCGCAGGAGATTTCGGCAGCGACGGGCAAGCCCCTTGCGCTTGTTCTGCCGGACTTCTTCAATGCTGGCGAGAATCCGCTCGGTGGCCTGGTTGACCGAAGTGACCAACGCGGTCAGCACGGCGGATCGGGCCTTCGGATCGGCCCAGTCCGTCCCTTCGAAGAAGCCCTTCGTGCTCTTCGCAAGCAGCAGAGGCTCGCCCCACTCCAGGGCGACTGTCTTCAGATCGACCCCACGCGCCCGCGCCCAGAGCCGTCCGAGGCTACGCAGCCCGTCACCGAGCAGCCGAACCGTGCCGAGCACCGCCCCGAAGCACCACATCGGTGTCGAGTCCCCGACCCAGACCGGCTCGTCGCCAACCAGGCCTGCGTCCAAACCCAGGCGAGTCCAATGCTCGAAGGCCAGTTCGATGCGGGGGCGATCAACGTCCTGGTGAGGCTGCTTCAGGAAGGACTCGAACTCCCGCAACGTTTTCTCGTCGGGCGGCTTGACGCTCCATGGCAACCGCAACGCTGCCCGCCACGTCGCGTCCGAGTTGGCCCTTCGCACGGCCCCCACCCGGGTCATTCCCTCCTCCGAGTGCCGCAAAAGCAGCAGGGCCAGCAGTGTCTCTGCAGGCCACGCATCGCGACCCCGCTTCATCTGCCCCCTCCAGCCGGCCAGAAGCCATCGCGGAAACAGAAGCCCGGCGTGGTCGCGAAGCAGCCAGGGGAGCGAACCAGGTTCAACGAACTCGTCCCGTAGAAGGATGAGATCCTCGAACGACAAAAGCGAGAAGTTCTTCAGCGGCATCGGGCAGTCTCCCCATCGGAGCACTTGCCAGACACCACGGTACGGGTGAGACTGACGAGGCCCCGGTTGGTAGCGGGTTTTTGGGTGTTTTACACCTTCCCAATGGCCTGCTCCGCCGGTGGCGTCAATTCACGATTCAGCAGGTTCTCCCATAATGATCCTCGAAACTGGACTTTCGAGCTTTCCCGAGGGCTGCTAGAGAGCTCCTACCGGCCCCGCTCGCCCAAGCCAGTCCGGCGCCTCGAAAGCGCGAAGCGGACAATTCGGGCATCCGCACGGCGCGGATGGGACTTTGGTCCGGTGGGCGGACAATTCGGGCATCCGCACGGCGCGGATGGGACTTTGGTCCGGTGGGCGGACAATTCGGGCATCCGCACGGCGCGGATGGGACTTTGGTCCGCAACGTGCGACAGAAAGGGGGGGAGATACGGTATCCCCCCCGGGATCTGGCGAACCCCCCTTTGTGGCGAGGGCTACAAACGCAGCTTCTACGCCCTACAGCCTCCTAGACCGGATATTTCACCAGCCGTACGACCCGATCGGACGAACTCGACAAGACGCTGGCGGTACTCCAGCGGGTACGGGGGTTTCGCCCTCGGTCGCCTCGCACCAGGTCATCAGCGCACTCCGGGCGAATCCGGAGTCGGCCTGCGGAATGATTCTTGTATCTGGCCAGCGCAGGCTGACTTGCGCCACGATGCGCTGGACCTCTTCCAGTGCGCCGGCGGCGCCGTCGATGTTCGAGGGCCGCAGTGTGCTGCCCCAGTCGCATCTATTCGCGCCTCACTTCGTTCCGAGTGGAGTGTGACCCGGCCCGGACGCCACCGGCGGACACTCAATGGTCTCCTCGCGAAGGGGATTGACCACCTTCTCGACAAAGCACTCCATCGAGGCCATCACCTTCTTGTGGTCCAGACCTCCCAGGCGGGTCCAACACAAGACGTCGGACAGCCCAGAGTACATTTCGAGCAGACCACGCAGCTTCTGGGACACATAGGCGGGATCCCCCACCAGGAAGGCGTGCTTGAAGGGGCTCTCGCGAACCATCCACTCGAACGTGACCTCGCCGGCGTCGTAGGCCTGGAGCGTAGACGTAAGCAGGCCGTGCAACGACGCGTAGTAGTCTCCGCTCGGGTACTTGTTGGGTGGGATGAGGCCGGTAAAGGTCCGGAAGTACCACATGCACGGCTCCTCGAACTCCGCAAGGGCTCGATCACCGTCTTCGTCCACAAAGACAAAGGCCAGGCCGCCGATGCGGAAGTCGGCTGGATCGTGCCCCCGGTCCGCGAGGATCGAACGATACTCCTGGATGGTCTCCGGCTGAGTGGTCAAGGGCGTAAAGAGCAGGTTGAGATCCTGCATCGCCTGGTACTTGATGGTAGCGGGGTTGAACGAGGCGCCAAACAGCGGCGGGTGGGGCACCTGCATGGGGCTGGGGCGGGGACGGATGCCGTGGAACGAGTAGTGTTCCCCATCGAACTCGACCGTCTCCTCGGTCCATGCCTGGCGAATGATCTGCAGGGACTCGTCGAAGCGGGACCGGCTCTCCTCGAAGGGGATGCCGTAGCCCTCGAATTCACCTGGTTGGTAGCCGCGGCCGACGCCAAAGTCCAGGCGCCCTCCGGACAGCACGTCGAGGAACGCGAACTCTTCAGCCACGCGAATGGGGTTGTGGAACGGCAGCACCACAACCCCCGTGCCAATTCGGATTCGACTTGTGCGCGCGGCGAGGAAGCTGCCAAGCACCTGGGTCGACGGCATGACTCCGTAGTCCGTGAAGTGATGCTCCGCTAGCCAGACCGAGTCCAGGCCGATCGCCTCGGCGTGCTCGGCCATCTCCAGGTTCTCGGCAAAGAACTCAGCCTCCGTCTTCCCAACGGCTGTCTCGAACAAGTGCAACAAACCGAACCGTGTCTGCATGGCTTCATTCCTCCTTTCGAGCCCTTGATGGGGGCATTGCATAATGCATAAGGTGTCACCTGTTACTTTGCAATTGGTCCTGCATTCAAATTTCTCTTTGGGCAGAGGCCCAGGTCTTGAGGCAGGGGAATCTCTGCAGGAGATTCCGGTGGCCCCTCGACAAGCTGCACGGCTTCTGTTCCAGGGTTCGCGACTCGCAGCGGCGGGCGGCTCCCTGGAGCGACCGGACGCTCCAGCGCTGGCTCAAGATGTGGAGTCACCTGAGTCCGAGCTGGACCGCAGAAGGAGAACTCCAGGGTTCAAGGTCTCTTCCGGGTCAAAGTGCTGGGCCAACGAGCCCAGCGTCTGCATGCCCAGGGCTCCCTTCTCCGCCTCCAGGTAGGGGGCGTGATCTCGCCCAACGCCGTGCTGATGGCTGATGGTCCCTCCACTCTGGACAACCGCCTTGGAAGCCGCTGTCTTGAGCTCTTTCCAGTGGGCCAGCGTCTCCCTATAGGAGGAGGCATTGGGGAAGATATAGGACGTGTAGATCGAGGCTCCCTGGGGATAGATATGGGACAGGTGCGTGAAGACATGCACCGCCAGTCCGGGCACCGCATCCCGCAGCGCTTGCTCAATCCGGTTGACGGCCTCGGGCAGGCACTTCCAGTCAAGCGCCGTCTCGAGGGTGTCGACCGCGTATCCAACATCCCACAGGGTATGGCGAACAAAGGGAGACCGAAACCGGCTTTGGGCCCAGATCGTGCCCAGGCTTCTCCCGACGTTGACCACACCGAACTCGCCAAACAGCGACCTCACCTGGCTCATGGCACTGCGACACTGGGCGCGGCCCCCGGTCAACCCGAAGGTGATCATGGATTTCTGGCCTCCAATGCCGCGGCACCAGAGGTACCTCTCCAGCCAGGCAATCGACTTGGGCCGTCCAGCCAAGGTGAGGTGCGTTTCGGTCTCGGCCTGGTTGGAGAGGCGAAGCATGGACAGGGGAATTCGCTCCTGTGCTGCGCGTCGGGCCAGCTCCATCGATGTCGACCAGTTGGGGGAGAAGGCCACGTGAAAGCTCTCAGACTCCGCCAGTGGTGTCACGCGAACCTTGACTTCGCTGAGGATGCCGAACCGGCCCTCCGAACCCAGGACCAGCTCTCGGAGGTCGGGTCCCGCCGAGGATGCGGGAAAGGTCGGAACCTCGAGGGAGCCATCGAGGGTCTCCAGGGTACATCCCGCAAAGAGCTGCTCAATTCGTCCATATCGCAGCGACTGCTGGCCACTGGAACGGGTGGCCACCCACCCCCCAATGGTCGAGAACTCAAAAGACTGGGGATAGTGACCCAGCACAAAACCATGGTCCCCAAGCGCCTCCTCCACTTCCGGTCCCCGAGCCCCGGGCCCAAACGTGGCGATCTGGCTGATCGGGTCGAGCTCGATCAAGCGGTTCATTCGTGCCAGGGAGATGGTCAGTACCGGCCTCTCCTGCACCTCGGGCGTGACATGGCCCGCTACGGAGGTCCCGCCTCCATAGGGAATCAGCGTCCAGTCTTCGCTCCGACCGCGGACGAGCAGATGACGGATATCTGCTTGGGTCTCCGGAAACGCTACGCCATCGGTAAATACGCGAAGCTCGCCGCTGCGAAGCGCCAGCCAATCTGGCAGGCTCTGTCCCCGCGAGTGTCGAATTCGTGCTTCCCCGGAGCGGTCAATGAGGGGGTCATCCGGCAAGCGACTGGGAGGGACCTTTCCAATCACCTCCTCCAGGGAGGCGTCCGGCAGGACATGACCGGGTCCCACCCGATCAGCGAGGAAGGATTCGCCACCCTCCGGCATCGGGTAGCGGGTTGATTCATCGCCCCAGCCGTTCCATCGTCGCTTCATCTCTCCTCCCACGAGGTCAGTCGATCAACCTGTCTTGCTGGAGATACCTGGAGGCTGTTGGGCGCAGCAAGCCCGCAAGGGCGGGAAAAGCCCTCGCCGAGAGGCGAGGAATCGGTGGGAAGAGTGGCTGGTGAAATGTGCGTTCTACAGGGGATCTTCTACCAGGAAGCTGACGCTGTCATCGATCTGCGGCAGGTAGGGCTGGTCCGATCCATCGTTCTTGATCAGTACCAGCTCAAATTCATGGGTACCTGCGGCGAGGGGGGTGATGGAAAACGAGTCGGCGCTGTAGTGACCGAAGCCGGAGCCGTCCGGGTCACTGTATTGCGCACCGTTCAGGTACTTGTGCACGTGACAGCCGTCCTCGTCTGCGCTCGGGCTACTCACAGCACAGCCGACGACCTCAAACGTGACCGCGACATCCGGGCCCGTAACGGTGGAAGCCTCCTCGGGCCCTGTGATCACCAGGGTGGGCGCCTCCTGGACGTTGACCGTGACATTGGCCTCATCCGTCAACCCCCCCTCGTCGGACACGGTGTAGGTGAAGGAGTCGATGCCGATGTAGTCGTTGAGGGAGGTGTAGACCACGTCATCATCGCTCTCGATCTCGACAAGGCCATTCGCGGGCTGGACAATTTCGGAAACAAAGAGGCTGTCGCCCTGGTTGGGATCGTCATCATTCCTCGTCAGGTCGATCGTGATGCTCTGGTTGGTGAACACACTGGCCGCGTCGTCCACAGCCACCGGAGCCTCGTTGACCTCCTCTTCTTCCCCGGACGTGTCCTGAGTATCCACATCGTCCTTGCCTCCGGAACAGCCGGAAAGCAGCAGGAGTGTCAGGGCAGTCACATGCAAGGGGCGTGAGAACATCTTCTCCTCCACGGGGCGCGGAATGTGCGGTGTCTACCCCTTTATCCTCCTTGCAGAAGGAATCCAGTCCACGCCGGACCACAGATCTCCCCCCCCAACACGGCGCACTGCACCACGCCTCCTCGGGCAGGCTCCTGCTGGGATGCAGCTGTTCCCCCGCAGATAGCCTTCCAGGTTCCCATGGGTTAGCGTTTGGTGGGTGCTTTCACTGGAGCTTGCGTGCAGTGCAGACCACAAAACGAGGGGGGGCGCTGAATGGTTGACGAGGTGCCCCTGGCGATCCCGGGCGCAGGCCATCCGCCTGCCCTGGATGCGGGCCATCCGCCTGCCCTGGATACGGTCGAAGAGGCCCACAGGGCCTTGCTGGAGCTGATCGAGCAGTTGAAGCAGGTTGGCACTCTACAGGCAGCCCTGGACCTTCTTTGCCGCCTGGACAACCAACTGAACGCCCACTTCGCAGTAGAAGAGGCCCCTGGAGGTCTCTTGGACAGCATTCGCCCCCACCACCCTCGTGTGGTGGGGGCGCTCCACACCGAGCACCTGGCCCTGCGTGCAGAGCTTCGGGTGGTCATGGACAACACTCGCGCCTGCCTCGCGGGTCCAGTGGCCCAAGTACTCGCCCAGGTGGGCGAATTGGCCACCTCTCTCCAGGAGCACGAGGAGAGAGAAGCAGAGCAGCTCACAGAGCTGCTCTACACGGATCTGGGCGAGGGAGGCTGAGGGGGACGGAATTGGAACTTGAAAACGGAGAGACCCGCAGCGTCGGCGACTGCATCGTCGAGATCGTCAGTGACTCTGGAGAGGGGGCCCAGAAGGCGGGCCAGATCTTCGGCGCAGTCTGTGCCAAGGAGGGCAACGGCGTCTGGACCGTGGAGATCATTCCCGCGGAAATCAAGCCCCCTGCTCGCTCCCGAGAAGGAGCCAGCGGGATCCGCATCCGTTTTGCGGACCGCGAGGTCACAAACATGGGAAACCAGGCAGACCTGGTGGTGGCTTTCAACGAGCAGGTGCTCTTTGGCCGCATCAACCAGGACGCCTACAGGCCCGGCACCATCGTCCTGCTGGACTGTACCTGGGCAGAGGACCCGGTGGAGGAGATCCGGGAGCAGTACGCCACTGCTCTGGCTGAGTTCAAGGAGCGGGGCTTTGATGTCAGGGAGCTTCCCATCCAACAGACCTGCGCGGAGCTGACAGGTGGCTCCCGGGTGGGCAAGAACATGTTCGTGCTGGGGATGCTCTGCCGCATCTTTGGCAAGGCGCTGGAGGTCGCCGCCAACGAAATTGGCCTGGTCTTCGGCAGAAAGGGCGACAAGGTGGTGGCCTTCAACCACCGCTTGCTAAAGGCCGGTCATGACTTCGCCGAGGAACGCGTGGATGCCCAGTACTCAATCCCCGGACGTTCCGGTGTGGGGGAGCAGGTTGTGATGAACGGCAACCAGGCCATGGGGCTTGGCGTGATGGCCTCGGGAATGGACCTCGTGGCCATGTACCCGATCACTCCAGCCACCAGCGCTTCCCATTACCTGGCCGAGGCCTTTGTGCAGACTGGCGGCTTCCTTCACCAGGCCGAGGATGAGATCGCGGCAATTGGGTTTGCCATCGGTGCCTCCTACGCCGGAAACTGCGCCTGCACCATCACCTCGGGCCCTGGACTGGCCCTGAAGACCGAGTTTCTTGGTCTCGCCGTGATGGCAGAGGTGCCCCTGGTGATTGGCCTCGTGCAGCGGGGCGGCCCATCGACCGGCCTTCCCACCAAGGTGGAGCAGGGGGACCTGCTGGCGACTCTCTTCGGTGCCACGGGCGATGCACCCAAGGTTGTGATGGCTGCCTCTACAATTGAGGACTGTTTTCACATGCCGATCATCGCCAGGAAGATCGCCGAGAGCTTCCGCACTCCGGTGGTGATTCTCAGCGACGCCAACCTGGCCACGGGGGTCTCACCATTCCCCAGGCCCAAGCCCCAGGCAGAGTGGCTGGCCTCGCCCCTGGACCAGGCGCCCTGGGACGAGAGCGTGGATCCCTACGCCTGGGACGAGAAGACGGGAATCTCCCCCAGGCCCATTCCGGGGCAGCCCGGGGGTGAGTATGTGCTCACGGGGCTGGCCCACACCACGAAGTCCAAGGTGGCCTATGACCCCTGGGTAAACCAGCAGGGCTGCGAGATGAGGTCCAGAAAGCTGGCGTCGTTGCAGGCCACCCTGCAGCCGCCAGAGGTAAACGGGCCGGCAAAGGGCGATCTGCTGTTGGTGGGCTGGGGCTCCACAAAGGGAACCATTCAAGAGGCGGTGGAGCGGGCACAGGCCGAGGGCTGGAGCGTCTCCTCCCTGCACTTGCGCTTCTTGTCTCCACTGGAGCCCGGGATCTCGGAGATATTCGCCGGCTTCGAGAAGGTTGTGTCCGTGGAGATCAACTACAGCGATCCTCGCTCCTCGCCTGACCGTCGATACGCACAGTTGGCAATGCTGCTGAGGGCGCAGACTCTTGTGGATGTTGATTGTTTCTCGAGCGTTCCCGGCCAGCCGCTCCCTCCCGAGAAGATCTACGAAGAAATCAAGAATCAGCTCGCTGACTCCGCTACCATGCATCCTGTCGCAGCCTCGACCCCGGCCTAGGAGAAGCCATGTTTGGACTCAAGAAGGACTGGTCGCTGGAGCTTCCTCCCAAGTACTACACGATGGAGGACTACGAAGGCGCTATTGGTCGCTGGTGCCCGGGTTGTGGTGACTTTGCTGTATTGACTGCTGTGCAGCGCATCTGCCGGGATGAGCAGATTCCAACCGAGCGCCTGGTCAATGTGTCTGGCATCGGCTGCTCGAGCCGCTTCCCCCACTACATGGCCACCTATGGCTTCCACGGTCTTCATGGCCGGGCCTTTCCCATTGCGTGTGGGATCAAGAGCCGTCGCCCGGACCTGGATGTCTGGCTCTCCACGGGGGATGGCGACTGCTGCAGCATTGGGGCTGGGCACTGGGTCCATGCTGTTCGCTACAACATGGACATGGTGGCCATGCTGTTCGACAACAACATCTATGGTTTGACCAAGAAGCAGACCTCACCCACAACCCCCCAGCACTTGAAGACCAACACCCACCCCAGGGGAGCCTGGTTGCCGCCTTTGAATCCACTCTCCACCACCTTGGGTTTGACCAACGTGTCCTTTTTGGCCCAGACCGTGGATTGGAACCCGGCACACCTCTACGCAACCCTGCACGCTGCCTGGAAGCACAAAGGCCTGGGTTTCGTGAGGATCCTACAGCGCTGTCCCACCTACACCGATGATGTCTTCACCCATCTCATGAAGGACCCCACGCGCCTGCTCTATCTGCAGGATGATGCTGGCATCCACATTGACGAGGCTGTGCAGAAGAAGGCCTTCCCAAACACGGCCGCACACGATCCCGGTGACAAGGCCACTGCGCGTCTCTTGGCAGATGATGGCGACACGGTACCTGTGGGGCTGCTGTTTCGGGATGAGAGCTGTCCGATCTATGACGACTTCTCCAACCAGGGCATGGGCATGGGCGTGGACGAGAAGTTGAAGGGGCTCGAGGCGGAGCTGGATCGTTTTGCCATCTGACAAGGTCGCGGTGAAGAGATCCAGCGGGAGCGCTGTGGCGCCGGCCCCTGCGCTCGCCCCCTGTCTCCCCCTTGTCATGGCGCAGATGGCGGAGCCGGCCATGGTCAGGACTGACTACCCGCTGCTCCTGGATGAAGAGGCCTGCCCCAGGCCCCTTGCGGGTGTCTTGGCCCAGGTGGCGGAGAGCCTCCCCGCTGACGAGGCGCAGATCGTGGCAGACAACCTGGGACGCTTGGAGAGGGTTCTCTTGCAGACCCTCCCCGGGTCGGCGCCTACCCTGGCCCAGCCGGTTCTGAGTGCAGCAGGTGCGCAGCTCATGGAGCAGCTTGGGCTCCCCGATGGACCGGCGAAAGCCATGCAGAGCGGAGTGGACACCCTGGTCGCAGCGATCCCCGCCCACGCGAGCTTGCTGACCTACAGCCCCGACGCTGCCCTGTGGCTCATTGCTCGTGCGGCAGCAGAGGCCTGTGCCACCTCGCGAGTGAGCCTGGCCCGAGAGCGCTCCAGCCTGCGGGACAAGCTCGCGGCCCTCGTTGCACTCGAGGAGGGCCGGGATCCAAAGATGGCGCAGCAGCAGCTTGCAGCAGCGGTGGGCACTCTGGGTGGCGAACGACTGGACTCTGACCGGCTCGCCCAGGTGTTGGGGCCTCCCAGGGGTGGGGAAGCCCTGGGTGATGAGCAACTGCAGCGCGCTCGGACTGCCCTGGACACCCTGGGCACTGCGCTGGACGCCGCACACCCGACCCTGGTGCTCTTCCACGACGGCTGTGTCGGGGATTCCTGGGAGTGTGATGGCGTTCGCGTGGAGAAGACCCCTTCCCCCTACCAGGCAGCCAGGACCTGTTTCAGAGAGGCCGCGGACCAGGCCCTTGGTTGTAGTGTGGCTTCGCGCACGGCGCGCTTGCTCCTGGACAGGGCCTACAACCCCGCCCGACACGATGAGTTGGCCCGCGCAATGTGCTGGCAGGACATGGGCGAAACGGATCTGTTGAGTCTGCCCCGCGTGGTGGTTCTGGACACCGCAGTCGGCGCAGCGGATCGCGCTGGAGAACTTCTGGGACTGCTTTCTTCCGGGCTGCCGGTTCACGTCTGCCTGGAGCGCTGGCCGGTGGCTGCGATTGGGGATGGAGGGAGCATCGCCCGCCTGCCGGATCTTGCAGCCCTGGTGCTGGGATCTGGCGATACCTTCGTGCTGCAGTCCTCTCCAGCCCGCCCGGAGCACTTCTACAAGGGGCTTGAGAGGGCCTTCTCCCAGATGGGATCCGGACTCCTCTCGGTTTGCAGCGGCTACCTGCCCGATGGCCAGGCCCCCGCAGTGGGTGCATGGCTTGGAGCCAGTGCGGCCATCGAGAGCCGCGCCCACCCGCTCCTGGTCCACGATCCCGATGGAGGTGGGAGCTGGGCGGTCCGCCTGGTGGCCAGCGAGAACCCTGATCTCGAGGCGGTCTGGGCCGGAGAGCCCTGCTTCACGTTCGCAGACTTTGCCCTGCTCGACCCGCAGCTCGAGGGCCAGTTCCAGTCATTGGCCCAGGAAGATCTGGAGACCACCCTGCCAATTGCCGACTGGATCGCGCAGTTGCCCGAGTCTCTCGACAAGCGCCCAACCGTGCTGGCCAGCCAGGGAGGATTGGAGCAGCCGCTTGTGGTGTCCGATGTACTCACCGCGGAAACGCTGCGCAGAGGCAGGGCCTGGCGCTCCCTGGCGGAGATGGCCGGCCACGGAAATGCCCACGCTGCCCAAGCCGCCAAGGCGGCTCGCGAGGTGGCGGCGGCAGAGAATGCCGAGGTCATCGCCAAGCTGGAGCAAGCTCACGCCCAGGCCTTGGAAGAAGCCAGGAACGGGAGCACTGACGAGGTGATGGGACGGCTCGCCCAGAGCCTGCTCTCTGACGGATTCTTCAGCGCCCCCACTCCCGCTCCCACACTGGCAGCACCTGCTGCTGAGACCGGGACCTCCCCCACCCAAGAGGAGACAGTCACCGAACCAGTCGAGGAAGAAGAAGTCGGTGAAGAGCCTTTTATCGACACCGCCCTCTGCACAAGCTGCAATGACTGCATGAAGGTCAACCAGCTCCTCTTTGTCTATGACGCCAACAAGCAGGCGCTGCTGGGAGATCTCGAGGGTGCCTACTCCTTCAAGGACCTCGTGCTTGCCGCAGAGATGTGCCCCGCAAGGTGCATTCATCCCGGAAGCCCCAGAGACCCCAACGAGCAGGGGCTCGACGAGCTCATCGAGCGCGCCGCCCCCTTCCTGGCGTGAGGGGGCACGTGTGAACTCGGTGTTTGTCGCCGCCAGCATCATGGGAGGCCTGGGGCTTGCCCTGGCCACGGTGCTCTCCATCGCCTATCGCTTCCTGAGGGTGGAAGAGGATCCTCGCATTGATGGCGTGGAGGAGCGCCTGCCGGGCTCCAACTGTGGTGCCTGTGGCGAGCCGGGCTGCCGCGCATTTGCCGAGCGGCTGGTGGCAGATGACGCGGTGCCCGCCCAGTGCACGGTTTCCAGCCCGGAGGCCATTGATGCGGTGGCAGCCTACCTGGGGGTGGACGCGGGTGAGGCCCAGCGCCGAGTGGCCCGACTGCACTGTGCTGGAGGCAGCGGCCAGGCCATTCGTGCTGCCGAGTACGCCGGCTTCGGCAGCTGCAGGGCGGCGACCCTGGTTTCTGGTGGAGGCAAGGGCTGCTCCTGGGGCTGTTTGGGCCTGGCGGACTGTGAGCTTGCGTGTAGTTTTGGCGCAATTGAGATGACTGTTGAGGCCCTCCCCAGGGTTGATCCGACCACCTGTACAGCCTGCGGAGACTGCGTAGAGGCCTGCCCGAAGAACCTCTTCGAGTTGCTCCCCCTGGAGGCCGGCCTGCTCGTGCAGTGCGCTGCGCCCTTGGCGGGGGACGAGGCAGTGGCGGTCTGTACGGTGGCCTGTGATGCCTGCGGGCGCTGTGCCCTGGATGCCCCTGCTGGCCTGGTGGAGATGGTGCAGCAGCTCGCTTGGGTGGACTATGGGTCTGGAGTCACGGGCGGAGAAGAGGCTACAAGCAGGTGCCCGACCGGTGCGATCCAGTTCCTTTCTGGGGGACAGTTCGAGGGCCTGGCCAGGAGGCGAGATGCTGTCTGAGTTGAGGGCAAAGCTGTGGGGGGTCTTCGGGCCGGCTGCCCAGGTCGTACACGAAGGTACGGAGGCCGTCCTGGATGGGGCTGGCGCGGCAGCCCATTCAGAAGACCTCGCTGGATCTCTGGAGGCCCAGAGTCTGGGGGAGTGTCTGGGCCTGGCGCTTGCCGGCAACCGAGCGACGGTGCTGCTGGATGGCGGAGTGCCGGACCTGGAACTCATGTCCCTGGTCGCCTCTCGCTGCACACCGATGGTGGCCCACCTGGCGGGAGTGGACCACCAGGTCCAAGCCAGTCTGGTGGGCAGGGGCTGGATCTGCCTGGTGGCCAGAAACATCCAGGACGCGATTGACCTGCCCATCGTGGCCCGGCGAGTCGCCGAGCGCACCCTTCGCCCCGTGCTCATTGGCTACGAGGAAGTGGAGACCTGGGAGGCCAGCGGAAAGATCTCGCTACCGACTCCCGGGAGTGTCTCGCTCTTCCTTGGGCCACCCCAGGCCAGCGCTGTGGTGTGCACGCCAGCGCAGCGGCTGCTTTTTGGGGACACCCGCCCCCTCCAGCCCGGCTGGTTCGACCTGGACCGGCCCCTCGCCCAGGGAGGAGAGCAAGGAACAATGACCAGGCAGATCGGGGAGGTCTCCCGCAGGATCTGGCTGGACGATGCCGTTGCCGGCGAGCTCGAGGCGGCCTTTGCCGAGTGGGCTGAAATCTGCGGTAGACCCCTGGCTCCGCTGCTTGGCGAGCGGGGTAAGGTCACCATCGTGGCCCAGGGCGCTGCAGCCGATGTCGCCAGCCGGGTGGCTGCTCAAATGGGCGCTGGGGTCTCTGTGATCTCCGTTCTGGCCACGCCAGTTGACCGCTCCAGCCTCAGAGCCCTGCTGGGCTCTACCAGAGCCCTGTTTCTCGAGCGCTCGCTTGCGCCACAATGGGGAGAGCCGGACCTTATGAGCATTGCCCACTACGGCATCGGTGGCGCTCCGCTGGATCCCGGAGCCCTTGCCTCCTTCTGCCGTGAGCTCCTAGCTGGCAGCACCCGGACCGGGGTGGTGCTGGGGGTGGACCTCGACCGGCCCAGCCAGAAACCCAAGCGAGAAGCGCTGCAGCAGGAGCTTCGCAGCGAGTATCCGGCGGCGACCGATCTCTGTGTGCCCGGAGCTGAACTGTGCCTCATTCCAGCGGGCACAAAATCACTGGCTATTGCTGCTGATACAAGTCAGCACACAGGCCAGATCTCCGGGGGGCTTGGGCGCCTAGTTGTCGGTCTTGGCGCGGCCCATGTTCGGGCCGCCCGCTCCGTCTCGCTGGATCTTCCTGGCAGCCGCGTGGATGTGCTCTCCTTTGGCCCAGAGCCCATCTGTACTGGCGCAAAAAAGGTGGGACTTCTTGCTACAAGCCAACTCGAGTCCCTCGTGGACTCTGTCTCCATTCTGGAGCAAGGTGGGGTGCTGCTGCTCTGTGTGGATTGCGAACCACAGGCTGCTCTGAACATGCTCTCTCCCAGCGTCCGCCTGGCGCTCGATCGCCTCGGGGCGACTCTCCTTGTTGGGATGGGCACCAGCCGAGAGAACATGCTGGGATCTGTCGCCGGGGCTCTGTGCAAGACGGGTATGCTGGATGGCGACAGCGCTGGGCTGGCAAAGCAGCGGGCCAGGAGTCTCGCTCCTTCCGTGCAGAACCAGCCAGGTCTCTTGTCGCAGTTTTCAGCAGGAGTCGACTCCCTTGTCGAGATTGGCCCGGAGCTGATGGGATTGGGTGCGGACTGGCAGGATGCAGTCTCCAGTGCCGCTGCAGCTTTCACGGGTGTGCCGGACGACATCTACAGCCTGCCACGATTCTGGGGGCAGTCAGAGCCCCAGGGGGCAGACCCATTTGTTGCGACAGGCGCAGTGCCTCCCTGGAGCGCTGCGCTCTGTGGAGTTCAGGGCAGTGGTCCCCTTCCGGTCATTGATCTTGGGGAGTGCAGTGGCTGTGGTGACTGCTGGAGGGCCTGTCCCGATGGAGCAATAGGAGTGGCGGCCCTGGAACCGGGCCAACTGCTGGATGCAGGAGTGGCTCTGGCTTCAGAAGCCAACCCCCTGCGTCCCATGGTTCGCAAGTTGGGGGCAGCGCTGGGCAAGACGATGGCCGAGCAGTCCCACCCAGGCGACTTCAGCGAGGTGATGCAGCCGATCTTCGAGTTGCACCTGGAGAAGATGAACCCCGCCCAGGAGCGACGCGAGAGCTTGGAAGAAGCGTTTGGAGCAGTCATGGGGGCGCTCGGCGACTTCTCGCTGGACTCTGTGGAGGCCTTCCCGAAAGAGATCTTCAGCCTTGTGGTGAATCCCCAGGCTTGCAAGGGGTGTGGAGCTTGCGCTGAGGTGTGCGAGCCTGCCGCCATCACCATGGGCCCCCGCAGTGTCGAGGCCAGCCGGAGTGCCCAGCGCAGCTGGCGGCTGTGGGAGCAGCTGCCAGATACACCCGGGGACATCATCGCCCGCGCTGCAGACCAGGAGGCGCCTGGAGCCCTTGCGGCGTTGATGATGTCGCGACAGTGCGCTCTCGCCATGTCCAGCGGGGACTCGGCGGAGCCGGGCTCTGGAGCGCGCCTCTCGGTTCGCAGCCTCCTGGCAGTGCTTGAGGGAGCGCTGCAGCCCCGCGCCCAGCGAGAGCTGGGGGATCTGGAGGAGCTGCTTGCACAGATCACGGAGCACCTGCAGGCGCAGATGGCCCAGGCTCTTCCAAAAGACATGGCTGCTCTCTCCAAGGGGATGGCCGGCAAGGTGGGCAAGGTTGACCTTGCCGGAATCGCGGACTCGGTGGATCGGGCCTTCGGTGAAGGCCTCGTGGAGGCCGAGCCCCTGCAGCGCCTGGCAGAAGCCGCTGCACTGATTCAGGAGCGCTGCTTCTTGCTGGAACGAGGCCCCCAGGGGCTGGGGCGAGCCCGGTATGGCCTGGTCATTGCAGATTCTCCCGCGCTCGCATGGACCCACTCCCATCCAAGGAACCCCTTCCAGGTGCCGGTCCAGGTGCTCCCCGCTGGAAGCGCGGCCCGCGTGGCTGCTGGGCTCGCAAGGTCCCTTGTGGCGGACCACTGCCAGGGCCTGAGGCTCCAGATCTGGGCCCGGGCCCTCATGGACTCCCCGGCCGAGGCAGGTGAGTTGGGAGATGCTCCCCGCTGGTCTGAGCTCAACGACTCGGAGCGTAGCGCTTGTCCTCCTCTCATCCTGCTCGGGGAGCGCTCGTCCCTTCTTGGCAAGGGGTTGGCCGGACTGCTTGATCTCTTGCACGAAGATCTGCCAGTACTGGTGGTCCTGCTCGATGACCTGGAGGGGAGCGAGGGTGTGGAGTTGGAGATGCTCGGCATCGCCGGCGAGAGGTGCTCGGTTCTGCAGAGCAGCCCGGCCAGCCCGGAGCACCTGGTGAAGGGCGTGCGTTGCCTGTTGGACACCGGCGGCTCCGCACTGCTGCGTCTTCCGGCTCCAAGTCCCCGGGGACAGGCATTCTCCGCTGCAGTCACCATGGCCCGCTGTCTGGAGGCTGTCGCGAGCAGAGACTGGCCTCTGCTGCACCTGGATTCTGGGGCTGAGGGTGTCTTTGGCTCGCGACTCTCCCTGGAGGGCAACCCCGAACCAGGAGAGGGAGGGCAAAGTTGGCGGATTCTTCAGGAGCTTTCCGGCGAGATCACCCCCTTCGCGGAGAAGTCCAGGGCAGCCGGTATCGAAGAGGGCAAGGCGGCCCTTCAGGCTGAGGTTGAGGCTGTCCGCAAGGAGCTCGAGGCCCGCCTGGCGGCGGCCAGGGGCGAGGTGGAGGCAGAGCTGCTGACTCGTGTGCGCAGTCGCCTCGTGCAGATGGCTGGCCAGGGTCCGGCCGAGGGTATCAACTGAACATGAGCGCTGGGGCGGCTACACACAGCAGCTTTCGCAATGGGGTCCACCCAGCGGAACACAAGGAGGAAACGGCGGCTCTCCAGTCCCGTCGCATGCCCTTTGTGGAGCGCTATACTCTGCCTCTCTCCCAGCACATCGGGGCGCCCGCCAAGGCGCTGGTGAGCAAAGGAGAGACCGTTCGCAGGGGACAACTCATCGCAGAAGCGGGTGGTTTCGTATCCTCGCCGCTGCACGCTCCGGTAGAGGGGGTGGTCACCAGTCTGGAGGCCAGCCCCCACCCGGCGGGTCGGGTGCAGCCCGCCATTGTCATAGAGGCTGACCCCTTCAGCCAGCAGCGGATCGAGGCCCACCCCATCGTGGATCCGGCCCGCCTGGAGGCGGGGGCATGGGTGAAGCATGTGCAGGCAGGAGGCCTGGTGGGCATGGGTGGCGCTGCCTTTCCCACCCATGTGAAGTACGCCCTCAAAGAAGGGCAGCGCGTTCGCTACCTGGTCATCAACGGCTGCGAGTGTGAGCCATACCTGACATGTGATCACCGGACCATGTTGGAGGAATCCCATGCGGTCATCCGTGGTGTGCGCATCGCGGCCGCACACCTGGGGGTGGAGAAGAGCATCATCGGGGTGGAGGCCAACAAGGCCGACGCAGCGGCGGCGCTACAGGAGATCGTGGCGGATGACCCTGGCATCGAGGTGAAGACTCTCCAGGTGAAGTACCCCCAGGGTGCCGAGAAGATGCTGATCAAGGCCATCTTCGGCGTGGATGTGCCCCCGGGGAAGCTGCCACTGGACCTGGACATGGTGGTCAACAACGTGGGGACCATGGCGGCGCTGGCCAATTGGTTCGACAGGGGGATCCCGCTGATCGAGCGCACCATGACGCTGGCGGGCCCAGGTGTGCGACGTCCTGCCAACCTGGTTGTGCCCGTCGGAACTCCGGTCAGCCAGGTGCTGGCCCACGTGGGGGGGCTCACCGAGGAAACCCGCTGTGTGGTCATGGGCGGCCCCATGATGGGCATGCCCATCAGCTCCCTGGACGTACCCGTGCTGAAAGGCACCAGCGGGATCCTGGCGCTCACAGAGAGAGAGAGCTGGCTGCCCACCGAACATCCCTGTGTTCGGTGTGGCCGCTGCCTCGAGGCTTGCCCCTACTTTCTCAACCCGTCGCGACTGGCGCGCTTGGGCCGAAACCAGCGCTGGGAGGAGATGTCCCAGCTCTACGCCATGGACTGCATGGAGTGTGGGGCATGCAGCTATGCGTGTCCCTCAGGGATTCCAATCGTGCAGTTGATCCGGGTGGGCAAGCAGGAGATCCGGGCCCTGGGGAGCAAGTCGTGAACAAGCCTCGCCTGTTGGTCCACACCTCTCCATTCCTGGGCTCCAGCGTGGATACGCCCAGGCTCATGCGGGAGGTCATCTACGCCCTGGTCCCCACGGTGCTGGCGGCCACGTGGTTCTTCGGAATCTCCGCGATCCTCGTGATGGGCGCTGCAACGGCTGGGGCAATGCTCACGGAGTGGTTCTTCTACAGGCGCACACTCGGCGACGCCAGCGCCCTTCTGACCGGACTCCTGCTGGGCTTGACCCTGCCTCCAGGCCTGCCTCTCTGGATGGCGTTCTTGGGTGGGGTCACCGCCATTGGCCTGGGCAAGGCTGTGTGGGGTGGACTGGGACAGAATCTCTTCAACCCGGCGCTGGTGGGGCGTGCCTTCTTGCAGGCGGCCTTTCCAACCGCCATCACCACGTGGTCGGCAAATGAGGGCCCGGGGGACTTTTGGTCCCTGGACGGCGGCACACTGGCGCTGCCGCTGATGCAGCCAACGGTGGACGTGATGTCCACGGCCACCCCGCTGGGCCTGATGAAGTTCGAGCAGACCAGTACCGATCTGGGCTCCCTCTTCTTGGGCTCTACGGGAGGCTCTCTGGGGGAGACCTCGGCCATCCTCATCATTCTTGCGAGCCTGTACCTGGGCCTGCGCGGGATCATTGACTGGCGCATTCCCGGTTCGATCCTGCTCTCTGTCGCCGTCTTCAGTGGAGTCTTCTATCTGCTGGACCCTGGCCGCTATCCGTCGCCGCTCTTCATGATGGGCTCCGGCGGCCTGCTCTTCGGTGCGGTCTTCATGGCCACCGACCCGGTCTGCTCGCCAATGGCGCCCAGGGGGACCTGGTTCTACGGAGTGGGAATCGGCGCATTGGTGGTCCTGATTCGCCTCTTTGGCGGACTTCCAGAAGGGGTCATGTACGCCATACTGCTCATGAACGCGGCCACTCCGCTCATCGAGCGCAGCACCCAGCCTCGGCCATTTGGGAGGTCGCCCGAATGAGCGCCCCAGTCCCAAGCGCCGAGCCCAAAGCCCTGCGCCTCATCGCCACACTGGGGATCGCTGGGCTCCTCTCTGGCCTTGCCCTGGTCGGGATCTACGAGCTGACCCTGCCCACCATCACGGCCAACAGGGCTCGCGCTCTGCGGGAGGCGGTCTTCCAGGTCGTGCCCGGAGCAAGCTCGATGCAGAAGCTGACAGGTGACCCCCTGGCTGTTTCGGAGGAAGGTGAGGGGGTCTTCGCGGCCTATGACGATGCAGGGGACCTTCTTGGCTACGCCATTCCATCCGAGGGCTCGGGCTTTCAGGACAAGATCTCGATCCTCTATGGCTTTGATCCAGGAGAGCGGGTCATCGTGGGGATGGCGGTGCTGGAGAGCAGAGAGACCCCTGGGCTCGGGGACAAGATCTACAAGGACGACGCCTTCCAGGAGAATTTCGAGGCTCTTGCTGTGGAGCCCCAGGTTGTGGCGGTGAAGAAGGGGGAGAAGAGCGCGCCAAACCAGGTGGATTGCATCACCGGCGCCACCATCTCCTCGAAGGCTGTGGTTGCAATTATCAACGCCGGCAACGAGCGCTGGCTGGGAGCCTTGCCAGCCTCGGGGAATGAACCCCCAGCACCCGCTCCGCAGGGGGATGACGATGTCCAGTAGCCAGAACTACGAGGAACTGGTCAAGGGCCTTTGGCGGGAGAACCCGGTTTTTGTTCAGGTGCTGGGCATGTGCCCCATGCTGGCAGTGACCAACTCGGCCATCAACGCAGTGGCCATGGGTGCCGCCACGTTCTTTGTGCTGGTGGGCTCCAGCTTCCTGGTCTCACTGCTGAAGGACTTCATTCCAAAGCAGGTGCGCATCTCCACCTACATCGTGATCATCGCCACCTTCGTCACGGTGGCCGACTTCAGCCTCCAGGCCATGGCGCCCGCGGTTCACAAGGAGCTTGGGGCCTTCATCTCGCTCATCGTCGTCAACTGTCTGATCCTGGGCAGACAGGAGGCCTTTGCTTCCAGGAACTCGGTCCGTGCGGCAGTTGCCGATGCAGTTGGCATGGCGCTGGGCTTTACCTTTGCGCTCCTGTGTCTCGGTGGGGTGCGGGAGGTGCTGGGCATGGGCAGCCTCTTTGGCTTCTCTCTCTTTGGCCCCAACTATGAGCCCTGGATCGTGATGATCCTGCCGCCGGGGGGGTTCATCATGCTTGGGTTGATCTTGCTGGTCTTCAACGCCCTGGGCGAGCGAAAGGCTCGCAAGCTCGAGTTGAAGGAGGCCATGTGACCCGCGAGCTTCTCTGGATCTTCATCAACGCGCTGTTGGTCAACAACTTCGTGCTGGCCTATTTCCTGGGTCTGTGCCCCTTCTTCGGGGTCAGCGGCAAAGTCTCCACCGCCTTCCGCTTGGGGCTCGCAAGCACCTTTGTCATGGTGATCACCGCTGTCTGCGCATGGGCCCTGAACACTTTTGTGCTCCCACACGCTCCGTACCTGCGCCTGATCAGCTTCATCCTCGTGATCGCGAGCACCGTGCAGTTCGTGGAGATGTTCATCAAGAAGGCCTCCCCGACACTCTTCCGGGCGCTCGGAATCTTCCTGCCGCTGATCACCACCAATTGCGCCATCCTTGGCCTGGCCCTTTTTGCCACCCTGCGTGGCTACGGCTTCCTACAAGGCCTCGTCTTTGCCCTGGGCGCCGGTGGTGGTTTTACCCTGGCCATTGTCCTGATGGCGGGCATGAGAGAAGAGATCGATCTACTGGATGTGCCCAAGGTGGTGCGGGGAACCGCCATGACGCTGATTGTGGCGGGCCTGCTGTCCATGGCCTTCATGGGCTTTGCAGGCCTCTTCAGCCAAGCATAATGGAACATCTTCTTCCGGTGCTGGTGCTTGGCGTGGGCTGTGGCCTGTGGGTCTGGCTACAGCAACTGGTAGCCAGGATGGATCCGGAGCAGCCCGGAGTGGAGGGCTGCAAGGGATGCTGTGGTGGGGCCGGGCCAAAAGGAAAAGAGTGCAGCAGCCATGGCGATCCAGGACCCGAACGCCCTCACCCGTCTTCTCTCCCCCGCTGACATCGGCAACTTCCAACCGGGCCGCGCCTGCTGAATCCTCGCCTCCAGGGCCAAAGGGAGGCTGGGGCTGCCTGTCCCCTCCCCTCCTACATTGAGATGGAGCCCTTCCGGAAATCTGTCGCGCCGATCTGAGCGTTCACCAATACCGGCTTGCCCGACCTCGCGGCCTCCTGGGCGGCGTGCAGTACATCGAGCACATCGCACTCGCGTTCGATCGCGAAGCCAACGCCGCCAAACCCCTCGGCAACCCGGTGGTAGTCCGTGCGCCTCAACACGGTACCCACGTCGTCTTCCAAAATGTCGACCTGCTCCCGAGCGATCTGTGCCCAGGACCCGTCGGTACCTACCAGCGCGATCACGGGGAGTCCATGCCGCACAAAGGTGTCGAATTCCGCCACGCTATAGCCACAAGATCCGTCGCCGTAGAGAATCCAGGTTTCAGCGCCAGGCCGGGCCACTGCCGCACCGACGGCAAACCCCCCGCCAACGCCGAGGGTCCCAAACACGCCCGGATCGAGCCAACGGAGCGGACCGCGAGGCTTCACGGTGTATGCGGCTGTTGCGACAAAGTCGCCTCCATCCGCCACCAACAGGCTGTCTTCAGGGAGCACGGACTCAAGATGCTGACACAGGCGCAGCGGGTTGATGTACTCCGTCTCCTGCATCGCCTGCTCACCGATGTCTGCGTCCCGCGTGGCCTCGCGCTCTCTCAGTCCTTCAAACCACTCGCCCCAGCGACCAGCACCCGGCTCGATCCTCTCCGCGAGCGACCGCAAGAAGCGTGCGGGGTCTGCATGAACGGCGAGTGCTGGCTTTCGGTTCTTTTTTGTGTCACCAGCGTCTCGATTCACATTGATGACATAGGCACTTTGAGAGATGACGTTGCCATAGCCCAGGCGGAAATCACACGGGAAACCCGCGAGGATCACCAGGTCCGAGCGCTTTAGCGCTTCACGCCGCTTGTGCCGGAACTGAATCGCGCTTTTGGCACCCAGTAGCCCCCGCGAAGTACCACCGAGAAAGGTCGGCATTCCGAGCTTCTCAATCGCGCTCACCAGGCCGCCCACGTGCTCTGCCTCGAGCATGCACTGGCTCCCCAACACCAACACGGGACGCTCACATGTGGCGAAGCGGCTGGCCGCCTGGTCCAGCGCCTCCTCGGAAGCACTCGGCACCTCGGCGGGGAGCACCACGCTCGCCCTCTCGCGAACGCCTCCGAACTGCCTGCCCAGGTGCCAGCCCACATAGGTCTTTAGAGCGGTCCCCACCAAGCCCTTGGCTCCACCGATCTCCTTTGCGTACATGTCACGAACCAGTTCCTCGTCATACAGCAGGTCCACGGGAACCTCGACAAAGACAGGCCCAGGCACTCCCTTGCGAGCAGCCGCCAGGGCCTTCTCCACGACGCCTCGCAGATCCCGCAGACGGGAGACGCTTGCAGCGTACTTCACAATCGGTCTGATCACGGCCATCTGGTCGATGTCTTGAAGCGAGCCGCGCCCCTTGAGCAGAGTCGGCGTCGCGCCACCGAATACCAACACAGGAGACTGGGCCATCTGCGCGTTCTTGACCGCCGTGATCGTGTTGGTCACGCCGGGTCCAGCGGTGACAGCCGCCACCCCAGGGCTGCCCGTAAGCCGCGCCACAGCGTCGGCTGCAAACACCGCAGACGCTTCGTGCCGAACATCTACGATGCGGATCCCCCGTCGCTTGGCCCCCACCAGAATCGGCGAGATGTGCCCACCACACAGCGTGAAGATGAACTTCACCCCATGGGCGGCCAGGACATCCGCAATGATCGTCCCACCATCCACAGGGCCACCTCCGCTTTGGGCATCCGGCGGGGGATATAACCCGTGGCAAGAGACGCCTTCACGCGTGGGCTGGGTACCGGGAAAGTCGACTCCTTGAGCCGCTACTGCCGACGCTCCAGCGATAGCACGACCTCTGCTGCGACTTCGGCGGCTGTCCGAGTCGACGTGTCGACCAGGGCGTGGGCCTGCTGATACTGCGGACTTCGAGCCGCGACGATCTCTGCGATCTGAACGATGGCGCCGGCGCGTTCTTGATTCAGCCGGGGGTCCCCTTGCAGGTTGACCCGCGCCCAGTGCTGCTCTGGTTTCGCCGACAACCAGACCGAATGGCAGCTCGTGCGAACAAGGTCAAAGGCGTCGGGATTGCTGACGATCCCCCCCGGCAGCGCCACCACGCTCGTCGTGCGACCGGCAACCAGATCCGAGAAGCACTTCGCTTCGAGGCGACGGTAGTAGGCCGGCCCGTGCATGGCGAAGATCTCCGAGACTGCCATGCCGGCCTCATCCGTGATCCGGTCGTCCAGCTCAATGAATGGGATGGACAAGGCCTCGGCCACCATCGGCCCCACGGTGCTCTTTCCGGCCCCGCGGATGCCCAGCAAGGCGACGACCCGCACAGCCTGCCGCCCCGTGGAGGTCTCCAGAAGTCGCAGCGCACTGTTGAGCTCGTCGTCGCTCATGTCCCCAAGCAGTCGGCTGATTGCATCGCGAGGGCCGTGGGGGAGCGAAGGCATGGTGAGCGACTCGAGCGTCACCTCCAGAGCCAGCGCCACGGCCCGCAGTCGACCAATCGCGATGTTGGTCCGACCTTTCTCGAGGTCCGCCAGGAACCGCGGGCTGAGGCCCGAGCGTTCAGCCAGCTCGCGAACCGGCAGGCGCAACTCCATCCGCCGGGCCTTGACCCTCGCCCCCACGCGCACGAGCAGCTCGTCCCTCAAGTCGTGATCTTGCATTATGCAGAATACTGTAATACTAAATAAGACGTTGCACAATCCTGCAGTCGCCGATAGGGTTCACAAAACGATGGAGCCCGGCCGTGACTGACATGCCACTCGTATTCGAAGACTGGATTGACAAGCCCCTTGGCGATGTTCTCGGCCTCTGCCGCGACACCCTGGAGGAGGCGGATTTCGGGCCCGTTTCCCGCTGGCGAGAAGCCGGCGGCAAGGTCATCGGTCACTTCCAGGTCTACTTTCCCCAGGAGATTGCCCACGCCGCGGGGGCGCTGCCCTTCAAGGTGCGGGGCGCTCCGGTGGAGCCCGACAACGCGGACTCCCGCTTTGGCTCCTACCTCTGCTCGATCCTCAGAACCTCCCTGGAGCTCTCGCTGTCGAAGCGGGTGGACCTGGACATGTTCGTCACTCACCCCATCTGCGATGCGGCCCGCAACCTCGCAGCTGTATGGGGGCGCAACTTCGATTACCCCTGTCAGATCCTCTACTTGCCACAGAACGCAAACGGCAAGGCCACTGGGCAGTACCTGCGTGACGAATACGATCGCCTGCTGGAAGAGGTGTGCGAGGTCACGGGCAACGAGGTCACCAACGAGGACCTGCAACGCTCCATTGGGCTTTACAACCGCTCGCGACAGCTGGTCCGGGACCTCTATGACCTCAAGCGCGAAAAGCCCTGGCTGGTCACTGCCGAGGACAGCTACGCGCTGGTCGGCATTGGCGGGAT
>CAZSZE010000033.1:27098-42554 GCA_964610645.1 uncultured Enterobacterales bacterium | reverse complement strand
GCCTGGTGGATGCCGTGCGCATTGCCTTTTACGCCCACCAGGTGGAGGAGGCGCAGGAACTTCTCGAGTACGCCTTGGAGCAGGGCTACGAGACCTTCCTGAACCTGATGGCGGTTTCGGTCCTGGATCCCCAGGAAATTGACCGGGTGCTGCGGCGCATGGCTGGCAGCGGGGCCCACAACGTGGCCCTCGTGGACAGCTTTGGTGCGCTCTTTCCGTACCACGTGCGATATCTCGTGCATAAGTACATGAATTACCTGGGGGAATCCATTCGGGTGGGGGTCCATTTCCACAACAACCAGCAGCAGGCATTCGCCAACTCCATCGTGGCCATCGACGAGGGGGTCGACTTTGTCGATGCCACGGTCCACGGCATGGGGCGGGGGGCTGGAAACACGCCGCTGGAGTTGTTGCTCTTCTACCTGGACAGTCCCCGGTACGACGTAGGGCCTGTGCTTTCACTGGTCGATGAGTACGCGAAGATGCGGGAGGAGTTCCTGTGGGGCTACCACCTGCCCTACGCAATTACCGGCCATTTCAACGTGCATCCGCGGTCCGCCATTGACCAGATGTCGCGTCCGGAGCCCTACGCGGACTGTCGGAAACTGTACGATCAACTCTCCAAGCGACTCGACGAAGCGGCAAAGTAGTTGTTTCGCAAGGCCGCGCTGGCTGCATTGGGAGTGGTTTTGGGTCTCTTGGCGCTGGGACGGTTGGTGTATGACCCGGCGCCAGTGGAGCCCGTGGCGGTGGTTTGCGTAGGAGAGGCCCGGGAGCTGAAGCCTGGGGAGGCTTTCACGGTCCTGGTTTGGAACCTGCAGTTTGGTGCTTCCCGAAAGCACAAGTTCTTCTACGACGGGGGCGATGCGGTTCACGTGCCCCGGGAGGATGTGGACGAGACCCTGGAGGCCATCGCGGGGGTGCTGTCCCAGGTGGATGCGGACCTCGTGCTCCTGCAGGAGGTGGATCGGGGCAGTGCGCGGACCCACCGCATTGACCAGCTCTCGCGCCTGAAAGGGGATTGGCCTTGCCGCCTGTCCACGCCCTACCACCGGGCGGCCTATGTGCCCCATCCGCCGGGAGACCACCTGGGACGGGTGAACATGAACCTGGCTGTGCTCTCCCGCTTCCCCTTGCAGATGGGGTCACGCATTGACCTGCCCCGCCTCGTGGAGCCCTGGATTCGCCGGGTGTTCAACCTGAAGCGTGCCTTGTTGGCGGTGGAGATTCCCGTGGACGGAGAACTGCCCCTGCGCGTGGGCAACACCCACCTCTCGGCGTTTTCCCGGGGGGATGGCACCTTGGGCCGCCAGGTGGACGTGCTGGACGGTTGGGTGGGCAGTGGGCGCCGTTTCTTGCTGGGAGGGGACTTCAACCTGCTGCCTCCGGGAGATGACCCGGCACGGCTGGGTGGTGGAAGCGAGTCTTATGCGGACTCGAACAATCCCCTTGCTTCCCTGTTGGCTGCCCATAGCGAGGTGTCTGGCGAGGGCCAGCTGGACCCGGCCTGGCGCACCTACCTGCCCTTTGGGGCTGCGGACCCGGATCGGAAGATCGACTACCTCTTCCATGGCCGGGATGTGGAGCTTCTGGAGGCCCGTGTGCTGGCGGAACACAGCGCGATTTCCGACCACCTTCCGATCTTCGCGCGGCTCAAGATCAAGGAAGCCCCCGGAACCTGACGGTCCCGGGGGCGGGTGCCCTTGAAGTCAGCTCATGGCATGGCCACGAGGCCTCCTTCTCCAGACAGGCGGGCAGCCATGGCCACGAGTCCGAGGAGCTCCGTGTCCTCGGACACGCCCGACCGCGCAGCCTCATTGACCAGGTTCCACAGCGCCGCGTAGGTCATTTCGTTGGCGTACGGTGATCCCCGGAGGAGTTCCGCAAAGGAGGCGGCACCCAAGGCGATGCGCAGGTCCTTGGAGGCGCTGGCGAAGTCCGGTGCCAGTGCATCTGCGCGGAACGGGGTCGACCACTCCACCGCGGGGCTGTCCGGGCCGGGCTTCTTGTTCCGGATGCGGACGGTCGCCAGGCTCTCTCCCTGCAGACTTGGGTTCAGCACCACGTCGTAGAGCGCGGTGATGGTGTGACCGGAGCCCACCTCGCCAGCATCCACCTTGTCGTTGCGGAAGTCCTTGTCCGCGATGTCGCGGTTTTCGTAGCCAAGCAGCCGGTAGGAGGTGACCGCGGAGGGGTTGAACTCGACCTGGATCTTGACGTCCCGGGCGATGGTCTGGATGGTGCCGGCGAGCTTCTGGCCAAAGACCTTCTGCGCTTCCGCGAACTGGTCGATGTAGAAGTAGTTGCCGTCGCCCTTGTTGGCGAGCTGCTCCATCATCGTGTCCTTGTAGTTGCCCATGCCAAAGCCGATGGTCGAGAGGGTGATGCCCTGCTCGGCGGAACGGCGGATGGTCTTCAGGATGTCCTGGTGGGTGCTGGGGCCCACGTTGGCATCTCCATCGGACAGGACGATGACGCGGTTTTCAGCGCCGGGAACGTAGCTCTGCCGGGCCATGCGGTAGGCCAGGTCGATGCCCGAGTTCATGGCGGTGGAGCCACCGGCGGTCAGGTTCTCGATGGCTGCATGGACCCGCGCCTTCTCGTTGAGAGACGTGGGGCCGAGCACCTTGGAGACGCTGCCTGCGTAGGTGGCGAGGGCCACGCTGTCGTCTTCGTTGAGTTGATCCACGAGGAAGTGCAGAGAGCGCTTCGCCAGCTGGATCTTGTCCGGTGATTGCATGGAGCCGGAGGTGTCCACAAGGAAGGTCAGGCGCACGGGCTTGCGCTCGGAGGCGTCAATTTCCTTGCCTTTGACCCCGATCCGCAGGACATGGTGACCACCAGCAAAGGGGCTGGGGGCGGCTTCCATGTGCACTGCAAAGGGAGCGCCATCGGCGGGGGGGGCGTAGGTGAACGGGAGAGCGTTTACGAACTCCTCCAGGCGCACAGCAGCGGTGGGCGGAAGCTGGCCGTTGTTGAGCTTGCGCCGGGCGATGGCGTAGCTGGCGGTGTCCACGTCCACGGAGAACGTCGACAGGCGGTCGTCAACGGTCAGCGTCAGGCCGCCGATGCCGTAGTTCGTGTAGTCCTCGGTGTTGGGCTGTTGGGCCACGGGGGCCGGGGATCGCTGGGGAGGGGCCATGTCGAAGGCTGCGGATCCGCTGTTGCTGCTCCGGGTGCGCATGCCTGCCATGCCGCCGATGGAACCTCCGCCTCGTCCGGAGCGTTTGCGGGCAACTGCCATCCCGTCCATGGGGACGGCCATGGGGGCTTCGGCCGCGAAGTCCATGTCGTAGGACGAGGACTTGTCCCTTGACTCATCCTCGGAGTCGAATCGCTCATAGACCTTGGTCTCGCGCTGAGCCACGGTGGCCACCGGTGCGCTGTGGATCACTGCGGGGCGATCAGACGTCGGGGCAGCGCCATAGCTGTAGTCCGAGGTGCTGGCTTGCAGCTGTCCCTCGTTTGCCGGAGGGGTCGCCACCTGGGCCGTTGCGGGTTCGGACGGCGGGGCGGGGTCGGCGTCGGGGTCAGCCGCGGGGGCTTCCACGAGGTCGACGATTCCACTCTGGTGTTGGGTGCATCCGGCCAGGGCCAGAAGGAGAATGGCGGAAGGGGAGAAGATTCGGGGGTTCATGGGGTGCTCCTGTGGGTTGTGACGCCGCCGCAACGAGCGCTGCGGTCCAGCGCTTACACCTGCGGTTCGACTTTTCTGGTTCCCCATCCGGAACGCAGGAGGGGACCGGGGATTCACTCCCCTGGGATCACCGGGGATCAGTGCCGCTCGGCGGTCTTCCTGGCGTCCTCTTCCAGCTGCTCAAGGCGCTCTTCCACGTCCTCCAGGCGGGCCTCCAACTCGGCTTCTTCCGCTTTCCCTCCGCTTCCCCGGCGGCGGATCCTGGAGGCAGCGCCTCGGGCTGATGCAGCATCCTTCACGACGGTCTCGGCGCTTGCATAGGCCACGAGCCGGGCAGCGCTCGGGGCGTCTCCCGCCAGGCCCAGTACGGAGACAGCGGCTTGGCGGGTCCGTTGATCCAGGGAATCCAGCAAGGGTTCCAACTTCCGCGACAGTTTTTCTGCGGCCAATTCCTTCTCGCGACTTTCCAGCCGCGAGATGATCGAGGCTGCGGCCCATGCGGAGGCGTGCAGCGTCGACTTTTGCTGGCTTGGGAAGATGGCCCCGAGCAGTACATTGAGCTCTCGCGTGCCACCGTGACGGCCCAGCACCCGCGCTGCTGCTTCTTGTTCCGGGGCTCGAAGAGGGGCCGAGTTCTTGAGCAGTGAGCGGGAATGGGACTGGGCAGCGACCTTGTCGTGGCGGGCGAGGGCGGTCAGCACCTCTCCGCGCACTTGCGGATTCGTCTCCCGCCGCAAGGAGGCAGCCAGGGCAGATCGTGCATCCCCGGCGCCGTCGCCGGTGCCCAGTGCGATGGCGGCATCGTTTCGAATGCGGGCCGGTGCACCGTTCTTGAGGGCGTTTGCAAGCGCGGCATTTCCCTCCTCCGTGGAGAGCTTGCCCAGGGCCCCGATGGCATCGAGTCGGTACTCAGTGGCGGTTTCCGTGTCCGTCAGCACCGCCACCAGTGCCTGCACGGTCTTGTCCTCCCCCCGGCGTTCTCCCAGCTGGTGGATGGCCTCGAAGCGGGCATTCGGGGAGGGGCTGGAGAGCTGGGCAATCCACATGTCGGTGCTTTGTTCCGTGGAGATTTTCGCCAGGAGGCCGGCATCGGGGTCCACCGCCACGTAGACAGGAGGCGCCTCCAAATCCACAAGCAGCTTCACGGCGGGCTCGTCCATCCAGACCCTGCGCGTCACGGGCCCCGTGTCCGTTCCGATTTCCAGGTCCACGGGCATGCGGAAGAACGGATGGGCTTCGTCTTCCGAGGATGGCTGCTTCAGGGTGAGCGTCAGCACCCCGTCCTTCCAACTCTGCTCCACGTTCAGCACCGGGGACCCTGGGAGATGTGCCCACGCATCGAAGAACCACTGCAGGTGCTGTCCGGTCACCTGTTCAAAGGCATGCTGCAGGTCGGCGGTCTCCACCAGCTGGTGTGCGTGCCCCACCGTGTACAGGCGGATTGCCTCCTGAAAGGCCGCATCGCCAAACATCACCCGCAACATCTGCAGGACCGAGGCACCCTTCACGTAGACCGCGTCGTTCTGCTGGTTGTTCCCCCCGGGACGAGACCACCAGCGCCCCGCCATGGCACCCCGGTCCAGGGCGTTGCCATGGCGCTTACGCACTCGGTGGATGAACGCGGCTTCACCCTCATTCTCCCGAAGCCACAACCCCGCAAAGTAGGTGGCGAACCCCTCGTTGAGCCAGAGCTCACTCCATGTGCGGCAGGTCAGGGCATCGCCGTACCACTGGTGGGCAGCCTCGTGGGCCACGACGGAAGGGGAGAACCGCATGGTGTCGGCAATCTCATCCGGGTGGAGGATCTTCCGGTCCTCCACAGTGGCTGTCGTGTTTTCCATGCCCGTGTACAAGAAACGCTGGACGTAGACCTCGGTGTAGACGGGGTAGGGGTACTCCAGCCCTGTGTAGTCCGAGAAGAACTCCAGGATGTCGGTGATGCGGCCCGAGGCGTTTTTCACCTCTTCTTCCGTTGCATCCGGTGGGAACCACTGGCGGACTTCCTTGTCGCGCCACTGCACCGAGCGCTCCTGGTAGGGACCCACCGCCACCATGACGAGGTAGTTCACGAGGTCTTTCTCGAGGCGGTAGTTCCATGCGGCTCCGTCGAAAGAGCCGACGCCGTTGGAGAGCACCTTGTAGCCGCGGGGCACCACGAACCGCCCGGACGTGGTGAACCGGTCGTTGGGGTAGTCCCAGCTGGGAAACCAGTGGCGGTTGTCCGGGCCCTCGCCCTGGGACCAGACCTCGGTGTAGGTGTCGGGGGAGTCTCGCCCTGGGCGCCGGAAGTGCAGTCCCGTGCGCGGGGATGCCCGGTAGTCCAGGGAGACCTCGGCGTGGCCTTCTGGCCGGTGCACGGGAATCTCGATCCCCGTGTCGTCCACGCGGAACTCCACCTGGGCGCCATCCACACGCACCGCCCGGATCTCCAGGGCCCGCTGGTTCAGGCGCAGGGTGCTGCTTCCAGGCAGGAGGGGAGCAATGCGCAGGGTGACCGTGCCCTCCACCACCCCGTCGTCCGGGTGGATGGCCAGGTCCAGGTGCAGGTGTTGCAGGTCCCAGTCCCGATCCGGGGCGAGGTCGCCGGGTCCTCCGGGATCCGGGGCGGCCAGGGCGAGTTGGGTCAGCAGAGCAAGCATCGGCCCCACCCTTAACCGAACCCGCACGCGCTACCCTTTGGCCCATGTGGTGGCTCACGGCGGCAGGCCTCATTGCGCTGGACACGGGGGGGTACCTGGAGGTGCGCACGCAGGTGGCCTCGGGTGTGGAAGGGGATCCATGGCTGGTGACGGAGCGTTTTCGGCCCTCCCTGGAAGCCCAGCCCTGGGAGCGGGTGGAGATTCACGCCACCCTGGAGGCAGCCCTGGCCCAGGGGCGGGACGAGTCCCAGGTGGCCTGGGACCTGGTGAACGAGGGGGTGGGGGACCTTCTGGACCTTGCGGTTTGCACCTTGCCGAAGCCCCCCCCGCGCGTGGAGACCATGGACGATGTCCTCTCCGTGGAGCGGCTGTTTGTGGATCTCTACCTGCCCACGGTGGATGTCCGCGTGGGGCGCCAGGCCCTGAACTGGGGGTCGGCCCTGGTGTTGAATCCCACGGACCTCTTTGGGGAGGTGCTCCTGGCGGAGCCGTGGCGGGAACGCGCTGGGGTGGATGCAGCCCGGGCCACCGTGCCCATCGGCGAGTCCCACCAGGTGGTGGGGGTAGCGGCTGTGGAGCGAGACCTGGAAGAGGGACGCTTCGGGCTGAGGCCCACGGTCAGCCTGTGGGAGACGGATGTGTCCGGCGTGGGGGTCATGGACACCGAGGGAGAGGCCTTTGTTGGGGTCGATCTCAGAGGGCAGGTGGAAGTGGGCTGGTGGCTGGAGGGCGGGGTTCACATGCTGGAGGAAGCCACGCCGGAGGTGAGCGTGGGCCTCGACTACTCCCTGGCCGTGGACAGCCGTCTCTATTTCGCCCTTCAGTACACCTACGACGGCACCGGAGTGGCTCCCGCGAACTACAGCCTCGCTTCTCGTGGAATGGTGGTGGAGGCTCCGGATTGCAGCGATTCGCCCATGAACCTGGACCTGGACCTGGGGCTGCCGGAAGCAGCGGAGCCCCGCTTTACCCTGGGCCGTCACTACGGGGTGGCCACGACCCGGTTCTACCCGGGGGATCTATGGGCGGTGCAGGCCATGGCGCTGATGAACCTGGAGGATTTTTCCGCGGTGGTCGTGCCGTCGGTCAGCTGGACACCGGGCCAGAGGTTGAGCCTCCACGGAGGGGCCCAGGTGATGGTGGGAGAGGGGGAGTTCGCTCCGGGACCCGACCTCACCACCCTCACCATCGGCGAGGATGGCTCCCCCGTGGAAATCGACTTCGGTGGGCTTGCGCCGAGCGTGGTCGGCTTCCTCTACGCCCGGGTCGCGTTGTAGGCAGCTAACGACGCCAGACGCTTATCTGTGCTGGCGGCACGTGCCAGTTCTGGTAGCGCCCCCACCCCATGCGCTTCAGCTCGGCAGCCTGCACCCCTTTCTCGACGCCGCGGTGGTTCTCCGGCAGGTGCCGGGCCAACACGTAGCGGGAACCGCTGGCGTTGGAGGGCCTGCGAAGGGCATCGGTACAGGCCCGCGGCTGCCGGACGTATTCCACAAGGGGCACACGATCCGGCAGCAGGAACTGGTTGATTCCCATGCCCGCGCAGTCCACCAGGACATCCTCGGGTCCGATGTTCTCCGCTGCCCACGCGGCGATCTCGGCGGGCACCTTCTCCCGCATGGGCGGGGGCCCGGGAACGCCCCCCACGAGATTCGGCCAACCCAGAAGCACCCAGGCGGTTGCAAGCGCTGCACCGACCCGGGTCCCGGACACCTCCCTGCCGAACCGCCGGCCCACCCCTTCTCCAACCCGGGCGATGGCCACGGGACCCAGGGCAGCCAAAGGAGCAGCAAATTGCAGCACATACCGGTCCCAATAGGTCACCCAGGAAGCCCCCACGCCGATGGAGACAAGCGGCACTCCCACCAGCACCCCGCCGGCCAGCACACTTCTGCGCCCCCATGCCCCGGGAAGGCAGGCCAGGCACAGCAGCCACAACGCCCCCGCGGGAGGCAGGCTCCGGGCATTCCAGAGTCGCTGAAGGTTCGTGGAGAGCATGGCGCGGCTGCAGGGCAGGAAGAGCTGGGAGAAGCGCAGGGGTCGTCCCGGGCGGATGTCCTCGCAGGCCTCCTGGACCTGCTGTGCCAGGGGATTGTTGCCCCAGGTCTGCCAGTCCAGAGTGAGCTCCCTCTGGTGAAGCACCTGCTTTTCCAGGGGCATCAGCCGGGTGTTTGCTCGCTCGGCCAGGGCATTTTCCGCGCTGCCCACGGCCAGGGCCCCCACCAGGAACATCCCCAGGGTCCCCCCCCTGTGGTGCCAGGGCCGAGTGCTATCCCCGAGGGCAAGGCTGCACAGAATCGCACCGGCCGCGACCACCACCATGCCGCGCAGGTCCAGGGCAAGAGACGCCCCCGCTGCCACCCCCGTGGCTGCACCCAACACAGCGTGCGGCCACCGGCATGCCATGGCCCCCAGCGCCAGGGCCAACCCGGTGGTGGCCCCCAACAGCGGGTAGTGGTTCACCCAGTGGGCTCCGTGGGCCACCGGGGTGAACCCGGCCACAGCCATGGCGGCCAGCCCCCCAATCCAGGCAGTAGAGAGCGCCCGACCCATCAGGCCGGCCGCAAGCACCGTCAGCAGGGCCGAGACGGAAGAGAGGATCTGCCCGGCCCGCACATACCCCTCGGACTCCCCCAGCCACCCCACCAGCCAGGCATAGGCCGGCGTTCGCCAGTCGGGAAATGTGGTGTCCCGTTCGGGGTGCCACACGTGCTCCGCCCCCCGCAGGTACACGCCCCAGTCTGATCCTTCCGGAATGTGGAGATTCAGAAACGCATGCTCGCCCACCAGAGTTCCGCCGACAACCAGCCCCAACAGGAGGGGCCATTCTCCCCGAATCCAGGCGAGCGCTCGGTCCATTCTCGAAACGATCAGGCGGTGCGCATGGGAACGCCCTGGGGCGGCGGAATCAGGCGCGGGTTCTGCAGGAACCGGTGGGCATCATCCCAGGTGATCAGCCCGTTGTCGTAGGCTTCCTTCAAGGCGCGATCCAGGGTGATCATGCCCTCCCGTCGCGCCCCTTCCATGATCGACTGCACCTGGTGAAGCTTGTGTTCCCGCACGAGGTTTCGCACGGCGGGGCTTCCCACGAGGATTTCAAACACCGCCATGCGGCCGTCGCTCCCCTTTCGGGGCAACAGGCGCTGGGAGACGATGCCCAAAATCGACGCAGCCAGCTGGGAGCGGGCTTGGGACTGCTGGTGGGAGGGGAACACGTCGATAATGCGGTCAATCGCCTGGACGGCGTCGTTGCTGTGCAGGGTCGCCAGGACAAGGTGCCCTGTTTCCGCAGCCGTCAGCGCAGCGGAAATGGTCTCAAGATCCCGCATTTCCCCGATCAGGATCACGTCGGGGTCTTGGCGAAGGATGTACTTGAGGGCGGCGGAGAATCCCTTTGTGTCCGCATAGACCTCCCGCTGATCGATGGTGGCCAGCTTGCTTTCGTGGGCGTACTCGATGGGATCTTCGACCGTGATGATCCGGCAGGCGCGGGTGCTGTTGATGCGATCCACCAGGCAGGCCAGGGTGGTGGTCTTTCCGGACCCGGTGGGGCCCACCATGAGCAGAAGCCCATGAGGGCGAGAGCCCAACTTCAAGAGGTTGGCGGGAAGACCCAACTGGTCTGCATCGGGGATTTCCGCGGGGATCGCGCGGAGCGCTGCGGCCATTCTGCCCTTCTGGTAGTAGGCGTTCACCCGGAACCGGCGACCCGACTCGAGGGCCAGGGCAAAGTCCAGCTCGCGCTCCAACTCGTACATGCTGCGTTGGCGGCCGCTCAAGATGGAGTAGAGCAGGATTCTCATGTCTGCATCCGAAAGGGCAGCCTCGCCAATGGGCTCCAGGTGTCCCGAAATCCGCAAAATGGGAGGGCGTCCCGCCGTCAGGTGCAGGTCGGAGGCGCCCCGGTCCAGGACCTGGCCCAACAGGGACATCATGTCCAACTCCACGTCTTCCAGGGCGTTGCCCGTGGCAAATGTGGCAATGCCCGCCGCCATGCCCTTTGCCTGCAGCGAGAACTCGTCGGGGTTCGTGGCCTGTGAGAGGGCCATTTCATAGGTGATTGCGCCTTCCTGGTAGAGCTTCAGGATGGAGCGATTGAAGGTGCGGATGCCTGGATCCCGCGTGGAGCGCATCAGGTCCTGCAGCTCGTCGATGCGCAGCTCCCGCAGGAGCTTCACCACCGGCGGGGTGCAGGTGAGAAGCTCCACGCCGAGCGCTCGTCCATTCTCATTCTGGGTGGGCATGAGCCGCTGGGAGACAATGCCTCGCAGGGTCAAGGACAGGTCCATGGCCACCTGGGCCCGCATGTGGTCGGGGAAGTAGCTCAAGATTCGCTGCAGGGTCTGGGTGGCATCGATGGTGTGGACCGAGGCCAGGACCAGGTGTCCCGTCAGGGCGGCGGACAGGGCCACGCGCATGGTCTCCGCATCGCGCATTTCCCCGAGCATGATGACGTCGGGGCTCTGGCGCACCACGTGGCGGAGGGCTGAGGAAAAGGTGGCCGTGTCGCTGGTCACCTCCCTCTGGGTGATGCGTGCCTTCTCGTCCTTGTGCACGAACTCAATTGGATCCTCGATGGTGACAATGTGCGCGGGCCGGGTCTGGTTGATGTGGTGCACCATGGCGGAGAGGGTGGTGGACTTTCCGGAACCCGTCGAACCTGTCACCAGCACCAGGCCGCGGACCTCCCGGGCCAGCTCCCGCACCTGCACCGGCAGTCCCAGCTCCTCAAAGCTCATGGCCCCGCTGGGGACGGCGCGGGCCACCACGCAGATCCTTCCCTGCTGCCGGGAGAGGTTCAGGCGGTAGCGGTTGCCTTCCTCCGTGGAAAAACCAGCATCCAGGTCCCCCGTCTCTTCAAAAAGGGCGCGTTGCCCGTCGCTCAATACCGCCTGCAGAAACGCCTGGGCGTCCTTTTCCGCGAGGGGCGGCAGATCGAGGACCTCCAATTGCCCGTGGATTCGCAAGGCTGGAGCCTTGCCCACCGTCCAAAAGACATCGGAGGCTTCTCTCTTCTCCATGGTCTGGAGGAGTCCCACCAGCGCATCTTGTGCCTTGGCCATGCCACAGAGGGTACCGGAACCCGTCTTTCGGCGCTACGTTGGACCTTGCGGGAAGGAGAGGGTGTGTCCATGCGCATTGTCGGTTTCGTTGTGGTTCTCTTGTGGGTGGCAGCGTGTTCTGCCCCCACCCTCAAGCTTGTGGATGACCCGAGAAATGGCGTGGTCGACACGGCTTTGGAGGGGGATGCAGACGCGGATGCCGATGCGGACGCCGATGCGGACGCGGACGCTGATTCGGATGCGGACGCCGATGCGGACGCCGATGCGGATGCAGACGCCGATGCAGACGCCGATGCAGACGCCGATGCAGACAGCGACGCCGACCCGGTGACCTGCCTACTGTCCGGGGGCCAGACCTACACCTTGTCCAACCCCTACCAGGTGACGGATGCGCTAAGCTTCTCCCCCTTGTACCACCACTCCGGCTGGGCCCAGGAAGCGTACGGGGAGTTTGAGCTGCATTGGTGGATGCTGGAGGTGGTGTGGGACCAGGCGGAAGACTCCGGCGGGCATTGTCCGAGTGAGGAGTGGCTTTCGGATGACAAGGTCCGGTACACGGGCGACTGCGGCGGGGCAATGGGGGGGGAGCTCCTGCTCGAGATGCGGGAGGACGAGTTGGAGGTGCAATACGATGCGTTTTCCCTGTCATTCAATGCGGATGGCCGGCCCTGGCTCTATGAGGCCACCGGTTCCTGGACCTTCCCCTGGAGCGAGGAGGGAGAGGCATCGATTCACGTGGAAGAGAATCGCAACCTGACCGGGGGCACCGGGCTTTTGAGCGGTCGGTTTGTGCGCAATCTCGACTACGATCTCCGGGGGAATGGGGCCCTTATCAGGGGTGCGGTCCTGGTACGGGAATGGGCCGATGGCCCCACCGGTGACTTCTGCATCGACGGTGCCCTGCGCTGGCGCAACTCCTGCGAGGCGGAGCCCCGGGGCACGGTGTCCTACACCACCGACCACGTGATCGAGCTGGTGATGGAAGGGCGGGATGGTTGTGACGGTTGCGGGGCCCTGACGATCCCGGGGCAGAGTCCAGATCGCTTCTGCGACTTGTAGCCCTACAGGGCGTCCAGAATGGACTCGTGAAACGCGGGCCGCAGGGCTTGAATCCCCGAGACATGCTCTCTTCCGGGCCAGACCCGGTTGGTCAGGAGGGCCGCGGAAATGTCGCGGTCGCGATCGACCCAGATGGAACACCCGGTAAATCCCAGGTGGCCAAATCCGCCCAGGGGACCCTGGCCAAAGCGGGGACCCGCGGTGCTGCCCTCGCCGCCGGGGCGATCAAATCCCAGGCCCCGCCCAGTGCCGGCGTCCGCCATCCACTCCTCCAGGATTGGGCCGGCGCCAAGGCCGTTGCCCCCCTTGGTTTCGGCGGCCAGGGACGCACCCCACCGGGCCACATCCTGCGCTGTGGAGAACAGGCCCGCGTGGGGTGCCACCCCCCCCATGGCCCAGGCGTTGTCATCGTCTACTTCTCCCACCACGGACGGCCGGCCGGTCCCGGGCTGGTACATTCCCTTTTGCCCAGGAGCGGGATCCCGTGGACGGTGCTGGCCCGTGGGAAGCACATGTCGTCCGAGGAACGCGGTGCCCTCCTCACCGATGGGCAGCCGGACAAAGCCGGTGTCCTTCATGCCCAGGGGGTCGAAGACCAGGTGCTGCGCCATGGCATCCAGGCTCTCCCCGCCCAGGGCCTCCAGGATCTCTCCCAACACCAGGAATCCCAGGTCGCTGTACCGGCACACCCCGGGGGTCGGGGTCCCCATCCGGGCCTGCTCATAGATGATTCGGCGTGCCAGGGCCCAGGCGCCCGGATGGGGGTTCTTGAACAGGTCGCCTGCCACCGGGTGGGATTCCAGGCTGACAAAGAGGGGGCGCCAGGGCTCCAGGCCGCTTTGGTGGGCCAGGAGGTGGCGCGGGGTCACGCTCTCGGGAAGGGAGCAATCCTCGAGAAGGGAGGCCACGGGCGCATCGAGGTCCAGGATCCCCCGGGCCGTGAGCACCGCTGCAACGGACGTCGTGGCCAGGGCCTTGGTGAGGCTGGCGATGTCAAAGAGGCTGTCCTCGGTGGTGGGGCCGTCCGCGGAACCCCCATGGGCTGAAGCATGGATGCACCGTCCCTGGTGCAGGACCCAGGTGCTGGCGGCGGGGATGCCGTCCGCCACTGTGCTTTCCAGCAGGTCTGCGATTCCCGCAAGCTGCGGCCCCACAACTAGCCCGGGTGCTGGAAGAGGTGGTAGTCGTAGGCCCCCAGGAGGTTGTTGATGGACGTGAAGTACGCCTCCTCCTGGGCCTTTGAGAGCTGGTTCTTTTCCAAGGCGGCGTTGAATCCGGCTGCATCCGCCGATCGGAAGGCGGCCAGCAGCCGGGTGTAGGCATCGGCGCGCTCGGTCCAACACGACACCACCTGGCTGTGGATCTCCCGCAGTTCCCCTGCCGTGGGTTGGATGTCGGCGACCCCGGCCTTGAGCTCGTTGGCCAGGGGCACGATGCGGTCCTGCCAGGTCTGGGCCACCGCATCGGCATCGGCCTCGCTGCCGTGAATCTTGGCGGCGAGGGTCAGGAATTCATCCGCCAGCACCTTGTTGCGCACGGCGAGGTTGGACATGGCCGCGTGGTATTCACCGATTTCTCGCCCCACGGGATCGCTCCCGCAGCCCGCGCACAATCCCAGGGCCAGCGCGAGGGCGGCCAGGGGGAGGGCGAATTGGCGGGGCAAGGTCATCATGGGCTCGAGGCTCTTCTATCGAATTATCCGGTTCGTTTCATGTCGGACTTGTTGGGGCCGAAAAGGAGTTGCTGTTTTCTGGGTGTTTGCGCGGATCAATGGGTGAGCGAACGGGCCAGGCGGAAGCCGAAGAGCGCGTCCCGGTAGCCGGGAACGTTGCGAAGACGGCCCAATCCGGCCGCAGTCGTCGCCGTCCGCATCGACGATGAGTTGGAAGGTGCCGTCATCTTGTCGTCCAAAGACCATGGCGGCAAGTTCGCTGGCCTGGCCGGCTCGCTCTCTGGGGACATGGCGTAGGGCCTCCTTCTCCCGGCCGTCGGCCACGAGTTCGTCGAGGTGGGGCAGGTGGATGGGGTACGGCTCGGTGGCGCTTGGCGGCACACCGTCCCAATGGTGACTGCGGGAGATGTGCACCGGGTAGCGCACCTCGGCGCGGCCTTCTGCCTTGATGATGCAGAGATAGCTGCCCATGGGCAGGTCAACCGTCGTGAGCGGGGTCCGCCCTAGCGAGCGCTCGAACACGGGAACCAGTCGGCGGTTCTGGAGTACGAAGCGGTGCAGCAGCACCTTGGCGTTGGGTGGGTCGGTGCGGAGGGTCAGCGCTCCGTCACCTTTGAGATTGGCCGCGCAGCGCCTGGCAGCCACGAGGTCAGCGGGGGCCCGGGCCAGGGCATCCACCAGCCGCCGGAAGGTCCAGCCGGCGGCCCCCGGCTCCCATCGATCGCCTCGACTGGCCCCGTGCACCTCGGCGATCACATCGGTGAACGTCCGCCCCCTGACCTCGGCCATCGTGAAGTAGAACCGCCCATCTGCTGTCCGCCTGATCTCGTGCACCGGCACAATCCCCGGCTGCTGCAATTGCGCGCTCGTCGGTCTCTTCGGAGCGATCGTCGGCGTCCATGGAACTCAGAGTCACCGGCTCGGGCGCGTCGACGACTGTGGACAACACCGAGGCACGGGCGGTGGTGGCTTGCCGGAGAGGTGTTGCGACATCCGTGACCGCCTCAGCCGACAGACTGTGGGTGCGCCGAAGCGCGGCAAGCTGGTCCTCCGGGGCGTCCGATTCTATGTCATTGCCTTGCGCCCGCTCGATGGAATCCCGGCGAACCAAGCCTGGAACGGGGACGAGCGGCCAGCCTTCGGAGAGAGTGCACCTTCCCTGGCCCAGAACGCGGCGGCCAGAAGCGGCGGGGTGAGCCGCCACCCCCCGACCCCTGTCCGTTTCCGCGACAAGAACAAGGGGGGATGGCCTATCCCCCCCCGATTTGGCGATGAAATCCCTCGTTTCGGCGCTGAACTCCCCCCGATTGGGCGCTGGAGCGGCCAGAAGTGGCGGGGTGAGCCGCCACCCCCCGACCCCTGTCCGTTTCCGCGACAAGAACAAGG